>NZ_CABPSD010000002.1:0-577620 GCF_902459575.1 Pandoraea morbifera
ACAAGTTAATTACTTAACTTACCTATTACTATGTGAGCCTCAATAAATTTAAAGCTAATCTGCCGAAGCAGACGCACTATTCATCGAGTGCCCACACTTATCGGTTGTTCAATTTTTAAAGATCAATCGCATCGCACTTCGCTTCGTCGCCAACTTACCGCGCCGTCGCTTCGTTTTCTGCGTCGCTGCATCAGCAGCAGAGAAGTGAGATTATGTCGCAGCTTCTCGTCGTCGTCAACAGTTTTTTTCGCTTTCTTCGCTCGCCGCCGTAGCGACTCGCCTGCTCGAAAACCACCAACCACCTGGCTTTTCAGCCCGTCGCCCCAACCGCTTCGCCGCTTGCGCTGCGTCGCCATCGTTGCGAGAGACGAGATATTAGTCACGTTCGCCCAACCGCGCAACCCTTTTGTGAAACTATTTTTACGGGGCTGCGTTTCCGACGGCTTCGGCCCAGCCTCTCCATCAGCCGTCGGCAACGGGATGCCATGAACGCCTGCGGCACCGGTGATCATCGAATCGCGACGCCGTCCGCGGCGACCTAATATATAGAGAGAACCCAAAGGGGGTGACATCGCGACCGGCAAAACGCATCCCGACGTTCAGCGCTGCGTCCCCCACTTCACGCATCAGAGGCTGCCAGCCCCACCGAATCCCGCGCGGCGACGGCAACACCTCAGGCTGGCTCGCGACGATGCCGTCCGATTCCTCCGTGATACAGCGCCGGGGACGTCATGCCAAGTTTGTGGGCCATGATGACGAGATCGGCGAACGAGCGCGCTTCCATCTTGCGCATCGCATTGCCGCGGTGAATCTTCACTGTGACTTCGCTGATCCCGAGCTCGTCGGCGATGTGCTTGTTCATCCGCCCGGCCGCCACGAGCGCCATCACCTCGCGCTCCCGTTGCGAGAGTCGCTGCGCGCGCTCGGCAACATCACCACTGACCTTCTCGATCGCCAGCCGCTGACGGTCTCGCGCCAGGCCCGCCCCGACTGCGTCGAGCAATCCGGCCTCAGTCAGCGGTGGCGTGAGAAAGTCGACCGCCCCGGCCTTCATGCCCGACACACTCATCGTCACGTCCGCATGACTGGCGACGAGTACCACCGGAATCGGATCGCGCAATGCCGCGAGCTCGTGCTGGAATGCCAGCCCGCCGCCAGGCACATCGAGGTCTGCCGACAGCACCAGACAGGCCGGACCTGCGGCGCGCACATGCGCCAGGAACGCAGCCGCGCTCTCGAAGCCCAGTATCGCCAGGCCCGCCGACGCGAGTTGCGCGCACAGCGTATCGTTGCGCGTCCGGTCGCTATCAACGACATAGACGCTCGGGGTATCGCAGTCCGGAAGCCGGTTCATGCAGGTCGGCAGAGTCAAAAGGAATGCTGCTGAGTATACGTCAGTCACGTGTCTCTCAAACGAATCAAAAAGCACGAACGTGCTACCGATTTCGGTGGATAGCCGGCCGCGAAGCCCCGTCGGCAAAGGCGCCGGTCGTGCTAATACGAAGAGACGATGGAAGCAGTCACATCGGCGGCATACGCTCTCGGATGGTCGTGTGCGGTGCCGTTACGACCCATCCCAGCCTTCCCTCCGGAGTCTTCCATGTCGAATCCCAAGCTCGAAGTCCTTACCCCCCAGAACTGCCAGCTCATCTTCATCGACCATCAACCGCAGATGGCATTCGGTGTTCAGTCGATGGATCGCCAGGCGCTCAAGAACAACACCGTCGGTCTGGCCAAGGCCGCCCGCATCTTCAATATTCCGACGACGATCACCACGGTGGAAACCGAATCGTTTTCGGGTTTCACGTACCCCGAACTGCTCGACGTCTTCCCGAACCAGAAGCTGCTCGAGCGCACCTCGATGAACTCGTGGGACGACCAGAAAGTGCGCGACGCGCTCGCCGCCAACGGTCGCAAGAAGGTGGTGGTCTCGGGCCTGTGGACCGAAGTGTGCAACACGACCTTCGCGCTGTGCGCGATGCTCGAGGGGGGCTACGAGATCTACATGGTGGCCGACGCCTCGGGAGGCACCTCGCGTGAAGCCCACGACTACGCCATGCAGCGCATGGTCCAGGCCGGCGTGGTGCCTGTGACGTGGCAGCAGGTCCTGCTTGAGTGGCAGCGCGACTGGGCGCATCGCGACACGTACGATGCCGTGATGAAGCTCGTGAAGGAGCACTCCGGTGCGTATGGCATGGGCGTGGACTATGCCTATACGATGGTGCACAAGGCGCCGCAACGCACCGAAACGCCGCACGAAGCCATCGCCGCGGTTCCCGCTCGCTGACAGGAGTCCAGCCATGCCCGCCCCCACGCCCGATCTCATTCTGGTCAACGGCAAGTTCTCCACGCTCGACCGTGCCAATCCGCAGGCCGACGCCGTCGCCATTGCCGGCGGCACGTTCACCGCGGTCGGCACGCGCGAAGACGTGATGCGACTGGCCAGCGCCGATACGCCGATCATCGACCTGCAGGGCCGCCGCGTCATCCCCGGCCTGATCGACAGCCACATGCACATCATTCGCGGTGGCCTCAACTACAACATGGAGTTGCGCTGGGACGGCGTACGCTCGCTGGCCGACGCCATGCGCATGTTGAAGGATCAGGTCGACCGGACGCCGGCGCCGCAATGGGTCCGCGTGGTGGGCGGCTTTACCGAACATCAGTTCGTCGAGAAGCGCCTGCCGACCATCGACGAACTGAACGCCGTCGCGCCGGACACGCCGGTGTTCATCCTCCACCTGTACGACCGTGCGATCCTCAACGGCGCGGCGCTGCGCACGGTGGGCTATACCAAAGACACGCCCAACCCGCCGGGCGGGGAGATCGTCCGGGATGCGTCGGGCAACCCGACCGGGCTGCTGCTTGCCAAGCCCAACGCGACCATTCTTTACGCCACGCTCGCCAAGGGTCCGAAGCTGCCGCCTGAGTACCAGAAGAACTCCACGCGTCACTTCATGCGCGAAGTCAACCGACTTGGCGTGACCGGCGTCATCGACGCGGGCGGCGGATTCCAGAACTACCCTGAGGATTACGAGATCATCGAGGCCCTTCACCGGGAAGATCAGTTGACGGTGCGTCTCGCGTACAACCTTTTCACGCAGAAGCCCAAGGCGGAGCTCGCCGACTTCAGCAGTTGGGTGAAGCAGGTGAGCCCGGGCCAGGGGGACGACCTGTACCGTCACAACGGTGCGGGCGAGATGCTGGTGTACACCGCGGCGGACTTCGAGGATTTCCGCGTGGAGCGTCCCGAAATGCCGCCGTCGATGGAAGACGATCTGGAGCCGGTGGTACGCCTGCTCGCGGAGAATCGCTGGCCATGGCGCCTGCATGCGACCTACGACGAGACCATCTCGCGCGCGCTGGACGTCTACGAGAAGGTTGCGAAAGACGTGCCATTCGACGGCCTGCACTGGTTCTTCGATCACGCCGAGACGATCAGCGATCGCAACATTGACCGGATCGCGGCGCTTGGCGGCGGGATCGCCGTGCAGCATCGCATGGCATACCAGGGCGAATACTTCGTGGAGCGTTACGGCGCACGGGCGGCCGAGGCAACGCCGCCGATCCGCCGCATGCTCGAGCGGGGCGTGAAGGTGGGCGCGGGCACGGATGCCACGCGCGTCGCCTCGTACAACCCATGGGTATCGCTCTACTGGCTGGTCACGGGAAAGACGGTCGGGGGATTGCGCATGTACGCGCCGCACAACCTGCTCGATCGCGACGAGGCACTGCGCCTCTGGACCGAGGCCAACACGTGGTTTTCGTCGGAAGTGGGCAAGAAGGGGCAGATCAAGATCGGGCAACTGGCCGATCTCGCCGTGCTCTCGGCCGACTACTTCAGCGTTCCCGAAGACGATATCCAGGACATCACGTCGGTGCTCACGTTGCTGGGTGGCAAGGTCGTGTACGGCGATGGCGACTTCAGCCGTCATGCGCCCGCACTCCCCCCGGCGATGCCGGACTGGTCGCCGGCGCGGCACGGCGTGGGCTATCAGCCGCGCGGACCGCAAGTGCTCAACGTCAGCGTGAGTTGTGCCTGCGCGAGTTCATGCGGCGTGCACGGTCATGCGCATGCGAGCGCCTGGGGCGCCAACGTACCGGCGTCGGACGAGAGCGGCTTCTGGGGCGCGCTCGGCTGCTCCTGCTGGGCCTTCTGAATCCCCGACGTCATCCGAGGTGCGCCATGGCCACATTGCAGCCGTCGTCCGATCCGTCGCCGCCCGTGTCGCGCGGCGCCCTTTCGCTGCCGGGCTGGGTCAGCTGGCTGGCGCTGTTGCTGCTGTGCAGCGCCTATTTACAGGGAGGCATCGACAAGGCGCTGGACTTTCACGGCGCCATCGCCGAGATGCGGCACTTCGGCCTGTCGCCTGCCGCGCCGATGGCGGTCGCGGTCATCGTGCTCGAGATCGGTGCGTCGCTGATGATCCTGACAGGCAAAGGGCGATGGCTGGGTGCGTTGGCGCTGGCGGCCTTCACGCTGGCGGCGACGTTCCTTGCCAATCGCTTCTGGGACGCCCCGCCCGAGGCGCGCCAGATGATTGCCAACGGATTCTTCGAGCACCTCGGATTGGTCGGCGGCTTCATCGCCGTGGCCTGGTACGACCTCGGCGCCCACGCTTCGCGGAGATCCTGATGAAGCTCTATCTCGTTTCGCTCGCCGTCGGCATTCTCGTCGGCGTCATATACGGCGGACTCGGCGTGCGCTCTCCGGCGCCCCCTGCCGTCGCGTTGATCGGCCTGCTCGGCATGCTCATCGGCGAGCAGGTGGTGCCGCCGGTGAAGCGTTTGCTCGCCGGCGAGCCGGTCAATCTCGTGTGGTTCCACCGCGAATGCGTGCCGAAGATCACCGGCCTGCCTGCGCCCGTGGCGAAGACGTCGACGCAAGACGGCAAATCGGAAACGCCGCAGGCTTGACGCCGCGGTGTTTCCGAACAGTGCCGCGGGCCGAGGTCGCGGCGTCAAAGCGCGATGGAAGACCGCCTGGTGGCCGCCTGGTGCATGTTTAACGCCCGATTGGCGGTCGATCGATGGTGCATGGACGCCGGGTCAACGACCGATCTCGTACTCCCGCAGCAGGCGGCGAACACGCGCGCGGTCGACCTCCGGGATGCGGTCCATGCCCACATACGGCCAGAACTCCTCGACGGCCGCTCGACCTTCCACGCCATCGGCGAGCAGACAGCCGAGCGCGTCCGCGCGCCTGCGCTCCGGCAACAGATCGAGCGACAGCACCAGAGCGTCCATCACGCGCTGCTTCCGGCTGCCCTTGAAAAACCGTTCGCCCACGTCGTGGACGAAGCGCGACCACATGCCGGAGGGCGAGCCGTTGCCGACGGCTGCGCTCCACTGATCGCGCAGGACGCTGTCGTGCCGTAACGGCTCTCTGAAGAAGGCGAAGTCGCCGGCGGGTCCGCGATCGGCCGGCGCCTGCGGTTGCCAGGCCAATACGTCGGGCGACGCCGGCACGGCGCGGGTCATCGTTGACGAGAGAGGCTGCATCATCGATCTCCTTGGGTGATGAGTCATGGGAGATGGCATCCTGCCAGCCCGGTGCCGCGCCGCTTTGCCGACGCGGCCGTGGACTTCCTTTTCCGGCGACACACCGATTTCCCGGCGTCTCGCACAGGCAACATCTGCGGCGCATAGGACTTTAGTCCAATGCGCCGCCCCGATCCGATCGCTAGCATACCTACCGAAGTACATGTTTTGGCCGCGCGCCGGAACGGGGCACCCCATCCCCGCCTCCCTGAATCCGTTCGACGGATCAGCGCCCGCCCAATGCCCGGGGCCGTACCGTCGTTGACGCGGTTCATACGTCAATCATGCGCGAGACCGGCAACTTTGCTCTGCTTCGCGCGACTTGCAAGGAGACTCGGATGGAAACGGGAAAGCAGAAGACAAAAGACGCGGGATCGAAAGCCGTCGAGAGCACCATCAAAGACCTGAATGCACAGGAAATCGCTCAGGTGAGCGGTGGCGCAGGCAATCGGAAGACGACCATTGCGGGCACCAACGTCCCGGGCGCGGCACCGGTCGCCAACAAAGCGAACTTTTACGCGCGCTGAACGCCCCGACCGACGTCGCAGCTCAACTACTTGGAGATCAACGAAATGGCCCTCAAAACGGACGACACCTCGAAAACCACCGCCCCCACGCAGCCGACCGAGCTCTCATCGGAGGAAATCGCTCAGGTGAGCGGTGGCGTGGGCAGTTTACGTACAAATATGAAGTCGGCGGCACTGCAAACCACTCTGGGCCGAGCGATGAAGAGCGTTCCGAGCGGCCCGGGCCCGACGTTCTGACAGACGTGAAGCGCAGTCGCTCGGGTCGTACGCAAGCGAGAGGGCTTGCCCTCGCGCTTGCCCCTGAGACACCTGTGCGTGCCCGCCGCCACTCATCGTGCCCCTGTTCCGTGAAGAAGCGCTGTCTGCGCAAAAGACGACTTCGCTTGGCGAGATCGTCCTCATCCAGCCGCTCTCGATGCGTCTGCTCACGGGGGTGCTCACGTCGTTCACCACGGCGGTCATCCTCTTTCTGATATTTGGCAGCTACACGCAGCGCACCACCGTACGCGGTCAGCTGGTGCCGGAGCATGGCCTCATCAAGCTGTATGTCCCCGACGCGGGCATCGTTGTCGAGCGTCGGGTGCGCGACGAACAACGGGTAAAGGCGGGTGACATCCTCTTCGTGATTTCCGGCGAACGCCAAAGCGCCCTGGGAGCCACGCAGGCGGCGATCAGCGAGCAAGTTCTTCACCGCGACGCGAGTCTTCGCGACGCGCGGGAGAAGACCCGCGCCATGCAGGCCGGTGAACGGGCGAGCCTGGAAGCTGACGTACGCGGCCTGCGCGGGCAAGCCGGCGCGCTCGACGAGCAGATCTCAGGCCAACGCGAGCGCGTGGCGCTCGCGGAGCAGACCGCCGCGCGATATCGCGGGTTGGTCGGACAAGGCTACATCTCTCAGGAGCAGGCCGATCAGAAGCGTGCCGACGCCCTCGACCAACGCGGTCAGTTGCAGACTCTCACCCGCGAGCGCCTTCGCATCGGCGCCGAGCTGACAGGGCAAACGAACACCCTCGCCGAGCTGTCCCTGAAACAACAAAAGCAAATCGCGGCCATCGATCGAGAACTGTCGGAGAACGCCGAGGCGCTGAGCCGCAGCGAGGCCAGGCGTCGCACCGAGATCACAGCGCCTCGGGCTGGCATCGTTACCGCCATGGTGGCAGACGTCGGTCAGGCCGTGGACGCCCGTCGCCCGCTGGCCGCCCTCGTGCCGGCGGGCACGCGTCTTCAGGCCGAGCTCTATGCCCCGAGCCGGTCGATCGGGACAGTTCGGCGCGGCGACCGGGTCCTGCTGCGCTATCCGGCTTATCCATACGAGCGGTGGGGCCAGCAGCCCGGTGTGGTGGACATGGTGGCCCGCACGGCAATGCCGGCCGATCAACTGGGCGACGCCGTAGGCGCGAGAGTCGACGGCGGCGGCGAGCCACTGTACCGCGTCACCGTGTCGTTCGACGCCACACCCACATCGCCGCTGGGCCAACCGTGGGAGCTGCGCCCGGGCATGCAGGTCGAGGCCGACCTGCTTCGGCAGCGCCGCCGTCTCTATCAATGGGCGTTCGATCCCGTCCAAAGCCTGTCGGGGAAACTGTAATGATGCCGGATCGTCTTGCACTGAGTTTTCGACAGCGCATGCCGCTCATGCTGCAGACCGAGGCGGCCGAATGCGGTCTCGCCTGTCTGGGCATGATTGCCGGTTATCACGGGCACGAGACCGATCTTGCCACGCTGCGCGGGCGCTTTCCTGTCTCGCTCAAGGGACTGACGCTGGGCGCCCTGGTACAGCTGGCGGCGCGCATGGAGCTGGCCTCGCGTCCCGTCAAGCTCGACATCGACGCCCTGTCGAAACTGCGTCTGCCGTGCATACTGCATTGGGAATTCAATCACTTCGTGGTGTTGCGCGAAGTCGGTAGCCGCACGGTCACGCTCTTCGATCCGGCCATGGGCATCCGGGCATGCTCCCTCGACGAAGTCTCGAAGCGCTTCACCGGGGTGGCACTCGAGTTGTGGCCGACAGCGCAGTTCTCGCCGCTGCGCGAGCGCCGGCCCGTGCGCTTGCAGCGCCTGATCGGACGGATCACCGGACTTGGCGCGTCGGTGGCGCACGTGGTCGTGCTGGCACTGGGACTCGAAGTGTTGATGGTGCTGCAGCCCTTTCTGATGCAATGGGTCATCGATCACGCGCTGCCGAGCGCGGATCGCGACCTGCTGACAACGCTGGCGGTTGGCTTCGCGCTACTGCTACTGATGCAGCAGGTCACCAGCGCGGCGCGTGGGTGGGTGCTGATGTTCCTCGGCACCACGCTCAATCTTCAATGGCGCAGCAATGTCTTCATGCACTTGCTGCGACTTCCGGTCACCTACTTCGAGAAGCGGCATCTTGGCGACGTGGTGTCGCGATTTGGCGCCATCGACGCCATTCAGCGCACGCTGACGACCTCGTTTCTCGAGGCGATGCTCGACGGCATGGTGATGTCGATCACGCTCGCCATGATGTTCGCCTTCAGCGCTCCGCTCGCGTGGGTTGCGCTCGGCGCCATGGGGCTCTACGCCTTCGGACGTTGGTTGTGGTTCGTGCCGCTGCGCGACGCCACCGAGGCCCAGATCGTTCACGCCGCCAAGCAGCAGACACACTTTCTCGAGACGGTGCGCGGCGTGAAGACCATCAAGCTGTTTCGGCAACAGGACGAACGGCGCTCGCGCTGGCTCACGTTGCTCGTCAATCAGATCAATGCCGACCTGACGATCCAGAAAATGACGCTCGGTTACCGGGCGCTGAGCGGCGTGCTGTTCGGCCTCGAGACGATCGCCATCGTCTGGCTCGGGGCGCGACTCGTGCTGGACGGCGCGTTCACCGTCGGCGCATTGATCGCGTTCATGGCCTACAGGCAGATGTTCGACACGCGCGTGAGCGCGTTGCTCGACAAGTGGGTCGACGTGAAGATGATGCAGTTGCAGGGGGAGCGGTTGGCCGACATCGTGCTGCATGCCCCGGAGCCGGCCTCGGCGGCGACCTGGCGCGACGCCGCCGAACTGAGCGACACGCCGGCCGTGCCTGCGATCGAGGTGCGCAACCTTCGGTTTCGGTACAGCGAACATGAGCCCTTCGTGCTCGACGGTGTGAATTTCCGTATCGAGGGCGGGGAGTCCGTGGCCATCACCGGGGCGTCCGGGGGCGGCAAATCCACATTGATTAACGTCATGCTGGGGATGCTTGCGCCGACCGAAGGCGAGGTATTGCTCGATGGCGTGCCCGTCGGACATGTGGGACTGGACACACTGCGCCTGATGGCCGGAACCGTCTTGCAGGACGACACGCTGTTTGCCGGCTCCATCGCGGAGAACATCAGCTTTTTCGATCCGCATGCCGATATGGCCTGGGTGGGCGAGTGCGCGCGAATGGCGGCGATTCACGACGACGTCGCCGCCATGCCAATGGGATACAACACGCTTGTCGGCGACATGGGCACGGTGCTCTCCGGCGGGCAGAAGCAGCGTGTACTGCTCGCCCGTGCGCTGTACAAGCGACCGCGCCTGCTGTTCCTCGACGAGGCGACGAGCCACCTCGACGTCGGCCGCGAGCGGGAAGTCAACGACGCCATCGCCGGGCTGTCCATCACGCGGGTGATCGTCGCACATCGACAGGAAACGGTCTTGAGCGCCTCGCGAGAACTGATACTCGCCGGCGGCCGTATCGTTCGCGATACCAGGCATGCCGTGAGCACGACATGTGCCGAGGGTGCAATCGCCCCCCCTGCGAACACGGCTTCGGCATGAGACGGAGGCTTCGCACCGGCACCGGGACGGAACGCGGCCCTTCGTATTACGGCGTGCGTGGCGGACGGTGCCCGCTGGTGGCCGCGGCGTTCACGCTCCTGCCAGGGCTAGCGTTCGCCTGGGGATGGAACGACCCGCTGCACGCCATGGCGCCGCCGCCCCCGCCCCCGCCGCCGCCGACGTTCGAGGTCCGAGCCGGCACACCGCCGGCATCACATTCGCAGATCGACGTGCCGAATATTCCATCGCGCCCACCCGCAACCGGGACGCCGCTCACGCTCGAGGATGTCGTCGTGATGGCGCTGGCCAGCGATCCGCGCACCCGCCATTCGTGGGCGGAAGTCCGTGCCCGACAAGCGCGGCTCGGTGTAGCACGAAGCGCCTATCTTCCTTCCGTGAACGCCACCGGCAGCCTTGCACGCGTCGATCAACGCGTGACGTACGACGATTCGCCGGAATTCAACTCGTCGCTAAACAGTCGCAGCACGGACATCGCGCTGAACCTGACGTGGGTGCTCTACGACTTCGGCCAGCGATCGGCCGCGGTCGCGCGCGACCAGGCGCTGGTCGATGCGGCCATTTCTTCGCGAGATTCCCGGTGGCAGACCGTGTTTCTCGACGCCGTGCGGGCGTACTACGACGCGCAGGCGCGACGCGGTGTGCTGCGCTCCGCGCGCGAGGCGGAGCGAATCGCCAGGGAAAGTTTCGATGCCGCATCCGCGAGACTCGACGCCGGCGTGGGCGCTCGCGCGGACAAGCTTCAGGCGCAGACCACGTGGTCGCGCATGCGACTGGCGACACGCCAGGCCGACAGCGCGGCGCGTCTGGCGCTTGGCGAGCTGGCGCTGGTCATCGGTTTGCCTGCGGACACTGATCTCACACTCAGCGCCCTGCCGCCGGCACGCGCGACACAGCGTGACGACCTGCCGCCCATCGGGCCGATGCTTGATCAGGCACTCGCACAGCATCCCGATATAGCGGCAGCCCAGGCCGAACTCGATGCCGCCCGCGCGCACGTCGATGTCGTGCGTCGCCAGGGGCGCCCGACAGTTTCATTCGTGGCGTGGGCAGACCGAGGGGACACACCGATCACGCAGGTCACAACGCGCCAGGTCATCAACAACCGGAGCGTCGGCGTGCAGATCACGATCCCGCTCTTCGAAGGATTTTCACGTGAGTACCGGGTCGCAGATGCGCTGGCGGAAGTCGAGAAACGCGCGCAGACACTGCACCTGGTCAGACGACGTATCGCTGCGGACGTATGGCGCCATTACGAAGTGCTCTCGTCCAGCATGCAGACGTTGCGCCTGTCAGACAGCCTCCTCGCGAGCGCGCGCGAAACGACCGATGTCGCCCTGGGAAGATACAAGGCGGGCGTCGGCACATTCCTCGAATTGCTGACAGCACAGAACGAGCTGACAGACGCCGAACAGCAACACATTGCCGCCTACATCGCGTGGCAGACTGCGCGCCTGCAACTCGCAGCCGATATCGGCCGCCTGACGGTCGACGACGCACGGCCCTAAGCGCCCCGTAGGGATTGCGCGAGACTCGCGCTGCCGGGCGCGTCAGTCACGCGCCGACGTGCGCCCCAGCCCCGTGACCGCCTGCAGGATCGCCACACGCGCCTGACCGAGGATCTGTCCCTGCCATACCGGGTCGTCGAAGCAGAACGCCTGTCGCAACGCGTTTCGTATCGACGACGCCTTTGCTGCCGGCGCTTCCGGGTGCTGCTTCAACCAGGCGTCGGCGCGCAGCATGTGCAGCATGTCGATGAGTGGCACCGTGCCGTACTCGATGGCCATGGCAGTAATCTGAGCGTCCGGTCGCGCGCTGCGCAGGGTATCGAGCAAAGGGCCCCCGACATTCGACGCCACCGTCGTGCCGTCCACGGGACTGGCCAGGTCGGCGCCCCACCACGCGCGGGCGCGGGACAGTTCCTCGGCGTCCAGGGCGCCCACGCAGATCTTCTCGCCGTGTCCCGGCGGCCCGAGACCGGTGTGGAAGTCGATCCATCCGATCGCGTCGCAGTGCTTCGCGTGCGTCTCGATGAGCGTGCGCATCAGACGTGTGCTCCACACGGGGCTTCGCCCGCCGTAGAACAGACCGTCGGCAAAGTCGTACTGCCCAACCGTCAGCGCGCGCTGATAGGCCGCTTCCCCGTGCGTGGCAATGTAGTCCGAGATCGCCCGCGCGTTGTCGTCGTCGGGCGGCCAGGTCGGGGGCACCAGCAGCGCGTGCAGGTCGGCGTACGCGTCGTTGACCGGAAGCGGTTGCGAGAAGTCGATGCTGTTGCGGTTCAGGTCGACGTTGTCCTCGTTGGTGCGCGACAGCCACGAAAAGCCGTACGGATTGATGGCATGTACCACGAGGATGGCCACGTTCCCCGCGTCGAGACGCGACTTCAGACCTTCGTCGCCCAGCAGCGCGATCTGCGCAGCGCTGCCGCAGAAGCCCTCTACGCCGTGCGTGCCTGAGGTCAGGATCAGCATTCGCCGGGCGTGCGCCGGTCCCAGTCGAACAACGTCGGTCGCCAGCGCTTCGCCTTCACGGCCGGTAATGCCGGGGATGATATGGCTCGTCACCTCGGCGCCGGCCGTACGGGCCGCCGTCGCGAAGCGCTCGCGCGCCTGACGATAGCTCTCCGAAAACACGGCGTTGGTCATCGCGCGTCGCCCGAGAGGAAAGCCTCGGTCAGCCGTACCCAATACGTCGACCCCAGGGTGAGCACCTCGTCGTTGAAGTCGTAGCTCGTGTTGTGGAGCATGCAGGGGCCGAGTCCGTGACCATGCGCCCGATGGTCGCCGGTGCCATTGCCGATGTAGGCGTAGCACCCGGGGCGCTCCAGCAGGAAGAACGAGAAGTCTTCCGCGCCCATCGTCGGATCGATCGGGTCGACGACGTGATCTCGTCCCACGATCTCTCTCATGACGTTCGTCGCGAACTGCGTTTCGGCGGCAGTGTTGACCGTCGGCGGGTAATTGCGGGTGAACGAGAACTCGACCGTGCACCCATAGGCGGCGGCGGTGGACTCGCAGAACCCGCGCATGCGCGTCTCGACGAGATCGAGCACGTCGAGCGAGAAAGTGCGCACGGTGCCTGCCAGCGTGGCGGTGTTCGGGATGACGTTGATCGCCTCGCCCGCCTGCATCTGGGTGATGGAGAGCACGGCGGCGTCGATCGGGCGCTTGTTGCGCGTCATGATGCTTTGCAGGCCGGTGCCGATCTGCATGGCGGTGAGGACCGGGTCGATGCCGTTGTGCGGCATGGCGGCGTGTGCGCCGGTGCCTTTGACGACGATGCGGAATTCGTTGCTCGACGCCTGCGTTGCGCCGACACGGGCCCCGAAGCTGCCGGCGGCGAGTCCTGGCCAGTTGTGCAGGGCGAACACGGCGTCGACCGGAAATTTTTCGAACAGACCGTCGTCGAGCATGGCTTTGGCGCCGCCCCCGCCCTCCTCCGCGGGCTGGAAGATGAAGACGACGGTGCCGTCGAACGTGCGGTGTTGGGCCAGATGCTGAGCGGCGCCGAGCAGCATGGCGGTATGACCGTCATGGCCGCAGGCATGCATCTTCCCTGCGAACTTCGACGCGTGTTCGAACGTGTTGAGCTCCTGAATCGGCAGCGCGTCCATGTCGGCGCGCAGACCGATGACCTTCTTCCCGGAGCCGTTGCGCAGCACGCCTACGACGCCCGTCTTCCCCAGTCCTCGCGTGACTTCGATGCCCCACGATTCGAGCAGTTTCGCCACGATATCCGACGTGCGGGCTTCCTCGTAGCGGAGTTCCGGGTGGGCATGAATGTCGCGTCGGATGGCTTGCAGTTCGGCCGAGCGTTCGGCGATTTCGGGAATGATGGACATGGATTGCGTCTCTTGATGGGTGCCCCGGGGGCGATGCCGCGACGTGGACGTCGACGATCACGCCATTGGACGAGGGGCGGGTTGGGGAGGTGTTGGTCGGGCGCGTCGGCGCGATGGCGCCGACGGTCCTGGAAAGCAGCGTGCTACGGAATTACAGCAGCGGCTGGCGCGAGCGGTCCTGAAGCATCAGGATCGTGATCAACCCCACGGCGGCGCCGAACAGGCCGTAGTAGACCACCGCGAGCTTGTCGCCCGTCCATCCGATCAGCAGCGTGGCGATGGCCCCGGCGAAGCCGCCGAAGATCATGACGGCGAAGTTGTAGCCGATGGCCATGGAGGTGGCGCGGACCCGCGAGGGGAAGAGTTCACACACGAACGCGCAATAGGAGCCCTGGAAGAGACCGAGCGAGAGCATCAGGCAGCATTGCACGAAGATGAGCATCGGCAGCGTGGGCACGTGGCTCACTGCAAGGAACAGCGGATAGGCGATGACCAGGCTGATGAGCGCGGAGGCGGTCATCGGCTTCTTGCGGCCGATGGCGTCGGAGATGCGACCTGAGGCGAACGTGCCGACGATGTACGCGACGGCGGCGCACAGCGACGCGATCACGCTGCTCTTGAAGGGGATGCCCAGCGACTTCGTGGCATAGCTCGGCATGTAGTAGTAGAAGATATACGTTCCGATGGTGCCGTACACCGTGAGGCCGAAACCGGCGATCACCTGGCGCCAGTGCACCGTAATCGATTCGAGGAACGGGGAGCGCTTTTCGGCGGGCTTGTGACGGGCGTCCTGAAACACGGGCGACTCTTCCAGACGCGAGCGGACGTAGAGGCCGACCGGGACGATCAGCAGACCGATGACGAACGGGATGCGCCAGCCGTACGCGTCGATCTGCTCGGGCGTGAGCGTCTGGGTGATGCCGACCGAGACGATGGCGCCGAGGAGCATGCTGCACGCCTGCGCGATCATCTGGAAGCTGCCGTATACGCCGCGACGCTCGACCGGCGCGTGTTCCACGAGGAATGCGGTGGCGCTGCCGACTTCGCCGCCTGCGGAGAAGCCCTGAAGGAATCGACCGATGAGCATGAGCACCGGCGCGGCCATGCCGATTTGCGCGTAGGTGGGGGCGAACGCGATCACGGCAACGCCGAGGGCCATGACGGAGATGGTCACGAGCAGCGCGGCCTTCCGGCCGTGCCTGTCGGCGTAGGCGCCGAGGACGATGCCGCCCAGCGGACGCGTCAGGAAGCCGACACCGAAGGTCGTCCATGCGGCGAGCAGTGCGGCCGTAGGGTTATCGCTGGGGAAGAATTGGCGGGCGATATTGGCGGCAAAGAACGTGAAGACGGTGAAATCGAACCATTCGAGCGCATTGCCGATGGTCGACACGGCGATGACGCCGACATCGATGCGCTTTCCCGATCGCTCGGGGATCGCGGGGTTTGCGGCGCTGTCGCGCCCGACCGAAACTTCCATGGGGATACTCCTCTTCTGTGAAGTACTTTGGGTGTTCGTGGCAAGCCGACCGCACTCGCTTCGCCCCATTCTGCTTGTGCCAAAAAACCAATAAAAGCTAGAATTTGTGATCCGTCATCGCAATTTTTCTGATGAATCGAGGACGAGAATTCGGGATGAATACGAGGCGGAGCGGGGCCATGTGGGGAGCCGATGGCGAGCCGACGGTGGGCGCGCGGTGAGTGCCTGGCGTGTCTTTCGGCGAGGGAGCTGCCTTTGCGATGCACGTGGACGGCGCGGCGGAGGCGGGCGTCGGTGGTGAGTGTCGAGCGATAACGGTGAGCGGTGAGTCATTCATGAGCAATCTTCGATTTATGAGGACGTTTGCGGCGGTCGCGAGATATGGATCGTTCGCTTCGGCAGCCGAACATCTGGCGATGACGCAATCGGCGGTAAGTATGCAAATGCGGGCGTTGGAGGAGGAGTTTGACCATCCCCTGTTCGATCGCGTGGGACGCTCGGTGGCGCTCAACGCCATGGGACGGGTTTTGCTGCCGCATGCAGAGAAGCTGCTGGCGCAGTATCAGACGATGCGCGCGTTGGCGGCCGGCATCGAATCGACGGCGGGCCCGGTGACGATTGGCGCGGTGGAATCGGCGGTCAGTGCGCTGGCACCGGCCGTGTCGTTGATCAAGCAGGCACAACCTCGCCTGGAGATCCTGATTCAGACGGCGCGCTCGATTGAACTGACGGCCATGCTGGACGCCGGGGAGATCGATTGCGCGGTGCTGGTCGAGCCATCGGGACGGCGTCCGGCCGGCGTGCGATGGACGCCGTTGTACAGGGAGCCGTTGGTACTGCTGGCGTCGTCGGCGTTGAAGACGGTATCGGTGACGAAGTTGCTGGAGACGGAACGGTTTCTCCGGTTCGACCGGTCACAGCGCACGGGAGCGTTGATCGATCGCGCGGTGCGACGTCAACACGTGAAGGTCAGTGATTTCCTGGAGTTGTCGTCGATCGAGGGAATCGTGGCATTGGTGCGGCAACGCGTCGGCGTGGCCGTCGTTCCCATGCTGCGCAGCGCGACTTGGGCACAGGAAGATTCGCTACGTGTGATCCCGCTGCCCGGCGTCACGGAGCAACGAAGCATCGGACTGTTGGAACGCACACGCCACGACAAAAGCGGAATCACCGCGACGATCGCGCAACAGGTGATGGCGCAGGGGTGAATGCGTGTGGGGTTTCGCGGCAAGGTGTGGTTACTATCCCGGCCGCAATCCGTGCAGGCATACGAAGCGGCGGGATTTATATCTTCAGCATCTGACTGCACTTCGTGTTTAGCGGGGGAGCGGGTCATTGCATAGGCAGATTAGCCTCGGACTTTAACGCCTGGCGCTACTGAAGTCGGGGTGACGTCGGTCCAATACGAATATCAATGCAACCTTTCTCATATTTGACCGACGCTCCCATCGGAAGGGCAAGGAATGCAATGATTTCGGGACGAGCAATCGCGATCTCGAAGAGTGAGTAATGCTTACCTCCGCTTGGCTCTGGCCCCTTGAACAGCCAGCCCGAATCGGCAGCGGTATCGCCAGCCTCTCGATCCATGTAGAAGCTATCGCTATCGAGGAAATCAGCTGATACGATTCCGGACAGATTCAACGCCGGAAATTCAGGCTCAACACCCAATTGAGCGCAAACCTCTCTCTGAAGCATCAGATGACGAATAGTCATGCTCCCACCCTTAACCCAGGTGATCGGTATCGAGTCGAAACTAGGCTCCCATACGTCCAAATCTCCCGACGAATTTTTGCGCAACATCACTAGCATCCAGCCAATCTGCACTAGTTGCTTGTCGCTGAAAGCCGCTCCGTCGGCGACCTCGTTCTCGAAGTAGGAGAGAATCCACTCGAAGCCAACGCCCAACTCGGGCGCTACCGCCACACTGATGTTCGGGTGGCCGAATCGCTGGCGCAAGTTTGTACGGTACTCAATCATCCTAGTGCCTTCATCCGAGAGATTTGATGCGATCCGTGATGTGCGTACTGATAACTTCGGCTTGACGCGTACCATCCCGAATATAACCGGGCTCAATAGCTCGTCCCCTGTACGTCACTCTGGAACGGACCCTACACTGTCACCGTACTAAACGCGGGGTGCAGGTCAAAGAACTTCAAATTCGTGATCACGCCGACCAAGTGACGAGGGAGAAAGTAATGACCAGCCAGGTAGAGCGCCTAGAGAAGATTCTAGGAGGAAAGCTTGAGAGGCAAGACGCGCGGATGATTCCGGGGACTGTTGCTGTAGACGGTACGGAGTTTGCCTATTTTGCTGACGATGGTAAGAACAAGTTCCGAAAACAGTTTAGAAACATTACGGAGTTCACTAATCCCCCGAATGCTAAGTACGGGGGAGTTATCGAGCGAGGTTGCAAGATCACTTTGCCCAGTGGTCAGCTGTTTCACGCAATTGCCTATCATGGTGACCTTGATGGCTGGCGGATGGACATCGAAGTTGGTGCGCAGGCGTTGCACCTTTTACTAGGTCGGATCAAGGGCGATAATTTCGCTGTTTCAGACGGTCGCTTATATCCGTTGAGTGAGTGCACGATCGAGTTTGATTGACGTGACCTGACGGATATTTTCGTACCACTGGCGTCTAGAGAATCACGGCCCCAGTGTTTGAACCACATTCGCTGACCCGACGGAATTCGGCGGGGGTTAGGTACTGCAAACTCGAATGCGGGCGCACCTCGTTGTAGTGCGTGCGCCAGTCCTCGATCACGATTCTCGCCTCGATCCGGTTGCGAAACCACTCCATCGCCAAACACTCATCACGGAATTTTCCGTTGAAGCTCTCGTTGGTGCCGTTCTGCCAAGGCTTGCCTGGATCAATCAGTGCTGTCTCGATCCGCTCCTGGGCGGCCCATTTCAACAACGCTGTACTGACAAACTCCGGCCCGTTGTCTGACCGAAGATAGCGCGGTGCGCCGTGCAGGCTGATCAATCGACTGAGTACCTCAATAACTCGACGTGAGCGAATCGATCCCGCCACATCGATCGCCAGGCATTCCCGCGTATATTCGTCGACCACCGTCAGGCATTTGACTTGCTGACCGTTTGCACAGGCATCGAATACGAAGTCATAACACCATACCGAGTTTCGAGCTGCCGGCGCATGGGGTCTTGGTCGACTGCCAGCCACGCGACGTCTACGCCGCTTCTTCGGCACTTGCAGGCCCGCCTGCGCCCAAAGCGAGGCACATCGATCACGGCCGACGACAATACCTTCTCGGCCCAGCAGCACTCGGATGCGACGCGAACCGAAGCGCGGGAATTGCGCCGACAAAGTTCGCATTGCCTCGATCACCGGTGCATTTTTGCCGGGCATCTTTGGTGTGTAGCCTAAGCTTGATCGACTGATCTGCATAAGCGCACACGCTCGCCGGTGGCTCAAGCCCCGTTCGATTGCGAACCGGACTTGCTCGCAGCGAGCCTGCACGCTCACCACTTTTTTGCGCCGATCTCCTTCAAGACCTGAATATCCAGTGCTTGGTCCGCGACCAGCTTCTTCAGCCTGACATTCTCTGCTTCGAGCGCTTTGAGGCGTCTGACGTCATCACTGACCATCTCGCCGAAGCGCTTTCGCCAAGCGTAAATCGACGCCTCGCTCACGCCGTGGCGCTTGGCCACCTCGGGGATCGTATCTCGATCCGCTTCACGCAGAATTCGCACGATCTGCTCGTCACTGTACCGGCTCTTCTTCATACCAACTCCTCATCTGAGCTGAGGCGCCATTATCCCTAGATCTGATTGGTACGAAATTTTCAGGACAGGTCACGTATCGCTGTGATGTGCTGGGTGCTCGAAGTTACGCGCGGCGGTTTCTACCAGTGGCTGAACAAAACAATGTCCGATCGCGCCATCGAAGATCAATGCCTGCTCGGCCTGATCCATGATTCTTATGTGGCCAGCGGTGGTATCTATGGTGCCCGTCGGGTGTTCGGCGATCTTCGCGAAGCCGGTGAGACTTGCGGCCAGCATCGTGTTGAACGAATCATGCAGGCCAACAGGATCCAGGCTATTCGTGGCTACGAGGCTCCGCGCCGTATTGCCGGGCGCCCTTCGATCATCGCTCCGAACCGGCTCAATCGCCAATTCACCGTCGATTGCCCCGATCGAGCGCGGGTCACCGATATCACCGACTTGCGCACTTGGCAGGGGTGGCTCTACCTGGCCGTGGTCATCGACCTGCACTCGCGCAAAGTGGTGGATTGGTCGATGAAGCCCACGCTCGCTCGCGAACTGATTCTCGACGCGTTGCTAATGGCGATCTGGCGACGCAAGCCGTCAGGGTCTGTCATCGTACATTCAGATCAGGGCTGGCAATATGGCAGCGATGACTGGCGACGATTCTGTCGCTTGCACTCACTTGAGCCAAGCATGAGCCGGCGCAGAATTTGTTGGGATAACGCGGTTGCCGAGTCCTTCTTCAGCAGTCTGAAAAAGGAACGCGTGCGAAAACGCGTCTACAAAACCCGTGACCTGGCGCGCGCCGACATCTTCGATTACATCGAAGTCTTTTACAATCGCGCCCGCCGTCATACCCATCTGAGCGGCATCAGTCCCGAGGCCTTTGAACGTGCCTTGGCGTGAGGCTGGAAAGTGTCTTAATTCCGGCAGCAGTCCATGTGGGCTGCCCCTTCAAAGAACGACAGCCTACCGTCAAGCATGGCATGAGCCAGCTCGACCACTCTTCGGCGCTCCGCCATCTCGCTTTCCTTCATTGCTTGCTGCCAACTATTTTAACGGGATCGATTTTGGTTTGTAGTGGTCAACCCATCCCGAACACTGCCCCTCTCTGCCGCAAACTAAATACGACCGACTCCAGCGTGGAAGGCATGAAGCTTCCCCACTACACGCTCGAAGGTCGCCTCGGCATCGGGGTCAGCATCGTGATAGCGATCCCAGAAGTCGCTACCAAAATCATCCGGATTTAATCTGTAATAGCCGCGACCGTGATCCATCATCGACCAGCCCGCTGGAATGCGCGGATCGACAATATCGAAGAAATTCATGTCGAACAAGGCCGGACCTCCGTCCGAATATGGCTGACCGTGCGGAGTACTTTTAGTATCCGCATCTGTGCAAATACATACCTGTGTTGCATATGGAGCTGGTCGGAACACAACACCGAGCACAACATACGCCCTTCCGAGGGTCACGTGCGGATCACGCCCCTCTCCTTTATACCCTCGTTCCCGAGCATACCGGATCATCATGGCACAACCGTCCCTTTCCCCTTGAAATCAGGCGTGATGTCCTCGATCTTTCCTGTCACCGAGTTCCTGTAATAGTGAGTTTGCAGCGACTACCCGTTTGGCATGGACACCGATTGCGTCGTGTATTTTCCCCAGTCGACGATATTTGATCCATCGCTCGTCAGCACTTTTACTACCGATTGTTTCACGCACCGATGACCGATGAGTTGCCCGACTGCTGATCGACGTATGGCTCGCAGTAGCTTTCCTTGTAGCCACCCGCCGTCATACAGCCCGAGTACTTTTCGAGCTTGCCGTAGTTCTCGTGCACCTGAACCGGCGGTGGCAGCGTGTTGGTGATGCCACCTGCGACGTTAAGCGTCAGGTTGTTGCCTGCAAGGATGTTGCCTGACGTATTGATCAGCTAATCGGCCGTCGTCGTGCCCGTCGCGGACGAGCGAGTACTCCTTAATCTTGAATCAACTGATCGTCACGCCACACGTCTTCATACTGCTCCGTTACAAGAAAGCGCCATCCCGGAGGTAGTCCCAGATAAGGCCATACCAGTGGAGCCCACGCATGCAAGTGGGACACGTGCAGAGGCACAAAAAAATCTGGCGCATCAGAAAACTCGAGTCCAGCCCATATGTACCAACCGCAGGTATCGCCTGCAGGGGAAATACGCAACCCGTTCAATGGACGGACGCCGTCTCTGACATTTTGAGAAATGCCGACCTTGAGGTTTGGGTCACAGGAAAAGTAATCCGCGCCGAAACGCCTACAGACTGATCGTTGTATATCCTGCATATCCGCCTTCATCACTTGAATCCAAAGAACTCCCACATCGCCTTACCAAATGCTCCTAACGCCCGCCTTGGCTTGCCGAGCAAGACGTCGGATGGTCCAGATTTTTCATTGCAGATCATTCCCATGAAATCACTAATTCTTTATAAAGCCTTAATTGAACATCAGAATAATTAAAAATTTCTCACAGTAACCCAGACTCCTCCATGAGCTCCAAGGCCACATCCAATCTTTCCCTTACACGTCTCGTGTTTCGATATTTCTTGAACTCTTCAATGCCAATAAATTCCGCCTTCGAAACAACAACATCCAATGACTTCAATCTAGATATCTCAATTTTCATAATCTTGTCGCCATCAAACAGCACCCAGTAAATATCCTCAGCCTGCTCTGGTATCCAATCCAGCACGAAAGCAGCCCTTAAATTTTCAGAAAATTTTCTCAACTCTCTGCCAATACCACCGGAATCCGTCATCGAGCATATTTTCTCAGACTCCTCAGAGAGCCTTGACTTTATTAAATCTCTTGATCTTGATTTCTTCATAATCATTTCATAGTTCCTGGAAACGCTGACACTAGATTTCCATACTCATCCGTCATAACAGTCACTATCGATGTTGGCTCAAAGTTGTTAAACTTGTCGACACCAATCACTCGCCCAACGTTGATCTCACGTATATACCTCAACCCATCGGAGCTCTCAACAACTCTAGAAACAGGAGTCGAAACTGTCTCTCGCCTTTGAAGAATATTGGTGAGATCACTTTCCGAGATCGTAAACTGGCTCGCATTAACGGTCGTATCGAAGTGCCGCTCCGCGACGTGCTCCAAGCCATCATTAGTCATATTGATACGCGACTGCACGCGACCGGGAATACTGTTGTTTGTCGAGTTGATACTTCTGTAGGCTCCTCCTCGGCCACCAGCGTCGCTTCCTGAGCCTTCGTCATTGGTGTTCGACAAAGTGACGTTCGGCGGCTGACTTCCCGACGTGCCTGGTGCGTTTGCGCCAAAGAGTCCGCAAATGAATGGTCCGATGGGTGTAGCGCAAATGATTGGCACCAGAAGTGACGACCCACCCGCCCCGCTTCGCGGGGGCCCATCGTTTGCCTCAACAATCAGCTTATTGGGGTCGGCCGGAGGTTGATCTCCTGACTGTTTTTGTTGCACCAGGAGTAGTTCGTTCTGGACGCGCGCACGGACATTCGACGGCGTCATTATCACGTCCAAAAGCTGCTCGACAAGCCCCTTCGCTCCCTTGTGCTGATCTGCATTATTCAGCGCTTCATTCTGGGCCCAGAATGCTCCAGCGTTGGCGTCTGCCCCTGCGCCCCCTGCGGAAAACGCCCCCGCCAATCCAGCCAGAATACTGAGCGCGGCACGCTCGGCAGTTTCCGATTCATCACCCGATCTCATTGCATTTACGAGGCTTGGCGCAAAGGCTGCACTCATTGAAGCACCAATTGCCCCGCCGGCACAGCCAGTTCCCAATGCGGCGCTACCGGCGCACCCCAGCGCTGCGTGTGCACCCAAATAGCCAAGTGTTCCCAAGCGATCCGTTCCAATATCCCCAATCTGGAACGCCAATGCCGCGCCGAGATTATTAATACCACTCGCCTTCAACGCATCAAGGAAGCTCCCCCCTTGAATCGTTGACTGCACCCCCGCCTGAATGGCTGACTGCGCCAATATGGCCACGCCCTGCGAGAGCAGCTTGTCGGCAGTGGTCGCAACCGCATTGCTCGCCGTTCCCGCCACATAGCTAGGATTGACCCCAACCAAGCTGCTTAGGCTGTTGCCCGCGCCACCCACATCGACAAATCCCAGGCCGTACTCGTTCGAGTAGGTGATGCCGTTGAGCAAGCCCGCCGTAATCGCGCTGGACAACCCGCTTGTCATCACCGAGCCGAAATCGATCGATCCCGTCATCACCAACTGCGAGAACGCCGAGCTCGTCATCGCCGTCATCGCTGCGCTCAACGCAATGTTGCCCAGACCCGCTCCTATCGCAACGCCTTCGGCGGTCGTCCCGGCCGCTGCCAAGAGCGTCGCCGTGCCTGCCGTGGCCCCGGCCATATTCCCGATCAGCGCCGAAAACATCGGCCCTGCCACCATCGAGAGCGCAACTGCTGAGACAATCATCCCAACCTGCTGAATCCCAAAGTCACCGCCCTGCTTCACGAAATCCGTGTGCAGGTCGTCTTTCAGTGCCTGCTTCAGGAAGTTCTCGCCCAACTGTGCCGACACGCCCGCGATAAACGCTTGCGTCGCGGCTTGGTCGACTTGGCCGTTCGGGTCTAAGAGTTGGAGTGCGCCGCCGATCTGGTTGAACTGCTCAACGTTCAGCGTCAGGCCGCCCGCTGCTGCGCTCATGAAGCCACCCGGTTGCACCATCGTGCCCGTGGTCTTCAGGTAGCCCGCGTCCTTGATGTAGCTCCAGATTTCACCGACATCGACCACGTTCGCGCGGTTTGTCAGCGTGCCGGTGTTTACCGTCAGCGTCCCGCCTGAGGTGATCGAGCCTGTGTTCAGGATGCTGCCGCCTGTCGCTGCGCTGCCGAAGTTCAACGACAGGTCATTGCTCGCGAGAATCTGCCCGCCCGCCGACAGCGCCGTGAAGTTCTCGGGCAAGTACACCTGCGGCATAAGCGCCGTGACCGTCGGGCACTTTGCGTTGCCCGTCGCAGCACATCCCGGCTCCGGTACCGTCTGCTCGACGTACCACAGCATCGGTTGCGACAAACCTGCGACCTGCTCAGGCGTCAGCGCCTGCCCCAACTGGATGTTGTTCGTCTTCGCGTACTCGACCGCGTTGCCGTATAGCACCAGCTTCTGCTGGTCGTTGACGGTAAGTTGTGACGTGCTGTCCGTCGACAACCCGTTGATGAAGCTCGCCTTGCCCGTTTGCATCAGGGCGGCTTGCTGGAGTTGGATGGCTTCTTGCTGAGGAGAGAAGTAGAACGTCGTCGTGCTAGGCTGCAGCGACGCGGGCAAGTTCGAGATCAGCACTTGCGGCGAAACCGGATCGAGCGTTGCGCCCAACCCGCCCACGACGTAGCTCGGGCCGTTCTGCTGGCCTGCAGCGCCTGTGAGGATCGACGACGTCGAACCACCAAGGCTCGCCGGAATCGTCAGATTCATACCACCGTTCGCCGGAGCCAGGCTGATCACTTGCGGTGCGTTGCCGACTTGCGGCGTGTACGTGTTCGCTGTCGTGATGCCGTTGACCAAGCTCGTACCCGTCAGCGACACCGACTGCCCCACCACGTTACCGACGTTGACGATCTGACCGCCTGACGTCACCGTCAGGTTCGGCGCTTGAATCGTCGCCGCGATGTTGCCCACCGGCGTCGGCGGGTTGATCACGCCACCCACGCTCGTGTAGGCATCCCCATACAGCGACGTACATTCCGCAGCGCTGCCGCAGCTCCACACATCGTGACGCTTGTCCGACTCGAACATGCCCGTCTCTTGCACCCAGTGCGAGTGCCAGTAGGCATTGAGCGTCTGCGCGCTGTTGACCACCGGACCGCTGACGTTGATCGTCGCGTTAAGCCCCGCCGTAATCAGGCTTCCGACGTTCGTCAGCGACCCGGCGTTGATCGTCAGATTGTTCCCCGCACCGATGATCGATGAGTTGCCCGACTGCTGATCGACGTACGCCTCGCAGTAGCTTTCCTTGTACCCCCCCGCCGTCATACAGCCCGAGTACTTTTCGAGCTTGCCGTAGTTCTCGTGCACCTGAACCGGCGGTGGCAGCGTGTTGGTGATGCCACCTGCGACGTTAAGCGTCAGGTTGTTGCCTGCAAGGATGTTGCCCGACGTATTGGTCAGCGAATCGGCCGCCGTCGTGCCCGTCGCGGACGAGCCAACCCCACCGATCACGAGATCGTGACCCGCGATCAGATCGCCGTATTTGTTGGTGATCGTGCCCGCGGCAATCGTAAGGTTGTTGCCTGCGATGATTGCTGCGTTGTTCTGCGCGTAGGTGAAGCTCGTGGTGTCGGGATTCTGCCCCCGGACATCGTTGCCTCGGTAGCAGGCAACGTTGCTCGTGCCCGGTGCACACCCCGCCTGAGACGTGAACTGCTGCGTATTGCCGCCCTGATTCGTGACGCTCGCCGCGAAGATATTGACGTTGTTCTGGGCATAGATCATGCCCTCGTTGACGAGATTGCCGCCGTAAAGGTTGATCGTGTTCGCTGCGGTGATCAAGCCGAGCGACGTCGACCAGGAAATGGTCGACGTTGAAGTCGGTGCCGCCGATCCTGTTGCAATGTTGAACGAAACCGTCTGGTGCGCGAGCTGTGCGTCAGACAAATTCCCGTTTTGATAGGCAGGAACCTCGATGGCACCCAGCGATGCAAGCTGCGCGAGGAAGGCAGAGTACTGCCCTTGATCGACCGCGTTCACCACCGAACTGGTGGTCGTGGGCGACACCGCGCCGTTAGCCATCGATCCGACGTTGAGCGTCAGATTGCGTCCCGCCGCGATCTGACCGCCCTTGTTTGACAGATTCGCCGTCGTCAGCGAGATGTCGCCTCCGGCGATCATCACGCCCGACGCCCCCATCTGCATCACCGTCGAGGTCTGGCTGACCGTCGGCAACGCGATCGCGATCGATGCCTGTGCCCCGGATATCGGGGTGGCGCTCATCATCCAGTAGTCATAATCGACGGGATTGTCCCCGATCATCCGGCTGCCGCGAAGCTTGTTCATGTAGAACGTTCCCGATCCGGTCACCGGTGCGGCCGTTCCTGCATCACAACTCACGCCGAAGGCGCCGTCGCACCGATCTCCCGTCCACGGGTTGATCCCTTCCGTCTTGCCTTCCAGCGTGACGCCCGTCGGCGAGAGCAAGTCACCGAGCGTCGCCGTGGACGACACGGTCATCCATCGAGGGTTCATGTCGCCCTCGCCGCCGGTCGGTGCAGACCAATCGCGAACCGTCGTGCCCCGCGTGCCGATCACGGCGCTCCAGATCAGACCCGGATCGATGACGGTCGTCGTCGTGGTCACGGCACCAGCCCCGGCCGCCTGATCGTTTATCACGGCCCCGGCGTTCACCGTCAGGTTATTGCCGGCGATGATCGTGCCGCCAATATTGTTCAGTTGCCCCGGCAACGTGAACGTGACATTGCCGGCCGCCTGTGTCTTCGCGCCCACGTTGGTGAAGTTGCCGCCCGTCGCCGACAGGTTCCGCTCCGCTTCCAGCAACCCGTTGTTGACGACATCGCCCGTCATCGACAGATCGCGACCCGCGTGAACCGAAGCGCCCGCGCCATTGAGCAGCGCCGCGTTCACCGTCACGTCGCCGCCCCCGACCACATTGCCGGCATTGGTGAACCAACCCTGGCTCGCCAGCGTCAGCGAACCGTCGCTCTGCAACGTTCCGCTGTTGTTGAACGAGTTCAGGCCGGTGAGCACAGCATTGAGCGCGCCGATCTGCAACGTACCGGAATTGGTGATCGCGTTCGCCGTGATCGACAGCGTGCTGCCCGCTTGCAAAGCCCCCCCGGTGGCATCGAATACCGCCGAGCGCATCAGTGCCGACAACTCGCGCGTGGCAGCAAGCTCTCCGCCCGCGTTCGTGACCGTACCGCCGCCCGTCACCGTCAACGCAAGATCCGCACTCGCCGGTGTCGCGCCCGTCACGTCGCCCGCGAGGATCATGCCGCCGTTGTTGTTCAACCCGCCGACATTGAGCGTGACGCCGTTCGCCCCAAGCACCGTCCCCGTGTTGGTGAGCGCGCCGCCCGCTGTGACGGACGTCGTGCTGCCGTTCATCAACCCGTTATTGACGACGTTGCCGGTGGACGTCAGCGTCAGTGCCTTCGTCGACGCCAGTTGCCCTTTCGCCTCGTTGACGATGCCGCCCGCCGTCACCGACAACGGCCCGGCGCTCAGCACCGATGCCCCCGCCGAGTTGGTGAACGTGCCTGCGCCTGCATTGAAGGTCGTCGCGCCATTGACGAGCGCGAGGCCGTGCGTCCTGATCCACTGCGTCGCGGTCACATCCAGCGCGCCACCGATGATCATCGCGCCCGTGTCGATGCGTGCGCCGCTCAGCTTCGCGTCCTGAGTGACGAAGAGTTGCCCGCCGCTTGCATCGAGCGCACCGGTTGCCGTGACAGTGAAGGATTTGGATGCCGTCGTAGCGCCGTTGATGACGACGTTGCCGCCATCGAGCGCCATGTCGCCGACGACGGTGTTGGTACCGCCCAGCGTGAGCGTCTGTCCCGCACGCAGCGAAACCGTGTCGTTGCCGGAGACGTTCGCGACGCTGAGGTTGCCGTTCTGCGCGGTCAACGTCATCGCGCCCATGCTCGACAAGCCTTGCAGCGCCGTCAGGTTCGTCGCAGCGGTCATGTCGAGCGTGCCGCCGACGAGCACCTTGTCCACCGTCAGACTGCCCGACGTGCTGGTGAGCGACGCCTTACCCATCGAGGTCAATGCGCCAAGCAACGCGTCGCCTGCCGACGTCACCTTCACATCGCCTGCCGTATCCACACCGCCTAGCGTCAGCTTGCCGCCGGACGTGATCGCGACGTCCTTACCGAACGTCAGCGCACCGTTGCTTCCCGTGATGTCGCCACCGGATTGCAGCGTCGCCGTGCCCTTGCCGATGAGATGACCGCCCAGTGCCATCTTGGTACCGGACGTCAGCAACGTGTCGCCGTTGACATGCGCAGCCCCCATCGTCAGCGCACTGCCCGCCTTCGCCGTGAAGTTCTGGATCGCAGTAACGGGGCCGGCCAGTGTGACATTGCCTTGCGTCGCGGTCAGTGCGATGTCCTGATTCGCCGACAGCGCGCCGGTCACCGACAGGTCGCGTGCGGCCGTGACGCTCACGCCCTCACCCGCTGTCACTGCGCCGCCGAGCGTCACATCACGTCCCGCATTGATGGTCAAGCTCGTGCCCGTGCCGACATCACCCGCAACGCGAACGTCACCCGCACCGCCCGCCGTGAGCATGGCTGACTTGCCCGCCTGGATGGCGCCCGCGATCAGGTCGCCTGTCGTCGTCATCGTCAGGGCATCGCCTGCGACGATGGCTCCCGTGACTTGCGTCGCACCTCCTGATAGCGTGGTCAAGCCACCATTGCCGAACGTGAGCGACGCAGCGCTGAGCTTGCCACCCGCCGTCAGCAACCCGGCAACAGCATCTGCGACAACGCTGCGCACATGGCCCAGCGTCATATCGCCGCCTGACGTCAGACGCACCAGACCGTTGGCCGTCGTGTCGCCTTGCATCGTCAGCGACTTGCCCGCGTTGACGGTGACGTCACCCTGCGCACCCGTATTGCCCGTCGTGATCGCACCGTTCGCCGCCGTCAGCGTGAGATTGCGCTCGGAAGCCGTATCGCCTTGCAGACGAATGTCGCCCGTCGAGGCAGTCACCGTGACGTTGTCGCCACCGACCGTCTTTCCGGTCACGGCGACGTCGTGCGCGCCAGTCAGTGTCACCGTGCCGAGTACGACCGCGTCGCCAGTGATGACCACATCGCCGCCGTCCGCCGTTACCGTCAGTGCCTTGGTCGCCTGCACGTTATGCAGGCCCGCGTTGTTCGCGGCGTGGACGTCGACGTACTGGCCGGATAATGCGCCCGTGAGCGCCGTGTTGCGTCCGGCGTCTAGCGTGACGTCGCCGCCGAACAATGCCGTGCCGTCTCCGAGGACGTCGCGACTGGCGCGCAACGCACCGATGCCCTGCACGTTGGTTTGCCCAGTCAGCGTGAGATCGTTGGCAGCAGCAGCGCGCAAGTCGCCTTGCACGCTCAGCTTGCCGCCCAGCGTTGCGTTGCCCGCGCTCGTCGCCAGCAGCGCACCCGCTGTCGTCACGTCACCACTGATGGCGAGGTCGCCCATCCGCGTGATCAACGAGAGATCGCTCATCGTGAGCGCCGTACCCGTCACCGACAGATTGCGTTGTGCGGCCAGTTCGCACGCCGCACCGCACGCCAGGCTGCCTGCAAGGAGGATGTCGCGCGCAGCCGTCGCCGAGAACGCATTCGGCGACGACACCGCGCCGTTGAAGACGATGTCGCCCGGACCGCCCAGCGTACCCGCCGCGCCGGTCGTCGTGACCTTGATGCCGGTGGCCGAGTTGAGGACGCCGAAAGTCGCGTTGCCACCGGCCGTCGCGTCGATGGCATTCGCCTGCACACCGCGCGCGAGTCGCGTGTCGCCCGCCGACGCGAGCGTGGCGTTGCCCGTGAAGACAGCCTTGCTGCTGCCGTCACCGGTGTCGAGCAACGTACGGCCTGCCGTCAGGTTCGCGTTCACGCCGAGCAACACGGCACCGAGTTGCAGATCGCGTCCGGCGTTGATCGTGACGTCGCGCAATGCACTGGTCGACTGACCCAGCGTGACGTCTTGCGCTGCGTTGAACAAGAGATTCGCCCCGCCACTCACACCGCCGGTCGCGCGAATGCTGCCGCCGTGCGCCGTCAGGTTGGCGTCGCCTACCGACTGGATCGCGCCGCCCACGACTATGTCGCGTTGCGCGTCGAGCGTGGTGCCCGCGCCGCCGCCGAGCGTGCCTGCCACGTTGATGTCGCGCGCGGCCTGCAACGATACGGTGCCCGGTGCGCCGGATTCGCCATTGACGACGATGTCGCCGCCGCCTGCGAGGCCTTTTGCAGTCAACGTCAATGCGCCGGTCGACTGTGCATTTTTGACGGTGACGCTGTTGCCCGCAACAACCGTCAGACCACCGCCCTGCAACAAGCCGCTCTGGTCGACGTCGCGCGCGGCGCTCACGTCGAGCGCACCGGTGAACGATGCCGAACCCGCGCCGCTTACGTCGCGGCCTGCATCGATGCGTCCGGTGCCTTGACCGTTCAGCGCGCCCTGCACGAGCGTGTCGCGCCCCGAGGTCAGCGTCGTGTTGCCCGCAACGGCCGTCTGCCCGCCCATGACGACATCCGTCCCTGCCGACACGGTCAGCTGTCCGCCCACGCCGAGCTTGCCCTGCGTGTCGACGTTGACACTACCTTGCGTCGCCGTCAGCGTCGCGTCCTTCGCCGAGCGGACCGTGCCCGTGATATTGACGTCGCGTGCGCCGGTGAGCGAGGCATCTTCGCCCGTCTGCAAGGTGCCTGCGACAGTGACGTCGCGCGCGCCCTTCAAATTGACAGCGCCGACCACGCTCGACTCGCCGTTGACGACGACGTCACCACCGCCGGCACTGCCGTCGGCCGATACCGAGAACAAGCCATTGGACGTGACGCTGGAGACCGTCGCGCTGTTGCCCGCCGTCACGCTCACACCGTTACCCTGTAAAACGCCGGACAGGTTGACATTGCGGTTCGCGCCGAGCGTCGCGGTGTTGGTGAACGCCGACGCCCCTGCGCCGACGAGATCGCGTCCGGCTTGCAAGACACCGGCGAGGCCGACCAGCGCGCCGTTCAGCACGATGTCCTGTCCTGCGGTGACCGTGGCGTTGCCGATGGCGCTCGTCTGCGGTGCGCCGAGCGTCACGGATTGCCCGGCGGTCAATGCGAGCTGACTATTCGTGCTCAGATTCGCCGTCGTGTTCAGATTGCCCGACGTCGCGGTAATCGCCACGTCGCCGACTGCCGCCACGCCACCGTCGAGTTGCGCATCGCGTTGTGCCGTGATGACTAGCTTGTCGTTCGCTTCAATCTTGCCCGTGCTCTCAATGGCGACATCGCGTGCGGCATTGAACGTCGCCACGCCGAAGGACGCCAACGGTCCGGCCACGCGAATGTCGCCGCTGCCGTCGAGACCGCGCGCCAGCACGTCGAGCGTGCCGCCGGTCTGGACATCGCCCAGCGTGACCGCGTTGCGGCTCGTGACGACGAGGTTCGCCGTCTGCAACTTGCCGCTCAGCGTGGCGTTCGCACCGGACGTCAGCCAGGTGTCGCCGAGGAAATGCGCGCCACCGCCGATGTCGAGATTGCCACCTGCGTCGAGCTTGCCAGTGAGTTGACCGGACACGTTGCCCGTCACGCGCATGTCACCGCCGGATTGCAGGGCGACGTCGCCCGCCGCGGTCGCGGCACCTGCTACGTCGAGCGTCGTACCGGCATTCGTTTTGAGATCGGCGCTCGCCTGAATCGTGCCGGGGACGGTGACGGCATTGCCCGCAGCGATCGTCAGCGGATTCCCGGTGCCCGCCGTTTGAAGCGAGCCTGCGACGTTGACGTCGCGCGAAGCGTTCAGCGTCACAGCATCCGCACCCGCCGTGGTGCCGTTCACGAGAATGTCGCGCGCTGCCGTGAGCGCCGCCGCGCCGTAAAACGAGACCTTGCCTTGCAGGGCGATGTCACCGCCGCCTGCATTGCCCAACGCACGCAATGCGGCGACACCCGTGCTCTGCGCATCGGCCAGCGACAGTCCGTTCGCGGCTTCGACGTCCAATCCACCTGCGAGCAACGCCCCGGTCAGCGAGATGTCGCGCCCGGCACGCAATGTGGCATCCATGCCGAAAGCGAGCCTGCCTTTGCCCGTGATGTCGCTGCCTGCGCGCAGCGTCGCGTCGGCTTGCCCGAGCAACGTGCCGTCGACGTTCAGCGTTTCACCCGCGCTCAGGTGCGCGGTGCCGCTCGACGCCACATCGCCCTGTACGTCGAGACGGCGATTCGACGTCATGTCGAGTTGCGCGCCGGACGCCAGCGTCCCATCGATGCGCGTGTCACCACCCGATTGCGTCGATACCGCGCCATGGCCCGTCAGTCTTGCGGCCTGCGCGATCTGGAAATCGCCACCCGCAACGACGGACACGTTGCCGTTGGCCCCCGTGCTGTCCGACACGACGAGACTGCGCGCCGCGTTGGCGACGAGCGCGCCGCCCACGGTCACAGGGCCCGTCAGACGGATGTCGCCCTGCGCAGCGTCCTGCGTCGAGAGCGAAAGATCGCCGCCGATTTGCGCCTCGTTCAGCGCAAGTCCCTTCGTTGCGGTCAGCGCGGTGTTACCGTTCGACTGAAGGTTGGCGAGCGTGAGATTGCCGCCCGCCTGCACGTCCATTGCTTTGCCCGATTGCAGCGAACCGGCCGACGTCACATCGCCGCTCGCCGTCAGCCGATAACCGTTCTCGCCGAGTCCCGTGCCGCTGAGCGCGACATTACCCGCACTCGTTATCTGCACCTGCTGCTGCGCCGCGTGGTTGGCGACGGTCAGATCGCCGCCCGACGAGAGCGTGAGGTCGCCGGTCGTCGACGCGAGATCGCCCGCCATGCGCACACCAAGGCCAGCCGTCGTGCCGATGACCTGAATCTGCCCGGCGGTCATCGCGCCGAAGCGCGTCGCGTCGATGGCGAACGCCTGCGCGTTGCCCGTAGCGCTCTGAATGGCTTGCGCCGTATTGGCCGTGCCGTTTGCCGACGTGATGTAGCGCGTACCCGTGCCGTCGACTGCCTCTGTCAGCACCTGCTGATTTCCGGTGATGACGTTAATGCGCGTGCCCGCATACAACGGCGCGTTGATGCCGACCGTCTGACCGATGAGATCGATAGCGCCGACGGTGCCTTCGATGCCGCTGCCGGGGCCGGTCATTCCCGCATTCCCTTCCAGCTGGATATGGCCGCCGGTGACGTTGTAGCCGAGCGCGTTGGCGTTAGCGAAATCGGTAGGCGTGCCGCCCGGCCCGGAGAGGAATTGCGGTGTCCCCGTCGTCAGTGTCACGCCGATGGTGTTGGTGAAGCCCGCGCCGCGCACGGAAATGCCGTTCGGGTTCGCAATGATCACCGTGGCGGGCGCGCCGAACACTTCGAGCGGGCCATTGAGCGCGGAGGCATAAGCGCCGCCCGACGACGTCACCTGGTTGACGATGGTGCTCGCGGTGCGGCCCGACAGATTCGGGTTCGCGGCCATCGTCCCGCCGTTGAGCGACGTGCCGTTGAGAAGGCTGTTGTTGAGAATCAGTCCGGCAGCATCGACGTTGAAGCTCTGGTACTGGTTGAGCGAAATGCCCGCTGCGTTGGGGGCCGTGATATTGACGACGGGCACGCCGTTACCGCTCGTCGTGATCTTCGGTGCGAAGACCACCGGCGCCGTCGGATCCGTAATCGGCGCCGCCGACGCCGCCTGCATGCCGACACGAAGACGCAACGACGCGAGCGAGCGCAGCACTGCCAGGGCGGTTTCGTCGAAGCCTGCTCTACCGGTCGCGTTGGCGGCCAATTCGCGAGCGGCCGACTGGCTCAGCTCGAACGTCACGGAGATCGGGCTGATGAGCAGCGTCAGCGCAACGCACGCCGCAATGGCGCGCTGCCACACTCGAATCGCGGGCTTCTCCGGGAAGTGGGAATCCATAGCCTCGTCGTCGACATTCATCGACTGATGTGCGTTTTCCCCAACTTCGGTGATTCCTCGCGAAGATGCGTTCATGACGTGACCTGTTCGTTCTTTGGACGTGTGTAGCGCGAGACCGCCACGCAACATGCGGCGGCTCGATGACCTGCTCACTGCTAACCGCCGACGACTGCGCGCGGCGAACCGCGACTCGGCGAAACGCGACAAGGTCGAACGACGCCCGGCGGGGCGGCTCGACCGCGCCCGGCGTCGATCGATGACTCCCGGATTACTGCTGGATGCGTGCGCTCTTGACGAGATCGCCAATCATTTGCGCCGTGGCTTTTTCCATCGCCACCTGCTCGAGTTGCTTGCGCAGCAACGGTGCGCTCTCTTCGAACTTCGGGATCTGCGTGGCGCGCCTGTCATCGACGCGCAGAATCCAGAACTGCTCGCCGACCTTCAGGGGCTCGGCGGACACGCTGCCCTTGGGCAGCTTCACCAGCGCTTCGGCGATCGGCTGCGGCCAGTTCTGCGTATTGCCTGCCGTGATCGGCGTCTTGAACGACACCCAGTTCAACTGGCCGCCCTGCGCAGCGTTCGGCCCCTGGCTGTACTGACGCGCCAACGCCGCGAAATCGCCCCCCTTCCGGATCTCGTCGAGCACGGTCTGTGCCGTGGCGGCATCGCGCACAGCGATCACGCTGGCGTGATATTCGTTCTCGCCCAGCGAGGCGACCACGGCGTCGTACTTAGCCTTGATGTCGGCATCGGTCACCGGGGCGGCCTTCGCATGCTCGGTCATGTAGGCGCGCGTGACGATCACCGTCTTTGCGGCTTCCAGCGCAGCCTGCACTTCCGGGCGCGTCTCGTAGTGCTGCCGGAGCGCCGCCTGCCTGAGCAATTCGTTCGCGATCAGTTGCCCCTTGAACAGCTCGCGCAATTGCGCGCTGTCCGGCTGGCCGCTCGCCTTGACCATCGCGTCCACCGACGCTTTCGGAATCCCGACATCGTTGACGCTCGCGACGACATCGGCGCCCAGCGGCTTCGGCGCGGCAGTCCTGCTGTCGACCTTCTCCCCGGCTTTCGTCTCGGACCGACTGTCGGTCCTGGCCGCCTTGGCTGCCATCGCCGGCGCCATCGCAACGCTCAGCGCCACCCATACGCCCGTAGCACCCGCCACACCCCACCCCCGGATGAACTTCGCTTTCATTGACATCTCTCCCACAACGTTGGCAGGCGCCGCGAGCGAATGGCCCTTACGCCTGCGTTTTCACAATTCATCCCGCCCAGTTGAGCGTGACGAGCACGACACTGCCCTTCGGGCCGAGCGACGCGGGCTGCACCAGTGCGCGCCCGGCCATCAGCTCGCCCGAGAACGTCTGCCCCCGGAACTGCCATTGCGCACGCACGCCGACTCCCGCGCCGATCAGCGTCGGCCAGCCGGGCTCGGCCACCAGGTGAGCCTTGCCGCCGTCGAGGAACGCGTAAGGCTCCCAGCGCAGTCCCTGCCATACCGGGGCATTGGCCCAGACGGCCTCGTTCCGGAGATAGAAGCCGCTGTCGCCGGCAATGCCGCCCTGCATGAAGCCGCGGACCGAGTCCGAGCCGCCGAGGAAAATCTGGGCGTTGCCAAAGAGCGCCACGGCGCTGTATTGGCCGGTGAACGTGGTACGCCACGCCCATTGCGTGGGGCCGATTCGCGCGAGCGGCATTTGCACCGTCGTGCCGGCGTCCACCTTGGTGAACTGCGCATGCGCGTCCGGCTTCTGGATACCGTCGAAGTCGCGCGTGGCATCGAACCACGGCAGGCCTTGCGAGACGCCTAGCGACGCGGTCAACGCGCCCGGCTGCCCGTTTCGGGTGAATCGCCAGAGTCCGGAGATTCCGACACGCAGGATCGTGAGCGCCTGCGGGGACAGCGGAATGTCGTTGACGTCTCGCTCGGTGGACAGCTTGGTGAGCGTGGCGTCCAGACTCACGCGTTGCGACGCCGATCGCCTGAGCACGGTGTTGCAGCCGAAAATCTGACTGAGGGTGCGGCCGTAGAGCAGCGCGGTGTCCCCGATGATCTGCTGGTATTCGGAGAGCGCCGCCGTGTAGCTGAACGTTTGATAGCCGTAGGGAACGGCAGCCGAGACGACGAGCGCGTTGCTGTCGCGCGTGCCGGTGTAGGCCAGGCTCAATGACTCCTGCAAGCCGATGACGTTGCCGGCGTCCACGGATGCCCGCGTGCGCCACCGTCCCGTTGCCGTGCTGCCGTAGTTGTCCAGGCCAACGTTGTAGTTGAGGCGGCTACCGAAGGGGTTCTGAATCGCGATGATGGACTCGCCAGGCGCTTGCCCCGGCAATATCTGGATCTGCGCCTGATTGCGGCGCAGCCGGTTGATCTGGTCGACACCCTGTTCGAGCGCGGGCAGCGTAAGCACATCGCCGACCGATGCGGGGAAGGCCCACGCGGTGCCCGCGTCCGTGAGCAGCCCTCCCCCGTCGCCCGGCTTGCCCTGTCCCGCCGGACGCAACGCACCGCCGTTCAACGTGAAGCCGCTGATTCGCCCCGCGACGAGCGTAATAGCCAGCGTCCCGGAGGACAGATTCTGCGGCGTGGCGAGATAGGCACGCGTGGTGATGAGCCCGTCCGCCACGAATGCCTCCGTCAGGCGACGCAGCAGCAGATCGATGCGGCGCCGACCAAGGGCCTTGTGCAGGAATGGCGCGCAGATCTCGTCGAGGCGCGACGGCGCGAGCACCGCGTCGCCCCGGAACACGATCCGATCGATGCGAAAGGTCGGCTCCGGGTCGGGCAGGGTATCGACGTCGGCGTTCGCGGGCAGATCGGGAACCCCGGGCGCGGCCGCGGGCGACGTCTCGATCTGTGCGGGCCCACGATCGAGCTCGCGTTGCAGCGCGTTGTTGCGTTGCTCTTCCAGCAGTCGTTGTCCGGGATCCTGCTGCGGGGCCATGCCCGGCGGCAACGCCGGTACCGGTGGCGTTTGCGAGAACGCGACGCTAACGGTCCCCGTGAACACCAGCGCCGCGGCCCAGACACGTGTGGCGATCGTTGAGCGTATCGTCATAGCCCGAACCACGTGGTCAGGCCAAGGTGCGTGCCGATGCGTGCCGGTTCACGGTACGGCACGTAGGCCGTCTCGATGCCCTGCGCCGCCTTCACCCCCCTGGCCCCGGTGATCACGCCGCCCTTGATCAAGCCGCGCCCCGTCAGCACGACTTCGCCCGAGGCGGCGGAGAACAGACCGCCGTCGTTTTGGGCATAGATGGCGGCCCAGTGATTGCCGAACCAGGCCTTCAGGCCACGCGTGCCGTTGTAGGCCGTATACCCGAGCAGGCCCTGCGCGGTGACGAGCGGGGCGTCGACCGTCAGATTGCCGGACCACGCGATCACGTTGCCGCCAACGTTGCTGGCGCTTTGTCCGGCACGCAGTGCAATGCTCCCGGCCGCCTGCATCTGCCCACCGTATGAAGTCGTCGTGCTGGACGCCTCCGCCTTGCAGACAATGAAGCACGAACGCCGATACGACGCCTGTCCCGCCATGACCGCCTGATTGACGAACTGATCGGTCGCCGTCACCTGAATGTTCCCGCCATTGGTCAGCACGGTGCCGCCGGTGTTGAAGACATTGCGCCCGGAGAGGGTGACGTTGCCGGCGTCGGCAATGATGTAGGACAGTTGCCCCGGTGCCGGGATCGCGCCGTAGTCGACTGAGAAGCCTTCGTCGCGCGTGGAAAAGAGCAACCAGCGCCGGCCGCTGTTCGCATAGGCCGTCGCGACACCGCCATTTGCACCATCGAGATGCGAAATGGCATTGCTCAGGTCGCCCTGCGCCTGCATCGACACCGACTGATTCGATTCGATGCGGGCGTTCAGATTGACGATATCGCCGGCAGCGTGCATCACGACGTCGTCGTTCACACCGAACACCACACCGAACGCACCGCCCGGGCGGGACACGTCGGAGGTGTTGGTAATGGTGCCGGTGGCGTCGAGGGTGACCGCGCCCACCGACGTCGTCATCGCCGTATCGCGCGTCACGCCCTGGATCAGGCTGCTGACATTGGTGATGTCACCCTGACTGGTGATAACGACACCGCTGCGCTGGGACACCAGCGTCGATTGCGTGGCGCCGGCGTTGGCGATACGCACGCCGTGGCTCGAAAGCCGAATCGACCCGCCGGTCAGCACCGCCGCGCCCTGCAGGGTGGTCTGTCCTGCCGACTGCCAGGAGAGGTTGTTCGCGACATCGATCCGGCTCGACGGCGCCAGCAGCACATCGCCAGCGGCGGTCAGCGAGAAATCCCCGGCGTTGGCCATCATCGATCCGGCGTGGCGCACGCCGGCGCCGAGATCCGTCGTCAACAGCTGGATGCGCCCGGACGTGATGCTGCCGAACGGCTCGACGTCGAGCGCGATGGCATCGGGGTTCGCCTGCTGCCGGCTCGCGAGCGTGACCCAGTCGTTGTTGTTGTCGTCGGGCGAGAAGCCGGTGTTGAGCGACACCCGGCTGCTGCCCGCAATCACGCGCACGTAAGCGGTAGGCGACGAGAAGTCGTTGGTGATCGGCGCGCTCACCCTGACCGTCCTCGCGATGAGCTCCAGGCCGATGAGCGTTCCCGCGAGCCCGCCGCCCGCGACTTCGATCGTGCCGCGACCGGTGTCGAGCACGACGTTGCGCTGATACACGCCGGGCGCGACGAGGACGTCGCTGAACGACACTTGTCCGGTGCTCAACGCGACGTGGCCGGTGTTGACGAAGGTACCGCCATTGACCGTGATGCCGTTGGGATTCGCGAGCACGACGTTCGCTCGCGGTCCCGCCACGGCGATCTGGCCCTGAATCAGGCTGGGGGCGGTACCCGTCACTTCGTTGACGATGGTGCGCGCGTTGACCCCGCTGTTGTTGAGGGTCGCCCCGGCGCGATCGACGCTGAAGCTGGCGTAGGTGTTATGGGACACCCCGCGCACTGGCGGTGCGATCGCGACGTTCTGGCGTCCATCGGCGCCAATGGTGACGGACGTCGCCGTGCCGCCGTCGGGAACGATGCCCGCGGCACGGCAATGCGCGGCCGTGGCGAGTACCGTCGCCAGGCCGAAGCCGAATACCCGTCTTACCGTTTGACGCGTCTGAGACGCCCGAAACCGCTGAATCCCCGAACCGTGTGAAGTGTGCCCGTCAATCCCGCCGGCCAACGGCGAGACTTCGCGCGTTGATTGCCAAGGCATCTGATCTTTCGTTTTTCTGGTTGTCGTAACGCTCGCAACATCCAAAGGCCGCAGCGGGCATGGCCATCGCCCTGCCCCATGCGTTCCCCGAACGGCGCCCCGCGCGCCGGCTATCGTGTCGTGCCGACTTTGCGCAAAGTGCCGCGCCCTTCGAATTCCTAGCCGGTGAGAACCGGCCCAGACAGAGCATTACGGAAGGGTTCCGAAATTTCTTTAAGTTATCGATCGAAGTTTTCCGATCCCGGACCTTCAGCGCCACGAAAATGCGAAAGAATTCCCAGCGAGAGCCTTGCCGATAAAGGCCCACACTCACCCAAAAAGAAATATTAAACGTACCGTTGATATATTTTCATTATCTAAAATCGGCGTCCGAATTATCAGGAAACCACATCAATTTTATTCGTTCGATAAAGGCTTGCCTGATGAAAACCGCCCCCGCCAATCCTGGCCGCCCCATCAATATCGACGGACTCCGAACCTTCATCCTGCTGACTCACCAGCCCCTTCACATCTCGTCGACGGCTGTCGCGGCGGTAGGCTGACCGTCGTGTTGCTCCAGGGAGAAACGATTACGGGTGTCCACATAGAAGCTCGCGCCGAAACGCCCTACGGGGAAGTAGTTCTGCAACCGGACCCGCCAGGTTTCGGTGTCGATCAGCTCGTCGCGCGCGTGCATGCGCTCCACACGCCCGATGAAGATGTGGCGGCTCGGCGTCTCCAGCGTCTCCCACAACGTGCACTCGAACGCCACCGGCGCCTGCGCGATGCGCGGTGGCGCGACGAGACGGCTCGCCACCGGCGTGAATCCCGCATGCGTCAGTTCGCTCTCGGTCGGCGGCAAGCGCTCGCCGCACGCATGCATGCGTGCAGTCATCGCCTCATCGGTGAGATGCACGACAAACTCCCGATCCCGGAGAATGTTGGTGGCGGTGTCCTTGAGGGAATCGTCGTCGAGCCGGTTGATCGACAGCATCACGATCGGCGGTTCCTCGCCAAGCATGTTGAACATCGAGAACGGGGCGGCGTTGATGGCGCCGCCTTCGTTGATCGTCGTGACGAGCGCGATTGGACGCGGCACGATCAGGCTGGCCATCAATTTGTAGCGCTGGTAAGCGGTGATTTCCCGAAAGTCGATTTCCATGCGATATCCCTTGCGCCTCAAGCGCGTCTGCGAGCAGTGCGCCTGACGGGCGCGGGCGGTGACGCATCGTGCCCGCGCTCAACCACCTCCGGCAGACCCAGCAGCGACGCCAGACTCTTCTGACCTCGCATCCGGGTCGTCTCGATGCGACGCTCCAGCTCCTCGAGATGCGCCTGCATGCGGGCGATGGCGCCTGCGGCGTCGCGCGCCTCGATGCATGCCACGATGGCCGCGTGTTCATCGTGCTCGCACGGCGCGTATCCTGGCGGCTCGTACAAGCCAACGATGAGCGAACACCGCGAGATCAGCTCGGTGAGATAGCGCTGGAGCACGGCGTTCCCGGCGAGCGCGGCCACACGCAGGTGGAAATCACTCGCCAGACGCGCCCACGACGGCTGATCGAAACGATGCATGGCGTCGTGCTCGGCATCGAGCTGGCGGCGCAGCATGGCGAGGTCGTCTTCGGTCACGCGCGACACGGCGAGCTCGACCAGTGAACGTTCGAGCGCGCGGCGCGCCTCGAAGATCTCGCGTGTTTCCTCGGGCGTCGGCTCGGCAATCACGGCGCCTTTGTTCGGTCGGAGCGTGACGATACCGTCATGCGCAAGACGCTCCAGCACGCGCCGCACGACCGCCCGTCCCACGTCGAACAACTGGCAAAGCTCCGGCTCGGGCAGCTTCGTGCCGGGCGTCAGGCGATGCGCTAGCACGCCGTCGACGATCGTGCGATAGATGTGCGTCTCGATGCGCGTCTCGGCGCTCTGCTCGTCATCGCTCGCCACGGGCGAGTGCAGCGAGCGCAGACGGGATTCGGTGTCCCGGTCGTCAGCGGCGGAAGCAGCCACGTCGGCGGCGCGGCGACGTGGCGTCAGGGGGGGTTTGGCAGCAGGCATGGATGACAAGGGCAGTAAGGTCGAAGTCGCGCAGTCGGGGCAATGGCGTTTGAGCGTCATGCCGGGTTCATCCCATGATGGCACCGGGCTCGGCCACACTCACCGAGTCCACGTGCGCGGCGATGTCACCCGGCGTGGCCAGCCAGATTTCGCCACGTCCGGCTGCCTGAGCGATGGGCGTGAGCACACGTCGCAGATGCCGCAGGCGATAGGGCTGGCCCACCAGGTACGGGTGCAGCGCGATGCCCATGACCAGCGGTTGTCCCCGCGTCGGATGCTCTGCCTGAGCGTACATCTCGTCAAAGTTGTCGGCAATCATGTCGGCAAATGCGGCGCCGTCCATCTGACGCCCGACGATCATCGGAATATCGTTGACTTCCTGCGGGTAGGGCACCGACCAAAGCGTGCCGTGGGCAGTGCGCATGCGCACCGGGCGGTCGTCGTGACACCAGTTCAAGGTATAGCGGTAGCCGTTGCGAACGAGCAGGTCGGGCGTGTGATGCGTCTCTGAAATCCATGGCGAGAGCCATCCCGACGGCGTGTGGCCGGTTTCCCGCGCCAGTCGCGAGCGGCAATGCGCCAGCAGATCGAGCTCGTGCGCATATTCGAAATCGCTTTGGCGATGGGCATTGGTATGCCCGTGCCCGATCAACTCGTCGCCACGCACCACGCACGCATGCACAAGGTCGGGACAGTGATCGAGCAGCGCCGTGTTGAGCACCACGCCGGCGCGCATCGCGAGATCGTCGAACAGATCGAGGCATCGCCACGCGCCAACCCGGTTGCCATATTCGCGCCAGCTGTAGTTGAGCACATCCGGCTGTGGTGAGACGGGGCCCAGATTCGCCCCAAGTCCCTCCCCGAAGGCGAAATGCTCGAGATTGAAGCCCAGATAGACGGCCAGGCGCGCGCCATTGGGCCAGCGGTAAGTGTCGCGCGCCGTGATCGGCAGATAGTCGAAGCGATCATGCGTGCGAAGTGCGCCGAAGCGCACGTCGCCGGTCTCGGCATCGTCAGGTTGCGAGACGGGAAGCGTAAGAGGAAGCGTAAGGGTCATCGTGTGTCGTCTTGAAACATTCGCGCACCGCCGCAGTGCGGGCGCGTTCCGAGTTGGCGCAAAGCGCATCGTCAACGAACGTCATACGCAATCGTTCGCAATTTCAGTGCCAGATCGTCAACACCTTGGCATTCATATCGCGCAACGTCATTCGTTCGAAATGTTGACGAGGTGGCACGCCTCTTGCGTACGGCGGGGACATGGCGGGCCACGCCCGTTGCCGGGACGCCGTTGCGTCCTTTTCGATTCGCTTCCGATGCATCGCTTCGATGTGTCCTCACGGAGATTGCCCATGTCTGCCTCTGCAAGTCACCACGCCGTCGGCGCCAGCGCCGCGACCCCGGCTTCCGTTCCTTCCCGCCGCCGCTGGCTTCGCAACGGCACCGTGGCCCTGGCGGCCGCCTGTGGATTCGTGAGTCTGTCGAGTTACGCCGCCGACACCGTCAAGATCGGCCTCGTCACGGCGCTTTCGGGCCAGTCGGCCCGCGCGGGCGAAGCGCTCACGCGCGGCATGACCATCGCCATCGACGAGATCAACGCGAGCGGCGGCGTACTCGGCGGTCGCAAGCTCGAACTGGTGCGCCGCGACGATGAAGGCAACCCGGCCAAGGGCGTGCTCGCCGCTCGCGAGCTGATCTACAAGGACAAGGTGGCGGTGCTCTTCGGCGGTCTGGACACGCCGGTGTCGATGGCCATCGTGCCCATTGCCAATCAGGAGAAGGTGCCGTTCATGGGGCCGTGGGCCGCCGGCACGCCGATTACCCACAACGGCGCCAATCCGAACTACGTGTTTCGCGTGTCGGCAGTCGATGAGATCGTCGACGGTGCGATGGTCAACTACGCACAGCAGACCTTCGGTGCGAAGAAGCTGGGCCTGATTCTCGTGAACAACCCATGGGGCGAGTCGAACGAGAAAGGCATCGTCGCCGCGCTCGCGGCCAAGGGCATGAAGCCGGCCGCGATCGAGAAATTCGAGGCAACCGACGTGGACGTCACGCCACAGCTTGGGCGTCTGAAAGCCGCGGGGGCCGACACGCTGCTGATGGTCGGCAACGTCGGTCCGTCGGCGCAGGTCGTGAAGTCACTCGACCGCATGGGCTGGAAAGTACCCATCGTTTCGCACTGGGGTCCGGCGGGCGGGCGCTTCACCGAACTGGCCGGCCCCAACGCGAAGACCGTGCACTTCGTGCAGACGTACAGCTTCTTTGGCGCGACCACACCGGTCAGCCAACGCGTCGTGGCGGCCCTCAAGGCGAAGTACCCGGACATCAAGGGTCCTGACGACATCACCCCGGCGGTGGGCGTGGCCAACGCGTACGACGCCATGCGCCTCACCGCGCTCGCCATCGATCGCGCGGGTTCGACCAACGGCGACGCGATCCGCACCGGCTTCTACAAGATCGACCGCTACGAAGGACTGATCAAGACGTACGTGAAGCCGTTCAGCGAACAACAGCACGACGCCCTTTCCGCGCACGACTATGTGTGGGCGCAGTTCATCGACAACCGCATCGTGCCGGTATCGCCGACCGGTGCGAAGGTGGCCGCGAAGTAAGTCGTTCAACGCACGTCGTTCGACACCTGCAATGAAGCGACGCCGCGAGGCGGCGTCGCGGAGGACATCTCATGCAATGGATCTCGGCGCTCGTCGCCGGCCTCGGGCTCGGCAGCATGTACGGGCTCATGGCGCTCGGCTTTCATCTGACATTCGCCGTGAGCGCGACGGTCAATTTCGCGCAAGGCAGCTCGATGATGCTCGGCGCCGTGCTGGCCTACACCTTCTCGCAGACGCTCGGCTGGCCCATGCCGCTGGCGATCGTCGCGGCGCTGGCGCTTTGCGCCGTCTACGGACTGGCGGTCGAGCGCCTCGCCGTGCAGCCGTTCGTGCGACGCGGTTCGAGCGCATGGCTCATGGCGACGGTGGCGCTGGGCATCGTGCTCGACAACCTCGTGATGCTCACGTTCGGCACGGAGCCGCGCAGCCTGCCCTCGCCGCTCGCCCAAAGCTCGCTTCGGATCGGCGACGCGGGCCTCGGCGTCTACCCGCTGCAGTTGCTGATCCCCGTCGTCGGACTCGCACTTGCCGCGCTGCTGCATTACGTGTTGCGCCGCTCACGCTGGGGCATCGCGATGTTGGCGGTGGTACAGAACCGTGATGCCGCGCGACTCATGGGCATTCCCATCCAGCGCACCATTGCCGGCGCATTCGCGATCTCGACGCTGCTCGCCGGTATCGCCGGCGTGCTGATCGCGCCGTTGTTCAATGTGCAGGCGGACATGGGAACGGTCTTTGGTCTCAAGGCTTTCGCCGTGGCGATTCTCGGCGGGTTGTCCAGTGCGTGGGGCGTGATGATCGCCGGTCTGCTGTTCGGTGTGACCGAGTCGATGATCACGGCGACGCTGGGTTCGAGCTACACACAAATCATTACGTTCGGCCTGGTCATCGTGTTGCTGGCGATGCGACCGGACGGTATGTTCGGCCGCGCGGAGGTGCGCAAGGTATGAGCAATTCTTCTTTGCCGCTGGCGCGCCGTCACGCGCAATCACCGGCGCATTCCGGCGATGGGCCCGCGCGCGACGGTCTTGCGCTCGCCGGCGCCCTCGCCGTTGCCCTGTTGGCCATGGCCGGCGCGGCGTGTGTCGTGAACGGCTATTTCGTGGTGGTGATCGCCGGTGTCGCCCTGCTCGCGATTTGCGGCGTGGGCCTGAATCTTCTGCTCGGGCTCACCGGGCAGATGTCGTTCGGCCATGTGGGCTTCTACGCGATCGGCGCGTATGCCGTAGCCATTCTGACCACGCAGGCGGGCTGGCCGTTCTGGTTCGCCTGGCTCGCCGGTGGGGCCGTGGCCGCCGTCACCGGCGCGGTGCTGGCGCTGCCGGCGCTGCGCGTGCGCGGGCCGGGGCTCGCGATGGTGACGATCGCATTCGGGTTCATCGTCGAGCACGGCGCCGTCGAATGGCGCGGACTGACCGGCGGGCAGAACGGACTGATGGGCGTGATGCCGCCGGGCGTGTTCGGCTTCGCGGGCAGCGAACGTGTGGTGGCCGTCGCCTCGCTGGCCGTGCTCGCCGTCGCGTTGATCGTCTACGCACGCATCTCTCGCGGCACCTGGGGCGCGGCGATGCGGGCCGTGCGCGACAGCGAAACGGCCGCGGCATCGATCGGCGTCAACCCGCTTGTGGTCAAGACCGTGGCGTTCGCGTTCTCCGCCGCGCTCGCGGGGTTGGCGGGTGGCCTGTTCGCACCGCTGCAGGGCATGGTCACCCCCGGCATGTTCTCCTTCCTGCAATCGATCCTGTTCGTCCTCGTGGTGATGATCGGCGGCGCGGGCACCATTGCCGGACCGCTGGTCGGTGCGGTGATCGTCGGCCTGTTGCCCGAATTTCTCGCCAGTCTCGAGAACCTGCGCCTGCTGTGCTTCGGCGTTTTACTGCTGATGGTGCTGTGGGGCGCGCCCAACGGCGTGATCGGCGTGTTGGGGCAATGGTGGAAATCGCGACGGCCCGCCTCGCCAAAGGACACCGGCGACGGTACGGCGTCGACGTTGACGCTGCCGGCGCTCCCGCCGGCTCAGCGCAAGGGACTCGCGGCGCACGGGCTGACGATGACGTTCGGCGGCGTGAAGGCGGTGTCGGACCTGTCCTTCGAACTTCCTGCGGCGCGCGTCACGAGCCTGATCGGCCCGAACGGCGCAGGCAAGTCGACCGTGCTCAACATGCTCTCGGGCTTCTACCGGCCGCTCGCCGGTACACGCTCGCTCGGCACGCAGGCCCTTCCGGCCGCAGGCGCCTGCGACAGCGCGCGAAATGGCGTGGCACGCACGTATCAGACATCGCAATTGTTCGGTGGCATGAGCGTGCTCGACAACGTAACGCTCGCCCTGAGTGCGGGACGCCTTGGGGGGCTGCTCGGCGTGGCGGGCATGCAGAGCCGCGCGCGACGCGGCGAGGCACTGGCATTGCTGCGCGCGTGCGGCTACCGCGGCGGTGTCGATCTGATGGCGTCAGATCTCGCGCATGTCGACCGTCGTCTGGTGGAGATTGCGCGAGCGCTCGCCACCCGCCCCAGCGTGTTGCTGCTCGATGAACCGGCAGCGGGCCTGTCGACGCAGGACAAGGCGCAACTGGGCGGGCTGTTGCGCCAGATCGCGAACAGTGGCGTGGCCGTGGGCCTGGTGGAGCACGACATGTCGCTGGTGATGAGCCTGTCGGACGGCATTGTCGTGATCGATGCGGGCCGTTTCCTCGCGCAGGGCACGCCTGCGGCAATCCGCCACGACGAGCGCGTGCGTCAGGCCTATCTCGGCGCAGTCTCGACCGACGCCGCCGTGCCCGTCGCGCGCGTGGCGTCCACGAACCCCGAGGTGCTGGGCGTCGGCAAGCTCACGGCCGGATACGGTGCGGCACCGGTGTTGCACGACGTCTCGATACAAGTGCGCGAGGGCGAACTCGTTGCGCTGCTCGGGGCCAATGGCGCGGGCAAGTCGACACTCATGCGCGCGCTTGCGGGGTTGCATCGTCCGGTGAGTGGCGGCGTCACCTTCAACGGACGCGACCTCTCGCGCCTGGACGCCGCGAAGATCGCCGCGCTGGGCGTAGTGCTCGTGCCCGAGGGGCGGCAGGTGTTCCCGGAGCTGTCGGTACTCGACAATCTGCGTCTCGGCGCGTTTGCTTGCGGACGTTTGCCGCGCGCCACGCTCGAGGCCCGCATCGAGCAGATGCTCACGCGGTACCCGCGTCTGCGCGAGCGGCAGCATCAGCGCGCGGGATTGCTCTCCGGTGGCGAGCAGCAATTGCTGGCGATTGCGCGGGCGCTGATGTCGTCGCCGCGCGTGCTGCTGCTCGACGAGCCGTCGCTGGGCCTCGCGCCCAAGATCATTGCGGATCTGTTCGCGTCGCTCGACGCGTTGCGGCGGGAATCGCTGTCGATGCTCCTCGTCGACCAGATGGCGGCGATGGCCCTGTCGATCGCCGACCGGGGCTACGTGCTCGAAGAAGGCCGGGTGACGGTGAGCGGCCCGGCGAGCGAGCTCGCCGGCGACGCTCGGCTCGCGGCGGCCTACCTCGGCGGTGCGCACGAGGCGGGAGCCGCGGCATGACGGCGCGCGAGTCGGTGCCCCCTGCTCCGCCCACCTGCGCCACCGGGCGCGCGGGTCTTGTCACGAGCCCGCACACGCTGGCGAGCGCCGCCGGCCGCGACGTATTGCGTCAAGGCGGCAATGCCATCGAAGCGGGCATCGCCATCGCGGCGATGCTGTGCGTGACGATGCCGCACTTCACCGGGCTGGGCGGCGACGGCTTCTGGCTCCTGGCCGACGGCGAGCATGGCGACACCGACAGCAGCACACCGCTGGCGATCTCCGGCATCGGGCAGGCGGCGCGGCACCTGCCGCAGGCACTGCGCGACGGCGGCGCCATACCCATGCGCGGGCCCGGCTCGGCGTTGACGACGGCAGCCACGGTCGCGGCATGGGAAGCGGCGTACCGCGTCAGTCGGGAACAATGGGGCGGCACCCTGTCGTGGGCATCGCTGCTGGCGCCGGCCATCGCCGCCGCCGAGGACGGCTTCCCGACCAGCGCCTCGCAGGATTTCTGGTACGCGTACCGCGCCGAGGAGATGCGCGACGCTTCTACCTGGCAGGGCTTCGCGCGCGCGTTCCTGCCGGATGGCCGTGCACCGGCGGTTGGCGAACGTTTCCGGCAGCCGGCATTGGCGTGGACGCTGCGGCGGCTGGCAGACGGCGGCCCCCGGGAGTTCTACGAGGGTGAGCTGGCCACGCGTCTGGCCGATGGATTGCATGCGGCGGGCTCGCCGATCACACGCGACGATCTCGTGGCCACACGCGTGCACGTCACCCCAGCGCTGACGCTGCCATACGGGGACGGCGCGCTCGCGACGTTGCCGCCGCCGACGCAAGGCGTGACGACGCTGCAAATCATGGGAATCCTGGCGCGCCTCGGGCTGAAGGACTGCGCGCACGGCAGCCCGACGTATTACCACCGGTTGATCGAGGCGGTGAAGCAGGCGTTCATCGCGCGCGATCGCTACGTCGCCGATCCGGCGTTCGTCGATGTTCCGGTGGCGACGATGCTATCGGATCGGTATCTGCGCGAAGCGGCGTCTCGCATCGACGACCGGGTGGCGCTCGACTGGCCGCATCGCTTTCAGGAGGGCGACACGGTGTACTTCGCCGCCACGGACGCGGCCGGTCGGGCGATCAGCGTGCTGCAAACGATCTACTTCGACTGGGGCAGCGGCGTGATGGCCGGCGACACCGGCGTGTTGTGGCACAACCGGGGCGCGGCGTTCCGGCCCGCGGGCAGTGCGCATCCCAATGCGCTGGTGCCCGGCAAGCGGCCCTTTCACACGCTCAATCCCGGCATGTACCTGCGGGCGGGGCGGGCGCGACTGCTGTATGGCACGCAGGGCGCGGACGGACAGCCGCAAACGCTGAGCGCGCTGCTCACGCGCCTGATCGACTATGGCATGCCGCCGCACGAGGCATTGTCGCATCCGCGCTTCCTGCTGGGGAGGACATTCTCCGACAGTCGCGACAATCTGAAGCTGGAGCGCGATGCCGGGGAAGCCGTGTTCGTGTCGCTCGCCGAACGAGGTCATGCGGTAGCACCACTGCCGCCGCACAGCCCCCTGGCTGGTCAGGCGGGTGTCATCGCCATCGCCGACGACGGTATGGCCAGCGGCGCGCACGACCCGCGCAGCGACGGCGCGGCAATGGCGGCGTAGTCGGCGGACTCGACGAACGGAGGTGCGGCGACGACCCTGTCGACGTCGCGCCTGCCGGTCGCGCCACGCTCAGCGCAGATAGGACGCGTCGTCGATCGCCGGAATTGCCTTGAAGGCCGGCTTTGCAAAGAAGTAGCCCTGCATCAGGCTCACGCCATGCGCGATGAAGAAATCGCGCTCGCCGCGGGTTTCGATACCTTCCGCGACGACCTTGATGCCCAGGTCGCGACACATGGAAATGACATTTCGAACGATTCGCTGGCGCACGGTGTCCGTGTCGATGCCGCGCAGCAGTTCCATATCCAGCTTGATGATGTCGGGCTGAAAGTCCACCAGGAGCGAGAGCCCCGAGTACCCGGCGCCGAAGTCATCGATGGCGGTCAGGAATCCGTATTCCTTGTAGGCCCTGAAAATATGGACCAGGTGAGTACGGTCGGCCAGATGCTCTCCTTCGACCGTCTCGAAGATGATCCGCTCGAGCGGGAAATGGTTTGCCTGCGCGGCGTCCAGCGTGCTCCTTATGCAGACCTCCGGTCGGTAGACGGCGTTCGGCATGAAGTTGATGGACAGAAACGCGTCGAGCCCCAACGCCGCCGCGCGGGCAATTGCCGTTTGTCGGCAATACTGGTCGAACTGGTATTTCGTGGCATCGTCGATCTGCGAGAGCACGGAATATGCCGATTCTCCGTTGGCGCCCCGCACCAGGGCTTCGCATGCGAACACAGCCCGGGTGTCGACGTCGACGATGGGCTGAAAGGCGAAATCTATCTCGACCGGCAAGGGCGCCGTGTTCCTGCATCCGGCGCAACTTGCCGATCGCGCGGCCGCCTCGTCGTGGCTGTGAATCTTGAAAGCATTCATCTTTCTTCCGGCTGCGTCTATGGGTTGGTTGAGTCTGCAAACGTTGCGGCCGTGGCCGGACGATCGCTACGTCGACACCGCGTTGCCGGATTCACCGACAACATTCGCGGCATCTTCCGTCGGCACGACGAAGCCGCGGACACAGTTTCGACCGGCTTGCTTCGCGTCATACAGCGCATGATCGGCGGCAGCCAGCAAGTCCTGGAGCGTCTGGTTCTCATCTTCCAGACTGGCGACCCCAAGGCTGATCGTCGCATTCAATTGCCCCACCGCCGTTTCGATCGCCGCCTGCTCGACGGCGACGCGCAGTCGCTCCGCGACCGCCATTGCCTCTTGCGCGGTTGTCGACGGGAGCAGCAAGATAAACTCTTCCCCGCCGAGCCGGGCGACAATGTCCGATCGCCGCAGAAGCGCCCGTGCCTCGTCCGTGATCCGCTTCAGGACCTCGTCGCCGGCCTGATGCCCGGCATTGTCATTGATCTGCTTGAAGTGATCCGCGTCCAGCATCACCAGTGACAATGTACGACCGTTTCGCTTTGACCGGGCAACTTCGGATTCCCCGATCTCGAAGAAGTGCGCACGGTTGGTCACGCCAGTCAGATGGTCCGTCGTCAAGAGGCGTGCGAGATTGTCGCTGTGGATCTTCCGCTCCGTGATGTCCCTGAGAACGGCGGAATATCCCGATATCTCCCCGTCCTCCTCACGCAGCACCGCAACGAGCAGTTGCCCCCAATAGCGCCGTCCGGATCTTGTCTTGCACCAGAACTCCTCCACGTGCCAACCGTCGTCGCGCGTGAGCGCCATATGTTCTGGCGAACGGTGCAGGACAATCTCGTCGTCGGCGTAAAAGCGCGACAGCATGTGCCCGATCACGTCGGCGGCTTCATAGCCCGTCAGACGCTCGATCGACGGGTTCCAGGTGTCGATGCAGCCCTGCGCATCGAGCGTAAAGTACGCGAAATCGTTGACGCTCGTATAGATGCCCGCAAGCCATGACTCGGTCTGTCGCGCCCGACGCTCGGCGGCGACCTGGCGTGAGATGTCCGTCAGCACCATCATCAGCACGTCCGCGCTCACCTTGATGATGGAACATGCCAGCACGACGGCGTCGTCCTTGACCGGCGTGACGAAAATCCGGTGGTTCTCGCAAATCGGCCCACGCTCGGCCTCGAAGCTGGCCACCAGATTGCGAAGCTCGGGGGCGACGCAAGCCAGGCTGTCGAAGATGTTCTCGATGTTCCCGCCTCTGATGAGCGGCATCAGCAGTTGCGCGGCCAGCGGGTTCATCATGTCGACGGCACCGGATTTGTCGCTGCGGACAATCCCGACCGGCGATAGATACATGAACGACAGCAAGGCTTCGTACTCGGACTCGAGGTCGTAGTTGTCCGTATTCGGTGCGTTCACTGGCCCGTCCTCCGCTCGATGAGGACATATCGCGTCGCGCAACACGCGCTCTTGAGCAACCGCAAACGCACCGGCGTCGGGCGCATGCGCAGCGTCAGGACATACGGAATGATCTCGTCCAGTTCGGGCGCATCGTCAAAGCGTTGCGCAACCATGAAGTTGTTCATGCAAGGCGCGACCTCTTCGAAAAAATGCTTGCCCAATACGCGTTGCGGGCTCAATCCTGCATTTTTTGACTCCGTGGCGTTATATGTCGTCACCATCGCGTCCGAGGTGAACCCGATGACGCCGAATGGCAATACATCCATCCCCTGATCTTCCAGCTTTTCGAGTGCGGTGATCTGCACGTCTTCAAATTCACTTTCCACTCTTCCCCCACATGGCATGACTTCACCAGGTCCGGATATTCGACCCTTCAGTCGACCGTTATGCAATCCGGGCCCTGCGCGAACACCGCACCAGCGGAATGTCGGCGCAGAACCCCACGTATCGGGTTATCGGCTCGTGCAGACGAAACTTTAGGCTGGCCCGTCCCGCAGGCGGTTGTTCGCCCACTGATCGGCACCGTTGTCAGCGACTCCCCTCTGACGATGCCTCGCCTCACCGGATAAACCTCACGTTGTGCCTCAACATATATTATGGATACCGAAACTTAAGGGTGAATCGCCGCCGATTCCCGCAACACGAGAATGCGCAAAGACGCGTCGCTCGACAGACCTTCGACCGCGAGTTCAGGGTTGGCGAGCGGCGTCCACCTGAGCGACTGCCGCCGCCATCTGCGCCGCCGCCTCCTGCAGGGGTGGCACGAATCGCCGCACGGCCTCGGCCGGGCTCACTGCCTGGTCGAGATAGATCACGTTCAGGCTCGCCAACACGCGCCCCTGCGACGGGATCGCAACCGCCACCGCGCCAATCTTGCGCTGGTCGAGCCAGTCGCCATGATTGGAGCCGAAGCCGTTCTCTCGCGTCTGGCGCACGAGATTGCGAATGAACGCATCGTCGCTGGCAAAGCGTTGCTGCAACTCCCCGCCCGCGCCCGTGCGCAGCAAATCGAGAATGTCCTCGCGCTCGGCCTCGGGACACATGCCGAAGTACGCGCGCCCGGCAGCCGTAAACAGCATGGGCAGGCGTCGACCGACCATGGCGCGATGAAAGGACAAGGGACTGAAACGATGCGTCGTCTCGCGAATGATCATGGCGTCGCCGTCCGGCGTGGTCAGATCCGAGGGCCACACCACCCGCTGCATCAACTGCCCCATGATCGGCGGCGCGATCGTCGCGATGCGCTCGTCATCCGTGAAACCCTCGCTGAGCGAGCGCACCGCGAGCGCCAGGCGGAAGGTGTCGTCTGACGTGCTGCGCCGCACGAACCCGTCTTCCAGCAACGTCTCCAGCAGTCGCCGCACGGTGGTGCGATGGAGCCCGGTCGCCTCGCTCAGTTGTTGCGGCGTCGCACGTCCGCGCTCCATCGCGTTGAGCGCCCGGAGCACCAGCAGGCCGCGCGACAGCCCCCGTACATTCGGATATTTGCTCATGAAATAATTTTTAAAATCAACGATGTGCATTCTATGCACATTTCGACGAAATTGTTGAGCGCTTTTTGTCAGCTGCCTAGACTCATCGAAAAATCAGAGAGCTAGTGGAGACACCCTCCTTTCCGTGCGGACGAGCGTGACCGAACACGCGTCGCTCGACGGCCGGCCCCCAGCCCGACGATTAGCGGACGACACGAGCCGCGATTGAATCAACGAACGCAGTACGCCATTCGAACGCGCCAGCCCGGCGCGCGGGGCGCGCTCGCGCTCAAAAAACAGGAGCGAGACACATGAGTGCATTCCTCAATGCCGCCAATGCCGCCAATGCCGCCAATACCGCCAATACCGCGGCCGACACCACACCCGACATCACGACGGACGTGGCCATCGTCGGCGCCGGACCGGTCGGGCTGATGATCGCCAACATCCTCGGCTTGCAGGGCGTGCGCGTCACGATCGTCGAGAAACTCGACCAACTCATCGATTACCCGCGAGCCATCGGCCTGGACGACGAGGCCCTGCGGGTGTTCCAGGCGGTCGGCCTGGCCGACGCGCTGCTTCCGCACACCACCCCCGATCACTGGATGCGGTTCCTCACCAGCGACGGCCATTGCTTCGCGTCGATCGAGCCGCGGACCGACGAGTTCGGCTGGTCGCGCCGCAACGCATTCATCCAGCCGCTCGCGGACCGGGTGTTGTTCGAGGGACTCGAGCGCTTCGCTCATGTGGACGTGTGCTTCGGCCACGGCGTCGAGGCGCTCGCGCAAGACGCTCGGGGCGTGACGCTGACCACACGAACGAACGATGGCGACGTTCGCACGATTCGCGCGGCGTACGTTGTGGGCGCCGACGGCGGCAACAGCATGATTCGCCGCCTGCTTCAGGTGCCGTTCGAAGGGCGCACGAAGCCCAACCAGTGGATCGTGGTCGACGTGCGCAACGACCCGGTGGGTGCCCCTCACGTCTACATGCATTGCGATCACGAGCGCCCTTATGTTTCGGCGGCCCTGCCGCACGGCATTCGCCGCTTCGAGTTCATGGTCATGCCGGGCGAGACCGAGGAAGAACTCTCCCGGCCCGAGAACATGGCCGCACTGATTCGCAAGGTAGTCACGCACCCGGACCGTGTCGATTACATCCGCAAGCGCGTCTACACGCACAACGCGCGACTGGCGGAAACGTTCCGCGTGGATCGCGTGCTGCTGGCCGGCGACGCGGCACACATCATGCCCGTCTGGCAGGGCCAGGGCTACAACAGCGGCATTCGCGACGCCAACAACCTCGGCTGGAAGCTTGCGATGGTGGTCAAGGGGCAAAGTCTGCCGGACCTGCTCGATACCTACACCGCCGAGCGTCGGCCGCATGCGCGCTCGATGATCCATCTGTCCGAGGTCGCGGGCGACATCTTCGCGCCGACGACGCGCTTCGGCGTGCGCTTTCGCGACGCGTTCGTGCGCAGCTTCACCCTGTTTCCGTCGGTCAAGCGCTACTTCGTGGAGATGCGCTTCAAGCCGATGCCGCGCTACGAATCGGGGGTGGTGCTGCTTCCGCCCGCGAAATCGACCGGCGGCTGGCTGGCCCGTTTGCTGAAGCGTTCGGGCAATTCGGCGCCGGGCCGTCTGCTGGGCCTGATGAGCGAGAAGCGGGATTCGTGGCTTGGGCGCTGCGTATATGGCCGCGACCCGTTCGCCAGTTCACCGGTCGGCCGCCTGTTCATTCAGCCCAGGGTGCGCACGGTGACGGGCGAGGTCCAGCGTCTGGACGACGTGATCGGCAATCACTTTGTCGTGCTCGGCTGGGGGTCCGATCCGACATTCGGCCTGACGCCGCGTGCGCGCGCTGTCGCCGAGAAGCTGGGCGTGCGCTTCGTGCTGGCCAAGCCCGACGTGCAGATGGCGCATACCGACGACGTGCCGCAGGGCGTGATCGCGATCGGCGATCCGCACGACCGCCTCAAGGACTGGTTCGGCGCGCGTTCGCAATCCGTGGTGCTGCTGCGCCCCGATCGCTTCATCGCGGGAGTTTGCGCACCTCAGGAAGTGTCGGACACCCTGATCGAACTGGCGGGCAAGGTGGCGCTCGCCGACATCGCCATGCCCCAGCCAACGCCGCTGCGCGCGCCAACGAACCACGCCGGGGCCGTCGTGCGGCCACAGCAACGCGTTGCCGGAGCCTGAGCGATGCCGATTCATCTCGAATGTATTTCGCATACGCCGTTGCATGGCTACTTCGATCCTCCCGACGAGGTCGTGTCGGAAGTGAAGCGGGTGCAGGCGCAGGCACGCGAGCGCGTGCGCGCGTTCGATCCCGAGCTGGTCATCGTATTCGCGCCGGATCACTTCAACGGGTTCTTCTATGACGTGATGCCGCCGTTCTGCATCGGCGCGGCGGCCACCGCTATCGGCGATTTCAACAGTCTGGCCGGCGATTTGCCGGTACCGTCGGATATCGCGCATGCGCTCGCGGAGCACGTGCTGGCGTCGGAGGTCGATGTCTCGCTGTCGTACCGCATGCAGGTCGATCACGGATGCGCCTACGCGCTGGAAGTGCTGGCGGGCGGACTGGATGCCTACCCGGTCGTGCCGGTGTTCATCAACTCCGTGGCGCCGCCGATGGCGACGCTGCGCCGCTCGCGCCTGCTGGGAGACGCCATCGGCCGTTACCTGGCGCGCACGGACAAGCGCGTGCTGGTCGTGGGGTCGGGCGGCATCTCGCACGAGCCCCCCGTGCCCGAGTTGATCGGCGCGACCGAGGAAGTCGCTGAGCGCCTGATCGCCGGTCGCAATCCGTCTGCCGAGTCGCGCGCCGCGCGCCAGGCGCGCACGGTGGCCGCCGCCGAAGCGTTCACGGCGGGCAAGAGTCATCTGCATCCGCTCAATCCGCAATGGGACCGCGCATTTCTCGACGTGCTCGCCAGCGGGAATCTGAACGCCGTCGACGACATCAGCAACGATGCGATCACGCGCGAGGGTGGCAAGTCGGCTCACGAAATCCGCACGTGGGTCGCCGCATTCGCGGCACTCGCCGCTTACGGCGAATACGGCGCGTCGCTCGATTACTACCGTGCGATTCCCGAGTGGATCGCCGGCTTTGCCGCAATGCATGCCGTGCCGCAAACGTCACTGGCCGTCGCGGCCTGAGAAAAGGAGTTTTCGATGTCGGGTTCCCCGCTGATTCAAACCCTCGCCGAGCGTCTTCTCCATGCCGAGGCCACGCGTGCGCCCATCGCGCCGGTTCGCGGCGAGATCGCCCCCGACGACATGGCGAGCGCCTATGCCGTGCAGCAGTGCAACGTCGACGCGCGCGTGGCCGCGGGCGAGCGCATCGTCGGCCGGAAAATCGGCCTGACGTCGCTCGCGGTGCAGCGGCAACTCGGCGTGGACCAGCCGGACTTTGGCGCGTTGTTTGCCGGCATGGCTTACGGCGACGCACAACCGATGCCGCTCGCGAGCCTCATCCAACCCAAGGTCGAGGCCGAGATCGCGCTTGTGATTGAGCGCGATCTCACATGCGAGAAGCACACGTTCGCCGACATTCTGCGCGCGACCGCCTATGCGGTCGCCGCCGTGGAAGTCGTCGACAGTCGCATCGAGCAATGGAATATCCGCTTCGTCGACACCGTGGCCGACAACGCGTCGAGCGCGATGTTCGTGCTGGGCAGCCGGCCCGTCTCGCTCGCCGACATCGACCTGACGGCCTGCGAGATGACGCTGTCGCGCAATGGCGAGGTGCTCTCGCGCGGCAACGGTGCGGCGTGCCTGGGCAACCCACTCAATGCCGCGGTCTGGCTTGCCGATCGCATGGCACAACTCGGTACGCCGCTGCGCGCGGGCGACGTGGTGCTCACCGGCGCGCTCGGCGCGATGGTCCCGGTGACCGGGGCAGGCACGTTCGTGACGGAAATTCATGGCCTGGGCAGCGTGCGCGCGACGTTCGCATGAGAACGCCCGAGGACGCCTGAGGACGCCTGGACGAGCATCGAGAGGTAACAAGCGCAATTCCCGAGATATCACATGACCGCCGACAAGAGCGGACTTTCCTGAAACCGGAGACAAAGCAATGCAAGCATCATCACCGCAAGGCGGGGCGCCCACGAAGGGTAGCCTCGCGACCATCGGACTGTGTCTGGCCATCGCCCTGCTCGAGGGCCTGGACCTGCAATCGGCCGGCGTGGCGGCACCGCGCATCGCCAAGGAGTTTGCGCTGTCGGTGGCGCAGATGGGATGGGCATTCAGCGCCGGGGCCATCGGCCTGTTACCCGGTGCGGCGCTCGGTGGGCGTCTTGCCGACCGCTGGGGACGCAAACGCGTACTGATGTTGTCTGTCGCGCTGTTCGGCATCTTCTCGCTCGTCACGGCGCACGTCTGGAATTTCGAATCACTGCTTGCGGCGCGCTTTCTGACCGGTCTCGGCATGGGGGCGGCCATGCCGAACCTGATTGCGCTGTGTGCCGAGGCCGCGCCGGACGGCCAGCGAAACACCGCCGTGGGCGCCATGTATTGCGGCATGCCGTTCGGTGCGGCTTTGGCGGCCGTCATCGGCATCGTCAGTCCGGGCGACGAGGGATGGCGCCACGTGTTCTACGTCGGTGGCTTCGGTCCGTTGCTGATGGTGCCGTTGCTGGGACTTTGTCTGCGTGAGTCCGCGCAGTTCGTCGCTTCGCGCGCCAGACGTGGTTCCGGCACAGCCGCGGCGAACGCCCGGCCGGACGCGACACCGAGCATCACGCATGCGCTTTGGCAGGAAGGGCGCGCTCGTACGACGATCGCACTGTGGGTGAGTTACCTCGGCACACTCATCGTCCTGTACTTCCTGATGAACTGGTTGCCGTCGATGGTCGTGGCCAACGGACTGTCTCGCGCGCAGGCTGGCATGGCCATCATGATGTTCAACATCGGGGGCGGCATCGGCGCGATCGGCATTGCCAGAGTGATGGACCGCTGTTCGCCGCGCCTGACCGTGATCGGCATGTATCTCGGCATTGCGTTGTCGCTGGCCGGACTGTCGGCGGCCAACGGCGCCCTGACCATGGCCTGCGGCGCGTTCTTCTGTGGATTGTTCCTGGTTGGGGGGCAATCGGTGCTGTATTCGATGGCCGGTCAGGCATATGCGACGGAGGTGCGCGGCACGGGCGTGGGGGCGGCCGTGGCGGTTGGGCGTCTCGGTTCGATTCTGGGACCGCTGATCGCCGGCCAGTTGTTCGCGCTGGGACAGAGTGCGTCGATGCTGGTGTCATCGAGCATTCCGCTGATCGTGATTGCGGCGATTGCCGCGCTGAGTGTGGTGAGCACGTTCGCGCCGCGCGTTGTCGCCGGGACGGCGCAGCCAGGGCGATGACCCGGCAGCACCGAGCATCGTCGAATGCCCGGAAGTTTTTTGAGTGGGCGGCGCGCTTCGATGCGAAACGCGCCGCCGTCAACGATTGAATATTCGTAGAGGGAGTCATCATGACGACAACGCAACCGGTTGGCGCGGCGCTCACGGAAGCGTCCACGAGCCGCTTCGTGACGATCCGCGACGCGAACACGGAGTTTCGCATTCATTACAACGACGCCGGCCATGGCGCCGAGACGGTCGTGATGCTGCACGGCTCCGGGCCGGGCGCGACGGGCTGGGCTAACTTCAGCCGCAACGTCGAGCCGCTGGTCGAGGCCGGCTACCGCGTGCTGCTGGTGGATTGCCCCGGATGGGGAAAAAGCGATCCGGTGGTGAACACCGGATCGCGGTCCGAACTGAACGCACGCGTGCTCAAGGCGGTGCTCGACGCGCTCGACATCGAGCGCGTGCACATCATCGGCAATTCGATGGGCGGACACAGCACGGTGGCATTCGCGCTGGCAAATCCCTCGCGAATCGGCAAACTGATCCTGATGGGCGGCGGCACCGGTGGTCCGAGCCAGTTCGTGGCCATGCCGACGGAAGGCATCAAGCTGCTCAACGGTCTGTACAAGGCGCCGACGCTCGAGAACCTGAAGCGCATGATGAACGTGTTCGTCTTCGACGCGAGCTCGATCACCGATGCGCTGATGCAAGCCCGGCTCGACAACATGCTCGCGAATCGCGAACACCTCGAGAACTTCGTGAAGAGCCTGGCCGCGAATCCGAAGCAGTTCACCGACTACGGTGCACGACTGGGCGAGGTCGCGGCGCCGACGCTGATCGTCTGGGGACGGGAAGACCGGTTCGTACCGATGGACGTCGGCCTGCGCCTGCTCGCCGGCTTGCCGAACGCCCAACTGCACGTGTTCAATCGCTGCGGACACTGGGTGCAGTGGGAACACGCGGACGCATTCAATCGCATGGTCATCGACTTCCTGGCGCACTGATGGAAAGGCGCCCGGCGACGTCCATGAGACGTGGACAGTCGGGCACTCGCGTTGCCCCGGTACCTGCACGCCACACGTGAACGACGTTACATGGACGCGTAGTTGGGACCGCCCCCACCTTCCGGCGCGACCCACACGATGTTCTGGGTAGGATCCTTGATGTCGCACGTCTTGCAATGCACACAGTTCTGCGCGTTGATGATGAGCGTGTCGGCGCCTTCAGGGGTCTTCCCGAACTCATAGACACCTGCCGGGCAGAACCGGGTCTCGAGTCCCGCGAACCTCGCGAGGTTCACGTCCACCGGCACGCGCTTGTCCCTTAGGGTCAGGTGTGCCGGCTGATTTTCTTCGTGATGGGTATTGGAGATGAACACCGACGACAAGCGGTCGAACGTGAGTTTGCCGTCGGGCTTGGGATAGTCGATGGGCTTGCACTCGCTCGCGGCACGCGTCGATGCGTGATCCGCCCGGTGGTGTCGCAATGTCCAGGGCACATTCCCGCGAAACACCTTCTGCTCCAGCCCCACCATCGCGGTACCGAGGTACAGCCCCTTGGTCATCCACTGCTTGAAGTTGCGCGAACGGTTGAGTTCGTCCCACAGCCAGGACTTGCGAAACGCCTCCGGATAGCGCGTGAGCTCGTCACCCGCGCGCCCTTCGCCCAGTGCCTCGAAGATGGCTTCGGCCGCGAGCATGCCCGACTTGATGGCCGCGTGGCTGCCCTTGATGCGCGAGACATTCAACATGCCGGCTTCACAGCCGATCAGTGCGCCGCCGGGGAACGTCAGCTTCGGCAGCGACACGAGACCGCCGGCGGAAATCGCGCGCGCGCCATAGGCAATCCGTTTGCCGCCCGCCAGAAACTGCCGAATGGCGGGATGTGTCTTAAGGCGCTGAAATTCCTCGAACGGAGACAAGTAAGGATTGGCATAGCCCAGTCCGACGACGAACCCCACCGCGACCTGATGACTGTCGAGATGATAGAGGAACGACCCGCCGTAGGTCTGCGGCGTGAGAGGCCATCCGGCCGTATGCATCACAAGTCCCGGCTGGTGCTTCGCCGGATCGATCTCCCAGACTTCCTTGAGGCCAAGGCCATAGACGGGTGTGTCAGCCCCGTCGCGAAGGTTGTATCGCGCAATCACTTGCGCACCAAGGTGACCTCGGGCGCCCTCCGCGAACAGTGTGTACTTCGCAGGCAACGCCATGCCGAGCTGAAATTTTTCCGTGAGCTCGCCATCCCGACCGATGCCGACGTTTCCGGTCGCCACGCCTTTCACCGCGCCGTCCTCGTCGAATAGCACTTCGGCCGCCGCGAAGCCCGCGAAGATGTCCACGCCGAGCGCCTCGGCCTGTTGCCCAAGCCAGCGCGTGACGTTGGCGAGGCTCACGACAAAGTTACCGTGATTGCGAAAGTTATCGGGCAGCATCCAGTTGGGCACCTGCCGCGCGCCGGTCTCGCTCAGAAACAGAAAGCGATCCTCGGTCACTGCGACGTTCAACGGCGCCCCACGCAGCTGCCAGTCGGGGCTAAGTTCCGAAAGCGCTCGCGGGTCCATCACCGCGCCCGACAGAATGTGCGCGCCGATCTCCGACCCCTTTTCGAGGACGCAGACGCTGATCTCCCGCCCAGCCTCGCTCGCCAATTGCTTGAGGCGGATGGCCGCCGAAAGGCCTGCGGGTCCACCGCCGACGATCACGACGTCATATGCCATCTCATCACGCGGACCGAATCGTTCCAGAAGTGTTGCCGAATCCATATGCCTTACGTTCCTGACTAGCCTGCGGTTTCCATCGCGGTGATGTGCCTCTCAACGCACGCCACCGATTACCGGCGCCAGCTTAGGACGGCGCCGTCTGCGCGCCGCCCTACACAACGAACTCGAACGTTGAAAATAACGTCGTCTGATACAAAGCAACGCCCCGCAAGCCCGGCCGGTCGCCGTCTCGTCAGGGAAGCCGCCCATCGGCGTGCCGATCGAGCCCAACGGTCATTTCCCGAGCCACGGGAAGATCCGCTCCCGTAGGCTACGATGCCGCGTAAAGGCGCAGCATTGCCCGTCAAAATATCCAGCCACCACGTCGCTGCGCATGCCGCTCATGCCCACGGGCTGAGAATCCAGAGCTTCGAGCGGCGCGGCAACCGGCGTAGGTTAGCCGGCGGTTCTACTAAAAATCGCCCGCTCTTATACTGACGAGGCACCTTTCCGGCTGTACGAAACTTCGACAACTCCCTCGTAAACCTCGCATTCGGAAAGGCAGACCCGTGAATACATACGATGTCGTTGTCATCGGCGCTGGCGTAGTCGGCAGCTCGGTCGCGTTTCATCTCGCAAAGTTCGGCGCAAAGAATGTGCTCGTGCTTGATCGAGGCACCATTGGCGCCGGCACGACGTCGCAGTCCTCCGGCATCCTTCGTACGCATTACTCGGTGAAGGAGAATGTGGAACTCGCCCGCCATTCGTGGCAAGTCTTCAACAACTTCGCGGACTATCTCGGTGACGACGAAGCCTCATGTGGCATGGTCAAGTGCGGCTACATGATCGTCTCGCCCGAGGGTGACAAGCTCGAATCGCTGCAAGTCTCGCTCGACCAGCAGCGCGAACAGGGCATTCCGCTCGAAATCCTGTCGCAAGCTCAGGCGCGCGAGCTGCTGCCCATCGCACAATTCGACGACGCGGCCCTGATCGGCTACGAGCCGGAAGCCGGATTCGCCGACGCGTACCTCGTCGCAACCGGCTTCGCCCGTGCAGCACGCCGCGGCGGCGTGACGATTCGTGAGAACGCCGAGGTCAACCGTGTACTGATCGAGGGGGGCAAGGTCGTGGGCGTCTCGACGTCGATCGGTGACTTCAAGACATCGATGGTCATCAGCACACAGAATATCTGGACGCCGGAACTCGCGGGCTGGATCGGTCGCGATCTGCCGGTGACCCCGGAGCGCCACGCCGTGCTCGCGCTAGAGTGCGACGCGGCCAAGTACACATTCTCGATGCCAGTCTTCAAGGACCTGGCCTCGCCGGGCATGCTGTATTGCCGCAGCTACGGCGGCAATCAGATGCTCGTCAGCGAAGGCGTGGTGGGTGAGAGCCTCGGCGCAGCCCTGGTCGAGCAGGGCGACATCCCGATGGACTATGTGGTCGAAGTGGGCGCTCAGGTGGCGGCGCGCTTTCCGGCGTACGAAACGTCCGGCATTGCATCGTCGTGGACCGGCGTGTATGACGTCACGCCCGATTGGAACCCGGTGCTCGGCAAGCTCCCCGGCATCGAGGGTCTGGTCGTGGGCTACGGCTTCTCGGGCCACGGCTTCAAGCTCTCACCGACAGTTGGCCGCCTGCTCGCGCAGGAAGCGCTCGGCCTGCCGACGGACGTATCGCTCGCGCCCTATTCGATCGAGCGCTTCCGCACCGGCAAGCTGCTGACCGGGAAATACGGTCTTGGCGCGGTGTCCTGATCGGATCAAGCCGGCCATGACCTGGTGTCATTGCATTGCGCTCGATGCGGTGAGCGCGCAACCCTGGAAGAACGGCACTGGCGTGACCCGTACGTTGGCGGTGCGCGCCACCGCCCGCGGTCAGTGGCGCGTGAGCCTCGCCGAGATCGCCTGCCACGGACCCTACTCTTGCTTCGACGGGGTGGATCGCCATTCCCTGATCGTCGGCGGTCGTGGCATCGTGCTGCGTCACGGTGACGAGATCGTCGAGCTCGCGCCCGGCGTGCCGGCGCAGTACGACGGCAAACCGGCGTGGAACGCTTCACTCGTCGACGGCCCCTGTGAGGCGTTGAATGTCATGGTCGATCGACTCGCCTGGCGTGCCCATATCGAAGTCCTGGCGCCCGCCACTACCGCGACGTTCGCGCTACCCAGCGGCAGCACGTTGCTCCTGTTCTCCGGCGATGCCGAATGCGAGATACGCCACGCGGATGAGCGCTGTGTCACGCCGGCCCGCACGTTGGCCAGACACGACGTGGTTGGCGACATTTCCGCTGTCGAATGTACCTCGTGGCCACGCATCGTCGAAGACGCCATGCCAAGTGCCGTGGTGGTAATCGACCCCGTCGTCTGAGCTGAGAGGACATCGGCAATCCCAACGATGCAAGGCCGAGCCCGGCGTCCATTTCGTCTCAGGCGTGCTCTCCATGCACTCAATCCCCTAAACCGAGGAATCTCCAATGAAAGTGATCACGGCAGTCAAGCGCGTGGTTGACTACAACGTCAAGGTGCGCGTGAAGTCCGACCAGAGTGGGGTGGACATCGATAACGTGAAGATGTCGATGAACCCCTTCGACGAAATCGCCGTGGAAGCGGCCACCCGTCTGAAAGAGGCCAACGTCGCGACCGAAGTGCTGGCGGTGACTTGCGGCACGCAGCAAAGCCAGGAGACCCTGCGCACGGCCCTCGCCATCGGCGCGGATCGCGCCGTGCTGGTCGAGACCCAGGCGGAATTGCAGCCGTTGGCGGTTGCCAAGCTGCTCAAGGCGGTCGTCGAGAAAGAGCAACCACGACTCGTGATCCTGGGCAAGCAGGCCATCGATGACGATGCCGGCCAGACGGGCCAGTTGCTCGCCGCACTGCTCGACTGGCCGCAAGCCACATTTGCCAGCGATATCCGGATCGAGGGCGACTGGGCTACGGTCACGCGAGAAGTCGACGGCGGCCTCGAAGTGGTTTCGCTAAAGCTGCCAGCCATCGTGACGACGGATCTGCGCTTGAACGAGCCTCGCTACGTGACCCTGCCAAACATCATGAAGGCCAAGAAGAAGCCCCTCGACGTGCTGGCGGCCGAGGCGCTGGGCATCGACCCCTCGCCAAGGCTGAAGACACTGCGCGTCGAAGAACCGGCCGCTCGCAAGGCGGGGGTGAAGGTGCCCGACGTGGCAACGTTGGTCGAGAAACTGAAGAACGAAGCGAAGGTGATCTGAATGACGACGCTGGTAATTGCTGAACACGACAACGCGCAACTGAAGGGCGCGACCCTGCATACCGTGAGCGCCGCTCGACGGATTGGCGGCCCGGTGCACGTGCTGGTCGCGGGTTCCGCTGCGCAGGCGGTGGCCGAGGCGGCGGCCCGCATCGAGGGGATCGAAAAGGTACTGTTTGCCGACGCGCCACAACTCGGCGACGGGCTGGCCGAAAATGCGGCGGCACAGGTGATCGCACTCGCGAAAGACTACTCGCACATCCTCTTCGCCGCCACGGCGGCCGGGAAGAACGTGGCCCCCCGGGTGGCCGCGAAACTTGACGCGTCCCAGATCTCCGAGATCGTATCGGTCGAAGCGCCGGACACCTTCAAGCGTCCGATTTACGCGGGCAATGCGATCGCCACGGTGCAATCGTCCGACGTCGTGATCGTGGCAACGGTCCGCACGACGGCCTTCGATGCGGCGCGCATGGAAGGCGGCGCGGCGGCCATCGAAACGGTGCCCGCAGTGGCGGATGCCGGCACGTCACGATTCGTGAAGCGCGAAGTGGTCAAGAGCGATCGACCGGAACTGACGGCGGCCCGCGTCGTCGTCGCTGGCGGGCGCGGTCTGGGCAGCGCGGAGAACTTCGCACTGCTCGATCCGCTCGCCGAAAAGCTTGGTGCGGCGATTGGCGCGTCGCGTGCGGCGGTGGATTCGGGCTTTGCACCGAACGACTGCCAGGTGGGCCAGACGGGCAAGATCGTTGCGCCGGAACTGTACATCGCGGTAGGCATTTCCGGGGCGATCCAGCATTTGGCCGGGATGAAGGACTCGAAGGTCATCGTGGCCGTGAACAAGGACGCCGATGCGCCGATCTTCAGCATTGCCGACTACGGTCTGGTCGGCGACCTGTTCGAAGTCGTACCGGCACTGACGCATTCGGTGTGAAAGGCAGCGATCGCCCTCGGCCTCCCCGCGACGCGATCGCTGCGCAGATGAAGACGCCGAGGTGGAAACCTCGGCGTCTTTTCATCGGTGATCAGCGCGTCTTCCTGTCACAACCTCCTCACGGTATCCAGTGCGGCTCGTACCATTCTCTCGACCACGGGCTGAACGCGGTCGGCCAGATCGGGACGATAGTCGAACGGCGAGAACTCGTTCATATACGTCGACTGGCACATCTCCAGCTGAATCGCATGCACGCCCTGCTCCGGGCGGCCAAAGTGACGCGTGATGAAGCCCCCCTTGAAGCGTCCGTTGGCCACCCATGAGTACGGCTGGTCGCCCAGTGTGCCGATAATGGCATCGAGCACCTTCGCGTCACAACTCGCGCCCGAATTGGTCCCCAGGTTCAAGTCCGGCAACTTGCCCTCGAACAGGCGCGGCAATACGCCCGCGATGGAATGCGCCTCCCAAAGCAGCACCGCTCCGAACGTCGACTTCAGCCGCTCGATCTCCGCGTTGAGCTTCGCGTGATACGGTCGCCAATATGTCTCGAGTCGTCTCGCCCGCTCGGGCGCATCCGGCCCGGTCCCGTTGCGGTAGAGCGGATCGCCACGGAATGTCTCGGTCGGGTATAGCCCCGTCGTGGTTTGTCCGGGATAGAGGCTCTCGCCTGTCGAGGGCCGGTTGAGGTCGACCACGTAGCGGGAATACCTGGCCGCCAGGACTGACGCCCCCAGATCGTTCGCAAAATCGTACAGACGATCGAGGTGCCAGTCGGTGTCGGACACCGACAGCGCGTGCGGCTGCAGTTGCGCCGCGATCGCGTCGGGTATTTCAGTCCCCAGATGGGGAATGGAAATCAGCAGGGGCGTGGTGCCCTGCCGGAATTGGAATGCCGGTTCAGCCATGGAGTCAGCCATCTGGTCAGCCATCATGTCAACATTGTCGCCCGCTTCAACTGCATCGCGTGCATTTGCCGCAGCCTGGTCGAGGTGCGCTCAGTCGAGCGACGAAATAGGGATGCAGGGGTGGACGGGCGTGGCGCGGCACACCATCGACCGTCTCGGCCAGCACGTCGGCGGCACGCGGCGCGGTGGGTCATGGGGTTCGCTTCAGGACGGCAGCACCCGGCCAGGGTTCATCATGTCGTCCAGATCGAACAATCGCTTGATCTGACGCATGATCTCGACTTCGACGTCGTCCTTGTACTTGCTCATCTCCTCCACGTGCAACGCCCCGATGCCATGCTCCGCGCTGAACGTGCCGTCAAGTTCCGCCGCAATGTCGTATAGCACGTGGCTCAGTTCATGCTGGAAACTGGGTTTGTCCACCACCGTGGCCCAGAACTCATGCGAGAACATCGCGATGTAGTGCAGGTTACCGTCGCCCATATGCCCGACGACCACAGGCGTTGCGTCGGGATAACGGGCTTCCAGCGCGGTGGCCGCGCGTGTGAGAAAGGTCGGGATCAGGTAAGTCGGCACCGCAATGTCGTGCGTGAGCCCCATGCCTTCCCGGCCATTGGCCTCCGTCACGTTATGACGGATACGCCAAAGGTCGTGGCGGTGCTGCTCGCTGGCCGCCACCACCACGTCCACGATTGCGCCACGCTCGAATTCGGCCTCCAGCACTTCGGTGAGCCGATCATTGATGGCGGTGCCCGCTTCCGGCGAGGCCAATTCGACCAGCACCATCCACGCGGGCGTGGCCTGCTCGAAAGGGTTTCGCAGATGATGGCCGTGACGGATCGAGATCTCGAACTCCGAGCGAGAGATCAATTCCAACCCCACCAGTTCCCCCGGGAACATGCCCTGCAGGCGAATGCCCTGCTCCACCGCGGCCTGCGCCGTGTCGAAGCCGAGCAGCGCGGTGGCGACCGACTTCGGCTTCGGGAAGAGCTTGAGCGTGGCCGCGGTGATAACGCCCAGCGTGCCCTCGGAACCGATGAAGAGATGTTTGAGGTCGTAGCCACTATTGTTCTTGCGCAGCGTGCGAAGGCCGTTCCACACCCGGCCGTCGGGCAACACCACCTCCAGTCCGAGCACCAGGTCGCGCGTATTTCCGAAACGCACCACGTTCGTGCCGCCCGCATTGGTCGCAAGATTGCCGCCGATCTGGCATGAGCCCTCGGCGCCGAGCGATAGCGGGAACAGGCGATCGACATCCGATGCCGCCTGTTGGAGGTCGGCGAGCACGCAACCGGCTTCGACCGTCATCGAGTTGTTGCCGGCATTCACCTCGACGATTCGGTTCATCTTTGCCAGCGACAGAATGATGTTCCGGCCGTCCATCGCCGGCACCGAACCGCCGCAGACGCTGGTGTTGCCGCCCTGCGGAAACACGCGGATGCCGTTGGCACGGCAATAGGTCAACACCTGCGACACCTGCTGTGCATGCTGCGGATACGCGATGCACATGGCCGTTCCGGTGTGGCGCTTGCGCCAGTCGATCAAATGCGGGGCCATGTCCGACGGCGACGCGATCACATGGGTTTCGCCCAGCAAGGCCCTCAGGGCGGAGACAGCTTTTTGGCTCATGATCCGGATGTGGTTATTGGATGACAACGCTGTCGCGTGCCGACCAGTGCAATTGCAGCGCGGACCCCACGGGCGAGCGTTCGGCCGCGCGCTCGGAGATACCCTTGGCGAGCACGGTCCGCCCGGACGGGAGCGTCACGTCGAAGCGGGTCATGCCGCCAACGAACGAAATCTGTGCGACCTTGCCCGCACAATGATTGTCGGCGCCGGCTGCGCCGGCGGTGTCGTCCTGCGACGACACGACTATCTTTTCCGGACGCACCATCACCTTCACCTTGTCGCCGCGCCGACAGCCCAGCGTGCTGCGCACGCGCAGCGTCAGGTTGTCGTCGACGCGAACCGAGTTTTCGTCATCCACGACGGCATCGAACAAGTTCGACTCGCCGACGAAGTCGGCAACGAACTCGCTCTTCGGCTCGAAGTACAGCTCGTCGGGCGTGCCTAACTGAGCGATACGGCCGCCATTCATCAGGCAGACGCGATCCGACAAGTTCAGCGCTTCTTCCTGATCGTGCGTCACATATACGAGTGTCGTGCCGAGGTCACGGTGCAGCCGCTTGATTTCGCCCTGCAACTGGTCGCGCAGCTTCTTGTCTAGGGCACCGAGCGGCTCGTCCATCAGGATTACCGACGGCGAGTAGACGATGCAGCGCGCGATGCCCACGCGCTGTTGTTGCCCCCCCGACATCTCGCGCGGCTTGCGTTTCTCGTAACCCACCAGGCCCACGCGCTCCAGCGCATTGCCCACCTTCTCGCGAATCTGTGCCGCACTGGCGCCGCGAATGCGCAAGGGGAAGGCGATATTGTCGTATACGTTGAGGTGCGGCAGCAGTGCGTAGTTCTGGAACACCATGCCCAACTGGCGATCGCGCGGGGGGATGGTGGTCACGTCGCGTCCGTCGAGCAGGATGCGTCCCGTGGTCGGAGCGATCGCGCCCGCGATGATATTCAGAATGGTGCTCTTGCCTGAACCGCTGGGCCCAAGCAGGCTAAGAAACTCGCCCTTGCGCACCGCCAATTGAGTGCTGTGCAGAGCCGTCGACTCGCCGTACACCTTGCTCACGCCGTCGAAGACGATCATGTCTTCCGCGTTCACGCTAGCTCGATCCATGCTGCTGATTCCTTGATTCGCAAAACCCGGCGCGACGATGCCGCCGCTCATGGCATTGGTCATGATCTGCCGTCCTTAATGAGTAGATTCCGGTGTCGACGGCTGCAGAAGCACCGAGATGCAGCAGAAGACGATCGAGAGCACCGTCAGCAGTGCCGACACCGCGGCGATCACTGGCGAGATGTCCCACTGGATGCTGCTGTACATGCGCACCGGCAGCGTCGTGGTGGTCGGGCTCGTGAGGAACCAGGCAATGACCACTTCATCGAACGACACCAGGAACGCGAACAGGGCGCCGGCGAATATCGACGGACGCAACTGTGGCAAAACGACCTTGAAAAACACCATGCGGCGGCTCGCGCCCATGATGGTGGTGGCAAACTCCAGGGCCGGGTCGAGCTTTCTCACGCCGGCCATCACCGTCATCATCATGAAGGGGGTGACATACGCCACGTGGCTCGCCACCAGACCGGCCGTGGTGCCGACCAGTTGCAGACGCGACAGATAAAGGTACAGGCCGAGCGAGATGACGATGACCGGCACGAGAATCGGGCTCATCAACAGCAGCGTGACGAACTGCTTTCCGGGGAAGTCGAAGCGCACCAGGCCATACGACGCCGGCACGCCGATCAGCAGCGACACCACCATGGTGATCACCGCGACCTTCAGACTTTGCAGAATCGGATCGATCCATGTCGCCGAGGTGAAAAGGTGCTGGTACAGCTCGATCGTCCAGACTCGCGGCGGGAAACTCATCTCTCCCGAGCCGCCGAAAGAAATCGGAATCACGATCAACGACGGCGCCAGGATGAAGGCGTAGACCGCGAAAGCGATCACGTTGCGCAAAGTCCGGTACGAACGTTCCTGGCGGTCGACCACCGAAAGCGTCATCGTTGCGCTCATGCCGGCACCTCCGTACGATTGCCCATTTTCTTGAGTTGGCCCGCACCCACGGCGGCAAGCGTGACGATCCCCAACAGGATCACCCCAATGGCAGACGCCATATTCCAGTCCATCGTCTCTCTCGTATAGAAGTCGACGAGGTTCGACATCATCACGTCCTTGCGCCCGCCGAGCAACGCCGGGATCACGAAGAAGCCCATCGACATGATCGTGGTACTCAGCACCGCCGCGGCCAGTCCCGGCAGCGAAAGCGGCAAGGTGATCTGGAAGAAGATGCGCGGCGGCCTGGCGCCCATGATCTCCGAGGCACGATACAGCGTCTTGTCGATCGCCAGCAGGCTCGCCAGCACGGGGAATACGATGAACGGTATCAGGTAGTTGGTCATGCCGACCATCACGCCGAAGCGATTGAACAGCATCGGCAACTGCACCTGCATGCCGAGCAAGGTGCTCAGCAACTGGTTGACGAGGCCTTCACGGCCAAGCAACACCGTGAACGCATAGCTCTTCACGAGAATGCTGGTCCAGAACGGCACCAGCACCAACACCATGTAGATCGCGCGCTTCTTCGGCGTCTGCTTCGCCAGATGCAGAGCAATCGGGTACCCGAGCAACAGGCTAGAGAGCGAGGCGAAGATGCTGATCTCGAACGTCGACCACAACGTTCGCATGAAAAGATTACTGGTGAACAGCCGTTGGTAGGCCGCGAGCGACAGGCCGCCATCGGGCGACGTGATACTCGTGTAGACCACATAGGCAAGCGGTACCAGCATGACCAGAAACAAAAACAATGTTGCCGGTCCGACGTACAGCCAGCCGTCGTTGCGCGCTTTCATCATGGACATCCTGTTTTGAGAAATAGCTCTCGCAGCGCCGGCCGCGCATGCCGCGGCACGGCGGGCGCTGCGTCCCGCGCCTGCGCATCAGCTCAGCACCCATTCCTTGAAGCGCAGCGTGAGCTCGTCGTAGTGATCGGCCCACCATGCGTCGTTGCTGATGACATTGTTCTTGTTGGCCGGATCCGACATCCATTTGCGCGCTTCCGGCTTGATCATGCCTAATGCCTTCTTGCTCGCCGGCGTGTTGCCATGCAGGTTCATGAGCGCCGCCTGACGGTCCGGACGCAACGCGAACTGCACGTATTTCATGGCGTTCTGTTTGTTCGGCGCCCCCTTGAGCACCACAAGGTATTCCAGACCGATCAGGTTCTGCTTGAACGAGAAGCCCAGCGGCTTGCCCGATTCCTGCGACGCCTTTACCCGCGTGGCGTAGGTATAGCTGTAATCGAGCTGCCCCGTCTCCACCAGTGTGGTCGTCTGCGGCGTCTGGTCGATCCACTTTCCGATGTGCGGCTTGATGCGATCCAGCGCCCGGAACGCGCGCTCCACGTCGAGCGGGTACATCTTCTCGGGCGGTACGCCGTCGGCCAGCAGTGCGATTTCGAGTGTCTCGCTCGCACGGTTGCGCAGCGCGCGCGGACCCGGAAACTTCTTAACGTCGAAGAACTCGGCGAAGGTCGTGGGATGCTGGCCGTCCGGATGCTTCTTTTCGTCCCAGCAGATTCCGCCAGTGAAGCCGTAGAACGGCACGGCTTCCTTCGTCATCGGTGCGATCAGATCGTTCCTGTCGAACATCGCCGGATCCAGCGCCTCCCAGTAGCCGTTTTTGGCGCCGGTCATGGCCATGGGCCCGACCGCGTCGAAAACGTCCCACTCGACATTGCGCGTCATCACCTGGGCCTTGACCTTCGCCAGGTCAGGTGTGTCGATGAGCGTGACCTTGACACCGAACTCCTTCTCGAAGGGTTTTGCGAGCGCCTCCTCGACCGCCGTGCGATAGTTGCCGCCCCAACTCACGACAACGAGGTTGCTCGCGGCCATGGCCTTGCGCGACGTGATCACCATTGGCGCCCCGACGGCAGCGGCGGCCAAGGCCGTTCCGGTGGTTTGCAGAAACTTGCGACGGCCAGAATTGGTCTTGGATTCGATAGACATCTTCACCACCTCTACAGAGATCGTTGGGGAGGGACTGCTTGATTGGTTGGGTTCGGCCGGATCGGCTGCGGGTCAGTCGGCGTAGTTCGCTTCGCGGGCGAGCAGCGGCGGAATGACCGTGGCAATTCGCTCGCGCAATGGCGCGCTGGCGGGCAGCATCGGCGCCAGCACCCGGCCGTCGACACCCCAGCCGAGGAAATCCATCGCCGCCTTGAGCGGCGCGGGATTCGGTTCTGCGAAGATCGTGTCGATGAGCGGACGCAGCGTGGCATGCAGCTCGACCGCCTCGGCCAGTTGCCCGTTCATCGCCAGCTTGAGCACGCGGGCCCACTGCTTCGGCACGATATTGGAACTGGAGATCACCGCGCCCACTGCCCCCATCGCCACATGCAACGGCATCACGTCTTCCTCGCCGGTGAGGATGGCCATCTTCGACTTGGCCAGTTCTGCGGCGCGCATCTGTTGCGCGAGATCCGGATTGCAGGCCTTGATGCCCACCACGCGCGTCATGTCGGCAAGACGATCGACGGTCTCGTAATGCAACGACACGCCCGTGCGATACGGAATCTCGTACAGGATGATGTCGGCATCGACCTCGTCAGAGAAACGCTTGAAGTAGTCCACGATGCCGTCCTGCGTGGGACGGAAGTAATACGGGGTGACCACCATCAACGCACGGGCACCGGCTTTGACGAAGGCGCGCGCATTGTCGATCGCATCGCCAATGCCGGGAGACAGAATGCCCGGGATCACGTGCAGGCGATCAGCGCCGGCTTCGAGCGACGCTTCCACCACGCTCAGGCGCTCGGCAGCGGACAACGACGTGTATTCGCCCGTGCCGCCGAGGGGCACCACGCCATCGGTGCCCGCATCGGCCAGTCGCTTGATGTGCGAAGCGATCGGCGCGACGTCGACACGGTAGTCGCTGGTGAGCGGCGTGGGGATCGCGGTCAGGATGCCCCTGTACTTGTGTTGCGTGGTCATAGATCAACAAATCCTCTTGGTTCGGCCGCCAGACATCCGGCCATTGGCAAATCACCTTCGCGCACTCTGAACATAAGAGATCAAAAATCACGCCGGAACAACATCAGCCAATCTGACGCTCTGCATAAGTCCAGTTTATTCAAGCAGTTGCCACGAACGATGGTGCCGCGGCCAGCGGCGTCATCACTGGCCTCGGACAGGGCATCGAGTGAATCAATGAACATCAGACTGGGGACAACCCGAGATCCCGAGGGGGACGGTCTCAACGCTCCGGTATATTTTTCGTTCTTTCCCCCCCAGACCGCCAGCATGCTTGACGCGTCGCGCGACGGGTTCGGTACGCTGGCGTCCCGAAGTCGGTTTGTCGAACTTCGGGCGCCGTCCAGGGCCATCGACAAGTCCGGGGTACTGGCCGGACGTCATGCGACGCCGGCCGGAGCACCACTGCGGCGTCGATCGCCCATGCGGTTTTATTCGCCGAACTTCCAGTGGCGCACGGGCAGGTAGTTTTCCTTGACGACGCGCGGCGACGTCCAGCGCAGCAGGTTCATGAACGAACCGGCCTTGTCGTTGGTGCCGCTCGCCCGAGTCCCGCCGAACGGCTGCTGGCCGAGCATGGCGCCCGTGGGCTTGTCGTTCACGTACAGGTTGCCCGCAGCGTGCAACAGCATGTCTTCCGCTCGTTGCAGGGCGAAACGGTCTGTACAGAAGATCGAGCCGGTCAGCGCGTAGGGGCTGGTCGAATCGATGATCGACAGGGTTTCGGTCCATGCGTTGTCGTCGTAGACGAACACGCCCAGCACCGGCCCGAACAACTCTTCCTGCATTAGCGAATGGCGCGGATCGGTCACCTGGAACACCGTAGGCTCCACGAAGTAGCCCGGATCCTTCCAAGTCTTGCCGCCGTAGATGAGCGAAACGCCGGCATCGGCCTTGGCCGCTTCGATGGCGCGGCCAAGTTTGTGGTACGAAGCCTCGCTGATCACGGCACCGAGGAAGGTCTTCGGGTCCGCAACGTCGCCGACTTGCAGTTCGGCCAGGCGCGCCTTGAGCTGGGCGCTGACTTCAGCCCACAAGCTCTTGGGAATGTAGGCGCGCGACGCCGCGCTGCACTTCTGGCCGCCGTAACCGAATGCGCCGCGAATCAGCGCAATGGCGACCTCATCGGCATTGGCCGACGGGTGCGCCAGCACGAAGTCCTTACCGCCCGTCTCACCCACGAGGCGCGGGATCGAGCGGTACGCGTCGACATTGCCGGCCACCTGTTTCCAGAGCGAATTGAAAACCGCTGACGATCCGGTGAAATGAATACCGGCGAGTGCTGCCGAAGCGAGTGCCACACGCGTCGTCAATTCGGCTTCCCCCGGCACGAAGTTGATGACACCCGCCGGCAGGCCTGCCTCTTCCAGCGCCTCGAAGCACATGAAATTGGCAAGCGCCGACTTCTCGGAAGGCTTCCACAGGACGGTGTTGCCCATGATGGCCGGGGCGGTCGTCAGGTTGCCGCCGATGGCCGTGAAGTTGAACGGCGAGACAGCGTAGACGAAGCCTTCGAGCGGACGCCATTCAGTGCGGTTGGCCGCCGTCGCGACGGACAGCGGTTGCTCGGCATGTACCTTCTGCGCGTTGTAGGCATTGAAGCGAAAGAAGTCGATCAGTTCGCAGGCGCTGTCGGGTTCGGCTTCCTCGATCGTCTTGCTCTGGCCGAGCATGGTGGCGGCGTTGATCTTCACGCGATAACGCGTAGCGATGATTTCGGCGGCCCGATGGAGCACAGCGGCGCGGCTCGCCAGGGGCAGACGCGCCCAGTCGTGCGACACCTGGGTGGAATCGCGGATCGCCTCGCGAATCTGCGCTTCCGTCGGACGGTGGATGCGCGCGATCACGCGCTGGTGATCGTGCGGTGCGCGCACTTCGGCCACGTCTTTCGAGAACAGCCGTTTGCCGCCGATCACGGTCGGGATCTCAACGATGTCACGTTGAGCGAGTGCCGTTTGCAGCTGTTTCGCCGCCTCGGTGCCTTCCCGGAACGACATCTCCGGCTCATTCTTCGGATACGGAAGTTGAGGACCTGAATTCACGCTGACTCCTGATTTCAACCACGGGAAAACCCTGATCCGCCGGGCAGTTCAGGGGTTGATGTGCGATGGCATCAAGCGTAAGCCGCGTAAAAAGGCCCGTGCGTTGCTAAAGGCGCGCTTATGTTCTAGGTAGGGTTTCGGTTATGTCAGTCGTTCGCGGGACCGAACGAGGACACGTGGTCGGGATCGAGGGAGAGCGCCTGCGCGATGTCTTTCGCCACTTGTTTCTCGTACGCGCGGCAGAGCAGGTCGTGCAGTTGATTCGGCATGTTGCCGAGCTCGTTTTCTCGGGAACTCAGATAAAACGTGCGTGACAGTGGCTCGTAGGGACGGCCGTGACGCGAGAAGTCCGAGAGCGGTACGACGCGCAGATCGGGGACAAAATGGCGCGACTGCCAAATGCACAGTGGCGTGGTGATCGCGAAGCCCAGGCCGGCCGCCACGAGGCTCAGCATCGGGTCTGTCGCGTCGAATTCGCAAGTGCGCTCGATGTTGTCGGTGTGCGCCATCAGATAGGTATCGACGTGCTGCCCGATAACGGACCGCGAGCTGTAGCGAATGAAACGCAGATGGTGGCTCAAGTCGGTCAGTGAAGCAAAATGATCAAGCACGAAGCCCTTGGGCAGCACCACGTAGTATGGCTCTGAAAACAGCTTCTGGCGGCGCACGCCTGGCGTGCTGCTCACCCCTGTCGTTGTGACGGCCATATCGAGCTGCCGGGCATCGAGCAAGGCGTCCAGCGTCGGCGTAATGCCGGACCAGAGGCGAATCTGCTGAGAGGTGCCGCTGAGCGCCTTGATGATGATGGGCCCTAACGTGGCAGCGAATGAGTCGACGGCACCAAGGCGCACGACCACACGCTTGGCGCGCGTAACATTGCGCACGCTTTCCACCATCTGATCCGCATTTTGCAGAATGGCGGTCGCATGCTCGAAGAGGCGTTGTCCTGCGGCGGTGGGACGAGCGGGACGCGTGGAACGGTCGAGCAGTACCGTATCGAGCATCGATTCGATCGCCTTCACGCGCTGCGAAACGCCGGCCTGCGAAATGCGCAGCCGCTTCGCCGCATCGGAAATCGACCCGGCTTCGACAACGGCAACCCAACTTTCGAGCAACTCCCAGTCGGGGTACCGTCCGTTGACGACATCATTCATGGACGTAGAAATTGCATGCACCAGCGCCGACTGTAGCACAGCCATTCCCGCAATCCGGAAAGGGGGAAACAGAGACGCGATGGCTGACGGTGTGGGGATCGGGCCGCCTTTCGTGTACCGCTCGGCACCCAATCTTCGACGGGCGGTCCCGTGACGAATGTCTGAACGAACACTGGTTCGTCTCGCTGCGTCATGCCAAGCGCTTGATTGAATCGTGGCGTATCGAGTACAACACGGGGCGGCCTCACAGCTCTCTCGGCGACCTGACGCCCGAGCAGTTTGCTCAGGCGCATGAAGAACAGAAGTTTTTAACCTCGGACTCTAAAAGCGTTTCGGACTAAAACCGGGGGCAGGTCAGCCCGAGTCATGGCCGAAACAAAGGTGACGGAGCCGTTCAGCGAACACGACATTCGCGCCAAAGCTGCAAGCGACGCCGAGTCGCTCGAGCAAGCGCGCGCCCTACTATCACGTGCGGATAGCAGGACAACACAACGGATCTATCGTCGGAAGGCTGAGCGAGTGAATCCGCTCAAGAAATCGGGTTGAATGACACAACACCCGATCTGTGACACAAACGGGCTTCCGGAACTTCCCGGAAACCCGCATGAATACTGGTGGCGGAGAGAGGGGGATTCGAACCCCCGATAGGCTATTAACCTATACACGCTTTCCAGGCGTGCGACTTAAACCACTCATCCATCTCTCCTGAATGGTCGCGCATTATAGCAGGTTGGCGGCAACATCTCACCCCCTTTCGTAGGGCGGGGGATCAAATATGGCGCATCCCCTGCGGTCACGGGCGTCGCAGATGGTCCACCAGGTGTCTGTCGCGCTCGCTCGGGCGCCCGCCCAGCAGGCTGAACGCGATCGCCACCGCAAACCCCACCGGCACCCCGAACGCCCCCGCCGAAATCGGGTCCACGCCCCACCACCGTGCTCCCGCAAATCCCGTCAACCGCGTGAAAAACGGGTACGTCGTCATGATGTAGTACACGCACACCAACAACCCGCTCACCATGCCCGCCGTCGCCCCCAGACGCGTCGTGCGCTTCCAGAACACCCCCAGCACCAGCGCCGGAAACAGGCACGATGCCGCCAGCGAAAACGCCGCCCCCACCAGAAACAAAATGTTCCCCAACTTCAGCGACGTCACGTACGACGCAAACATCGCCACGCACAACAACAGTATCTTCGACGTCGTCACCCGCTTCTGACTCGACGCATTCCGATCCACCATGTGAAAGTACACGTCGTGCGACAACGCATTCGCAATCGTCAGCAACAACCCGTCCGCCGTCGACAACACTGCCGCCAACGCCCCCGCCGCAACCAGTCCGGATATCACATACGGCAATCCCGCAATCTCCGGGCCCGCCAGCACCAGCATGTCCGGCTGCATCCAGATCTCGCCCCACTGCACCACCCCGTCCCGGTACACGTCGGAGATGTCCAACTGCACCGGCGTCGCGTGCCGCCATTGCGTCACCCACCCCGGCAAGTTCTCGTATCGGGCACCGACCAGATGCAGCAACACGTCATACTTCAACATCACCGCCAACGCCGGCGCACTCACATACAGTAGCGCCACGAAGAACAACGTCCACCCCACAGAACTCCGCGCCCCCTGCACCGTCGCCGTCGTGCCGTATCGCGTCAGGATGTGCGGCAGACTCGCCGTCCCGATCATCAGACACACCATCAGCAACAGGAAATTCAACCGCTGCGAACTGCGCGTGGTGTCGTCCCTCGCCGGGAACGGCTCCGTCATCGCATGCGGCGGTTCGCTGCGCTCCGCATACTGATTGCGCATCTCCAGCCACCGATTCTGCGCCTCGCCCACGTCGCGCGGAAACGCCTCCAACTTCGTCTCCAGCACCTTCACGTCACGCAACGGGCCATTGCGACGCTTCGTGTCCAACAACTGCCGCTCCAGCTCGGCCCGCTCGCTGTAAAAACTGTCCGGCAACCCGTCCAGCCGGCGCTGCATCTGCTCGGCCTGCTCGCGGTAATAGTCCCGCACCTCACGCTCGGGAACCGACTGCTGAATGTCGCGCTCCAGCGCCTCGACCTTCGCCAGCGCCTTGCCGTAGGTGAACTGCGGAAACCAGCCATTGCCCGTCTGATGCCCGATCATCGCCGTCGGCACCAGAAACGCCGTGATCATGATGATGTACTGCGCCACCTGGGTCCACGTCACCGCACGCATGCCGCCCAGGAACGAACACACCAGAATGCCCGCCAGCCCGAAGAAGATCCCGATGGTGAACTCGACGCCGATGAAACGCGACGCGATCATCCCCACGCCCTGAATCTGCGCCACCAGATACACGAACGAACACAGAATCGTCGAAAACACCCCCAACGCACGCACCAGATTGCTGTCGTAACGCGTGCCCAGAAAGTCCGGCACCGTGTACCGCCCCATCTTGCGCAAGTACGGCGCCAACAGAAACGCCACCAGACAATATCCGCCCGTCCATCCCATGACGTATGCCAGACCGTCGTAACCGGAAACGTACAGCGACCCCGCCAACCCCATGAACGACGCCGCACTCATCCAGTCCGCCGCGCACGCCATGCCATTGAACATCGGCGGCACACGACGCCCCGCCACGTAGTACTCGGCAGCGTCGGACGTGCGGGATATCAGCCCGATCACCGCATACACGGCAATCGTCACGAACAGGAACGCATACCCGATCCAGACGCCCGGACCGTTCACACGCTCAAGCAATCCGATCATCAGCACGAACGCGAGAAACCCCGCCGTGTAATACAGGTAGTAACGCAGCAGCCTGCGCGTGAAACTCATCGGGGAGCGCGCGCCGACGTGGCGCGAGAGTGGGATTCAGGGATTGGGCCGAATTCGGCGCCGGCATCGCGCATTCCAAGACTGTTCCGATGCGCATCGCGCAACGCGGAGAGCGCTCGACGATACTGGATATCGTTGCGACGTTGCATCGCGACGTAGATCATGATCAGCGCAATGTCGATCAGGATCGCCCCCTGCGCCCCCATGTAGAACGGCAGCGGCCAGCCCGCGAATCGCATCGCGGCCCATTCCCGCGCCCAGAACTGCGGTACAAAAGTCACCACGAATCCGATGGCCATCAGCACCGCCACGAGCCGTAGCGTCCGGCGCCAGTGACGTGCCGCGATGCCCGCCGCCTCACCATGCCAGTCGACGTCGGACGGCGTGACGCCGGAGCGCATGTCCGAACGCACGCCACCAACGCCGAAGGTCGCGGGTGCGGCAGATGTGCCCGCCGCCCCCGTCTGTGAACGCTTAGCCATGGCCGGCCAGGAACCCCGCGCTTACTGCGCCTGCTTGAGCTGCTCCAGAATGGCCGGATTCTCGAGCGTGGACGTGTCCTGCGTGATCTCCTCGCCCTTGGCAATCACTCGCAACAAGCGACGCATGATCTTGCCGGAGCGGGTCTTCGGCAGATTGTCCCCGAAGCGGATGTCCTTCGGCTTGGCGATCGGCCCGATTTCCTTGCCGACCCAGTTGCGCAGCTCGAGTGCGATCTGCTTGGCTTCGTCACCCGTCGGACGCGAACGCTTGAGCACCACGAACGCCACGATCGCCTCGCCCGTAGTGTCGTCCGGACGCCCTACCACCGCAGCTTCCGCCACGATCGGATTCGCCACCAGCGCCGACTCGATCTCCATCGTGCCCATGCGGTGACCGGAAACGTTCAGCACGTCGTCGATTCGCCCCATGATCGTGAAGTAACCCGTCTTGGCGTCGCGAATCGATCCGTCGCCGGCCAGATAGATTCGCCCACCCAGCTCCGACGGAAAATAGCTCGACTTGTAACGCTCCGGATCGCCCCAGATGGTACGGATCATCGACGGCCAAGGACGCTTGATCACCAGCATGCCGCCCTGACCGTTCGGCACGTCCTGCCCCGTCTCGTCGACGATAGCCACGGCAACGCCCGGCAACCCCAGCGTGCACGAACCCGGCACCAGCGGCGTCGCGCCCGGCAGCGGCGTGATCACATGTCCGCCCGTCTCCGTCTGCCACCACGTGTCGACGATCGGACAACGCCCGCCGCCAACGTTTTCGTAGTACCACATCCACGCTTCCGGATTGATCGGCTCGCCGACCGAACCGAGAATGCGCAACGACGACAGGTCGTACTGCTTCGGATGCACGTCCGGCGTCTGCTCGGCCGCCTTGATCAGCGATCGGATCGCAGTCGGCGCCGTGTAGAAAACACTGACCTTGTGACGGCCGATCATGTCCCAGAAACGGCCCGCGTTCGGATACGTCGGCACACCCTCGAACACGACCTGCGTCGCGCCCACGGCGAGCGGGCCGTAAGCAATGTACGTATGCCCGGTAATCCAGCCGATGTCGGCCGTGCACCAGAAAACATCGTCAGGCTTGATGTCGAAGGTCCACTGCATGGTGAGCGACGCCCACAGCAAATAGCCGCCAGTGCTGTGCTGCACGCCCTTGGGCTTGCCCGTCGACCCCGACGTGTAAAGGATGAACAGCGGATGCTCCGCGCCGACCCACTCCGGCGCGCACTGATCCGACTGGCCCGCAACGAGGTCCTGCATGACTTCGTCGCGACCAGCCTGCATGGCCACATTGCCGCCAGTGCGACGGTAGACGATCACCGACTTCACATGGTCGCAACCGCCCATGGCAAGCGCTTCGTCGACGATGGCCTTCAAGGGCAGCGCCTTGCCGCCGCGCATCTGCTCATCGGCCGTGACGATGGCCACCGCGCCGGCATCGATCACACGCTCGTTGAGCGACTTCGCCGAGAAACCGCCAAACACCACCGAATGCGTCGCGCCAATGCGGGCACATGCCTGCATGGCCACCACGCCTTCGATCGACATCGGCATGTAAATGACCACGCGGTCGCCCTTCTTCACGCCCTTGGCCTTGAGCGCATTGGCGAAACGACTCACGCGTGCAAGCAAGTCCCGATAGGTCACCGGCGTCACGGTGCCATCGTCGGATTCGAACAGGATGGCGTTCTTGTCGCCCAGGCCCGCCTCGATCTGGCGGTCCAGGCAGTTGTAGGAAGCGTTGATCTGACCGTCTTCGAACCACGTGTAGAACGGGGCGTTGGTCTCGTCGAGGACTTTGGTGAACGGCTTGTGCCAGGCCAGGTTCTCGCGCGCCTGACGCGCCCAGAACCCCTCGTAATCCTTCTCGGCCTCGGCGCAAAGCGCCTCATAGGCGGGCATGCCGGAGATGTTCGCTTTGGCGACCAGCGCCTGCGGCGGCGCGAAAACGCGCTGCTCCTGCAAAACCGATTCGATTGCTGCCATGAGTTGTCCCCTCTTATGGATATGCAAATACGATTGCAATCAAGCCAAAACAAATCGCTAACGTCACATTAAGACGAGCGACTTACTAACGCCTTACACTGGTGCACACGCTTCGCGCCTCCTGCGCGCGGGACTCGCGCGAACGCGTCGACGCTGTGCCGCAGACTGTGGCGTATTCGCTACAATCCTACCCGTATCAACCCTATCCCGCCACCCCGGACTCGCCCGGAGCGCCCGTGAATTCGACATCTCAGCCTCCGACGCCCCCTCATACCCAGCCCGGGACGCCGACCGCCGACCGGCTGTTCGCCCGGTTTCCGAGCTTCGCGCTTGCGCTGGCCATGACGTTCGTGGGCACCAACGTGGGCATCGGCAAGACGATGGTGGCCGTAATGCCCGTCGCGGCCTTCGCGCTGTGGCGCTTCCTGATCGCCATTGCCGCCCTGTCGCCCCGTTACCGGCCTTCCGTCATGCGACGCGTGACGCGAAACCAGTGGAAGCACCTCTTCGTGCAAACGTTTTTCGGCACGTTCCTGTTTACGCTGCTCATGCTCCACGGCGTGCGCCTGACCACGGCCACCGCCGCGGGCGTGATCACCGCCACGCTGCCCGCCTGCGTCGCACTGCTCTCCTGGGCGGTGCTGCGCGAGCACCCGTCGCGCCGCACGCTCGTGAGCATCGGACTGGCGATTGCCGGCGTGGCGCTGCTCAATGTCTCGCGCGGCGACGCCCACGGCGCCAGCGGCTCGGGTGGCGCCCCGAACGCCTGGCTGGGCAACGCGCTCGTGCTCGGCGCGGTGGTTTGCGAGGGCATCTACGTCATCGTCTCGAAACGACTCGCCGCCGAACTGCCCGCCATCGACATCTGCGCCTATACGCACCTGATTGGCGGCGCGCTGATGCTGCCCCTGGGCGCGGCAGGCCTGATGGCCGTGGACTACGCGGCGCTCACGCCCGGCCACTGGGCCCTCATCGTCTGGTACGGCCTGGCGGCGAGCGTTTTCTCGTTTTTCCTGTGGATGCGCGGCATTCGACACGTCAGCGCTCAGCTTGCGGGGGTCTTCACGGCGATGGTGCCCGTCTCGGCCACCGCGTACGGCGTGATTTTCCTCGACGAGCGCCTCTCCGTCGCCCAGGGCGCCGCGCTGGCGCTCACCGTCGCGGGAATCGTGCTCGCCGCGCTCCCTTCCCCCGGCGCGCGCAAGACGCTATTGCCGGCCCGCGATTGAATCCGCCACGGCGCGGCGGGCAAGACGTTGTAAAATGCCCGCCATGCCGAATTTCGCGACGCGAAATCCGTGACATGCCGTCAGGCACCGTATCGCGCGTCGCGTCTATTTGATTTGCGTATTTGATAACCCTCGCCTGCGGCCGTCCGCGCTGGCGAATGCCCCCACTCAAAAAAGCCATGTCGACTCCCGGCCGCCCGTCCGACGCGCCGATGCGCCCCCTGCCCCGCATCATCTTCTTCAGCCGCTGGCTGCAACTGCCGCTGTATCTGGGGCTGATCGCCGCGCAAGGCGTCTACGTCTACAAATTCCTCGCCGAACTCTGGCATCTCATCTCTCACGCCGCGACCTTCGACGAAACGCAGATCATGCTCGTCGTGCTCGGTCTGATCGACGTGGTGATGATCTCGAACCTGCTGATCATGGTGATCATCGGCGGCTACGAGACGTTTGTCTCGCGCCTGGGCGTCGAGGGCCATCCGGACGAGCCGGAATGGCTCGATCACGTGAACGCCGGCGTACTCAAGGTGAAGTTGTCGATGGCACTCATCAGCATCTCGTCGATTCACCTGCTCAAGACGTTCATCGACGCCTCGCAGCAAACGCCGCACACGATCATGTGGCAGGTGATCATTCACTGCGCATTCCTGCTTTCCGCCGTGGTCATGGCCGTCGTCAACAAGATGACGAACGAGAGCCACGCCCCGGCCTACGCCTCCCCCCAAGCCATTACCTCTACCAGTTCCCACTAAGTCGAGAGTCGTTTCATGTCTACCGTCATTAAAGAAGACGACGTCATCCAGAGCGTCGCCGGTGCCCTGCAGTACATCAGCTACTACCATCCGGACGATTACATCCAGGCGCTGGGCCGTGCCTACGAGGCCGAGCAAAGCCCCGCCGCCAAGGACGCCATCGCGCAGATCCTGACCAACAGCCGCATGTGCGCCGAAGGCCGCCGTCCGCTGTGCCAGGACACCGGCATCGTGACCGTCTTCGTGAAGGTCGGCATGAATGTGCGCTGGGACGCCAAGCGCAGCCTCACCGACATGATCAACGAAGGCGTGCGCCAGGCCTACATGCACCCCGACAACGTGCTGCGCGCCTCGATCGTGGCGCCGCCCGAAGCCGGACGCAAGAACACCAAGGACAACACCCCGGCCGTCATTCATTACGAAATCGTGGAAGGCGACAAGGTCGACATCACGGTCGCGGCCAAGGGCGGCGGCTCGGAGAACAAGTCGAAGTTCGTGATGCTCAACCCTTCCGACTCGATCGTCGACTGGGTCGTGAAGACCGTGCCGACGATGGGCGCCGGCTGGTGCCCGCCCGGCATGCTCGGCATCGGTATCGGCGGCACGGCGGAAAAGGCGATGGTGCTCGCCAAGGAATCGCTCATGGACCCGATCGACATCCACGACGTGATCAAGCGCGGTCCGCAGAACTGGAACGAAGAACTGCGTATCGAGCTGTTCGAGAAGGTCAACGCCCTCGGTATCGGCGCGCAGGGTCTGGGTGGTCTGGCCACCGTGCTCGACGTGAAGATTCTCGACTACCCGACGCACGCCGCGTCGAAGCCGGTCGCCATGATCCCGAACTGCGCGGCCACGCGTCACGCACACTTCACGCTGGACGGCTCGGGCCCGTCGTTCCTCGCCGCCCCGTCGCTCGACGCCTGGCCGAACGTGCACTGGGCGCCGAACACCGAAACGAGCAAGCGCGTCGATCTCGACACGCTCACGCCGGAAGAAGTCGCCAGCTGGACGCCGGGCCAGACGCTGCTGCTCTCGGGCAAGATGCTTACCGGCCGCGACGCCGCGCACAAGCGCATTGCCGACATGATCGCCAAGGGCGAGCCGCTGCCGGTCGACTTCAAGGGCCGCGCGATCTATTACGTCGGCCCGGTCGATCCGGTGCGCGACGAAGTCGTCGGCCCGGCAGGCCCGACCACCTCGACCCGCATGGACAAGTTCACCGACATGATGCTGTCGAAGACGGGTCTGGCAGTCATGATCGGCAAGTCGGAGCGCGGCCCGGCCGCCATCGAAGCCATCAAGAAGCACAAGGCGGCTTACCTGATGGCCGTGGGCGGCGCCGCCTACCTCGTGTCCAAGGCGATTCGCGCAGCGCGCGTGCTGGCCTTCGAAGACCTCGGCATGGAAGCCATCTACGAGTTCGACGTCAAGGACATGCCCGTGACGGTGGCCGTGGATGCGACCGGCGTGTCGGTGCACAACACCGGCCCGAAGGAATGGCAGGCGAAGATCGGCAAGATTCCGGTCGCCGCGGAGTAATCGCGTCGCGCCCTGCCCTCGGCAAGCCCGGCTCCGGCCGGGCTTTTTTCATCCGTCGCCGCGCGAGAATGGCTCGCATTACCATTCGCACCTCGGTTCACGAAAAGCCTTGCATAGCTTGGCTTTCCGGCCGTTTCCGGCTACTCTTCAACGGCTTGCAAACTGCATAACAAGGGATCCGAAATGAAAGGCGACAAGAAAGTCCTCGAACTCCTCAACGCACAGCTCACCAACGAGCTGACGGCGATCAACCAGTACTTTCTGCACGCCCGCATGTACAAGCACTGGGGTCTCGAGAAACTCGGCAAGCACGAGTACGACGAGTCCATCGGCGAGATGAAGCACGCCGACAAGCTGATCGAACGTATCTTCATGCTCGACGGCCTGCCGAACCTTCAGGACCTGCACAAGCTGCTCATCGGCGAGACGACCGACGAAATCCTGAAGTGCGACCTGAAGCTCGAATACATCTCGCAGAAGACCTGCAAGGACGGTATCGAGCACTGCGAAAAGGTGAAGGATTTCGTGTCGCGCGAACTCTTCAACGAAATTCTGCACGACACCGAAGAGCACATCGATTGGCTCGAGACGCAGATCGAACTGATCGACAAGGTCGGTCTCCAGAACTACCAGCAGTCGGGCATGGCGTCGTTCGAAGAATAAGCCCGTCACCCCACAAAACCTGGACAACAAGACGCACCGCCGCGCCGATTACGGTTGGCCGGCTTTGCGATAGAATTTCGGGGCCGGCCACTTGCCGGCCCTTTTTTGTTCACCATGTCCTCCAACGCGCCGATTGGCGTCTTCGATTCCGGCCTCGGCGGCCTGTCTGTCCTTCAGGCCGTACGCGCACTGCTGCCCCATGAGTCGCTGCTCTACGTCGCCGACTCTCGCTACGCGCCCTATGGGGAGCGCCCCGACACCTTCATCGAACAGCGCAGCCTCGCCATCGGTCGATGGCTACGCGCGCATGGCGCGAAGGCGCTCGTCGTGGCATGCAACACCGCCACGGCGCACGGCGTGGCGGCCCTGCGCGCCGACACCACCTGGCCGGTCGTCGGGGTCGAGCCCGGCATCAAGCCGGCGGCCGCAGCATCGAAGACGGGCGTGATCGGCGTGCTGGCCACGGCCGCAACGCTGCGCAGCGCGCGATTCGCGGACCTGCTTGCGCGGCATACGGCGCAAGGCCAGCGCTTCCTCTGCCAACCCGGGCATGGACTGGTCGAGCGCATCGAAGCCGGCGACGTGGATTCGGCCGATGTCGTGGCACTGCTCGAACGTTTTATCGAGCCGATGCTCGCGCAAGGCGTCGACACGCTGGTGCTCGGTTGCACCCATTACCCGTTCCTCATTCCGGCCATCGAGCGGCGCTTCGGCAACGCCCTGACGCTCATCGACACCGGCGCCGCCATCGCGCGTCAGTTGCAGCGCCGCCTCGAGACAGCCGGCCTGAGCGCACCGCTGCCATGCGAGTCGTCGGCGCGCCCCGCCGGCGCGCTCCAACTCTTCACCACCGCAAGCGCACAAGCCTTGCAGACGATGGCCGACCGCCTGCTGCCGCAAGCCCCCGACGTCCAAACGGTCCAGATCCACGACGCCGGCACGGCAGGCAAGGTCGACAAGGACACCGAAGGCGCCACGAACGACCTGCCCCGCCCGGACTTGCCCCCCAACCTTCCTATCGCGTCAGCCTGACACCGTTTCCCGGTATCCCCCGGATATCCCTGAACGCGGCATGGAATAGGTGGATGGCGCTTGCAAATCTCGGCAACTTAAATAATAATTATTCTCATTAGTGTTACATTTTGACGTTTTCATCATGATCGTCTGCGTCTGCAAGTCCGTTTCCGAGCGCCAGATCAAGGCATGCCTCGATGCCGGAGCCACCACCCTGGAAGATCTTCAGATCGACCTGGGCGTTGCGCTGTGCTGCGGCAAGTGCGGCCCGTACGTTCAGGAGATGGTGTCGGGTGTCACGCCGTGCTGCGGCCGGTCGTGCGGTGGCTGCTGCCAATCGGCGCAGACCGACGCGACGACCGAGGTCGTGTTCGCCCGACGCGACCTCGCGCTGGCGGCTTGAGTCTGCGGCAAGCCCCGACGTAATCTTTTCGATTTCCCCGTCACGACACGGTCTATACCGCGCCGCGGCAACACGGAGCCAGCCAGGCGTCTCGCGGCGTCACGCGCCAGCCAGCGACCCGTCACCCTTGGAGGTGTCCGATGGAACTCCTGATCGGCTTCGTTTCGACGTTATGTTTATCGTTCTTCTTGTTTCGAAGGTGAGTCGGTGCACGGTGTCTGACTCGCTGCATTCGCCGACCGCGCCCCTTGGCGCGGTTTTCCTTTGATCGTACGTCCGGCCATCCCGAACCCCGAGGCTTCGCGCATCGCGCACCACTCGACGTTCATCTGCCGCAAACTAGCGTACCCTAGCCGTTAACATGTCGACCGCCGTGCCCCCAGCCGTGACTTCTCCCGGTCTTGCGCTCACGCCGATTCGTGATCCGCTGACGTCGCCGCGCGCCATTGCGATCGCCGGCGCGATCGTCGTTCTCCATATCGCCGCGCTGGTCGGGTTATCGCACCTGCGCAACGACCCGGAAAAGGCGACCATCGAACCGACGACGTTTACCGCCACGATCATTCCGCTCACGCCCGCGCCCACGCCCCCCCAACCCGCGCCGCCCAAACCGCAGCCGGAACCGCCGAGGCCTCGCGTGGCACCACCGCCGCCCAAGCCGCGCGTGCAGCCCAGGAATGCCATCACGCAGAAGGCCGAACCGGTCGCGCCTGCGCCGCAGCCCGCGCCCGTGGAACCCGTGCAGAACGCCGCGCCCACGCCGCCGGCTCCTCCCGCGCCGACGCCGGCACCCGCGCCGTCCGGACCGATCGAAGGCCTCGCCGTGAAATGCGAAGAGCCGCGCGTGGTCTACCCGACACAGTCGCGACGCGTGGGCGAGGAAGGCACGGTCACGCTGCGGCTGGTGATCGATACGCGCGGTGTGGTTGCGAGCGCGAACGTCGTCAAGTCGAGCGGCTTCTCGCGGCTGGATCAGGCCGCCCGCACCGCCGCGCTGGCAATGCGCTGCGCGCCCCCGATGCAAAACGGTCGCGCGGTGGAGGCCGCCGCGACCAAGCCGTTTAACTTCAATCTGAACGATTAACGAACTGGATCTCCCGAGGAACGCAAAATGCAAGAGTATGGTTTGAGCCACGTCTGGGCACAGGGCGATTTCGTCACCCGAGCCATCGCGATCGTGTTGCTGGTGATGTCGGTGCTGTCGTGGACGGTCATCATCATCAAGGGCACGCAAGTCTTCCGCCTGAGCCGCCTCACGCGCTCCGCCGAACCCGATTTCTGGCACTCGGAGAACTTCTCCGCCGGCTTGCAGAAGCTGGGCGAATCCGGCCAGAACAATCCTTTCCTCGCGCTGGCCCTCGCCGGACAGGACGCCGCCGAGCATCACCGCCAAAGCCAGCCGCATCTGCACGACAAGATGGACGTGAGCGACTGGATCACGCGCGCGCTCAAGAACTCGGTGGACGACACGGTCTCGCGCCTGCAAAGCGGCCTGGCCATGCTCGCGTCGATCGGCTCGACGTCGCCGTTCGTGGGCCTGTTCGGCACGGTGTGGGGCATCTACCACGCGCTGCTGGCGATCGGCGCCTCGGGTCAGACGACCATCGACAAGGTGGCAGGCCCCGTGGGCGAAGCCCTCATCATGACCGCGTTCGGTCTGTTCGTCGCCATCCCTGCCGTGCTCGGGTTCAACGCGCTCACGCGCGCCAACAAGGGCATCGTCTCGAAGCTCAACCGCTTCGCGCACAGCCTGCATGCCTATTTCCTGACTGGCGCGAGCCTGCACTCGACACAGTTCGCCAGCAACGTCACGCCGGTGCGCAAGCCGTCCACGCCGGCCAGCGCCAGCTAAGCCGGCGCACGTAACAAGGAGTTTGCCATGGCCATGAGTTCATACAGCAGCGACGACAGCGCCGACGACGCAATGATGAGCGAGATCAACATGACGCCGCTCGTCGATGTCATGCTGGTGCTGCTGATCATCTTCATCGTGACGCTGCCGGTGCTCAATCACGCGGTCAAGCTCGATCTGCCGCAGGCAAGCAGCCAGCCGGAAGACACCAAGCCCACCAAGATCGATCTGTCGATCCAGGCGGACGGCACGGTCTACTGGGACAAGCAGGCCATCGACGAAGCCACACTCAAGGCACGTCTGGCCCATGCGGCCGAGGCGCAGCCGCAGCCGGAGCTGCACCTGTTCGCCGACAAGAACGTGCGTTACGAGAGCGTTGCGAAGGTGCTCTCCGATGCCCAGACGGCGGGCGTGACCAAGCTCGGCTTCGTGACCGAGCCTGCCACGAAGTAGGTCGCACGGATCCCACCCATCCGACGCTTCGCGGAAGTCGAAGCCGTCGCAGTATGCAAGGCGCGGTGCCGGTCACCGTGCCTTTTTTCGTCCCAGCCCTCGCGGGACGAGCCTCGCGCCCCGCACGGAATCGCACGACTCCCCCACCATTTTCCGCCAAAGCTCGCGCATTGTTCCAATCAGGTAACAATGCTTCCAGCCTTACGGGCTACTCCCGGTGGCATCCGCCCCGATATAGTGGGGACATGCCATTGGACGCGCCACGCCGCCCCGGCCCGCGTCCCCACAGGAGATTGCCCCATGAGCACCACCTTCGCCCGCCCGGTCGCCCGCGTCTTCACGGCAGCGCAAACGCAGGAAGGCGCCGGATTTCACGTCAACCGCCCATTCCCCACGCGCATGATGATGGACTTCGATCCGTTCCTGCTGCTCGATGAAATGGGCCCGATGCAGGTGGCCCCCGGCGACGCCAAGGGCGCGCCCGACCATCCGCACCGCGGTTTCGAGACCGTCACGTATCTGCTCGCGGGCGAAATGGAACACCGCGACTCGCAAGGGCACGCGGGCAAGCTCACGCCCGGCGACGTGCAATGGATGACCGCCGGTGCGGGGGTGATTCACTCCGAAATGCCGTCGCAGGCCTTCCAGCAACGCGGCGGCGAGATGCATGGCTTTCAGCTCTGGGTGAACCTGCCGCGCACGGACAAGATGATGGCGCCGCGCTATCAGGAGTTGCCGGCCGCCGGCATCCCGAGCGCAACGAGCGAAGACGGCAAGGTGTCGGTGCGCGTGATCGCCGGTGAGGCGCTGGGCACGCGCGCCGCCATCGAGACGCGCACGCCGATCCTGTACCAGCACTTCACGCTGCAGCCGCAAGCGCTGCTCGATCACCCGGTGCCCGCCGACTTCAACGTGTTCGCCTACGTGATCGACGGCGAAGGCAACTTCGGTACCGAGCCCGTTGCCGCGAAGGCGCATCAGATGGTCGTGTTCGGCAACGACGGCGAGCGGGTTACCGTGCGCAACGATGGCGATCGGCCAGTGTCGTTCCTGCTGATTGGCGGCAAGCCGCTGGGCGAGCCGGTAGCGCGCTACGGCCCGTTCGTGATGAACACCGAGAGCGAGATCCGCCAGGCGATCCTCGACTTCCAGGCGGGTCGTATGGGCCGGATTCCAGCCTCGGGCGCGTCGGCCTGAGGGCAGTGTACCCGTCAACACGACAGCAGCATCCGGTCCGGCGCAAGCCGCCCAGCCGTTCGTACCGGCCCGGCGAATTTGGGTCACAATGTCACTCATTGTGTGCATCGTGGCCCGTAGGTTCGCCGGGCCGTTTTCATCCAGCCCTCACAGGAGCCGCCATGGCTGCAGAAGCGATTGTCACCGCCCACCTGGGCGCCGCCGGTTACACCACGCGTCTCTCGGACGGCAAACACGAATGGATCGCCGACGAGCCCGAGACGCTCGGCGGTGCGGACCTCGGCCCGGCCCCGACGGCGCTGCTGCTCTCGAGCCTGGGCGCATGCACATCGATCACGCTGCAGATGTATGCGCGACGCAAGGAGTGGCCGCTCAAGGATGTGAAGGTGACGCTCGCGATGAATCCCGACGGCAAGCCGCCGATGGGGACCACGCAAATCACGCGCAAGATCGAGCTGGGCGGCGATCTGTCCGAGGAGCAGCGTCAGCGTCTCTTGGAAATCGCCAATGCATGCCCAATTCACAAGGTGTTGTCGGGCACCGTCGCCATCGACAGTTCGCTGGTCGAGTAAGATCCGACGCGCGCACGGCCTGTCGCCCCACGGCGATGCCAGGCCGGCCGTCATCGATTGAAGGGGAAATATTCTTGCAGTACGAACATCTCATCGAGGTCAACGACCTTCTGAATCCGCTGGCCTTCGCGCTGTCGCGCGAGCAATTGTGGCGCGGCCTGGTACTGCGCGCCGAGCAACCGGAGTCCTTCGTGCTGGGGCTCGACAAGTGCATCGTGCACGAACGCACCGACGACACGCTCACCCGCGAGCTGCGCTTCGGGGAAGCGGTGGTGCGCGATCGCGTGATCTTCGAAGCCCAGCAATCGGTCCGCTACGAGACGGCCGCCACCGACCAGCACGCGGGCGGCTCGCTCACGATGCGAATCGAAGAGCCCACGCCCACGCATTACTTCGTGCGCTTCACGTACAGCACCACGCTACCGGAAGACGCCGCGACGGCCGATACCCGCTACAGTGAATTTGTGAAATCCGCCTATCGCGAAGCGGACATCGACACGGTGGCCCAGATTCGCGCCCTCGCCGAGCAAGGCGCACTGGGCTGAACGCCCGCCCCACGGGGCTTTGCCGGACGATGCCGCATGGCGATGAGTCGATGCCGGCCATCGTTCGGTATCGGCCAGGTTAGCGAAAGTCTATTTTCCAGGGAATATCAATAGCCAAATTCAAATACAAATGGGAATGATTCTCATTTAGTATTCATCTCACAGTCAGCCACACGGATGAGCGAGATGACCGCAAGCCACACCACTGCCCGCCAGACCACGCCCGCAACGGCGCCGCGCCGTACCCTGTCGGTGTCGACGACGCGCACGCAGGCGGCCAGTCCGGCGGCGGAAAAGCCGGCCAGCCACGCCACGGGACGCGTCCTCACGAGCGATCACCTGTTGCAGGGCACGCAGTGCGTGAACATCCTGCACAACGGTCAGACGTATCAGTTGCGCGCCACGCGCTACGGCAAGTTGATCCTGACGAAGTAAGCGATTGAGTCTGAAAGTATTTTGGCGGTGGCGAGACCACGACCTCGCCGCCACCTTCACCGAGTTTTGTGGGGACCACCTCGCCTAAGAGGTGTTTGGCAGTAGCCAGCGAACGCAACGCGATCCCATGTAGTTACGGCAAGCCCCTCTCTACCTGCGTTGCGCGCCAGCCAAGCCGCTTTTTTTGTCCATCCACCCGGTTTCGTTGATGTTCTCCTCGCGGCGCCGCCTGCCAAGCCTCAGGCGTGCCGTCCGGCCTGACAAGCCCTTGACCCATCCGCGAGGATGGGTTTTTCTTTGCATCACTTCCCGACGACGGCCGCAATCCCCGCCCGGGCGATCTGCGCGTCTTGCGCCGACTTCACCCCCGAGACGCCGACCGCGCCGATCACATCGCCGTTGACGACGATGGGCACGCCGCCTTCGAGCATGGCGGTGTTCGGCGCACTCAGGAACGCGAAGCGGCCGCCATTGATCATCTCCTCGAACGCACCGCTCTCCCGACGGCCGACGGCCGAGGTCTGCGCCTTGCCAAGCGACATCATGGCGGTGCTGGGCGCCGCGCCGTCCATGCGGTGCAGCGACAGCGCGTGACCGCCGTCGTCGACGATCGTGATACACACGTTCCACCCGTTCGCGGTGGCTTCGGCCACGGCGGCGGCGTTGATCTTCTGCACGTCTTCAACGGTCAGGACTGCTTTCGTCTTCATACGTCTCTCTCATTCAGGGTTGGCAATTCAGGAAGCCCCATCGGGCACGGCTTCCGCGGAAATCCGCCTGCAACGATGCCTCCGGTCTGTGACATCGCGCAGGCAACGGACGGCTCAGTGCCCTACGGCCAGCGCCATCCACTCGCGCAGCGCCTGTCGCGTCCTGCGCAAACCGTCGAGTGTCGGCCACATGCCGGGCACGGCATCCGGGTCGAGGTTGCTCGCATTGCAGCACGGCGCGGGTACCACCGTGAGTCCAGCGCGCTCGAACTGATCGCGGGCGCGGCGCATATGCCAGGCACTCGTGACCAGATAGACGCGCGACATGCCGGCGTTGGTCAGCATGCGCGCGCTGAAGATGGCGTTTTGCGCCGTGTTCAGTGATTGTCCTTCGGTCCAGCGCACCGGCACGCCGAATTCCTCGGTGGCGACCTGCGCCATCAGACGCCCCTCGACCACCTGTCCGCTCGGGCTGCCGCCGGACATGAGCACCGGGAGGTGCGTCTCGCGGGCGAGAAACGCGCCGTAGCGCACTCGTGCAAGCGTCTCCGTGCTAAGGTCGGCATCCTTGCGCCAGCCCTTGCTGGCGTATTCGGTAGCGTTGACGCTGGTGCCGCCGCCGAGGATCACCACGGCCTGTGGCAGCGCCGCCGCCGTGGCCGGATGCTGTCGCGCGGCGTCGTACGCCTTGAGATCGACCGGCTTTCCCACCTCGAGCCCATACGCGATCTGCCGGGCGAACCACGGCATGGCCTGCAGCCAGAGCACTGCGGCCGCGAGCACGGCCAGGGTCCTGCCCGTGCGAGGCCAGCGCCGCCAACTCACGAGCGAGAGCACCGCGAGCACCAGCACATTGGCTGGCGGCAGAAACAAGCTGACGAGGAGGTTTCGGGCGAGCCAATCGAAGGGCATCCCGCCAGTCTACTGGACTGCAAACGCAAGTGCATCCATTCTCTACGACCATGCGCGCTAACCGGCGCGACGCGCCGGGCCACATTGCGCGTCGGCTTGCAAAGGCCTGCGTCACCGCGCGTTTCAACGCCGCCGCGCGAAGCGACGCCTCTCCGTACTTTCCTCAGGACGTTCGCGCCGGCATTCCGGTTACACTTCGCGCATGCCCGACGACCTCACCGCCGACTTGGCCACGCTTCCCCGTCAATTGCTGGTGACGCCCGACGTTACCTCACGCGCCCAGATCGCCACCTTCGCCTCGCAACTCGCGCAAGCGCTGGCCCGCGGCATTCGACTCGTGCAACTTCGCAACCGGTCGCTAGACGCCGACGGCTATCGTGCCCTTGCGGAAAGCGCGCTGGCCTTGACGCATGCGGCCGGGGCGCAACTCATCCTAAATCCTCCGCACGACGTGGCGGACCGTTGGCTCGACATTGCCGGCGGCAAACACGCCGGCACGGTCCCGCAAGCCGATGGCTGGCATCTGACGAGCGAGCGGCTCATGGCGAGCCAGACGCGTCCAGCGGGCTGGCGACGGGTGAGTGCCGCATGCCACGACGCAGCCCAGCTTGCGCAGGCCGGTCGACTCGAACTCGACTTCGTGACGCTGTCTCCCGTACTCGCCACCGCCACGCATCCGGAGGCCACGCCGCTCGGCTGGCCCGCATTCACGGCCCTCGCAACACAGGCGACGCTGCCGGTGTTCGCGCTAGGCGGCATGCGCGCCGACATGCTCTCGAACGCGCGCCATGCCGGCGCCTACGGCATCGCCGCGATCCGCGCGTTCTGGCCTACGGCGTGAGGCCCCCTCGGAACGACAAAGGGGGCGGATGTCATCCGCCCCCCCCGGTGCGCGCCGCCAATGGCGTCGCAGTACCGCTGACTCCCTGATCGCTGACGTCGCTTACCCGGCGAGCGCCTTGCGTGCCGCGATCACGCCCTGCGCGTAAGTCGGGTCGATCTTCTCGAAGTGCGCGATCTGACGCGCCGACACGTCGTCCGGCACGCCCTGCATCGAAGCGGCGATGTTGCCGAACAGTCGGCCCTTCTCCCCCTCGTCGAACAACTGGAACAGCGCGCGAGGCTGCGAGTAATAATCGTCGTCTTCGCGATGGTCATAGCGATCGGCCAGGGCACCCACCGCTTGCGGCGGCTCACGGAATTCCGGCTGCTCCGCGAATATGCCGTAGCGATTCGGCTCGTAATTCGTCGTGCCACCCAGATTGCCGTCCACGCGCATCGCGCCATCGCGGTGGAAACTGTGATGGAACGGGCACTTCGGCGCATTGACCGGAATGGCGCTGTGATTCACGCCAAGACGGTAACGCTGCGTGTCGCCGTACGAGAACAGGCGCCCTTGCAACATGCGGTCGGGCGAGAAGCCGATGCCCGGCACCACGTTGGCCGGATTGAACGCCGCCTGCTCGACGTCGGCGAAGTAGTTCTCCGGATTGCGATTGAGTTCGAGCACGCCCACGTCGATGAGCGGGTAGTCGGCATGCGGCCACACCTTCGTCAGATCGAACGGGTTGATGCGATAGGTTGCCGCGTCGGCCTCCGGCATCACCTGCACCTGCATGCGCCAGCGCGGGAAGTTGCCGGCCTCGATGGCCTCGAACAGGTCGCGCTGCGCGCTTTCCCGATCGCCTGCGACCACCTGCGCCGCTTGCGCGTTCGTCAGGTTCTCGATGCCCTGCATCGACTTGAAATGGAACTTCACCCAGAAGCGCTCGTTGGCCGCGTTGATGAAGCTGAACGTGTGCGAGCCGAAGCCGTGTTGCTGGCGGTAGTTCGCCGGCAGGCCGCGATCGCTCATGAGAATCGTGACCTGATGCAGCGATTCGGGGTGACGCGACCAGAAATCCCATGCCGCCGTCGGATTGCGCAGGTTTGTCTTCGGATCACGTTTTTGCGTGTGGATGAAGTCGGGGAACTTGAGCGGATCGCGCACGAAGAACACCGGCGTGTTGTTGCCCACGAGATCCCAGTTACCTTCGTCGGTGTAGAACTTCAGCGCGAAGCCGCGCACGTCGCGCTCCGCATCGGCCGCACCGCGCTCGCCGGCCACCGTCGAGAAGCGCAGGAACACCGGCGTTTCCTTGCCAATCGCCTCGAACAGACGTGCCCGGCTGTACTTCGTGATGTCGTGCGTGATGGTGAGCTTGCCGAACGCGCCGGAACCCTTCGCATGCACGCGACGCTCCGGAATCACTTCGCGATCGAAATGCGCGAGCTTTTCGAGAAACCACACGTCCTGAAGCAGGGCCGGGCCGCGCGGGCCGGCGGTGAGCGTGTTCTGGTTGTCGGGCACCGGGGCTCCGGCGGCGGTCGTGAGTTTTTTCGTATCTGACATGTGACGCTCTCCTGTTTCCTGATAGGGCAATCTCGCCAAGCTCATGCGCCCATCTGCGCAAAGTCGGCAAGCACCTGTTCCAGCGTGGTTTCGATGTCGTGCCAATAGGCTTTGAATTGGGTCATCGTCGGCGCCTCTCGGGGCATCGGTTGGCTCGGGCAATCGTCGGCGTCGGTGGGCGGGGCCCTGGGCGATGCCCGTTTCCAACGCGTGCCGCCAGATTAAATATTTTTATTGAAATCGTGAAATTGATCGTTTTTATATATTTAATAGGCAAAAGCAATACGCCGCGGCGCGGGGAAGCTGCGGCGGCAGAACGGAAGGAAAAAGCTGAGTTGAAGCAGCGGAAGTGCCGAGACGCAGCGAGGGCGGAATGCGGTGACGTGTGGGCTGTACCCGCCCCGGCGGCTCAGTTCGACGTGGCGGGAAGATCCAGCGGAATCACACCCGGCAGGTGGCATTTGGCAATGGCTTGCGCCACGGCATCGATGGCCGGCAGTCGCGTGAAGCTCTTGCGCCAGGCGAGCACGACGCGGCGATCGGGCACGGGCGCCGAGAACGGCACATAGCGCAGCAGACTGTCAGGCGCCTGCGTGTCGGGCACGGACGTCTTCGGCAGCACGGTGATGCCCACGCCGCTCGCGACCATGTGGCGAATCGTCTCCAGCGACGAGCCTTCGAACGTTTTCTGGATGCCGTCGGCGTTCTGCGAGAAGCGCATCAGTTCGGGGCATACGCCCAGCACGTGATCGCGGAAGCAATGACCGCTGCCGAGCAGCAGCATGGTTTCCTGCTTGAGATCGCCCGCGTCGATCTGCTCGCGCGTGGCCCAAGGGTGCGAGCGCGGCAGTGCCACCACGAACGGCTCATCGTAGAGCGGACGCACCATCAGACCGCTCTCCGGGAACGGCAGCGCCATGATCGCCGCATCGATCTCGCCCTGCTTGAGCAGCTCGATGAGCTTGAGGGTGTAATTCTCCTGCAGCATGAGCGGCATCTGCGGCGTGGTCTCGATCATCTGCTTGACGAGCGCCGGCAGCAGATACGGGCCGATGGTGTAAATCACGCCCAGTCGCAACGGCCCCGCGAGCGGATCGCGGCCCTGCTTGGCGATTTCCTTGATGGCGATGGTCTGCTCGAGCACGCGCTGCGCCTGCGCGACGATCTGCTCGCCGAGCGGCGTCACGCTCACTTCGGCGGCGCCACGCTCGAAAATCTGTACGTTCAGCTCGTCTTCGAGCTTCTTGATGGCCACCGAGAGCGTCGGCTGGCTGACGAAACAGGCTTCCGCCGCGCGACCGAAATGGCGTTCTCGCGCCACCGCCACGATGTACTTGAGTTCCGTGAGGGTCATGTCGTCCTAACCTGTGTAAATTAATCGAACCACCGCAGTCGATAGATTTTCTTTTTTATAGCACAATCGGGCGGCAATTGCCCGTTTTCAGGCGACGCTCCCGGTGTCACCACCGCCACCGCAGACTTGCACCCACTGCCGCACCGGCGCCGAATACCGCCCTGTCGGCCCGGCACCCGTTGTCATGCCTTCAGGTAGTCTTCGCGCGCGCCGAGCCAACGTTCCAGATGCGCCGCCACCGCACCCGGATGCGATTTGAGCAGCCGGTCGGCCGCCTCCTGCGCGCCCGGAATCATCCACGCGTCCTCGTTGAGGTCGACGAAGCGCAGCATGGCGGCCCCCGACTGGCGTGCACCGAGGAATTCGCCCGGACCGCGGATCTCCAGATCGCGCCGAGCGATGACAAAGCCGTCGGTGGTCTCGCGCATCGTCTGCAATCGCGCCTTGGCGCCCATCGACAGCGGCGAGGCATACATCAGCAGGCAGACCGATTCGGCCGAACCGCGCCCGACGCGTCCTCGCAATTGATGGAGCTGTGCGAGACCGAAGCGCTCGGCATGCTCGATGACCATCAACGAGGCATTGGGCACATCCACGCCCACTTCGATGACGGTGGTCGCCACGAGCAGGTGCGTGTCGCCACGCGTGAAGTCGTCCATCACGGCGGCCTTCTCCGCCGGCGAGAGCCGACCGTGAACGAGGCCCACGCGCAATTCGGGCAGCGCCGCGACCAGTTGCGCATGCGTGTCGACGGCCGTCTGCAACTGCAGGGCCTCGCTCTCCTCGATCAGCGGACACACCCAATAAACCTGGCGGCCGGCCAGCGCGGCCGCGCGAACCCGGTCGATGACCTCGGGGCGCCGCGTGTCGCTGACGAGCTTCGTCACGACCGGACTGCGCCCGGGCGGCAGTTCGTCGATGACGGAGACGTCGAGATCGGCGTAGTAGGTCATGGCGAGCGTGCGCGGGATCGGCGTGGCGCTCATCATCAGTTGATGCGGCATGGCGTCATCGCCCATGCCGGCGGTCTGCATCTTGCTGCGCAGCGCCAGACGCTGGGCGACGCCGAATCGGTGCTGTTCGTCGACGACGGCCATGCCCAACCGCGCGAACGTGACCGTATCCTGAATGATGGCGTGCGTGCCGATGACGAGTTGCGCCTCGCCGCTGGCCACGCGCGCCAGCGCCTCGCGCTTCTCCCTCGCCTTCATGCTGCCGGCCAGCCAGGTGAGTGTCACGCCCAACGGCGCGAGCCACGCGGAGAGCTTGCGCAGATGCTGCTCGGCCAGAATTTCGGTCGGCGCCATGATCGCGGCCTGATAGCCGGCGTCGATGGCCTGGGCGGCGGCAAGCGCCGCGATGATCGTCTTGCCGCTGCCCACGTCGCCCTGCAGCAAGCGCTGCATCGGATGCGGCTCGGCCAGGTCGGCGCGAATCTCGGCCCAAACACGTTGCTGCGCCCCTGTCAGACGAAACGGCAGCGCCGCCTCGAAGCGCTCCAGCAGGCCACCGGGCACGCGCGCGCCGAGGGCCGGTGCGGCGAGTCGCCGCCGTGCGGCCTGCGCGCGCTTGAGCGACAACTGCTGTGCCAGAAGCTCCTCGCACTTGATGCGCAACCACGCGGGATGCGAACGCTCGATGAGCGCCGTCTCCGACACGTTGGGCGGCGGGGCGTGCAACAGGCGCACGGCGTCCGACAATGCCGGCAGGGGATGGTCGGGGCCGATGGCGTCCTGGAGCAGGCCCGGTGGCAGCAGTTCGGGGAGCGGCGTGCGCGCCATCGCGTTGTGGATGGCCTTGCGAAGATACGCCTGCGACAAGCCCGCCGCACTCGGATACACCGGGGTGAGCGACTCCGGCAACGGCGCCGCGGCGTCCTGCACCACGCGATACGCGGGGTGCACCATCTCCAGCCCGAAGAATCCGCCCCGCACTTCACCGCGCACACGCACACGCGTACCAATGGCGAGCTGCTTCTGCTGGCTGCCGTAGAAATTCAGAAAACGCAGCACGAGTTCGTGCCCATCGTCCGCAATGCGTACAACCCACTGGCGGCGCGGCCGATAGGCGACTTCACTGGACGTCACCACGCCTTCGACCTGCGCCAGCTCGCTCGGAAGCACCTCGCCAATCTTGCGCAGCGTGGTTTCGTCCTCGTAGCGCATGGGCAAGTGCAGGATGAGGTCGATGTCGCGCTTCAGGCCGAGTTTGGCGAGCTTGTCGGCGCTGCCGGCCCCGGCCTTGCTGGCTGCGGGCCTGGTGGCCTTGGTGGCCTTGGTGGCCTCGGTGGCCTCGGTGGCCTTGGCGGGCCCTGATGCGACGGAGGATTGGCCGGACTTGTCGGAATGGCTCGTCCCCGCGTCCGTCGGGGTGTTGGCGGACTTCGCCGATGCCGGCGCGGCGCCATCGGCAGCCGCGGCCCTGGCGCGGCGCGCGCTACGCCTGGCGGGCGCGCGCGGCGAGGCGTCGGCTTGCGCGCCTGCGGCATCGGCAAGGTCCACGAGGTCGGCAGGGGCGTCGTCGGGCGCGGTGGCGGACATTCTGCGTTCAGTCATGCAGTCGCGAATCTGGCGTTCCAAGTAAAATGGCGGTTGCTACGCATTGTAAACGCTGATGTATACCCTCTCCGATTTCGATTTCGACCTGCCGCCCGAGCTCATCGCGCAGACCGCTCTCGCCGAGCGCACCGCCAGCCGCTTGCTGGAGGTCGACGGCAGTGTTACGCCACCGCATCTGTACGACCGCCGCTTCGCCGACCTGCCCGGGCTGCTCGCCCCCGGCGACCTGCTCGTCTTCAACGACACGCGCGTCATCAAGGCTCGCCTGTTCGGCCAGAAGGCAAGCGGCGGCAAGATCGAGGTGCTCGTCGAGCGCGTGATCGACAGCCGCACCGCGCTGGCCCAGATCCGCGCCAGCAAGCGTCCCGCCCCGGGCACCGTGCTGCACCTGGCGGATGCCTTCGACGTGACGGTCGGCGAACGCGTCGAGCCGTTCTACACGCTTCATTTCCCGGACGACTGCTACACGCTGCTCGAGACTTACGGCCGCCTGCCGCTGCCGCCTTACATCGAGCACGACGCCGATGCAGCCGACGAAACACGCTACCAGACGGTTTACGCCCGCAACCCGGGCGCCGTGGCGGCCCCCACGGCCGGCCTGCACTTCGACGACAGCCTGTTCACCCGCCTCGACGCGCTCGGCGTGCAACGCGCCACGCTCACCCTGCACGTGGGCGCCGGCACCTTCCAGCCGGTACGCGTGGAGAACATCGACGAGCACAAGATGCACGCGGAGTGGTATCAAATCACGCCGGAACTCGTGCAGGCCATCGCCGCCACCCGCGCCCGCGGCGGGCGAGTGATCGCCGTGGGCACGACATCGATGCGGGCGCTCGAATCGGCCGCGCAGGCCGCGCTCGCCGCCGGAGACGCACCGGGTACGCTGCGCCCGGGCAGCGCCGAGACGGACATCTTCATCACGCCCGGCTACCGGTTCCAGGTGGTCGATCGCCTGATCACCAACTTCCACCTGCCCAAGTCGACACTGCTCATGCTGGTGTCGGCCTTCTCGGGCATGGAGACGATCCGCGCGGCCTATCGTCACGCGATCGAGCAGCGTTATCGCTTCTTCAGCTATGGCGACGCGATGATCCTCTCGCGCGTGGAAATGCACGACGCGCCCCTGGCCGCAGCCTGAGAAACGCGGTGTCGCGGCCCGCCGCGCGCGGGCGGGCTCGTCGACGACGATCCCGGCTAATGGCATGCGCGGGCCGTCGCGCCCGGCCCCGCCGGCCGGTGGGGGCGTTCTCATCGACCGCCATCCGACCCGGTACAATGGCGCCTTGGCCGCGCATGGGGCGCTGGCCGCTTTTTGACGCCCCCGCGCGTGCGCCGGCTTGTTTTGCCGGTGGTGCCGGGGCGCACGACACATGCTCAAGTTCGAACTCATCACCACCGACGGGCAGGCCCGCCGGGGACGCGTCACGCTCAACCACGGCGTGGTCGAGACCCCCATCTTCATGCCCGTGGGCACCTACGGCTCGGTCAAGGCGATGTCGCCCGCCGAACTCGTCGAAAACAACGCCCAGATCATTCTCGGCAACACGTTCCACCTCTGGCTGCGCCCGGGCCTCGAGACAATCGCCGCGCACGGCGGCCTGCACCGTTTCATGGGCTGGGACCGTCCGATCCTGACCGACTCCGGCGGCTTCCAGGTCTTCAGCCTCGGCGAATTGCGCAAAATCAGCGAAGAAGGCGTGAAATTCGCCTCGCCCGTCAATGGCGACCGGTTGTTCCTCTCGCCGGAAATCTCGATGCAGATCCAGCACGTGCTCAATTCGGACATCGTCATGCAGTTCGACGAATGCACGCCCTACGAGATCGACGGCCGCCCTGCCACGGAATCGGAAGCCGGCCAGTCGATGCGCATGTCGCTGCGCTGGGCCAAGCGCTCGATCGACGAATTCAACCGCCTCGAGAACCCCAATGCCCTGTTCGGCATCGTGCAGGGCGGCATGTACGAACATCTGCGCGACGAGTCGCTCGCCGGGCTCTCCGAGCTCGACTTCCACGGTTATGCCATCGGCGGGTTGTCGGTCGGCGAGCCCAAGGAGGACATGATGCGCGTGCTCGAGCACGTGGCGCCGCGCCTGCCCGCGAACAAGCCGCACTACCTGATGGGTGTGGGCACGCCGGAAGACCTGGTGGCGGGTGTGTCGGCGGGCGTCGACATGTTCGATTGCGTGATGCCCACGCGAAACGCGCGCAACGGCTGGCTGTTCACGCGTTTCGGCGACTTGAAGATCCGCAACGCCTCGCACAAGAGCGACACACGCCCGCTGGACGAAACTTGCGGGTGTTACACCTGTCGAAACTTCTCGCGCGCCTATCTGCACCATTTGCAGCGAGCCGGGGAGATTCTGGGCGCGCGGCTCAACACCATCCATAACCTGCATTACTATCTCACGCTGATGCAGGAAATGCGGGATGCCATCGAAGCCCACCGATTCGACGCGTTCGTCACCCAGTTCCGGGCCGATCGCGCGCGCGGCGTGCAGTGACGGCCCGGGGCTCCGCAACGGGCACCGAATCCCCGTGGAAGGCGCTCGGGCAGTGGTAAAATGCCGGGCTTGGATCCTGAATCCTCGCACCGAAACACATGCCGCGCGTGTCCGGGTTACCGGCCACACGCGGCTTCTACACGTCTTACATAAGGAGAACCGAACGTGCTGATTTCCGATGCTTTCGCTCAGACGGCTGGCGCCGCCAGCCCGACCAGCAACCTGATGAGCTTCCTGCCGCTCGTTCTGATGTTCGTGGTGCTGTACTTCATCATGATCCGTCCGCAGATGAAGCGTCAGAAGGAAACCCGCAACATGCTCGCGGCCCTCGCCAAGGGCGATGAAGTCGTGACCTCGGGTGGTCTGGCCGGTCGCATCTCGAAGGTTGGTGAAACCTTCGTGACCATCGAGATCGCGGAGAACGTCGAAATCAACGTGCAAAAGGGTGCGATCACGACCCTGCTGCCGAAGGGCACCATCAAGGCGCTCTGATCCTTCGCGCAACCGCATGCGGCCGCCCTCCCGGGCGGCCGCAGTGCATGGCGGCGCGGGTCTGGCGACCTGCGTTGCCCTGCCAGCCGGTCTGAAGCACGGTTTGCCACGAGGCATCACCCTAGCCCGCCGCTATGAATCGCTATCCTCTCTGGAAATACATCATCATTCTGGTGGCGCTCGCCATCGGGGTGCTTTACACGCTGCCAAACCTGTTCGGTGAAACGCCGGCGGTACAGATTTCCAGCGTCAAGGCGACCGTCAAGGTCGATCCCTCGACGCTCGCGCGCGCCGAAGACGCGCTCAAGGCACAGAACATTGCCTATAACGGTGCCGTGTTCGACAGCACGGGCAACAACCCGAGCGTGCGCATTCGCTTCTCCGACACCGACACGCAGCTGCGCGCCAAGGATCTGCTCCAGACCGCGCTTAACACCGATCCGACCGACCCGACCTACGTCGTGGCGCTCAACCTGCTCTCGGCCTCGCCGGACTGGCTCACCAGGATTCACGCGCTGCCGATGTACCTCGGCCTCGACCTGCGCGGCGGTGTCCACTTCCTGCTGCAAGTCGACATGGCCGGCGCCATCACCAAACGTCTGGACGCATCGGCCGCCGACGCCCGCACGCTGCTGCGCGACAAGAACATCCGTCACAACGGCGTGACGCGCACGGACAACGGCATCGAAGCGGCCTTCAGCACGCAGGAAGACGCCGATCGCGCCCGCGGCGTGCTCACCGACGGCCTGCCCGATCTGTCCTACACGACGCAGCCCGGCCCGAACGGGACGTTCAAAGTGGTGGGCACGTTCACGGAAGCCGCCCGGCGCTCGGTGCAGGACAACGCCGTCAAGCAGAACATCGTGACGCTGCACAACCGGGTAAACGAGCTCGGCGTGTCCGAACCCGTGATCCAGCAGGAAGGCCCGGACCGCATCGTCGTGCAGTTGCCCGGCGTGCAGGACACCGCCAAGGCGAAGGACATCATCGGCCGCACCGCGACGCTCGAAGCGCGTCTGGCCGATCCGGACGCGCCTCGCTTCGTCACGGCGGATACGCCGGTCCCGCCGCAGGACGAGCTGTTCCTGCACGGCAATGGCGCGCCGGTCATGCTCAAGCGTCAGGTGATCTTCAGCGGCGATCGCATCACGAGCGCGTCGGCCGGCTTCGACGACCATCAGCAACCGTCGGTCAACATCAAGCTCGACGCCGCCGGCGGTCGCGTGCTGCGCGACGTGTCGCGCGACAACATCGGCAAGCCGATGGCGATCGTACTGTTCGAAAAGGGCAAGGGCGAAGTGCTGACGGTGGCGAACATCCGCAGCGAACTCGGCCAGAGCTTCCAGATCACCGGCATGGGCTCGGCGCAGGCCGCCAACGATCTGGCGCTGCTGTTGCGCGCCGGTTCGCTCGCCGCGCCAATGGAAATCATCGAAGAGCGCACGATCGGCCCGAGCCTCGGCGCCGATAACGTCCAGAAGGGTGTCGACTCGGTGATGTACGGCCTGATCGCCATCGCCGTGTTCATGATGCTCTATTACATGCTCTTCGGCGTGTTTTCGGTGATCGCCCTGCTGTTCAACCTGCTGCTGCTCGTGGCCGTGCTCTCGATGATGCAGGCCACGCTCACGCTGCCAGGTATCGCCGCCATCGCGCTCACGCTCGGCATGGCCATCGATGCCAACGTGCTGATCAACGAACGTATCCGTGAGGAACTGCGTGCGGGTGCGTCGGCGCAGAAGGCGATTTCGCTGGGCTTCGAGCATGCGTGGGCCACGATTCTCGACTCGAACGTGACCACGCTGATCGCCGGCCTGGCACTGCTGGCCTTCGGGTCGGGCCCGGTGCGCGCGTTCGCGGTGGTGCACTGCCTGGGTATCCTGACCTCGATGTTCTCGGCCGTGTTCTTCTCGCGCGGTCTGGTCAACCTGTGGTACGGCGGCCGCCGCAAGCTCAAGACGCTGGCGATCGGTCAGGTCTGGCGCCCGGACGGTGCGACGAACGCACCCGACGCCGGCGAGCAATAACCGCAGGCGCGAGAGGAAACAGTCATGGAATTTTTCCGCATCAAGAAAGACGTGCCGTTCATGCGGCACGCCCTGATCTTCAACATCATCTCGGCGCTCACGTTCGTGGCGGCGGTGTTCTTCCTGCTCACGCGGGGCCTGCACCTGTCGATCGAATTCACCGGCGGCACGGTCATGGAAGTGGCCTACTCGCAGGCGGCCGATCTCGAGAAGATCCGTGGCGAAGTGGGCAAGCTCGGCTATCGCGACGTGCAGGTGCAAAGCTTCGGCACCTCGCGCGACGTGATGATCCGCCTGCCCATCCAGAGCGCTGCCGATGGCAAGCAGGTGACCAGCGCGCAACAGAGCGACGCCGTGATGACCGCGCTCAAGGCCGACGCCCCCGACGTGCAGTTGCGTCGCGTGGAATTCGTCGGCCCGCAGATCGGTCACGAACTGTTCACCGACGGCTTGCTGGCGCTGACCTTCGTGGTCGTGGGCATCATCATCTATCTGTCGTTCCGCTTCGAATGGAAATTCGCCGTGGCCGGCGTGATCGCCAACCTGCACGACGTGGTGATCATTCTCGGCTTCTTCGCGTACTTCCAGTGGGAGTTCTCGCTGGCGGTGCTCGCGGGGGTGCTGGCCGTGCTCGGCTACTCCGTGAACGAATCGGTCGTGATCTTCGACCGGATTCGCGAGACCTTCCGCAAGATGCGCAAGGCAACGGTTCAGGAAGTGATCGATCACGCCATCACGACGACCATGTCGCGTACGATCATCACGCACGCGAGCACGGAAATGATGGTGCTGTCGATGTTCTTCTTCGGTGGCCAGACGCTGCACTACTTCGCACTGGCGCTGACCGTGGGTATTCTGTTCGGTATCTACTCGTCGGTGTTCGTTGCGGCCGCGCTCGCGATGTGGTTCGGCGTGAAGCGCGAGGACCTCATCAAGCACGGCAGCAAGGACGACGAACAAGGGGTCGATCGCAACGACCCGAACTTCGGCGCCCGCGTCTGATACGTCTGATACGTCTGACAAACGCGACATGAAGTGAACAAACCGCCGGCTCGCCCGGCGGTTTTTTTTCGTGCATCGCCGTCACGCGTTGCAGTGCGTGCAGGCGTGGCGGGCTTGCGGTAATCTCGCGGAATTCGCCAATTTCGACATTTCACGCCAATGAAGTCCGTTCGCATCTGGGATCTGCCCACTCGCCTGTTTCACTGGTCGTTCGTCGTGCTGGCGGTCGCGGCCTACGTCACGGCCAAGACAGGCGGCAACGCGATGGTCTACCACTTCTGGTGCGGCTACGCCGTGCTGGCGCTGCTGCTGTTCCGGCTGGTGTGGGGCTTCGCCGGGCCGCGCTATGCCCGCTTCGGGGCGTTCATCGCCCGCCCGGCAACGTTCCTGCGCTCGCTGCGCGATACATCGGACACCGACGCCCGCTTCGCCGGTCACACGCCCCTCGGCGGCCTGTCGGTGATGGCGATGCTGCTGTTCTTCGCGATTCAGGCCGGTCTCGGCCTGTTCTCGAACGACGACATCTTCAACGATGGCCCGCTCGTCAAGTTCATCGACAAGGACACCAGCGACATGCTCACCGGCTGGCATCTGCGCAACCAATGGGTGCTGGTGGTGCTCGTCGCGCTGCACGTGCTCGCGATTCTCTATTACCGCGTGGTATGCAGGAAGGACCTGATCAAGCCGATGATCGTGGGTGACAAACGCACTGTCGCGCCCGTGCATCCGGCGCGCGACGACTGGCGGGTGCGCGTGGGCGCACTGGTGTTGATCGTGCTGGCCTCGGCGCTCGTGTACCGGATTGTCAATCTGACGCCGGCCGTGGCGGCATTGCCGTCGTATTGAAGGCGCGACGTCGACTTCCATGAAAAAAGCCGGTCGAATGACCGGCTTTTTCGCAGGCGTGACCAGCGTGCGAGAGGCGTTTACTTCGCGCGGAAGTTGTCGTGGCAGCTCTTGCAGGTTTGCGCCGCCTCGCCGAAGGCCGTCTTGATCGAGGCGAGGTCGCCGCCCTTGGCCACGGTGTTGAGCTTGGCCACCGCGGTTTCCATCTTCTCGGCGGCTTGCTGGAACTTCGCCTTGTCGGAGAACACCTCCGGCTTCGCCTTGCTTCTTGCCGTGGTCTGCCCGCCCTCGAACGCGGGCCACGGCAGCTTGGACAGCGTGGCGACGAGTTCGGCGTTCTTGATCACGTCGTCCTTGTTGAACGGTGCGTCACCCTTGACCACGGCACCGATACGACCGAAATGGTTGCCGAGCAGGAAGAGGGCCGATTGACGGTATTCCACGGCGTCGTCTGCCTTGGCGAACTGGGCCTGTGCGAATGCCGGCACGACGGCGGCGGCGAGCGCTGCAACTGCGAGGGTAAGCTTCATCGGTGGGGTTCTCCTTATGGTTTGTGCGGCTATGATACACAGCAACCCGGCACCGTAAAAAACGGGCCGCAAAAGCGGCCCGTCAGGTCGACGACGGCGCCAGATGCCGCGAGTCGAGGTTCGGTGGTGGCTTGGAGCCTTACACGCGCTTGGCGAGCGCCTCGGCAATCCCGACATAGTTTGCCGGGGTCATCTCCAGCAGACGCGCCTTGGCGTCCTCGGGAATCGCCAGCTGCTTGATGAACGCCTGCAGCGCTTCGCGGGTGATACCCTTGCCGCGCGTGAGTTCCTTGAGCTGCTCGTACGGATTCGGCACCCCGAAGCGGCGCATCACGGTCTGCACCGGCTCGGCCAGCACTTCCCACGTGTTGTCCAGGTCTTCGTCGAGACGCTGCGGGTTGACCTCGAGCTTGCCCAGACCGCGCAGGCACGAGTCGTAGGCCAGCAGGCTGTAGCCGAACGCCACGCCGATGTTGCGAAGCACGGTGGAGTCGGTGAGATCGCGCTGCCAGCGCGAGACCGGCAGCTTGTCGGCCAGGTGGCGCAACACGGCGTTCGCCAGGCCCAGATTGCCTTCCGAGTTCTCGAAATCGATCGGGTTGACCTTGTGCGGCATGGTCGACGAGCCAATTTCGCCTGCCTTCGTCTTCTGCTTGAAGTAGCCGACGGAGATGTAACCCCAGATGTCGCGGTTCAGATCGAGCAGGATCGTGTTGGCGCGAGCCACGGCGTCGAACAGCTCGGCCATGTAGTCGTGCGGTTCGATCTGGATCGTGTACGGGTTGAACGTGAGGCCCAGGCGCTTTTCGATCACCGCCTTGGAGAACGACTCCCAGTCGTATTCCGGATAGGCCGACAGGTGCGCGTTGTAGTTGCCGACCGCCCCGTTCATCTTGGCGAGCAGCTCGACGCGACGCACGCGCTCGAGCGCGCGAGCCAGGCGCACGGCCACGTTGGCCAGCTCCTTGCCCAGCGTGGTCGGCGAGGCCGGTTGACCGTGCGTGCGTGAAAGCATCGGCTGCGCGGCGTGCTCGCGGGCGAGCTCACTGAGCTTGGTCACGAGCGATTCGAGCGCGGGCACGATCACTTCGTCGCGCGCACCCTTGATCATCATGCCGTGCGACGTGTTGTTGATGTCTTCCGACGTGCAGGCGAAGTGAATGAACTCGCTGGCCTTCTCGAGCTCCGCCTGACCCTGCACCTTCTCCTTGAGCCAGTACTCGACCGCCTTCACGTCGTGGTTCGTGACCTTCTCGATGTCCTTGATGCGCTGGGCATCGGCGTTCGAGAAATTGGCGGCGAGGTTGAGCAGGAACGCCTCGGCATCGGCCGAAAACGGTGCGATCTCGGCAAAGCCGGCCTTGGACAGGGCGATCAGCCAATGGATTTCGACCGTCACGCGGTGGCGCATGAAAGCCGCCTCGGACAACCACGGACGCAGGGCGTCGGTCTTGCCGGCATAACGGCCGTCGAGCGGGGAAAGCGCGGTCAGGGGGGAGAATTCGTCGGACATGGCACTGGGCACCGAAAAAGAAAACCGGGGAGCCGGCGATGTGCCAACTCGGAAAAGGCCAGTATTTTACCATTGCCCGGGACCGGCCATCCCGCACGTTATACTCTCCTCCGCGCTATCGCGATATATCAAGGATTCACATGAAGTTGATCGGTGCCCTCGCCAGTCCCTATGTTCGCAAAGTCCGCATCGTGCTGGCCGAAAAAAAGCTCGACTACAAGCTCGAGCTGGAGAACGTGTGGGGCGACGACACCCGCATCCAGCAGTCCAACCCGCTGGGCAAAGTGCCCTGCCTCGTCATGGAAGACGGCGAAGCGGTATTCGACTCGCGGGTCATCTGCGAATACCTCGACACGCTGTCGCCCGTCGGCAAGCTGATCCCGCCGTCGGGGCGCGAACGCGCCGAAGTGCGTTGCTGGGAAGCCCTGGCCGACGGCCTGACCGATGCCGCCGTGCAGATCCGCGTCGAGATGATGTTTCACGACGAGGCATCGCGCTCGCAGCGGCTCGTCGACCGTCAGCTCGGCAAGATCGATGCCGGCCTGAAGGCCATGGCGAGCGGTCTCGGCGATCGCCAGTGGTGCGCGGGCAACCGCCTGACGCTGGCCGATGTGGCGCTCGTCTGCTCGCTCGGCTATCTCGATTTCCGCTTTCCGGAGATCCGGTGGCGTGACGCCCATCCCAATCTGGCCCGCCATTTCGAGCGCATGAGCACGCGCGCCTCGGTGGCCGACACCGTTCCCACGCTTTAGGCTGGCGTCATCCCCCTCGCGCGCCGGACTGCGCCGCGGCGCCGACCGGTCGGTCGTACATGACCGCAGGACGGTCGCGCTGCCGCTTTCGCTCGGCCTCGGCCGACGGACTGCGCGTCACCAGCAGGCCCAGATCCCGCAGCAAACGCCACGCCCCTGACGCGTCGGCGCGCTCCGTACGCACGCCGGGCACCGGCGAGGCCGTTTGCGCGCCGGCGGACAAAGGACGTCCCGTTTCGGACGATTTGCCCGCGGCAGCCGTACCGCCGGCACCGGCAGCGTCGACCGAACCGGAGGGATCGGAGGTAGCTGAGGGACCCATGGCGCTTCGGGGCACGAGCGCGACGAAGGAGTCGCCCGAGCCGACGGCATCGTCCCTCGTCTGCGGGGAGGAAGCGACCGTCTCGCCGGCCCCCCCCGCATCTCGCAGGCGGGAATAGCCGTCCATCACGCGTTGGACGAAGCGCTGCGTCTCGGCGAACGGCGGCACCTGTCGTCCATATCGCAGCACTGCACCTTCGCCCGCGTTGTAGGCCGCGAGCACGAGGCGCAAGTCGCCATCGAATCGCGAGAGCAGCCAGCGCACATACGCCGCACCCGCCCGAAGGTTTTCCGCGGGATCTTCGAGACGCCGAACACCGAAGCGCTGACCTGTGCGCGGCAGAATCTGCATCAACCCGATCGCACCTCGCTCTGACACGGCAGCCGGGTCGTATCCCGACTCGGCATCGATAATCGCGTGCAGTAGCGCCGCGTCGAGGTCCGTCGCGCGTGCCGCGCGGCGCACGAGCGCGTCGAACGGCAGCGCGTCCGTCGCCGGACCTGACGGACGCCCGCCGCTCGCCTGCGCCAAGGGTTTCACTGCACGCCACGGTTCCACCACGGCTGTCGGCGGAGTAGGCACCACGAGCTGAGCGTCCTCGACACGCGGATGGTGGGGCAACAAGGCCGCCGCCGCGACCGGTGCGGCAAGCGCCGCCAGCATGAGCACTACGCCCCGCTTCATACGCCACCTCCCGGTTCGTCACGTCCGGCGTCACCGTCGCCACCGCGCCCGCTGCCACCCGCTCCGCTCTCTCCCACCTCCCCGCCGCTTCCGACATTTCCGCCTTCGTTGCCCTCGCCGCCCTCGCCGCCCTCGCCGCCCTCGCCGCCCTCGCCGCCCTCGCCGCCCTCGCCGCCCCCGTCGACCGTCTCGCTAGCCTCCTGCGCCGTCACCTCGTACGGCAGATCGAGCGCCAGGCGCAGAATCGCCGCCACGGCATCGAACAGGTCCGGCGGAATCGGAGCGTCGATCTCCACTTCGTCCATCAGGCGCCGCGCGACAGGCACGTGTTCGACAATGGGCACGCCCGCCCGCTCGGCCAGCCGCACGATGGTGCGCGCGCGTGCATCGCGGCCCTTCTCGATGACCAGCGGCACGGCCGTCTCGCCCGGCACGTAACGCAGGCACACGGCGAGGCGCGTAGGATTGCGCACCACTGCGGTGGAACGGTTCACGTTGTCGGAAAGGCTCCCGCTCTCGACTGTCTCGCGGTGAATGTCGCGCCGCCGGTTCTTGATTTCCCGGTTGCCCTCCACTTCCTTCGACTCGCGCTTAACCTCGTCGAACGACATCATCAGTTGCTTGCGCAACTGGTGCTTCTGATACGCGAAGTCCAGGGCGCCGAACACCACGTATGCCATGACCAGCACCGCCATCAGCCAGAACAGCAATCGCACCGTGAGCGCGAGTCCGCACGTCGGCCCGCACGCGGGCAACGCCGCGAGAGACGGTGTGTACTGGCGGATCAGATAGAAGAACACCACCCCGAGCACGGCCACCTTGACGAGCGACTTCCCGAACTCGAACAGCGACTGCATCGAGAACAGTTGTCTCGCCTTCGCCACCGGATCGATTCGCTCGTACTTCGGCCGAATCGCCTCCGGCGCCACGAGTACGCCGACCTGCAACACCATCGCAAGCCACGTCGTCACCACCAGCAACACGGCGAGCCCGCCCGGGAAGCGCGCGAGCAGCAGCATCGACGGGCCGAGCATGCCCTGTACGGCCACATCGACCGGATCGCGCAGCACTTGCAGCATGCGCGAGACCAGTGCGACGAGCGCGTCGTACAACGCGGGGCCCTCGAACCTCAGCCACGCCAGCGTCGCGCCGAGCTGCATGCATACGGCCACATCGGCGCTCTTGGCCACACGCCCCTTCCTGCGCTCGTCCGCGAGCTTCTTGGGCGTGGGCGGCAGCGTCTTCTCGCTCATCCGGGCCTCACGATGCCGGCTGCGCCAGCGCCACCCATGCGTGAAACACGTCGGGCAGGCGATACCAGCCGGCAAGCGGCATGGCAACCGCGAACGGCAGGCTCGCCACGGTCACGAGCAGCGCCATGGCGCTCTTGACGGGCATGGCCAGGAAGAACACGTTGAGTTGCTGCGCCGCGCGATTGACGAAGCCCATCGACATGTCGACCAGTACCATCACGACCATCGCGGGCAGCGCCACGGCCAGGCACATGACCTGCATCGCCTGCCACAACGACGACACCCACGCCTGGCCGCCGCCGTGCCACTGCCAGGGCTGGCCGACAGGCAGCGCGAGGTAAGAGTCGTAGAGCGTGGCGAGCAGCATGTGCGCGGCCGGCGTAATGAAGAACAGGACGCAGAGCATCTGCGTGAGCGCCGTGCCGAATATCGACGACTGCGCGCCCATCAACGGATTGAGCACGCTCGCCATGGACGCCCCGCGCATCGTGTCGATCACGTAGCCAGTCATGTCGACCGCCCAGAACGGCAGCGCGGCGGCGAAACCCAGCAGTCCGCCGACGCAGAGTTCACGCACGATCACCATGCTCCAGGCCCCCCACTGCGCCGGGATCTGCGGAGCCGCGTGAACGAGCGGCACCACTGGCAACGCAAGTGCGAGCACAAGGGCATTGCGCAACAGGCCGGCACCGAGCATCCCCACCGAGAGCACCGGCAACAGCATGGCAAGGCCCAGCGGGCGCAACATGGCCACGCCCCACGCCAGGCACCATTCGAACACGCCGGACCCGGCCGAAGAGAGCCGGCCGTCGAGTGCGGCGTCGGCCCCGCCAAGGAAGGAAATGTCCATGCGCTCATCCCATCCGGCTGATCTGTTCGAACGTGCTGCTCGCGTAGTTGAGCAGCACATGGCCCATCCACGCGTACGTTGCCGCGAGCGTGACCGACACCGCGACCAGCTTGATGAGGAATTGCACCGTCTGGTCCTGCACCTGCGTGAGCGCCTGGACCAGCGAGACCAGTACCCCGACGGCCGACGCGACCACAACCGTCGGCAACGACATCAGCAGCGTGAGCCAGAGCATTTCGCTCGTGAGATTGACGACGATCGCTTCGCTCATGATGTTGCGTTCCCGTCCGTCATGCGTAGGAGAGCATCAACTGGCGCACCAGTTGCTCCCAGCCGTTCATCATCACGAAGATCAGCAGCTTGAACGGTAACGCGATGGTCATCGGCGAGACCATCATCATGCCCATGGCGAGCAGGATGTTCGAGATCACCAGATCGATCACGACGAACGGCAGGTAGAGCAGCAGCCCGATCTTGAACGCCTCGGCAAGCTGGCTCAACGCGAAGGCCGGCATCAGCACGAGCAGCGAATCGGCGCCCAGCCGGTCGCGATACGCCTCGGGCCACGTCCGGCCGCCGATCCCGGCGAAGAAGTCGCGCTGGCGCGGATCGGTGTGCCGGGTGAGAAAGGCGCGATATGGCGCCAGTACGCTGGCATCGACGTCAGCGACGAAATGCTTCGACGACAGCGATACCGGACGCGCCGCCAGATTCGCCTCGATTTCGAACGCGACGGGCGCCATGATGAAACAGGTGAGAACGAGCGACAGTCCGTAGATGGCGATATTCGGCGGAATCTGCTGCGTACCCAGGGCGTTGCGAAGCAGTGCGAAGACGACGGCCAACTTCAGAAAAGCAGTCCCCAGCACCACCAGCAACGGCAAGATCGAGAGCAGCGAAAGCAGTACGACGAGCTGCACCGGATGATCGAGCAGGGACATGCGAACTCCAAGAGTGACGTGGCGCGAAGGCAAGGCGCGGCGAAGGCCGAGGCGATGTTAGGGGGGCGTCGGATGCACGCCCATCGGGTCACCACCCGAAATCGGGGTGGCGTCGTCACCCGCAGCGTCGGTGTCGCGCTCGTCGCCCGAATCCGGTATCGGACCGGCGGCCGGTCCGATCGCGTCGATCCGCACGCCGAGGCGCCCGTCGCCGAAACGCAGGAGTTGCCCACTGGACCATGGTGCGCCGTCGCGCCACAACGCCAGGCAGGCCGCGGCGTGCACGCTCGACGCGCCCGCGGGCGGCGACACGGCCGGCTCGCCGGCAAGCCAGGCCATGAGCGCCGGGATGGGAATCGGCCTTTGCGCGATCACCACGTCAAGGCGGGTCACGGCATCGGTTCGCATGCGCTCCACCGCGCCCCGACCGGACGGCTGAGCGTCGCGCATCGGAATGGCGTAGTCGCCGTCGATCAGCCAATACTCGCCGCTCGCGATGTCAGCCGTTTCGTCGAGCAGGACGGTGTCGCCCTCGCACAGCGCGTCGCATTGCGCAACGCCGAGCGTCGCCCACCCCACCGCCAACGCGCACGGGCGCGCCGGCAGCCCCGCGGGATCGAGCGGTTCGTCGCACGGCGTGGCCCGTCGACAGCGCTCGCGTAGCCACGATGCCGCGCCGTCGAGATACGCCAACGCCAATCGGTGCGCGCCGCGCTGCAGGACGATTCCGATACGCCAGTCCGTCGTCACGCTCCCGGGTGTCAGATCGACGGCCTGCGGCCAGGTCGCATCGACGGCGTCGCCGCCAGGCGAAAGCGTGAGCGCCGCCGCGCTCGCACGCCACGCCTGCGGTAGCGCTTCCCACGAGGGCACCGGCAGCTCAGCCGCGAGCCATTCGGTCCACTGACGCGCGTCGCACCAGAAGCGCGTCCGGCCCGGCCCCGCCTCGTTGACGCGCGCTGTGACGATCAACCCTTCGCCTCCGATGAGAAGCCACCCGACGCGAACCTGCGTGTCGCCTTCCGGAAAAATCAGACTGCCGCCACCGGCAAGCAGGTCGTCCAACGTTTGACGGCCGTCGCCGGAACACGCCGGGGACAGGTCACGGGACATAGCGTGCCTCGACTTCCACCGTGACAGGCAGCTTCATGCGCGCGGTCAGCGCACGTGAGAAGTGCCCGCGACGCGCCAGCAAGCGGCGAAACATCGTGAGCTGCACGCAGAGCAGACTGACGGTGATGCCCAGCCGTCCCCGACGGGCTTCGACGACCAGCGTGTCGAGCACCCCGCCGTGCACGACCACGCGCAATGCGCTGGCGCCGTCCCAATTGACCTCCTGCCGTGCATGCCACGCGCGCAGCCAGCGCAGCACTTCGGCCGGGCCGCTCACGCACGCAATACTCTCGCCGGCCAGCGAAAACGCGCGCGCTTCGCGCTCGTTGCCCTGGCCGCCGTTGCTTCCGTCACAGCGGCGCTGAAAGCGGCTCGTCGCGCCCTCGCCCCGCCGCGATGGCGATCTGTCCTGCAAACTGCCGACGGGATCGGCTCGAAGGCCACTGCGGTGGATGATGTTCATCTTGAGGTCCTCGTCATGGCGTGGTGAAGAAAACAATGCAGGCGATCGCGGCACCCCGGCTCGCGCCCCCGCCGGTCAACGTCGGTAAAACGCCGACAGCTCGCGAAACTTCTCCTGCTTGCGAGCGTTGGCATGCAGTTGCTCGCGCAGTCGAATCACGTCCGTCTGCGCCTGCCGCGCGTGCGCGAGCGCCGCCGCGTGCCGCGATGTGGCATCGCCGAGCGCGACGCGCGCCGCCTCCACGCGTCGCGAGGCTTCGACCGCCTCACGGCGCGCATAGACACCGCCTTGCGACAGACACTCACGCCAACGGCGACGCTGCGTCTCGCAGGCCTGCTCGCACGCCCTCACCGCCGCCTCGGCATCGTCGGCATCGGCCTGCGCGCGGCGAATCGCGGCCCGCAGACCCACGTCGCGGCGCCTCGCCAGTGCGACCAGTTCGGCGAGCGCCGTCGATTCGACCGGCACCCCGCCGGCCGTCGTCTTCAGTTCGCGAGATGTTCGAGCCATGCGCACGTATCGTCGAAAAGCGCCACGTCGTGTTGCGCCTGACACAGGAACTGGCGGATGTCTGGCGCGAGCGCCAATGCGTCGTCCGTATCGGGATCGTTGCCCGCCTGGTATTCGCCGACGCGCACCAACAGTTCGACTTCCGCCGCGAGCGCCATCGCGCGCCTCACGCGCGCCGCGTTGGCCACATGCCGCGCCTGGGCGACCTGCGTCATCACGCGCGAGAGGCTTGCCGGTATATCGATGGCGGGGTAGTGGTTTTCCTGCGCCAGACGGCGCGAAAGCACGATGTGGCCGTCGACGATGGACCGGACCTCGTCGGCCAGCGGTTCATCAAGGTTGTCGCCCTCGACGAGTACCGTATAGAACGCCGTGATGCTCCCTCGCTCGCCATTGCCGGCGCGTTCGAGCAAACGGGGCAAACGGGCATAGAAGCTGGGCGGCAAGCCGCTCGCGGCGCCGAGTGGCTCCCCGGCCGCCATGCCGATATCGCGAACCGCCCTGCCGAAGCGGGTCAGCGAATCCATGAGAAGCAGCACGTGCTTGCCTTCGTCGCGAAACGCTTCGGCAATCGCGGTGGCGGTATAGGCCGCCTTCATGCGCTCGATTGCGGGACGATCCGACGTTGCAACCACGCACACCGTGCGCGCACGCGCCTCGGCGGTCAGGGCCTGCTCCAGGAATTCACGCACTTCGCGACCGCGCTCGCCGATGAGCGCGAGCACGATCACGTCGGCCTGCGCGCCCGCGCACATCATGGCAAGCAACGTGCTTTTGCCGCCGCCGGCCGCGGCGAAGATGCCCAGCCGTTGCCCACGACCACACGTGAGCAGCCCGTCGATGGCGCGAATGCCGATGGGCAAGGGCGTCGAGACGAGACGCCGCGTCAGCGCGCCCGGTGGCTCGGCGTCGAGCGAGCGCCAGATCACATCGGTCGGCGCGTCGCGCGGAATCGGTGCCCCCGCCGACAGCGAACGACCGAGTCCGTCCAGCACCTGTCCGATCAACCGGTCTCCGACCGCCACGCGTGAATCCGTGCCCAGTGCCTGCACGAGCGCGCCGTTGGCAACCCCGTCCGGCTGCGCGTACGGCGCGAGCCAGACGTACCGTCCCTCGACGGCGATGACCTCCGCATCGAGCAGCGGCGACATGACCCGGCATTGCTCGCCCAGCGCCGCACCGGGCAACCGCGCGCGCATCGCGTTCGAGGTGATCTTGTCGATGCGCCCATAGCGGACTTCAGACGACGTGCGGCGCCAGTCGTCACACGCCTTGCGCTGTCCGTCGATCACGCGGCGCAATCCGTTGGCAATGCGGGACGCATCGGGGCGGCGCATGTCAGTGCGCTCCCTGCAGGTCGATCGTGCCGAGCACGCGCACATGCGGCTCGTCCGCCACCTCCTGGAACGACAGCACCGGCAGGTCGGCGCGCTCGCGCTCGATCAGCTTGCGCACGAAGCGCCGCACATCCATCGCTGTGAGGAGTACCGCGGGTGTGCCGTCATGCGAATGCATCGCGCCATCGACGGCTTCCAGAATCGCGTCGGTCTGTTCGGGGCTCAGGTCGGCGTACGAACCCGACGACGTTTGCCGCACCGCCGCCCGCACCGTGTCCTCGATGCCCCGGCCCACGTTCCATCCGGTAATGTGTTCGGCGCCCCGGCGAAAACGCCGCGTGATGTGGCGGCGCAGACTCAACCGCACATACTCCGTCAGCATGATCTGATCGCGCTCGCGCGGCGCCCACTCGATCAGCGCTTCGAACACACGCCGAAGATCGCGGATCGAGACGCCTTCGGCCACCAGCCGTTGCAGCACTTCCGCCGTCCGGCTGATCGGCAGTTGCCGCTGCAGCTCCTTGACCAGTTCGCCGTAGCGATCCTCCATGCCGTCCATCAGATAACGCGCCTCCTGAACGCCCAGAAAGTCCGCCGCATGCGCGTCGATCACCAGGGAGACACAGTGCGCCACCCGATCGGCGCCCTCGAGCACCGCGCCGCCCTGGCCCTGCCACATCACGCGCTGCGCATCGTCGAGCCAGAACAGCCCCTGGCCGCCGAACGGCAGCGGTGTCTCGCGTGGCGCGCCCGCGGTAAGACCCCGCAGTGCCGGAATCGGATGCGCGACATCGTGTTGCGCCAGCGCCTCGCCGGGCATCACCCCGAGCGTCATCACACTCTCGTGATACAGCTGGATATCCAATGTGTCGTCGGCGAGCGCGGCATCGACGACGACCGCCACCTCCGGCATCGGCACGCCGAACTGCTCGAACTTCTCGTGACGCAAGGCGTCGATCCGTGCGATCAGTGTCGCGATGCCGCCGCCCGAGTCCGCCAGCCCCGCGCCGACAAGCACCAGCAGCGGTTGCGCTCCGGGACGTCCGGCCTTGGCGTGCGACGCGCCTCCCGGCTCGGCGTGCGCCGCCGCGGCCGCACGCTGACGGCGCCCGACCCACCAGGCGCCGCCACCGGCGAGCGCGGCAAGCATCAGGAAGTAATGCATCGGAAAGCCTGGGATCAGGCCGAAGAGCAGCATGACGACCGCGGCGAGTGTCAGCGAGCGCGGCTGGGCCGCCAGTTGATCGGTCAACTCACGCGCGAGGTTGCGGCGATGCTCGCCCGGCACCCGCGTCACGATGATGCCGGCCGTCACCGAGATGAGCAGCGCCGGGATCTGCGACACCAGCCCGTCGCCGATGGAGAGAATGGCGTAGATGGCGGCCGCGTCGCCCGCGCTCATGCCCCGCATGAAGACGCCCACGCCGATGCCGCCCAGGAGATTGACCACGATGATGACGAGCCCCGCGATGGCGTCGCCCTTGACGAATTTCATCGCCCCGTCCATCGCGCCGTAGAACTGGCTCTCTTTCTGCACGATCCGACGCAGGCGCTTCGCTTCGGCGGCGTCGATGGTGCCCGCGCGCAGATCGCCGTCAATGCTCATCTGCTTGCCGGGCATGCCGTCGAGCGAAAAGCGGGCGCCGACTTCGGCCACGCGCTCCGAGCCTTTCGTGATCACGATGAAGTTCACGATGGTGATGATGAGAAACACGATCATGCCCACGACGATGTTGCCGCCCGCCGCAAAGTCGCCGAAGGTGTAGACGATGTCGCCCGCGTCGGCGTGCAGCAGGATCAGGCGACTCGTACTGATCGTGAGACCAAGGCGAAACAGCGTGGTCATCAGCAGCACGGAGGGGAATGCGGAGAAGTCCAGGGGCTCGTTGATGTAGAGCGCCACCATCAGCAGCAAGAGCGACACACCGAGATTGAGCGCGATGAGCAGATCCATCACCGACGGCGGCATCGGGATGATGATCATCAGAACGGTCACGAGCAGCAACGCGGCCAGGACGATATCCTGTCGGCCCGCGGCGGCGCGAAGCCAGTCGCCTATTCGACTCGTGCGACTCGTGCGGGTCATGCGTGCCCCGCGCCGTGCAGGTGGACATCGATGTGCTCGAGCAACCGGCGCATACGAGACAGACACCCGAACCAAGCCAGCGCCTGCAATGGGGCGGGCGGCGTGGCAACGAGCATTGCGCACCCCTGCGCCACGCAGGCACGCACCGGAATTCCGGGCGTCCACTCCGGCGCGCACGCTTGCAACAACCACGGCAGGCAGCGCGCCGCGTGCTCGTTCGGACGTGGCAGCACCAGCGCCAACGTGATGCCGTAAGCATCGACGTCCGTCATCAGCAAACATGGCGCAAGCGGCACCCGCATGCGGCACGCGATCCGCCGCGGCGGCAGCGACAACATTTCGAGGAGCTGTTCGAGCTTGCGTTGGGTCTGGGTGTCCATCGTCGGCAGACGTTGACGTTCGGCGTGGTTGGGCAAGGTTCGATGGCGGCGCGGCGCCATCGTGTCGGCATGTCGATTCACCGAAGTGCCGATGGACCGCCAGGGCGGCATACCGATACGGCGATACGGCGACGCTTCGGCACGCTGATACGTCGATCAAGGCAGGGTTCGGGAAGCGGGCATGGTCGCGCACTCCGCGCGCACGTGGCTATCCGGCGCAGACCTGAATTTTGGCCTGCAGCGCCGGTATCCGCTCACAGCATCATTCGGAGGCGATAAGCCCAATTCACGATGTCGGCCACGTTGTGTGCACCAAGCTTTCGCATCATGTTCAGCCGATGCGTCTCGACGGTCTTCACGCTGATTGACAGCAACTGCGCGATGTCGCGATTGCGCTGCCCCTCCGCCACGAGCTTGAGCACCTGGCGTTCGCGCAGCGTGAGCAGCCGCTCGGGCTTCTCGACAGTGCCCAGCGCCGGCAGTCGCGGGGCGTTCGCCGGATCGAGCGCGCCGCCGCAGACGGCCGGATCGACGTAGCGATCCCCCCGCATCGCCTGAATCGCCGCGTGAATCAATGTCTCGCGCGGACTGCTCTTGAGGACGAAAGCCGAGGCGCCGGCTTCGAGCGACAGGCGCGCGCGTTCGCTGTCGTCGCTGGCCGAATTGACCACGATGCGCAACTCGGGCCAGCGTTGCGCGCATTGCCGGATCACGTCGACGCCGTCCATGCCCGGCAGACCGAGGTCCAGCATCATCAGCGTCGGTGCGTGGATCACGCAGGCGCGATACACGTCGAGCCCGTTGGCGACTCTGGCCAGCACGCACCATCCGAGCCGCTCTTCGAGCAGACGGCAAAGCCCGTCGGCCAGCAATTCGTGATCCTCGACAACGATGACACCGATACACCCCGTCATTCGCAGCTCCTCGACAGTTGGTCATTAGCACTCATGCGGATTTTTGTTCACTCTCTTTCGACTTCGGGCCGGTCGCACGAATCTTGTGCCTTCGCCTGATCCTCGACATAGGAAAACGCCGCAAACCCGATGCCATCGCGACAACTTCAGGTCTGCGCCGTATGGCGTCGCGCACGCGGCGCCCGATAATGACCGTCCTCGCTCGCCGATCGACGGCTGACGCCCATTACCGAACATGGGCCGTCTCCTCGCCGGAGATCGGTGTCGCGGCGCTTCCCCGACTTCGGTTCTCCCGTTCCACCGGTTTCCCGACTCCACTTCCGTCTATGCGCCTTCCATTCGCCCTCGCCTCGCTCGACTGGATCGCTCCCCGCGACATTGAGGGCTCGCGCATCGTCCTCGACCTTGACGGCCAGCGCGGCTGGACCTGCACGGCCGGCGACGGCTACTGCGTGGCCACGAACGCCACGCCGGCCGCTGCCATCGAGTCCCCGGGACGACCGCCGCTGGCGAGCGCGTTCCGCGACGACGCCGCGCTCGCACACTGGCTCGCTCGCCTCACGCTTGCGCTCGCCGCCGAGCCGGCTTTGCGCGATGACAGTCTGTGCCTCGCGACCAACGCACTCTGGTGGGTTCACCGCTTCGATCACTCGACCCCCACCGCACAGGTCGAGGCCCAGCTGCGCAGACAGTTGCTCGCCTGCGCAATGGCGGTCTCGTGCGACGCCGACACCGTGCCAAGCTCCCGGCCTGCGTCGGTGAGCACGCCCCCGGACGGCATCGCCGCGGCCGCCTTCCGCCGCCAGCCGTCTCGCCCGCGCTGACCATGCGCCTCGACTTCTCGCGCCGTCTGACACCCTCCCTGCCGTGGCAGGCGCTGCTTGCCATCGTGCTGGCGCTCTCCCCCGGCGTTGGAGCGACGATCACGCCCGTCTGGCGCGGCGGCCCGTTCGTCTTCCAGAGCACAGGAACCCCGTTGGCCGAACTGTTGCGCGACTTCGGGGCGCATCACGGTATGCCGACTGTCGTGAGCGAGCAAGTCGACGATCGTTTCATCGGGACGTTACCTGCGGGGTCCGCACAGACGACGCTCGACGCACTTTCGGAACGTTATCGGCTTTCGTGGTACTTCAACGGCCAGACGCTGAACATCTATAAGTCCAGCGAGGCGGCGCGACGCGTGGTGCCGCTGCGTTTCGCGTCGACCGGCGACTTGCTCGGGCACCTTCGGGAGGCGGGCGTGCTGCACCCGCGGCACTGTGTGGCGCGGGCGATTCCGGCAACGCACGCGCTCGAGATCACAGGCGTGCCGGCCTGTCTGGAGACGGTGTCCATGCTCGCCGATTACCTCGAGCGCGACGCGCGCGACCAGCAGGAAAGCGAAGAGACCATCAAGATATTTCCCCTGAAATTCGCGACGGCGGGCGACACCAGGTACTCTTATCGCGGGCAGGAAGTCGTCATTCCGGGCGTCGTCAGCGTACTCAAGGAGCTGGTGCTCGGCGCCGGCCCGCTGACCGCGACGGCGACCGGCGACGCGTCCACCGAGGGCATCGGCAATACGAGGATGGCAGGCGCGGGTGCGACGCTGGCGGCCGCCACGCGCAGCAGCACGCCGCGCTTCTCTGCCGACCCTCGCCGCAATGCAGTAATCGTGCGGGAGCGACGACGCAACCTGCCGATCTATGGCGACCTCATCGCGCAACTCGATACCCCGCCGCGTCTGGTCGATATTTCCGTCGCCATCATCGACGTCAACGCCAGCGATATCGCCGAGCTCGGCGTCGATTTCTCGGGCAGCGCGCGCATTGGCGGCTTTGGCGCGGTTGCGCTGAACGGTCAGATGCGAGAGGGCGACGGCGGCACGTTCACGACCGTCGTCGGGGACACCAACAAGTTCATGATCAACCTGAGTGCGCTCGAAAGAAACTCCAAGGCGCGCGTGTTGTCCCGGCCGTCGATCGTCACCCTGGACAACATGCAGGCGGTGCTCGATCGCAGCGTGACGTTCTACACGAAGGTCTCCGGCGAGAAGGTGGCCAGGCTCGAGAGCGTGACATCAGGCTCGCTGCTGCGCGTGACACCGCGCCTCGTTCCGGGCGCGGAAGGCGCGGCGGGCGTGGGAGCCATGGGGAGCGCGCGACACCCGCCTGCGCCCGAGCAGGTGATGCTCACGCTCAATATCGAAGATGGCGGCGAGGTGCGCAGCGAACGCAATACCCGCGACGAAGTACCGACGATCCGCAACTCATCGATCTCCACGCATGCCACGTTGCAGGCGGGGCAAAGCCTGCTGCTCGGTGGTTTCGTCCAGGACGCGCAGCGCGAGCACGAGCGCAAGATTCCGCTGCTGGGCGACCTGCCGCTCATCGGCCGCCTCTTCAGTTCCACGAGCAACCGGAGCGACAGCGTCATGCGCCTGTTCCTCATCAAGGCCGAGCCGGCCCAGGGCATGCCCAATCCGTGACCATGCTGACGATGACCTTGCTCGATGGCCCGCTCGCCGGTCGTCCGATACCGCTGCCCTCGGGCATGCTCACCATCGGCGACGCCGATTCGGATATCGCCGTGACGCTCGAGCACGGCGCGCGTGTCACGCTGAGCGTGGACGACGATGGCGTGCGCCTGCTGACGGCCGCGCCGCTCTGGGTGGATGGTTTGCCTGTCGCCCCCCTCGATGATGATTGCGTCGAAAATGACGCCGACAATGACGCTGGCGCCGCGGACCGGCGACCCGTGGCGCCCGACGTGTCCCGCCTGCCGCTGCACGCCGTCATCGACCTGGCCGGCATGGTCTTTCGGCTCGACGACGGTAGCGATCCGACGCCCCGCCCCATGCCGCCGCGTCCGGTACGTCGCCAGGTGGCGCCGCACTCGCATGCACCATCCCACGCCCCGCAGATCGAGCGGCGGTCCCTCACCTCGCCCGACGCCCGCGCCGCTCGTCGCCAGCGCCTTCGCCATCGCCGTCGCCATGGGCCACTCACGTGGATCGCCGTCGCAGGCGTGTCTTCGCTGATCGCCGCCGGGGGCGCCGCGATCTGGCGCACCAGCTCCGCCTGGCCGGACACAGGCGTGCCGGAACCGGACGCGTTATCGGCACTCGCGGCGCGCATCGCACCCAATGTCGTGCTCGCGAGCCGCGACGGCGCCGTCCGTCTCACTGGCGGCTGCATCGACGACGATGCGCGCGCCCGGCTGCGCGCCGAAGCCCGATGGCTTGGCATGACGGTGAGCGACGAGACCTGGTGCCCGGAGAACGCCATCGAGACCGCGAGGACGGTGTTGCGATTGCATGGCTTTGCGACGGCGCACGTGGAAGCCGCACCGGACGGCGAACTCGTCGTTAGCGGCCCGGTCGTGGCGAACGCCCGCTGGCGAGCCGCCTCAGACGCCCTCGACGGGCTCGCGTTGCCATACGGCTGGCGCGTGGCCGAGGGGTCGGCCGACGCGTTGGACAGGCTGGTGACAACGCTGCGCAAGGCCGGTCAACTGCGGGGCCTCGACATTTCGCGCGATCGCCGCGGTTGGCGCCTCACCGGGGCCCTGCCGCCCGGTCGGCAAGCGGCGCTCAAGGGCATCGTCGACACATGGAACCACTCGTCGGACGCATCGCCTGCGCGCATCGAACCCTTGCCGCCCACGATCCCGACGCTGGCCGAGACAGGACTCTCTGCGCCGCTCGTGAGCATCGGTGGCTCGCCCGAAGCGCCCGCGCTCACGCTCGCCGACGGCACACGTCTCGCCCAGGGGGTACGCCTGCCCGGCGGCACGCGCATCGTCGCCATTTACGCCGACGGTGTGTCAATCGGCGCGCCGGACCGGCTCTACTACCTTCCCCTGACTCCGGAGACCCATCTTGGCGACGCATCTGACGCAGCTTGAGGATCGTCTGGCCGCCGCGCCCGCCGCGGTTGCCCGCGAGGTTTCGTCGACGCTCGACGCCGCCCGCGCAACGCTGGCCCGAGCGGCGCGCACACCACTCACGCCCGCCGAGCACGCGCAGGTGCGACTGCAGCAACGCGCCGTCGACGCCGCCGAAGCGATTCTCGAAAGCCTGGCGCGCCGCTACGCCACATCTTACGGAGCTTCGGCGTGACGGTCTCGATAGTGGCGACTGCGGCGAATGCGGCGATCGCGGCAAGGGTCGCGTCGCGCCAGGCGTGCGCAGAAGCGACAACGCTGCACCGACAACCAAAGTCGACATCAACCACGCGTGGGAACCTTCGGCATCGCGCGGCGCGCGCGGCGACCGATCATCCGATACGCCGATACGCCGATACGCCGATACGCCGATACGCCGATACGCCGATACGTCCATACGTCCATACGTCGATAAGCCGCTACGCCGCTACGCCTTCGATTTCCTCATCACACCACGTACATCATGCCCAGTTACGACCTCGCGCAAACTCTCGTCGAAGCTCTGAAGTTGATCGGATGCGACCCCAGCAAGATCGACGCCGTCGACAATCACTCGCCCATCGAGCTGACGTTCAACGCTTCGCCCAGCATCATCGTCGAAACCCTGGAGAATCAGGTGTGCAGCATCCACGCGGTCGTCGCCACCGACGAAGCGGCGCGATTGCATCGGGCCAACAGCGAGCGTCTGCTGCAATTCCTGATCGAGCCAGCCGAATGGGCCGTCACCGGACACGTGCAATTGCGCGAGCGGGACAACCGCTTGATTCTTCACGCGCAGGTCAGGGAAGACGCCGCCGCGGAGCCGGAACCCTTCGCGCAAGCGCTGACCGATTTCTATGACCGGATCAAGCTCTGCCGCGAACATCTGCGCGCGTGAACTTCGCGGTCTTCTCCCTTCATTGAGTCCAGGCTTCCGCCGCCTTCCCCTCTGCACGTCCCGCGCTCGCCCCCTGCGCGCCATGGCGCACACAACGTGCGCCGCTCACGTCTGACTCATCACCCCTCCCAGCCGCCAGCCCCACACACCAGGGCCATCACGTCGCGTCGCCCTCACGGGCGATCTCCGTTCGCCATGCATCGAGCGCCTCGTCGAGTGCCTCGCGTTGCATTTCGTCGCGAAAGCACCCGTCGTGTGCCGACTTCACGAGGCCGGTGAGCTCGCGCGCGAACGCATATCGCATTCGCAGCGTCGTCATGCCCAGATAGTGCGCCCGCTGCGACAGCCATTCGACGCCCGCCCATGACTGATCGAGCAATGTGAGTGTCTCGGAGATCATGGTGTCCGTCTCGAACATACGACACCCCGCCGCGCGCATCGCCGTCGCCGACGCCTCGCACGAAGCCTCCAACGTGAGGAACAGCACCACGCGGCGCAAATCGTCGACGACTGCCGCCAGACGCCGCACGTCGGCGTGCGCGTGCGTCGCGCCGAGCTCCATGCCGAGGGCTTGCATCAGCGCACGCAAGCGTGCGCGTCGCTGCGGGAATCGTCGGCACGCGTCGAACCACTGCGTGAGCGACTGCTGCGCCCCCTGCGAGTGACGATAAAGCGACTTGAGTTGTTGCAGCAACGCGGCGCCCGGTTGGCGACCGCCACTGCACTCCAGCGCGGCAAACGCCTCGATGGCCCAGGTCTGCGTGTCCGTGAGGGCTGCCAGCGTCTTTCGCAATCGGGTGCGCGTCGGTTGGTCGAGGCCGCGCTCGGCCAGCCAGGCCGCAACGACCAGCGCCGCGTGACCGCTCGACAGATGCGCCTGGCGAATCAGTTGAAGCGGATCGGGAACGAACGGCAAATCGCGCAGTTGCTCGCGAATCGTTTCGAACCGCGCACCGTGCACGCGCGCGTAGCGAATCATCTGTTGCTCGAAGAGCGCGCGGGCGCGCTGCTTGTCGTCACGTACGTCACGCTGGCCTGCGCGGCGAAAGCGCACACCGAGCGCGAAACTGAGGTTCTCCTGAGACTCGGCGACCGCGGCTTTGTCGTTCTGCGCAATCGCGGCTTCGATCAACGCGACGTGCCCGGGCACCTCGGTCGTCGCCTCGTGCGGCAGGCGCGCATCCCCCTCCAACGACAGCCACGTCCGCGCATCGGGAGGCGCGGTGGCACCCGCCGCCGGCGCGGGCCCGGTCTCGGTGGGCATCGACGAGCGCACGCGCTCAACCATAGGCGACCTCCAGCCCGGGGCCGGGGCGCAGCCGCGTCATGACCGCGGCCAGATCGGCATCGAGGTCCAGGCAAACGGTGACCCATTCGCTCTCGATGCGCGCCTGGCGTCCGCTCAACGCCGGGTCGGGCGCGCACGCCATCACGATGTCCGCCGCTCGCAGCGCGCGCGCCACGGCATCGAGATGCGCCGGAGGCACCCGCAGCGTGAGCGCACCCTCCCGCACGAGATCGGGCAACGCACGCGCGACGCGCAGTGCATAGCGCTCGCCTACCCCCATCGCCTCGACGAAATTCGCCAGCGCGACGGCCATCGCGTCGGCCACGCGCCGCTCCAGCGAATGGACGATCTCGCGCTCCAGCGCGGCTTCTCCGGCCAGCCATTCGACGGCTTGCGTGACGGTGTCGTGACGCGCCGCCTCCGCCATCGCCGCCGCCTCCTGCCCGGCCTGCTCACGCGCCTGCGCCAGCCATGTCTCGCGCAAGGCCTGCACGTCGTGCCGCGCCTGCTCGCGCTCCGCCAGGGCGGCGTCGCGCTCGGTTTGCGCCTGCGCCATCCACCGCGCTCGCTGGTCGGACTGATCGTGCAGGCGTGCGAGTGCGTCGGCACGAATCACGGGCCCCGCCGGCGCGGGGCCATCGATCGTCGTGATCGCCGTCAATGCGATTTCGATGACATACATAGCATCCTCTCGAGCGCCGCGAGGCGCCCCCACATGTCCACGTCGGACGCGCCCTCGGAGACGGCCCCGTCCGGCTCGGCGGTATCGTGCGCAGGCGGCAGCAAAATGCGTGCTGCAGTGACGATCGTTGCGAGGTCGGCCGCCTCCGGCATCGCGATGGCATCGAGGCATCGCCCTGTGCGGGCCATTGCCGCCACCACGATCGCGTCGGGCGAACGGGACACCCGCGCGGGCCATTCGGCGCGCGTGAGGAGCAGGCGGTCGCATTGCCAGGCGTCGAGCCATGGCGACAGCGCGCGACGATACGCACCGAGCAACAGGTAGTCGGGGCAACCCATCGTTCTCAATCCATAGGCCACCGCCACGCGACGCAGCGTCGGCAGGCGCCGCAATCGCGCTTGCGCGGCTTCGCTGCACGGCGGCACCATGTGCGCCCCCAACACCTCGCGAACGGCAGGCCAACCGCGGCGGACAACCAGTTGCGCGTCGATGGATGCGCGACATGCGGCATGTCGGCGGTACGCGTCGCGCCAAGGCGTCATCCCGAAGGCATGCCACCACCCGTCGTCCATCTGCCCGCCCGGTTGCCAGATCAGTCTCGCGAGTTGGGCCGCAGCCGTCTCGCCGTGCACCCTCATGTGCGCTTGAGCGCCCGCTGGCGCAGCCATCGTCCCCAGACCGTCCGTCGGCGCCACACCCGCGCACCTCCCAGGGACAGTACGGCACCGGCTAGCGCCAGGCTTGCCCATTGCAGCACCGGGCGCCAGCGCGCTGCGCCGCCAGCCGACGTCACGACCGCGTCCGACCTGGCCTCGATCGCCGCACGCGGCAGGCGGTAGTCGGCGGGCTGGAGCACGACGCTGATGCGCTCCGGCGTAACGCCGGGCACGCTGTCATGCACCAGGCTGCGGATATCGGTCATACGTTGCGTCATGTTGATCTCCGGGCTGTATTTCACGAAGACGGCAACACCCGGAGGCAAGGTCGCGCGCCCGGCCGAATCCACGGGCACCTGCGCGATGGAGACCTCGGCCACCATGACGCCGTCGAGCGCCGCGAGCATGCGTTCGAGGCGTTGCTCCTTGAGAAAATTGAGCTTCGCCTGCTCCTGCACCGGCGAGCTGACGAGTTGTCCCGGCGGGAAAACGTCCTCCACCGATGCCCGTTTCTGACGCGGCAACCCGTGTTGGCGCAGCACCTCCACCCCACGGACGAAGTCGCCGCGCTCGATGCGAACGGTCATGCCAGTCGTGTCGGCGCGCTTGTCCGCCTGGAGTCCCGATACGAGCAGCAACGCGAGCATCTGATTCGCCTCGGTCTCGCTCAATGCACGATGCAGTTCGACCTTGCAGCCTGCGAGCGCAAACGCCAGCACGCAGCCAGCGCACCAACGTGCGCAGCGGTTCACGCGCCGACGTATCGGTTCGCGCCCTGCCACCGATGTCGCGTCCGATCGCACGAGACGGGCGATGCCAACACCATGTGTCATTGCATGTGCACCAGCTTGTTGACCCCTTGCGTGGCCGCGCCCGCCACCTTGGCCACGAACTCGAGCGAGAGCACGCGTTCCGTCAGATGACGCTGCGCGGCGAGCAAGCGCCCCGGGTCGTCGACCGTGCCCGGCTGAGCCGTGATTCGCTCGGCCAGACGGTCCGTGTCGCCCGCGAGCTTGCCAGCCGCACTGAGCAAATGATGTTCCGGCAGGCGGGGCGCGTGTGCCATGGCCTGCGCGAAGCCGACGGCGTCGGTCTCGCCGGCGCCGGCCGTCGCGAGCGCCACGTTGGTGAGCGACGCCGCGTCCACCGCCTGCGCTGTCACGTTGAAGAGTTGGGAAGGCGTCATGATCGGGAAGTGGGGAGCGTGTCGGAATTGCGAGACGTGACAATCGGTGCCGGGGCGACCGATGCGGTCGGTGCGATAGGAGCGGTCGGCCCGTCCGCCGAAGGACGCGATCCCGCCCAGCACGCGAGGGCCTCGGCCGTCGCGTCACCGACCGGCGCGCCGTTGCGCGCGTCGGCCAGCAAGCCGCTGGCCACCGCCGTGTCGCCGAGCGCGATCGACAGCGCCGCCTGCAGCCAACGGCACGTACCGCGATCCGGCACGAGCGACGGCAATGCCGTCAGAATCTTGCGAGCCTCGTGCGCCATGCCGTGATTCGCGCCTGCCAGCGCGAGCTCCACGAGACATTGCCTTACGGAAGCGTCGAGCCACTGGCGACCGGCTTCGCCGTCGGCCGACGCGGCGCGCGTCATGTCTGTCATGCGATCTTGGCGATGATGCCCATCAGCGTGTCCTTGATGAGCTTGATGGCCGCACTGTGCAACCCGACCATCGTCGAGTACTGCTGCAGGCGAAACTGCACGTCGAGCATATGCCGCGGATCGTTGACTTCCTGCGTGCGCACGGCCTGCGTGGCTTCGTCCGACATTCGGCGCACGCCTTCCGACATGCCGCGATGCACTTCCTCGACGTTCATTGCACACCTCCGTCGGCGACCGCTCCCTGCCCGGCCACCAGATCGGCGCGCAACGCGGCGTAGGCCTCGGCGCGCGGCGTCGCCACCCGGCGGGCGCCGCGCATCGGCGGGGCACCGAGCCGGATCTCGGTGGGTGCACAGTCGAACCGCTTGCGGAAGGTGTCGGTGAAATGGGCGTGATTGGTGAAGCCGCACTCGAGCGCGATGTCGAGCACCTTGTGACGCGTGGAAAGCAGCAGGTCGCGGGCGAGCCTCAGCCGCCGCTCCAGCAACCACTGCTTGGCAGGCATGCCGTACGTCTGCTGAAAGAGGTAGCGGAACTTGCGCAGCGGCATGCCGAACTCTTCGGCCAGACGTCCCACCGGCCACGGTCGGTGAAAGTTCGCCTCGACGAAATCGAACAACGAGTGGCTGCCGGCGATGGTCTGGCGCAACATTGCGGAGAAGTAGCGTTGATCGCGACACAGGCAGTAGACGTAGAAGAAGCGCAGCATCGCCATGCGGTCGACGTCCTGCAACGCCATCGCCACGTCGACCATGCTCGGTTCGAGGATCAACGTGCGCGCCGCCTGCCGATGAAAGACGCCAAGCGGGCGACGGTCTAGCAGGTCGACGACGTCCGGGTAAAGCGCCTGCAGGTCGCAGGCGTGGAAGTCATGCGACACCACGGGCCCCTGGGCGTCCATCGTGGCGTCCGAACTGGTCGCCGTCATGCTGCCGGCGGGAAGGGTATGCACGAGACCGTTCACGATCAGTTTCACGTCGTGGCGGCTGATCAGAAATCGCACCGTACTCATTGGCTCCTCCTCTGACGACATTCCGTCTGCGGGATGACAAAATCGAAGGTCCAACGATAGGCGAGTCCGTGCACGGGCATCATCCGGTGGACACCTTAATGTCGCGCGCGACGCCCTGGCGTTTTGGCTTTTGGGAAGAAAACTGTCGGAAAAACAAAAAACCCGACGCCCCATCGCGTCGGGTTCCGGAGGCGAGCGCCGCGTCGTCTTGCGTGACGAACGGCTAACGCATCAGGCGAGCGCCGCCGGCGAGAAGCTGTCGGCGCGCGCCATGGGCCAGTACGTCTCGTACAGCTGATAGCGGTACTGGCCGCGCAGCAGGTCCCCGGGCGCGAGATACTTCAGCGACTCCGACATCAGGCGAATCTCGTTGGACGACACCCGCCGCACGATGTGATGCGCGCGCAACTCCGACGGATGCGAGAGACCCGCGGCCTGAATCAACTCCTGAAGCGCATGCAACGTTTGCGAGTGGAACTGATGCACGCGCTGCGCCTTGTCGGGGACCACGAGCGCGCGCTGACGCAAGGGGTCTTGCGTCGCGACACCGGTCGGACACCGGTCGGTATGGCACTTCTGCGACTGAATGCACCCGATCGCGAACATGAAGCCGCGCGCGGAATTGCACCAGTCGGCGCCAATCGCCAACGTGCGAGCAATGTCGAACGCCGTCACGATCTTGCCGGACGCACCGATCCGGATCTTGTCGCGCAGTCCGGCCCCCACGAGCGTGTTGTGCAGGCAGCAGCCCTTCCTGCAGCGGCGCGCCCACGTGATCGGTGAACTCCAGCGGCGCGGCACCCGTGCCGCCTTCCGAGCCGTCCACGACGATGAAGTCGGGCAGGATGCCGCTCTCGAGCATCGCCTTGACGATGCCGAAGAATTCCCATGGATGGCCGATGCAGAGCTTGAAGCCGGTCGGCTTGCCGCCCGAGAGCGTGCGCAACCGGTCGACGAACTGGAGCAAGCCGAGCGGTGTCGAGAATTCGCTGTGACGCGCCGGCGAGATGCAATCCTGGCCCATCGGCACGCCGCGCGTCGCCGAAATCTCGGGGGTGATCTTCGCGGCCGGCAACACGCCGCCGTGCCCCGGCTTGGCGCCTTGCGAGAGCTTCACCTCGATCATCTTCACCTGCGGTGCGGTGGCCTGCGCCGCGAACTTCTCGGCGTTGAACGTGCCGTCGTCGTTGCGACAGCCGAAGTACCCCGACGCCACCTCCCAGATCAGGTCGCCGCCCTGCTCGCGATGGTGCGGCGAGATAGACCCCTCGCCGGTGTCGTGAATGAAGTTGCCGAGCTTTGCTCCCCGATTGAGCGCGCGAATCGCGTTGGCCGACAGCGCACCGAAACTCATCGCGGAAATGTTGAAGATCGAAGCGGAATAAGGCTGCGCACGATCCGGGCCGATGGTGATGCGAAAGTCGTGACCGTCGAGGACGGTCGGCGCGAGCGAATGGGCGATCCACTCATACCCCGTCGCCCTGACGTCGAGCTCGGTGCCGAACGGCCGGCTGTCGACGTCCCCCTTCGCGCGTTGATAGACGATGCTGCGCTGCGCGCGCGAGAACGGCGTCTCGGAGGTGTCGTCCTCAACGAAATACTGACGGATCTCCGGTCGGATGAACTCGAACAGAAATCGGAAATGCCCCCAGAGCGGATAGTTGCGCAGCACGGCGTGACGCTGCTGCACGACGTCCCACACACCAAGCGCGACGAGCGCCGCGAACGGGAGCGGCCAGAGCGGATGCCAGCCGTCGACGAGCACCAGGGCGAGCGTTGCCACCAGCAACGCGACCGCCAGCCAGAGAGCCAGGAATCGGCGCGAAAACATGAAACCTCCTTGCTTTTTGGGGGACCAGCACCGGCGAGCGACCGGGTGTCCCCCCGGCGAGCGCCGGCGGCTTCAATGCGAGTTGAGGATGGTGTGCTTGCGCTTCGTGGCGTCGCGCGTCGGCGTTTCGACGTGGCCCGAGGACTGCGACGCATGCGACACGATGTCCGGCGTGGCGGGGGTGGTCGCGGCGATGATACCGCCACCGAGGCAGATCTCGCCGTCGTACAGCACGGCCGACTGTCCGGGCGTGACGGCCCATTGCGCCTCCGGGAACGACAGCGTGAGCGCCTGCGAGCCATCGGCGCGCACGACTTCGCAGGCCGCATCCGCCTGGCGGTAGCGGGTCTTGGCGCCGCAGCGGGCGCCCTCGGCGGGCGGCTCGCCCGCGACCCAGGACAGGTCTTCGGCGTCGAGCGTGGACGAGAGCAGCCACGGATGGTCATGCCCCTGCACCACGTAGAGCGTGTTGCTCGCCATGTCCTTGCGGGCGACGAACCATGGCTCGCCGGAACCGTCGCGGCTGCCGCCCAGGCCGATGCCCTTGCGCTGGCCGAGCGTGTAGAACGCCAGGCCCACGTGTTCGCCCACGACCGCGCCGTCGGGCGTCTTCATCGGCCCCGGCTTGGTGGGCAGATAGCGATTGAGGAAGTCGCGAAACGGACGCTCGCCGATAAAGCAAATCCCGGTCGAATCCTTCTTCTTCGCATTGGGCAAGCCGATCTGCGCGGCGATCTCCCGAACCTTCGTCTTGGGCATTTCGCCGAGCGGGAACATCGTGCGCGAGAGCTGCGCCTGATTGAGCCGGTGCAGGAAATAGCTCTGGTCCTTCGTGTGGTCGAAGGCCTTGAGCAGCTCGAAGCGTCCGTCGCGCTCGCGCACGCGTGCGTAATGCCCCGTCGCGATGGTCTCGCCGCCGAGCGCCACCGCATGGTCGAGAAATGCCTTGAACTTGATCTCGGCATTGCACAGCACGTCGGGATTGGGCGTGCGTCCCGCCGAGTATTCCCGCAGGAATTCCGCGAACACGCGGTCCTTGTATTCGGCGGCGAAATTCACCGCCTCGACGTCGATGCCGATCAGATCGGCGACCGACACCACGTCGATCCAGTCCTGCCGGGTCGAACAGTACTCGCTGTCGTCATCGTCTTCCCAGTTCTTCATGAACAGGCCGACGACGTCGTAACCTTGCTGCTTGAGCAGCCATGCCGTGACCGACGAATCGACGCCGCCCGACATGCCCACCACTACGCGTTTTTGACTCATGTGTTGCCTTGCCCACCGGTCGTGACCGGATGGGACTGAAGTATGGCGAGGTCGTAACGTACCCCACGCAGGTAATCGTCCATGCAGCGCTCCAGAATCGGCGACCGATGGCGCGCGCGCTGGGCGCGCACCTCGTCCGGCGTGAGCCACAGCGTGCCGACGATGCCCTCGTCGAGCGCGCGTGAGGCGTCGAACTCGCCGAGCGCGCCGGTGAAGGTGAAGCGCAGGTACGCGATGTCGTCCGGCCCGGGCGCAAGATAAATCCCCACCAGATGCCTCGGCTCGAACCGGTATGCCGTCTCTTCCAGCACCTCGCGGCGCACGGCGTCGACGATCGACTCGCCCGGCTCCAGATGGCCAGCGGGTTGATTGATCAGCAGCCCGGCACGCTTTTGCTCTTCGACAAACAGAAAACGGCCGTCGCGCTCGACGACCGCCGCCACCGTCACGTTGGGCTTCCAGCGTGCGTCCATGAGACTTCCTCGCGAGAGACGGGACGCCCGGTTCGCCCGGGACACCGCCCGAACGTTACCTCGCGGACGTGATCCCCGATAAAAGCGCCATTTTACCGTCTGGCGGGGTTTGGCGCAGGCGACGGGCCGGTCTGGCGACCGACCGGTCGGTTGGCATTAGCCGCGATTATCCCGCGTTCGCGGCATATTGATATGCCGTTTGGTGCAATAGGCGCATCTGTAATCTTCGGGTAAGCTTCGAGCACCAGCAGTGTGCAGTGGCAGTACCGCATCACCGGTTTTTGCAGTAGTTCGTTTGCAGTGGTTTGTGCAGGACTAATGTCATCAGCGGCGAAACAGGTAACGCGCCTGCCCCGGCAGCGCACGCGCTGCGGCTCCTTGGCCGTTGATGAGATCAGTTCACAAACCCAAGGAGAGACACAATGAAAATCGGCATTCCCGCCGAGACGCTTGCCGGAGAATCCCGTGTCGCGGCCACGCCCGAGACGGTGAAGAAGCTGGTCGCGTCGGGACACCAGGTCGTGATTGGGCATGGCGCCGGCAACGCCGCGAGCGTACCGGATGCGGCCTTCGAGGCCGCCGGCGCCACGCTGGGCAACGCAGCCGACGCCCTTGGCGCCGAACTCGTGCTCAAGGTACGTGCGCCGTCGCCGGAAGAGCTCGCCCAGATCCCGCGCGGCAGCGTCGTGGTCGGCATGCTCAATCCGTTCGATGCCGAGAACAACGCGCGCATGGCGGCGGCGGGTGTGACCGCCTTCGCCCTGGAAGCCGCCCCGCGCACCACGCGTGCGCAAAGCATGGACGTCTTGTCCTCGCAGGCCAATATTGCCGGCTACAAGGCCGTGATGCTCGCGGCCAACCTTTATCAACGCTTCATGCCGATGCTCATGACTGCCGCGGGCACCGTGAAGGCCGCGCGTCTGGTCGTGCTCGGCGCCGGCGTGGCGGGCTTGCAGGCGATCGCCACCGCCAAGCGCCTGGGCGCCGTGATCGAAGCCTCGGATGTGCGCCCGGCCGTGCGCGAGCAGATCGAATCGCTCGGCGCCAAGTTCATCGACGTGCCGTTCGAAACCGACGAAGAGCGCGAGATCGCCAAGGGCGTGGGCGGCTACGCGCGCCCGATGCCCGCCGCATGGCTCGCGCGTCAGGCCCAGCTGGTGCACACGCGCCTCACGCAGGCCGACATCGTGATCTCCACCGCCCTGATCCCGGGGCGCGCGGCGCCCACGCTGATCGCCGAAGATACCGTCAAGGCCATGAAGCCCGGCTCGGTGATCATCGACCTGGCGGCCGGACGCGGCGCGAACGGCGGCGGCAACTGCCCGCTGTCGGTGGCCGACGAAGTCGTCAAGGTCCACGGTGTAACCATCGCGGGCTACACCAATCTGGCAGGCATGGTCGCGGCGGATGCGTCCGCGCTGTACGCGCGCAACGTGCTCGACTTCCTGAAGCTGGTGATCGACAAGGAAGGCAAACTCGTCATCGATACCAACGACGACATCGTCAGCGCGTGCCTGATGTGCCGCGACGGTCAAGTGCTGCGTGCGGCTTAAGGGGGAGCGGACATCATGGAAATGATCAATCACACGGTGATCAATCTGATCATCTTCGTGCTGGCGGTGTACGTCGGCTATCACGTGGTGTGGAACGTCACGCCGGCACTGCACACGCCGCTCATGGCGGTGACCAATGCGATCTCGGCCATCGTGATCGTGGGGGCCATGCTGGCGGCGGGCCTCACCGAAGGCAATCTCGGCAAGACGATGGGCGTGGTCGCCGTGGCGCTCGCCGCAGTGAACGTGTTCGGGGGCTTCCTCGTCACGCAGCGCATGCTGGAGATGTTCAAGAAAAAGGACAAACCGGCGAAAGCGGCCGAGGGGGACAAGCAATGAGCATGAATCTCGTCACGCTGCTGTATCTGGTCGCGTCGATCTGTTTCATCCAGGCGCTCAAGGGCCTGTCGAATCCGAAAATGGCGCGGCGCGGCAACGCGTTCGGCATGATCGGGATGGCGATTGCCGCGGTCACCACGATTGCGCTGATTTACGAACTCCGTCGCCTGATGGGCGGCAACTATTCCGGACTTGCGCTGATTCTGGCGGGGCTGGTCGTCGGAGGCGGCATCGGCGCGTTCGTCGCACGCAAGGTCGAGATGACGAAGATGCCGGAGCTGGTCGCGGCAATGCACTCGCTGATCGGTCTGGCGGCCGTGTGCATCGCGGTGGCCGCGGTGGCGGAACCGGCCGCGTTCGGCATCGTGCCGGCCGGCGAGACGCTGCTGCCGCCGGGCAACCGCATCGAGCTGTTCATCGGCACGTTCGTGGGCGCGATCACGTTCTCGGGCTCGGTCATCGCCTTCGGCAAGCTCTCGGGCAAATACAAGTTCCGCCTGTTCCAGGGCGCACCGGTGCAGTTCACGGGGCAGCACACCGTGAACCTGCTGCTCGCGATCGCGATGATCGGCTTCGGCGTGATCTTCTTCCTTTCGCAAAGCTGGCTGCCGTTCATCCTGATGACGGCCATCGCCTTCGTGCTCGGGGTGCTCATCATCATCCCGATCGGCGGCGCGGACATGCCGGTGGTCGTGTCGATGCTGAACTCGTATTCGGGCTGGGCAGCGGCGGGGATCGGCTTCTCGCTGAACAACCCGATGCTCATCATCGCGGGATCGCTGGTGGGGTCCTCGGGCGCGATTCTCTCGTACATCATGTGCCGCGCGATGAATCGCTCGTTCTTCAACGTGATTCTGGGCGGCTTCGGCGCAGCGCCGGGCGCGAGCGCCGCCGGCGGCGAGCAGCAGCAACGCCCGGTCAAGTCAGGCTCGCCCGACGACGCCGCGTTCCTCATGAGCAATGCCGAATCGCTGGTGATCGTGCCGGGTTACGGCCTGGCGGTGGCGCGCGCCCAGCACGCCCTCAAGGAGCTGACCGACAAGCTGGTCGAGAAGGGCGTGAACGTGCGCTACGCGATTCACCCGGTCGCGGGCCGCATGCCGGGGCACATGAACGTGCTGCTGGCCGAGGCCGAGGTGCCGTACGACCAGGTGCTCGAGATGGACGAGATCAATGGCGAGTTCGGGCAGACGGACGTGGTGCTGGTGCTCGGGGCGAACGACGTGGTGAACCCGGCCGCTAAGAACGATCCGTCCTCGCCTATTGCCGGCATGCCGATTCTCGAGGCGTACAAGGCCAAGACGATCATCGTGAACAAGCGCTCGATGGCCGCCGGCTACGCCGGTCTGGACAACGAACTGTTCTATCTTGACAAGACCATGATGGTGTTCGGCGACGCGAAGAAGGTCGTCGAGGAGATGGTCAAGGCAGTCGAATGATCGCTTGCGGCCTGGCCGCTCTCGCTTGACCCGATGCGGGGCTGCCACGGCAGCCCCGCGCTACAATGCGCGCTTCTCATTGTCCTCCGAGACCGCGCCATGACCCTCGGCATCGTCGCCGCACTCCATGAAGAAATCGCCGATCTGCTCGCCGAGATGGCCCCCGGGGCGCATGTCGAGCACGTCGGCATGCGCGACTACCACGTCGGAACCCTGCACGGTCACGATTGTGTCATCGTGCTCGCCCGCGTGGGGAAGGTGGCGGCCGCGGCGACCACGGCGGCCCTGATCCATCGCTTCGATGTCGGCGAAATCGTGTTCACCGGCGTGGCGGGCGGCCTCGCGCATGGCCTGTCGGTCGGCGATGTGGTGATCGCCGACACGCTCGTGCAGCACGACATGGACGCCAGCCCCATCTTCCCCCGGTTCGAAATTCCGCTGCTCGGACGCCATGCGTTCGACGCCGAGACGCCCCTGCGCGACGCGCTCGCGCAGGCCGCCCGCGAGTGGCTGTCCACCGACATGGCCGACGAGGTGCCGGCGTCGCTGCGCGCACAGTGGCACATGCATGCACCACGTGTTCATGTGGGACAGATCGCCAGCGGCGACCGGTTCGTCTCCAGCGCGGCGGAAGTCACGCGCCTGCGCGACGCCCTGCCCCGAACCCTTGCCGTCGAAATGGAAGGCGCCGCCGTGGCGCAGGTGTGCCATGAGTACGGGGTGCCGTTCGCGGTGATGCGAACATTGTCCGATGCCGCCGACGACGACGCGCACGTCGACTTTCCGCGCTTTCTGCGCGAAGTGGCCAGCCACTACTCGCACGGCATTCTGCGGCGTTTTCTGCTCTCGCGGCACGCATGATCGCGCGCGCCAAAGCTTCGGGGAAAGGACCACGAAAAAGACCGGCCAGTGGCCGGTCTTTTTCATGACGCCGGAGCGATCGCGAGATTTACGCCTGCGGCGCCCCTTCGTCCGCCTTGCCCTCGCGCTTGCGCACCGATCCCGCGATCAGGTCGAAACGGAAAAGGCGGCATTCGAGTGCGCCGTTGTACAGCGGCGTGCGTCGCGATTCGCGCAGACGCATTTGCCCCGGCAGGCTCATGTCGGCGGTCAGCAGAAATGCGCTCCAACCGGTAAAGCGTTGCTTGAGCACGTCGCCGAACGCGCGGAAGAACGCCGCGTCGACGCCATCGGGCTGATTACGCTGGAAACCGCCGCGATTGCCCTGCACGTCGGGTGAATCGCCATCCTCGGCATCGCGCGAGCGCCGGCCGCGCACTTCGATACGTTCCCCGTATGGCGGGTTGGCCACGATGATGCCCGGCCGATCCACCGGCGGCGACATGTCGCGGGCGTCCACCTGTTTCAGGCCGATGTCGCCTACGCCGGCGCGCTCCAGATTGGCGCGTGCCTTGACCAGCATGTCGCCGGAAATGTCGCTCCCAAAGATGGTCGAGGGCACACCGCGCACGCGCGCGTCGCGCTGAGCGTCCATGGCCTGCACTTTCAGCGTTTGCCAGGCCGTGATGTCGTAACCCTTCAGCTTCTCGAAACCGAAGCGTCGCCCGGCGCCCGCCGGCACGCCCAGCGCGATCTGCGCGGCCTCGGCGAGAAACGTGCCGCTGCCGCACATCGGGTCGTAGAGCACCATGTCGGCGGCCGTGTCCGTGCGCCAGCCGGCCAGTCGCAGAATACCGGCAGCGAGGTTCTCGCGCAGCGGGGCGGCGCCCTTGTCCAGACGCCAGCCGCGCTTGAACAACGCTTCGCCGGAGGTATCGAGATAGAGCGTGACGTCGGTCGCCGTCAGGAACGCGAACACGCGCACGTCGGGTTGGGCAGTATCGATGTTCGGGCGCGCGCCGGTCTTCTCGCGCAAACGGTCGCAAACGGCGTCCTTGATGCGCAGTGTGACGAATTCGAGACTGCGCACGGGGGCCTTGATGCCCGTGACGTCCACACGCAACGTCTGCTGATAGCCGAACCAGTCTTCCCAACGCTGCGACAGCGCGAAGGCGTAAATGTCCTGTTCGGTGCGGTAGCCCTGCCGGGCCACGCGCAGCAGCACGCGGCTTGCAATGCGCGAATGCAGGTTGGCCGCCATGCCGGCCGCCCACGGACCGGCGAAATGCACGCCACCGGGCACCTGTTTGCCCACCGAGACGGGCGCCAGACGGCCCAGTTCAGCCAGTTCGGCGGCAAGCGCCTCTTCCAGTCCGCGAGGACAGGGCGCGAAGAATTCGAAGGAAGCCATTTCGATGCGTACGGCCGGCACATGACGTGCCGGCGCAGGGAATAAACCGCTATTGTACGCGTGCCGCGCCGGCCGACATCAGCGGCGCGCCGCCCGGGCAGGCGGCGAGTTTGTGCAGCAGCGTCTCGACGATGGCGTCGGGCGATTCGCGGATGTCGATGATCAGCGCGTCGCGCGGTTCTTCGAGGGTGTCGAACTGACTTTGCAGCAAGGCGGGGTCGAAGAAATGCCCCGAGCGCGACGCCAGCCGCTCGCCGATCACCTCGGGGGCGCCCTTCAGGTAGACGAACACCACGTCGCCGTCGTGCTCGCCGAGCACGTCGCGATAGCGCGAACGCAGTGCCGAGCAGGCGAACACGTGATGACGCCCCGCCAGCCGGCGCGCCACGATCGCTTCACGGATCGCCGCGAGCCACGGCGCACGGTCGTTGTCGTTGAGCGCCTCGCCGCGGCGCATCTTCTCGATGTTCGCGGGGCTGTGAAACGAATCCGCGTCCGAAAAACCGCAGCCCAGCCGGTCGGCCAGCATCTGCCCGACCGTGCTCTTGCCGCTGCCCGATACGCCCATCACCACGACGATCATGGCTCGCCTCCTTGTCACCTGCCGACTTGCGTCGGCGTATTGCCGGTGTTGCCCGCCCTGCATCGCGACCTCAGACCACCGTCGAGAGGCCGAGCGTGAGCAGCAACGCCACTACCGAAATGATCGTCTCGCAAACCGTCCAGGTCTTGAAGGTCTGCGGCACGGTCATGTTGAAATATTCCTTCACCAGCCAGAAGCCGCCGTCGTTCACGTGCGAGAGGATCAGCGATCCCGCGCCCGTGGCGAGCACCATGAGCTCCGGCTTCACCGTGACACCCGCCGCGGCCGCGATCGGGGCGACGATGCCACACGCCGTGGTCATGGCCACCGTGGCCGAGCCCGTGGCGATACGGATCAGCACGGCCACCAGCCAGCCCAGCAGCAGCGGCGAGAGGTGCGCATTGTTGGCCACGTCAACGATCGCCTTCGACACGCCGCTGTCCATCAGGATACGCCCGAAACCGCCGCCGGCTCCCACCACCAGCGTGATGGTGGCGATGGGCGCGAGACACTCGTTCGTGAACTTCAGGATCTGGTCGCGATTGAAGCCGCGCTGCTTGCCGAACGTGAAGAAACTCACCAGCGTGGCGATGAGCAGCGCCATCACCGAGTTGCCGATCAGGCGCAGGAAGTCGTTCGCGAACGTCTTCGGCGCGAAGATCAGGTCGGCCCAGCTGCCGAGCAGCATCAGAATGACCGGCAGCAGGATCGTGAACAGCGTGATGCCGAAGCCCGGCAGGCGGTCCATCGGACGATCGGCCTCGACGAATTGCGCGAGCAGTGGATTGTCCGGGTTGGGCACCACGTGGCGCGCCATCAGCTTCGCGAACAGCGGACCGGCGATGGCCGCCGTCGGAATGCCCACGATCAGGGCGTACATGATGGTGTGCCCGATGTCGGCGTTGTAGGCGGTCACGGCCAGCAGCGCGGCCGGGTGCGGCGGAATCAGACCGTGCACGACCGACAGGCCCGCGACCATCGGAATGCCCACGAGCACCATCGACGTGCCGGTGCGCTTGGCCACGTTGAAGGCGATCGGAATGAGCAGCACGAAGCCGACCTCGAAAAACACCGGCAGACCGACGATGAACGCGATCACGACCATCGCCCAATGCACGTTCTTCTCACCGAAGAATCCGATGAGCGTGCGCGCAATGCGCTCCGCCCCGCCGGACTCGGCCATCATCTTGCCGAGCATCGTGCCAAGCCCGACCACGAGCGCGATGTGCCCCAGCGTGTTGCCCACGCCCGTCTCGAACGCCTTGACGATGCCGCCCATGGGCATGCCCACGGCCAGCCCGAGCACCAGCGAGACGACGATCAGCGTGATGAACGGATTCAGTTTAAAGCGCGCGATCAGCAGAATCAGCGCGATTACCGCGACAAGCGCGTACACCAGCAGCAAGTTGCCTTGCACCGCGACCATGGGGGAGTCTCCTCGTTTGGCTAGTTGGGCAAATGCCCGAGGGGCTTGCGCCCGATTATTGGAATCCTGCTTCCTGTTATTCGATACATCGATGCAGCGCTTCGCTTCGCGGCGGGCGTCAGCCGCGCGACAACGCGCTCGCGGCGCGTGCCAGGCGCGTGATGCCGTCCCAGTCCTTCGCGTCGACCAGTGCCTTGGGCGTCAACCACGAACCGCCCACGCACACCACGTTCGGCTGAGCCAGGTACGACGGTGCCGACTCCGCGCTGATGCCACCCGTCGGGCAGAACCGAACGTCACGGAATGGGCCATACAATGCCTTGAGCATCGGCACCCCCCCCGACGGCTCGGCCGGAAAGAACTTCACGGTGTCGTAGCCGTCGGCCAGGGCGTTGAGAATGTCGGAGGGCGTGACCACGCCGGGCAGCAGCGGCAGGCCGGCCGCCCTGGCGGCCGCGCCCAGCGCGGGCGTGTAACCGGGCGAGACGCCGAAGCGTGCGCCCGCGGCCACGGCCTGCGCCATCTCTTCCGGGCGCGTGAGCGTGCCCACACCCACGATCAGTTCGTCGGACAGCCCGGCCACATGGCGAATGACGTCCATCGCCGCCGGGGTCCGCAGCGTGATCTCGAGCACCCGTACGCCGCCGGCGAGCAGCGCGCGCGAGACCTGCTCGCCCTGCTCGATATTGTCGAACTGGAGCACCGGAACCACGGGGCCGGCACGAACGATGTCATTGATGTCCATTACGTTTTCCTTGAATGCAGCGACGTGCCCGCACGTCACTCGGTACCGAAGAACACGGAAGCGCCGGTCTCTGCCGCGCCGACGGCCGCGCGCATGTGACCGAAGAGCAGGCGTCCGGTGTCGTCCCCCGAGACCGGCACCGGCGCCGCCTCGCGCGCCGACCATTCCTGCGGGGCCACTTCCGCGTGCAGCATGCCGGCGTTCGCATCCAGCACGATCAGATCGCCGTCGCGCACCCGGCCGAGCGGGCCGTCGGCGGCAGCCTCGGGCGACACGTGAATCACGGCCGGCACCTTGCCCGACGCGCCGGACATCCGGCCATCGGTCACGAGCGCCACGGCAAACCCTTCGTCCTGCAAAACGCCCAGCAGCGGCGTGAGGCGATGCAGCTCGGGCATGCCATTCGCGCGCGGCCCCTGGCCACGTAGCACCACGACCACGTCGCGACGCAGCTCGCCTGCATCGAACGCGGCCTGAACCGCTTCCTGCGAAGTAAATACGCGCGCCGTTGCGGCCACGCGCCGATGTTCCGGCTTGACCGCCGACACCTTGATGACGCCGCGCCCCAGATTGCCGTGCATGAGCCGCAGTCCGCCATCGGGGGCGAACGGCTCGGCATGGCCGCGCAACACGTCACGATCACCACTGTAGGCGCTCCCTGCGCGCCACGCCAGCCCCTCGGGCGAGAGCCAGGGCTCGGCGCGGTAGCGCGCCAGGCCCGGGCCGGCTACGGTCCGCACATCGGCATGCAGCAGTCCCGCGTCGAGCAGTTCGCCGATCAGGAAGCCCATGCCGCCGGCCGCGTGAAAGTGGTTCACGTCGGCCTTGCCGTTCGGGTAGACCCGCGCCATGAGCGGCACCACGGCCGACAGTGCGTCGAAGTCGTCCCAGTCGATGACGATGCCCGCGGCACGCGCCATGGCCACGAGGTGCAGCGTGTGATTGGTCGAGCCACCCGTGGCCAACAGGCCGACGATGCCGTTGACGACGGCCCGCTCGTCGACCACATGGCCGATGGGGGTGTACTCGGCCGTGTCCGCGCCGATGGCCAGCACGCGCGCCAGGGCCGCGTCGGTGAGCGCGTCGCGCAAGGGCGTGTGTGGGTGCACGAATGCCGCGCCGGGAAGATGCAGTCCCATGATTTCCATGAGCAGCTGGTTGCTGTTGGCGGTGCCGTAGAACGTGCACGTGCCGGCGCTGTGATAGGCCTTCGATTCAGCGTCGAGCAGCGCGTCGCGCCCGACCTTGCCCGTCGCGTACAACTGCCGGATCTTCGCCTTCTCGTCGTTCGACAGGCCGCTCGCCATCGGGCCCGCCGGCACGAAAATCGTCGGCAGATGGCCAAATTGCAGCGCGCCGATAACGAGGCCCGGCACGATCTTGTCGCATACGCCGAGCATCAGCGCGGCGTCGAACATGTTGTGCGAGAGTGCCACGGCCGTGCTCATCGCGATGACCTCGCGCGAGAACAGCGACAGCTCCATGCCCGCATTGCCCTGCGTGACGCCATCGCACATGGCCGGCACGCCGCCCGCGACCTGCGCCGTGGCGCCCAGCCGGCGGGCCGCTTCGCGCAGGCGCGCCGGGTACTGTTCGTACGGCTGGTGCGCCGAGAGCATGTCGTTGTAGGCCGTGACGATGCCCACGTTCGGCCGACGCTGCTCGCGCAGCATCAACTTGTCGTTGGCGGGCATGGCGGCGAAACCATGCGCCAGGTTCGCGCAGGACAGCGCGCCGCGCTGCGGAAAGCGGCCGGCGCTCGCGTCGATGCGGGCGAGATAGGCCGCTCGGCTGTCGCGACTGCGCGCCGCAATGCGCGCCGTAACGGCCATCACGGCCGGGTGCAGGGGCTTCGTTTGCTCAGACGTCATGCCGATGGGGCGGTGCGATGCACTCAGGGTAGGGGCGATTGGGAGCGGAGTTTAGTAGAAATTCTACACGCCATCAATCAAAAGCCATCCGCATTCGGGGTTTTACCGATTAATTCCCAGTATTTAGGCGTCTTTTTGCCGTATTGAGAAATAAGCACCCGCAATATGAAATGCCGCCATTCTGTAGTTTTTGTACAAATCGGACACGAAGTCAATGAGATGGCAGGTCGGGACACCGTGCGGCGCCACGGCACGCGGGTGCTATAGTGGTCGCCAGACGCCGGACTCGCCGCGCGCCCGGGCGGCGCGCGGCGTCACGGCGAAACGGGGAAATGGCGCGTGGCGACGTTCCAACGTCTCACGCGCCCGCTTTTGTTGGTGCCTGCCATGCTGAACCGAATTGAAGCCACGCTGAACCAGTTGCGCCCGTCCGAGCGCAAGCTCGCGACCTATGTGCTCGACGCTCCGCGCGAAGTCGTCGACCTGTCGATGAACGAACTCGCCGAGCGCGCCAACGTGAGCCAGCCGACGATCGCGCGCTTTTGCCAGGCGGTGGGTTGCAGCGGGTACCGGGAATTCAAGATCCGTCTGGCGCAGGGCATTGCGCAGGGGGTGCCTTTCGTGCACCGCGACGTGCGGCCAGACGAGCCGGTGCCCGGCATTGCCGGCAAGGTGCTCGATCGCACCATCGGCAGCCTGATGCAGGTGCGCAACAATCTCTCGCCCGACAGCATCGGGCAGGCCATCGATCTGCTCGCCCGTGCGCGCCGCATCGAGTTCTACGGCGCGGGTGCGTCGGGCATCGCCGCGCAGGACATGCAGCACAAGTTCTTCCGTCTCGGCGTGCCCTCGGTGGCCTACAACGACCCGCACGTCTACGGCATGTCCGCCGCGCTGCTCGGCGAAGGGGATGTGGTCGTGGCGATCTCCAACACGGGGCGCACGCAAGATCTGCTCGAAGCCGTCGGGCTCGCGCGCGCGGCAGGCGCCAGCGTGATCGCGATCACGCACAGCAATTCGCCGCTTGCGCGTCAGGCGAGCGTGGCCTTGTTCGCGGATGTCGACGAAGACACGGACGTGTATTCGCCGCTCACGTCGCGCATCTCGCATCTGGCCATCGGCGATGTGCTCGCGGTGGGCATGGCGTTGCGCCTGGGCGACCGCCTGCCGTCGCAACTCGCGCGCGCGAAGGAGGTGATCAACCGGCGTCGCACCGCGATCGACGGCAAGCTATCCACTGCGCGCGGCGGCACCTGAAATGTCGGGAAGCCGATGATCCGGACGCAGGGCGCTGGAAGCGCGCGTCGTGCCCGCGGGGCTGGGTTTCGTATTGCACGGAACCCAGCCCTTCGCGTTTACACGCTTGCCGGCGAGACGCCGGCGGCGAATGCGGCCGTCGGATTCCGGGTCACGCGGGATCGCGCCGGAGCGAGTATTCAGCCTTGCCGCGCCTGCGGGTTGACCGCATTGCGCAGCGGCCCGCCGCCAAGCGCGGCGATCAGGTTGTCGGCGGCGCAAGACGCCATTGCGTGGCGCGTCTCGTGCGTGGCGGAGCCGATGTGGGGCAGCGCCACCACATTGTTCATTGTCAGCAGCGGCGAGTCGACCGGCACCGGCTCGCGCTCGAAGACATCCAGGCCTGCGGCGCGCAAGTGTCCCGACGCGAGCGCCCCGATCAACGCCGCTTCGTCGATCACCTTGCCGCGCGCCGCATTGATAAAGATCGCCCCGCGCTTCATTTGCGCAAACTCGTTCGCCCCGATCAGACGCTCCGTCGCGGGCGAGAGCGGCACGAGCGTCACGACGAAGTCGGCTTGCGCGAGCAAGTCGGGCAATGCCCGATGTTCGGCGCCGTAGGCCGCTTCCGCGGCCTCGTTGCGCGATCGGTTGCTGTACAGCACCTTCATGCCGAAACCAAGTGCGGCGCGGCGCGCCACGGCGCCGCCGATGCGCCCCATGCCGACGATGCCCAGCGTCTTGCCGTGCACGTCGGTGCCGAAATGGGCTTCGCCCAGACTTGCCTTCCAGCCGCCCGCCTTCACCAGCTCGGCGAGCTCGACCACGCGTCGCGCGCTCGACAGAATCAGCGAGAAGACGGTATCCGCCGTCGTCTCGGTGAGCACGTCGGGCGTGTTCGTGAGCACGATGCCGCGGCGCGTGAGATCGGCCACGTCGAACTGATCATAGCCCACCGAAATGGTCGCCCACGCCTTGAGCCGGGGCGCCGCGTCGAGCAACGCGGGACCGACGTTCACGCCAACGCCGATGGCGCCGTCCGCGCGGCCGAGCGCCGCCATGAACGCGGCGCGATTCCCATCGTTCACACCATCGAATTCCGTGAGCGAGAACGCCTCGGCCAAACGGGCCCGCACATCCGGGGGCACGCCCTTGTACAACACCACTTCCGCACGACTCATCGTGTTCACTCCTTGGGGGGATGACCGCCGCCGAACGTCACGGGCGACTTGCCCGGCAGACCCGTTCGGCGCGACCGGCGCATGACGGCATCGCGGCATGACGCGGCGTCATGACATTGCGACACTACCGCGCCACTACGAAAACATCACGGCGACGCGCCGGCGAGCATCCGGCGGCGCGACGATACGATTACGCGCCACGGGCCTCGGCGAACGCACGCTCGAGAAAATCGAGACGGTCCTGCCCCCAGTAGGGCTGGCCATCGAAGACGAACCACGGCGCGCCGAATACGCCACCACTCGCGGCTTCCTCGGTATTGGCGTCGTAGGCAGCCTGCACGCTTGCCCCGTTGGACGCGGCAAGCAGCGACTTGCCGTCGAACTTCAGCGCCTCGGCAATCGCCTGCAGCGTGGCATCGTCGGCAATGTTGCGCTCCTCGACCCAGAGCGCCTTCGAAATGGCGCCCGTCAGCGCCAGCGCCTTGTCCGTGCCGAGCGCCAGTTGCGTCGCCACGATCAGCCGCGCCGCCGGGTCGCCCGCGACAGGGAAGAACTTCGGCTGGAGATTGAGCGGCATGCCGAGATATTTCGACCAGCGCGCCAGCTCGACGAGGCGATACGCCTGTCGCTGCGGCGCGCGCTTGGCCAGCGGCAGACCGCCGGAGCCGGCGAAGACGCGCCCCAGGTCCATCGGCTTGAGTTGAATCTGCACGTTGTAGCGGCGCGCGAGGTCGATAAACCGCGCGTGCCCCAGATACACATAAGGCGACGGCGGTGACACAAAGTAGTCGCAGGTCAGGCTCACGTCAGACTCCTCTCGACAGTCGGTGAATCGCGCCCTATCGGCGCGTGAAATGGCTCACAACGCGGGTAACACGACAGGCACTACGGCAAATCGGGCGTCGAACGAGACAGCATGCGACGCCGAGCACAACGCGGGGCCCTATGCCGACGCAACGCATCGGTGACGACATTCCCGCCACCGACGTGGCGCATCAGAACGGCTTGACCACGGCGAGGATCACCGCGCCCAGCAACCCGAGCACCGGGAATTCGTTGAAGTAGCGATACCAGCGGTGCGAGTGCGCGTTGCGCCCGGTCTCGAACTTGCGCAACAGGCGGCCGCAGGCGTGGTGGTAACCGAGCAGCAGCACGACGATCAGCAGCTTGGCGTGCAACCAGCCGCCGTGACGGCCGATGCCGTAGTACAGCCAGAGAATCAGACCGAAGGCCAGTGCGGGCACCGCGAGGATCGTCATGAAGCGGTAGAGCTTGCGCGCCATGAGCAGAAGACGTTGCGTAGCCGCGGGATCGCTCTCCATCGCCAGGTTGACGAAGATGCGCGGCAGATAGAACAGGCCGGCGAACCACGAGGCGACGAAAACGATATGAAACGCTTTGATCCAGAGCATCGGGGACGGGGCGGCCCGCACGCAGGCCGTCGAATATTTTGAACAGCAAGCAATGTACAACAATCCGTCGCATGGAGAGACGCACACCGGCATCGGACACGCCGGGCGCGCCGCGGCAAATCGACGCGACCCCGGTCGGCGGGGCTCGCGCCCCGCGCCTTGCCCTCACCTGCCCGCCGCCGCCCCCCCCGGGATGGCCGCCTCGTCGCGTCTCGCTCGCCAAAACGCCCACTCCCCACGCTCATGTCGCCGGTTTCGGCAACGCCCGCGCCCGCCTGTGCCAGAATACGAGCCATATTGGTTTTTCCGCCCCCATCGGCGTCACGCGCCGGTCACAGGCTCCCGCATGAGAATTCTTGGCATCGACCCCGGACTGCGCGTCACCGGCTTTGGCGTACTCGAAAAGCACGGCAATCGTCTCCAATATGTGACGAGCGGCGTCATCCGCACCGGCGAAGGCACGTTGCCCGCGCGGCTGCGCATCATCTTCGAGAGCGTGGCGGAGCTCGTCGACACCTACCGGCCCGACCAGGCGGCCATCGAAAAGGTGTTCGTCAACGTCAACCCGCAATCCACGCTGTTGCTCGGGCAGGCGCGCGGCGCGGCCATCACCGCGCTGTCGGTCGGCGGCCTCGAAGTGTTCGAATACACGCCGATGCAACTCAAGCAGGCGGTCGTCGGCTACGGACGCGCCCGCAAGGAGCAGGTGCAGGAGATGGTCACGCGACTGCTCACCCTGTCCGGCACCCCGGGGAAAGATGCGTCCGACGCACTCGGCGTGGCCATCTGCCATGCCCACAGCGGCGACACCTTCGCGGCCCTGGCCGACGTCTCCCCCGCGCTCGCGGCCAAGGGCCTGCGGGTGCGGCGCGGGCGGCTCGTCGGTTAAGCGTCGCTGGCCCGACATGCATCGCAGTCCGGCCGGTCGTCCCGCCCCGGCAAGCCACGCCCGAAGCGCTACAATGCAGCCATGATCGAAACCGACAAACTCGCCGCCGAGCGCATCATCGCGCCGACCCCGGCCTCGCCCAACGAGGAAGCCTTCGAGCGCGCGCTGCGCCCCAAGCTGCTCGACGAATACGTCGGCCAGCGCAAGGTTCGCGAACAGCTGGAGATTTTCATCGAGGCGGCCCGCAAGCGCGCGGAGCCGCTCGACCATGTGCTGCTGTTCGGCCCGCCCGGCCTCGGCAAGACGACGCTTGCGCACATCGTCGCCCGTGAAATGGGCGTACATCTGCGCCAGACGTCGGGCCCCGTGCTCGAGCGTCCGGGCGACCTGGCCGCGCTCCTGACCAACCTCGAAGCCAACGACGTGCTCTTCATCGACGAGATCCACCGGCTCTCGCCGGTCGTCGAGGAAATCCTGTATCCGGCGCTCGAGGACTACCAGATCGACATCATGATCGGCGAGGGTCCCGCCGCGCGCAGCGTCAAGCTCGACCTGCAACCGTTCACCCTCGTGGGAGCGACCACGCGCGCGGGCATGCTGACCAACCCGTTGCGTGACCGCTTCGGGATCGTGGCGCGCCTGGAGTTCTATACGGCCGACGAACTGGCCGGCATCGTGCGTCGCTCCGCCGGACTGCTCGGGGCCGCCATCGTCGACGACGGCGCCTACGAGATCGCCCGCCGCGCGCGCGGCACGCCGCGTATCGCCAACCGCCTGCTGCGCCGCGTTCGCGATTTCGCCGAGGTGAAAGCCGACGGCCGCATTACCGCGGCCGTCGCCGACGCCGCCCTGTCGATGCTCGACGTCGATCCGGTCGGTTTCGACGTGATGGACCGCAAGCTGCTCGAAGCCGTGCTCCACAAGTTCGACGGCGGCCCGGTCGGCGTGGACAACCTCGCCGCGGCCATCGGTGAAGAGCGCGACACCATCGAAGACGTGATCGAGCCATTTCTGATTCAGCAAGGCTTTTTGCAGCGCACGCCGCGCGGACGGGTAGCCACCCTGGCAGCCTACCGCCACTTCGGACTGGCCGCCCCCGGCAGCCTGCCGGACACCGGCTCGCTCTGGTCGCAGGACGCCGACGGCAAATAGCGCGTCGCACGCCTCCCGCCATCCGCTCACACCGATCGCCGCATGTCCCTGCACGACGACCTGCCCACCCCGCCGCCATCCACGCCATTGCGTCCCGCCGGACCGGTCGTGGGTGTGTCGGGACGCGTGCGACACGCCATCGCCATGCGCCTCGTGAGCCTGACGTCGGGGCCCGGTGCGCCGCGCCTGAATTACGACACACCGCCCGGCGATCCCGGCCTGTTCGGCCCTGACGCGGCCTGTTGGCAGGTACACGGCGACTTCACCTCGATGATGATCGGCGGCATCAGCGCGTTGCTCTTGCAATCGCTGCATCCGCTTGCCATGGCGGGGGTCTGGGACCACTCGACGTTCCGGCAGGATGTGATAGGTCGCCTGCGCCGCACGGCCACCTTCATCGGCGGCACCACTTACGGCAACACCGCCGACGCGCAGGCGCTGCTCGAACGCGTGCGTCGCATCCACCTCCAGGTCACGGGCACCGCGCCGGACGGCCGTCCCTACGCGGCGTACGATCCCGACTTGCTCACGTGGGTGCACGTGGCCGAGACGTCGAGCTTCCTGCGCAGCTATCTCGTCTACAAGGACCCGGGATTTGCGCGCAGCGAACAGGATCGTTACTACGCCGAGGTCTCACGCATCGCGATTGCACTCGGCGCGCGCAATGTGCCGATGAGCGCTGCCGACATCGACGACTACCTCGCCGGCATGCGCACGCAGCTTTGCGCGAGCGACCGCACCGAGGAGGTCGTGCGGGTGCTGCGCAATCTTCCGGCGCCGTTCACCGGCGCGCAGGTGTTCAGTGGCCTGTTGTTTCGCGCAGGCATCGATCTGCTGCCGGACTGGGCGCAATCGATGCTGGGCTTCGACGATCGTTCGGCGCTACGCCGCCTGACGGTGCGGCCGGCCGTGCGTCACATGGCGCAGGTCGCGCGCTGGTCGATGCGCAACAGCGTCGCGCATCGTGCCCGTCGGCGCGCGCTGGCGACGCCCGACGTCGTCAACGTGCAGCCGTCGCTAGAGCGCTGACGGCTGGCGTCGCCCTCACACCACGCGCGGGTCCACACGATCCGCAGCCTGCCCCGGTTGGTCATTGCTTTCGTCGCGAACCGCATCGTCGAGGTGCGTGACATCGGCCCAGCTCAGGACCTGCCAGCGCTGTCCGTCGTAGGCCAGTCGATTCACGCTCGCATTGAGCAACGCATGAGTACGCGGCTCCCACAGGGCGAGCCCCGTGGCCAGCCGGTAGCAACAATCGAGTACGCCGCCGTGCGCCACCAGCGCGAGACGCTGTCCCGCATGGTCGCGCAACAGCTGCTCGACGAACGCGGTGATACGTTCATGGAAACCCCGCGTCGACTCCCCGCCCGGAATCACGAAGTCCGGATCGCGACTCTGCCAGCGCGCGTAGTCCTGCGGATACAGCGCCTGGATCTCGTCCGGCACGTGCGTTTCGAAGGCGCCGTAATGGCGCTCGCGCAACTGCGACGTGCGCACGAGCGGCAGGCCGCACGCGCGTGCGACCGGCTCCGCCGTTTGCACCGCGCGTCGCAGGTCGCTCGTGAGAACATGATCGAACACGGATCCACGCGCACGGACCTCGCGCGCCACGCGCTCACCCAGCAACGCCGCCTGACGCTCGCCCGCCTGCGACAGCGCGATATCCGTATGCCCCTGAATCCGCTTCACGCGGTTCCAGTCGGTTTCTCCGTGACGAATCAGGGTGAGCGTCGTGGTCTTGCCGGTCATCGAAGCCATTGCGTGAGGGTTGTGTTCGGAAGTAACGAAGCGCCGGACCTCAGGCCAACTTCGGATTGAGCGTGTAGGTGCCCGTCACGCTTGCGCTGCCAAGCACGTGCGGCTTGATGGCGGCGAGCACGTCGTCGCCACCGAAACGGCCCTCGAGCGGCACGCGTTCGACGTCGAGGGCGTACACGGTGAAGTGGTAGTGGTGAAGCCGCGTGTCGTTCCACGGCGGGCAAGGGCCGTCATAGCCATAGTAGTCGCCCTTCATGCTCTCGTCGGCCGCGAACCACGCGGTGTAGTCGTTCACGCCGTGACGCATGCCGTCAAGCGCATCGGGACCGAACTTGCCGCGCGGCGTGACGTGATTGCTGTGACTCGCCGCCGGAATTTCCGTGGTCGACGCCGGCACGTCGACAAGCACCCAGTGGTAGAAATCGACGCGCGGCAGATCCGACGGAACCTCCCGGCCCTCCTGGTTGACGTCGTCACCGCGGCTAGGCACGTCGCTGTCGGTGCAGATCACCACGAACGAACGCGTGCCTTCGGGGACGTCCGACCATGCGATATGGGGATTCTTGTTCTGCGACAGCGCAACGTGTGACTGCGCATCCGGTTTGCCGAAGGCGAACTGGGCGTCGATGGCGCCATTGTCCTCGAACGAGTTGCTCCAGACTTTCATCGGTTTCTCCCAAGCATTGTGATTTCGGAACCGGTCGACGTTATCACACCGATGCGAATCACGTGCATGAGCTCGCGCAAATCCGCATCATTCCAGATGATTCCGAGCGATTTTCGAGATGGATCCGGGAGGGTACCCTCGCACCGCCCTCGCCTTGGCGCGCGGCGACGCCGCAGGCCGCGCCGCAGCACGGGGCAGAACGTTCGAGGCCATCGGGAAGCCCCGGAAGACCCCGGAAGACCTCCCAGGCGGCTTGAGGCGGCTTGAGGCTGAGTGCCGAGCACGCGCCCGAGGACGCTTCGCGTCAGGCCCCGTCAGGACGCGTCTGAAGCCAGAACGTGACCGGCCCGTCGTTCACGAGCGACACACGCATGTGCGCACCGAATTCGCCCGTCTCCACGATGGGATGGCGCGCTCGCGCCTGTGCCACGAAATGATCGAAAAGCCGCTGGCCGTCGGCCGGGCTGGCCGCCGGCGTGAAGCTCGGACGGGTCCCGCTGTTGGTGTCGGCCGCCAGCGTGAACTGCGAAACGAGCAGCAACCCACCGGCCGCACCGTTGCCGTCGAGATTCGACACGCTGCGGTTCATCTTGCCCGCGTCATCGGAGAAGACGCGGTAGCCGAGCAGCTTCGCGAGCAGTTTGTCGGCGCTCGCTTCGGTGTCGCCGCGCTCGGCGCACACCAGCGCGAGCAACCCCGGGCCGATCGCGCCGACGGTGCGCCCATCGACCGTCACCGCGGCTTCGAGCACACGTTGAATCAGCGCGATCATGATTGCGGCCGCAAAGGCAAAGACAACGGCCGAATCGGTGTGGTGCCCACGCTCAGGCGAGCGTCACGCGGGCAAAGCGGCGCTTGCCGACCTGCACGACGTAAGTTCCGGCGTCGATCTTCGCGCCCTTGTCGGAGACGGCTTCGCCGTCGATACGCACGCCGCCCTGCTCGATGTTGCGGTTGGCTTCCGACGTCGATGGCACCAGACCCGCCTGCTTGAGCAACTGGGCAATGCCCAGGGGAGCGCCTTGCAGGGAAACTTCCGGAATGTCATCCGGCACGCCGCCCTTGGCACGCGCGTTGAAGTCCTCGAGCGCGCGCTCGGCGTCGGCCTTCGAATGGAAGCGCGCCACGATTTCCTGCGCGAGGAGCACCTTCACGTCGCGCGGATTGCGGCCGCCTTCCACGTCGCGGCGCAGTTGCGCGATCTCGTCGAGCGAACGGAACGACAGCAGTTCATAGTAGCGCCACATCAGCTCGTCCGAGATGCTCATGAGCTTGCCGAACATCTCGCTCGGCTTCTCGCTGATGCCCACGTAATTGCCCTTGGACTTCGACATCTTTTCAACGCCGTCGAGTCCTTCGAGCAGCGGCATCGTGAGAATGCACTGGGGCTCCTGGCCGTACTGCTTCTGCAGTTCGCGACCGACCAGCAGGTTGAACTTCTGGTCGGTGCCGCCGAGCTCGAGATCCGACTCCAGCGCGACCGAGTCGTAGCCCTGCATGAGCGGGTAGAGGAATTCGTGGATGGCGATGGGCACGCCGCTCTGGAAGCGCTTGGTGAAGTCTTCGCGCTCGAGCATGCGCGCCATGGTGTAGCGCGACGCAAGCTTGATCATGCCGTCGGCGCCCAGCTTCATCGACCATTCGCTGTTGTAGCGAATCTCGGTCTTGCTGCGATCGAGCACCAGCGCGGCCTGCTCGAAATAGGTCCTGGCGTTCGATTCGATCTGCTCGCGCGTGAGCGGCGGACGCGTGCTGTTGCGCCCCGACGGATCGCCGATCAGCGACGTGAAATCGCCGATCAGGAAAATGACCGTATGGCCCAGGTCCTGCAACTGGCGCATCTTGTTGAGCACCACGGTGTGGCCGATGTGAATGTCCGGCGCCGTGGGGTCCAGACCCAGCTTGATGCGCAGCGGCTTGCCCGTGGCTTCGCTGCGCGCCAGCTTCTGCAGGAACTCCTCTTCCACGAGCAGCTCGTCGCAACCGCGCTTGGCGATCGCCATCGCGGCCCGCGTGGCGTCGGTAACGGGGTACTTCACATCCGAGGTGAGTGCGTGTTCACTTGTCATAACATCATTGTCCAGACTGCTTCAGGGGATTCCCTTATTCAGTCAGTAAAGGCGGAGACCGCGGCGGGTCTGCTATAATCGCCGCTCAATTCTCGGCTCGGGCCGAAGCGACGCCGGGTTGCCCCGGAATTCCGGCAGGCAATCTCGAAGCGTGTCGCTCCGCCCGGGCTTTTTCGTAAGTTGCGCAGAATTTTACGTGATGTGGCCTAGACTCCGTGATTTTTTTGCGCGTGAACTGCTGACCCTGATCGATCCCACGCAGCCGAAGCACCGTCGCAGAAAGGTGCAAATCGTGGCAACGGTCGGTTCGGCCCTGACGTTGGGAATGGTGACCGCATTCGGCGTGGCGCCCATGGTGCCCGAAGCGGCCCGCAACGGTGCTAGCGTGACGCTGCCGCTGACCTTCCCCGATCTGGCCCGGCAAATCCAGCAGCTCGACGCGCAATCCCAGACATTCATCCACCAGGTGGCGCTTCGGCGCGGCGAAACGCTGGGCGACATGCTCTCGCGCCTGTCGATCCAGGACCCCGCCGCCGAGCGCTTCATCCGCGACAATGCCGTCGCCCGACGCCTGATCGGCGTGCCCGCCGGGCAGGTCGTGCAGGCCGAAACCGACGACGACGGCAAACTGGTCTCGCTCTCCACCGTGCTCTCGAGCGGCGCGACCTCCGCCCAGCAACTGGTGATCGAACGCGACGACAAGGGCACGCTGCGCGCGCGCATGGAGCAGCTTGCCAACGATACCGAATGGGCCATGCGCTCAGGGGCGATCGCCGGTAACTTCTTCACCGCCATGGACGACGCGGGCGTGCCCGATGCCGTCGTCGCGCAGATGGTCAAGATCTTCTCGGGCGTGATCAACTTCCAGCGCGACGTGCGCCGCGGCGATCGTTTCCGCCTCGTGTACGAAGTGATCAAGCAGCAGGATCGCACCGTTCGCACCGGGCGCGTGCTTGCCATCGAGTTCATCAACCAGGGCAAGACCCATCAGGCCATCTGGTACGCCGACCCGCAGGGCTCGCCGGAGGGGGCGTACTACGGCTTCGACGGCCGCAACCTCAAGCAGGCGTTCCTGCGCACGCCGGTCGAGTTCTCGCGGATTTCGTCCGCTTTCGGCGGACGTGAGCATCCGTTCCAGCATCAGTGGAAAAAGCACGAAGGCGTGGATCTGGCCGCCCCGGTCGGCACGCGCGTGTTCGCCGCGGGCGATGGCGTGGTCACGTTCGTCGGCAAGCAGAACGGCTACGGCAACCTGATCGAGATCGATCACTCGGGCAACTTCCAGACGCGCTACGCCCACCTGTCCGGTTTCGGCCAGGGCGTAAAGGCCGGCATGCGCGTCACGCAGGGCCAGGTCATCGGATTCGTGGGCCAGACGGGCTGGGCGACCGGCCCGCACCTGCATTACGAACTGCGTCTCAAGGGAGTGCCGCTCAACCCGTTCTCGACGGACGTGGCTGCTGTGGCACCGCTCACGGGCGCCCGCCTGAAGCTGTTCGACATGTACGCCGAGAACCTGCTCAAGCGCATCGATCTGATGCGCACCGTACAGGTCGCCGAGCGCGATTGAGGTATGCTGGAGACCGCACGGTACGGGTAACGCGAAAGGCTGTCGGATAGCCCGCGCGTCGCCCGGCCGGTGCGGCACCGATTTTCCGGACCTCCACCCGCCAGCGCTTTCCCATGACCGATACCGCTCGTCCCATCGCCGCTTCGGCATCCTCGGGGTCATCGTCTCAATCGCCCTGCTTCATCGGCCTGATGTCCGGCACCAGCCTCGACGGCGTCGACGGCGTGCTGGTCGATGGGTCTGACGGCCGCGTGCTTGCGGAATCGTATCGCCCGTTCCCGCACGACCTCCGAGAAACCCTGATGGTGCTGCAGGCGCCGTCCGAGAACGAGCTGCACCGCGAAGCCCTGGCCGCGAATGCGCTGGTGCGCGTCTATGCAGACTGTGTCAACGAACTGCTCACCCGCTCGGCGGTCAGCGCCGACGCTGTTGCCGCGATCGGCGCCCATGGGCAGACGATCCGGCATCGTCCGGGGGAATTCGATGGTGTGGGGTACACGCGCCAGCTCAACGCCCCCGCCCTGCTCGCCGAGCTCACGGGCATCGACGTGGTGGCCGATATTCGCAGCCGCGATGTCGCCGCCGGCGGTCAGGGCGCGCCGCTCGTGCCCGCCTACCACCAGGCCATGTTCGCCCATGCGAACGAGACACGCGTCGTCTGCAATCTCGGCGGCATCAGCAATGTGACGATTTTGCCGGCGCTGACGACGGCGCAGCCGGTCTCGGGTTTCGACTGCGGACCGGGCAATGCGCTGCTCGACGGCTGGGCGACCCGCCATCTGGGCACGGCCTACGACGACGGCGGCACGTGGGGTGCGGGCGGACGAGTCGACGAAGCCCTGCTCGCCGCACTGCTCAACGAGCCTTACTTCGCCCAGCGCCCGCCCAAGAGCACAGGCCGCGACCTGTTCCACGCCAAGTGGCTCGACACGCATCTGGCGGCCTTCTCCGGCGTCGCGCCGGTCGACGTGCAGGCCACGCTCGTCGCGCTCACGGCACAGTGCGTGGCGAGCGACGTGCTGCGTTACGCCCCCGACTGCCGGGGCTTCTACGCCTGCGGCGGCGGAACGCGCAATCGCGCGCTCATGCATGCCATTGCGGCCCGACTTCCCGGCATCACGGTTGCGACGACCGAGGCGCTGGGCGTGCCGCCGCAGCAGGTGGAGGCACGCGCGTTCGCGTGGCTCGCGCAGCGCTGCGTGGCGCGGGAGCCCGGCAACCTTCCGTCCGTCACCGGCGCGAAGGGTCCACGCATTCTTGGCGCGATTTATCCGCGCTGAACCACGGGTCGAACACTGCGTCCGTCATCCGCGGCGGACCGCTTCGCCCGCCGCTCGCCCTTGTGAGACGCAGCCCAAACGCCGGAGGACGGCACCCAAATGCGGTGCCGATTTTCGGGGTTCGTGATTCCATGTGCCACTCTTGAAGCGTCATTTCGACACCTTTTTCGATGTCGTCCAGGACGTTCAACCTCAGTGGGCACCCATCATGGCCGAAACCGGTTGGCTTTACCCCTTCGAGGGGCTGAAGGACGGTTACCCCTCGAGCCGACAGTTCGAGGTCTGTCGAACTGCCGGCGGCGAAGGCAACGGCGTGAGAACGCTGGTTCCGTTCGCACGCGGACAACGCATCAGCCGCATGGCCGGACTGCTGTCCAGTCAACGCAAACTGCACACCCTCCAGGTGAGCGAAACGACGCACCTCTACGATCCCCATTTTTCCGGGTTGCTGCTCCACTCATGCGCACCGTCGTCAGTGCTGGACATGAAGCGACTCGAGATCTTCGCGCTCCGGGATATTTCGGCCGGCGAGTTCCTCACCATCGATTACGCCTGCACCGAGGAGGTATTGGCGCGGCAGTTTTCGTGCGAGTGCGGCGCGCCGAACTGCCGGCGATGGATCACCGGGTTTCGGGAACTGCCCGATCAGGAAGGGCAGAAACGACTGGCTGCGCCTGCGGAGGCGCCCGCCCGGCGGATTTTGCCGTGAGCCGCCCCTCGTCCACGATGCTGCACGTCGACACCACGGCGGTGATGGGCGACCGCGGCACCACGGACGAACCCGGTGTCGTCCCCGCCATCCACTACAGCGCGGTTTTTGCCGCGGCCGACGAATCCGCCTTTGCGCGGATGTCGAGCACCCCCCGGCATCCGAGGAACTACACCCGATACGGGAACCCGGTCCATGAGCGGATCATGGCGATCATGGCCGAGCTCGAAGGGACTGAAACCGCCCTCGTGACGGGCTCCGGCATGGGCGCCATGACCACCACGCTGCTCGCCTTGCTCGGCGCCGGCGACCACGTGGTGGCACAGACGCAGCACTACATGAGCACGTCGCGAGTACTCGACACGCTGCTCGGCAAGCTCGGCGTGAAACTCACCCTCGTCGACGCGACGGATCCGGCCGCCATGGCCGCCGCGCTGCGGGAGAACACGCGTGTGATCGTCCTCGAATCGCCCGCCAATCCAACACTCGCGCTCACCGATATCGGGGCAGTCACGGCGCTGGCGCGAGCTAACGGCATTCTGACCGTTGCCGACAACACGTTTGCCACACCTCTCAATCAGCGCCCCGCCGAGCTGGGGGTCGACGTGGTCGTGCACAGCGCCACCAAGTACCTGGGCGGGCACCACGACCTCACCGGCGGCGTGATCTGTACCAGCCACGCGCTGGCCGAGCGGATCTGGTCCACGCATTTGAGCGTCGGCTCGGTGCTCTCGCCCATGGACGCCTGGTTGTTGCTACGCGGTCTGCGCACCCTTCCATTGCGCATGGAGCGCGTCAATGCGAATGCACTGGCGCTGGCACAGTGGCTTTGCGATCAGGCGAAGGTGCGCGACGTGGTCTACCCCGGGCTCGAGTCCCATCCGCAATTCGCACTGGCCGGCCAGCAGATGAACGGCTTCGGCGGCGTGCTGACGTTCCGGGTCCGTCGCGGCGAGGCGGCGGCCAAACGTGCGTTGTCGGCACTTCGCATTCCCCTCATCGCGGCAAGTCTCGGAGGCGTCAACTCGCTCGCCATCCACGTGGCGACGCTTTGGCATGGCACCCTGAAAGATGCCGCATCGTCGGAGCGCATACCGTCCGATCTCATCCGGTATGCGGTCGGCATCGAACATATCGACGATCTGAAGCGCGATCTGATGAGCGCGTTACGCAGTGCCTGACGGGCGAGCGTCGCACCGGCAAAAAAAAGCCCCCTCATGGAGGGGGCTTCCGTCTTGCCGCCCCGATGGGGCAGCCAACGCGTCGGTACCGCTCAGACCGAGAACGACGAGCCGCAGCCACACGTGGTGGTTGCGTTCGGGTTCTTGATCACGAACTGAGCGCCGTTGATATCTTCCTTGTAGTCGATCTCGGCGCCCACCAGATACTGGTAGCTCATCGAGTCGATCAGCAGCGACACGCCGTTCTTGTCGAGTACGGTGTCGTCTTCGTTCACATCTTCGTCGAAGGTGAAGCCATACTGAAAGCCGGAGCAACCGCCGCCCTGCACGAAAACGCGCAGTTTCAGCTCAGGGTTGCCTTCTTCGTCGATCAGTTGCTTGACCTTGTCCGCGGCGCTGTCGGTAAAGACCAGGAACGCGGGCATTTCCGTGACGGCGGCCTCAAGCGGTGCGTTCATCGCAAATCTCCATAAATCGGTTCGGTATCATTCTATTCCTAATCCCCAATTTGTGCCGACGCTCGGAAAATCAAGGGGTTAGAGACGACAAATACCGTTACGGCAGTACGGGAATATGGGTCAGGCCCATGTTTTCCGGCAAGCCGAACATCAGGTTCATACACTGCACGCCCTGACCGGACGCGCCCTTGACCAGGTTGTCTTCGACGACGAGGATCACCAGCGTGTCTTCGTTGCCGGGACGGTGGACCGCCATGCGCACATAGTTCGACGCCCGCACCCAGCGCGTCTCCGGCATCGAACCGGCCGGCAGCACGTCCACGAACGGCTCGCCGGCGTAATAGGTCTCGAACAGCGCCTGGAAGTCCGTGTCACGGGCTTCCGGCAGGATCGTCGCGTAGAGCGTCGAATGAATGCCGCGAATCGTCGGCAGCAGATGCGGCACGAACGTCAGGCCCACTTCGTAGCCGGCAATGGCCTCAAGCCCTTGCTTGATTTCCGGGTGATGGCGATGGCCCTTCACACCGTAAGCCTTGAAGTTGTCGGCCGTCTCCGCGAGGATCAGCGAGGTCTCGCCCTTGCGGCCTGCGCCGCTCGCGCCCGACTTGGCGTCGGCGATCAGATGCTTCGGATCCACCAGCTTGCGCCCGCCAGCGAACAACGGCGCGTAACCGAGCTGGACGGACGTCGGGTAGCAGCCCGGCAGTCCGATCACGCGCGCGCTCTTGATTTTCTCGCGGTTGACTTCCGGCAGGCCGTAGACCGCCTCCTCGAGGATGTCCGGGCAAGCGTGCGGCATGCCGTACCACTTCTCGAACGTCGCGGTGTTCTTCAGACGGAAATCCGCAGCCAGATCGATCACGCGCACGCCGGCTGCGAGCAACTCACGCGCCTGCGCCATGGCCACGCCGTGCGGCGTGGCGAAGAAGACGACGTCGCATTCGGTCAGACGGGCGTCGTCGGGCGTGCAAAATGCCAGGTCGACACGGCCTCGCAGGTTCGGGTACATGTCGGCGACCGGCGTACCCGCTTCCTTGCGCGAGGTGATTGCCGTCAACTTCACTTCCGGATGCTGCGCCAGCAAGCGGAGCAGCTCCACACCGGTGTAGCCGGTGCCGCCTACGATACCTACCTTGACCATGTCCTACCCCTTTCAATCAGAATCGCGATTCTATCAAGCTTCCACGACACATGTGGGATGGTGACGCATCGCGCGCAAATGCCGTCGGGCCTGTGGATACGTGCCGCGCAATGAAAAAAGGCCGCGCGAGGCGGCCTTTTCTTGCACCTGCCGACAGCAGATGCGAACAAGCACTCGTGCGATTAACGCTTCGAGAATTGCTTGCGACGGCGGGCCTTGTGCAGACCAACCTTCTTACGTTCGACTTCACGGGCATCGCGAGTCACGAAGCCTGCGGTCGACAGCGTCGGCTTGAGCGTCGCGTCGTAGTCGATCAGTGCGCGGGTGATGCCGTGGCGAACCGCACCGGCCTGACCCGTTTCACCGCCGCCCGAGACGTTGACCTTGATGTCGAACGTTTCAGCGTGGTTGGTCAGCTCGAGCGGCTGACGGACGATCATCAGCGACGTTTCGCGAGCGAAGTACTCTTTGATCGGCTTGCCATTGACGACGATGTCGCCCTTGCCAGCCTTGATGAACACACGAGCAACAGCGCTCTTGCGACGGCCGGTGCCGTAATTCCAATCGTTTTTGAACATGGCGTGGCCCTTAGATCTCGAGCGACTTCGGTTGCTGCGCTTCGTGCGGATGATTGCCGTCGGCGTACACCTTCAGCTTCTTGATCATCGCATAGCCCAGCGGACCCTTCGGCAGCATGCCCTTCACGGCCTTCTCGAGCGCACGGCCCGGGAAACGCTCTTGCATCTTGCCGAACGTGGTTTCGTAGATACCGCCCGGATAGCCCGAGTGACGGTAGTACTTCTTGTCAGTTTGCTTCGCGCCCGTAACTTTCAGCTTGGCAGCGTTGACGATGATGATGTAATCACCAGTATCAACGTGCGGCGTGAATTCAGGTTTGTGCTTGCCGCGCAGACGGCGTGCCACTTCGCTGGCGACACGGCCGAGGACTTTGTCCGTCGCGTCAATCACAAACCATTCGCGCGTCACCTCTGCCGGCTTAGCGGAAAACGTCTTCATGATCGATCCAAATAAAATGCGTTTGCCCCATTAACACCAACTTCCTGCTTGTCTGCCGGCCGCGTCCTGGCGAATCGAGTCGCATGGCGCAGTCCTGTGCTTGCAGGCTCTCCCTGATGCTTTTTCCGTGGGCATTTCCGGAAAAGCCGTTGATTATACAGAAAAATCCACTCCCCGGTAAACGGCGTTTCCGGGCGCACAAAAAAAAACCCGAACCTCAAAGGGTCCGGGTTAAATCCACCAAAGGAGGAGGGTGGAGGAGACACTTGCAGGATTGCTGTGAAGCACAACAACCAATGACTGAAGTGTAGCAAAGCGGATGGTGCAACGCAAGAAAATTTATAGTGCGAAATCAGACACCATAATATGAAACGCAAGATGCCAACATGAAACTATATTATTTTCAATAAAATCAATTATTTACACGAATTCCCGCCTTTCACCCCACCCGCTTGCGTAGAGCCAGGCTTCTAAATTTAGGGTTTATCCCCCTGAAAAGGCGATCAAAAAAGCGCCAATATTGCGACGCAGCAACCCGGGCCGTGAACGTTGGCATTCCAGGGGCGCGAGCGGCGTCGTACGCGGGTCGTCGGAAGCCGCTACAATTTTCAGCTTGAATGAGATATCGGGGTTTCGAATGATGGAATGCAAGGTGAGCTGGATGGGCCAGGACGGCATGGCCTTTGTTGCGCAGACGGGCAGCGGGCACATCGTCGCGATGGACGGCGCACCGGAGGGCGGCGGCCATAATCTTGCGGCGCGCCCGATGGAGATGCTGCTCGTGGGCACCGGGGGATGCACCGCGTATGACGTGGTTCTGATCCTGAAGAAGAGCCGTGCCGAAGTGAAGGGTTGCAGCGTCACGCTCAAGGCCGAGCGCGCCAGCGAAGATCCGAAGGTGTTCACCAAGATTCACTTCCACTTCACGGTAACCGGCCGCAATCTGAATTCGGCAACGGTGGAGCGTGCCGTGACGCTCTCGCACGACAAGTATTGCTCGGCGTCGATCATGCTGGCCAAGACGGCGGAGCTCACGCACAGCGTCGAGATCGTCGAAGGCTGAATCGCCTGGGCAAACGCCGGTCTTTGGAAAGACAAAAGGCTCCCGCGGGAGCCTTTTGTCTTTAATTGGGATGCAGAGCCGGCCGATAAGCCGGATTCTGTGAACGCGACTCACGCCGCGCCTGACAATCATTCCTCTAGGCGACGCATCGCTGCGCCGCTCAAGCTTCCTACCCGCAGGCTCCCGGGGGCCCCGTTGCCGGCACACGCACGAGGCGCATGCCGCTCACCTGCCTATTTGGAATTGCTCCGGGTGGAGGTTACCGTGCCGTGTGCGTTGCCGCACGCCGCGGTGCGCTCTTACCGCACCGTTTCACCCTTACCTGATCCACCTGACTTTCGCCAGGGGCCATCGGCGGTCTGTTCTCTGTTGCCCTGTTCCGCGTCTCGCGACGGATGGCCGTTAGCCATCACCCTGCCCTGTGGAGTCCGGACTTTCCTCCCCCTCCCAAAGGGAGGCGGCGATTGTCTGGCCGACTCTGCGGGGCGAAGTGTATCACGCATGCCGCCCCCTGACCGGCGGGGCGGGCCATCGGGAATCGCTTGTGGACTCCCCGCCCGGCATCGCGCATGCCGTCCCTGGGGGATCCGGATATCGAGGAAAGCGTCGGGCACCGTGCAGTGCGGGCCCGAGCTTCAGTCAGACGTCTTCTGCCGCCGTCCCGGACGGAACACGTCGGTATCGCGATAGAAGTCGGGCATCTCGTTGGCCGGCCACCAGCCCGGAATACCCAGCACGGGCAGCGGCGCGAAGTCGCGCGTCGACAGCGGCACGTCGACGAGCAACGGAGCGATCCGGGCGTCGAGCCACGCCCTGCGCTCACCCGGCGCCCACGCGAAATAGGCGGCGGGGACACTCACGATCCACGCATGTGCCGTCACCGATTTATAGGGCGTGACGAGCTTTTCCAGCAGCGCATGACCGAACGGCTGGACCTCGCAGGCACGCCCCCAGTCGGCGCGACGCGTGACGAACAGCGTTTGCCAGTCGAACCGGCGCAAGGCGGCGGCCAGTGCCGGATCGCTACAGGCGAAGAGCACGGCATTCTCGTCGAAAAGCGTGGCGGCGTCGCGCGTGGCGCCCCGCGTGGCCTGCACCCCGTCGCGCGCGATGGCGGTAGCCTGACGACCATTGAGCGCCGCCTTGCCCTTCGGGTAAGTCAGCCAGATCAATGCATTGAAGAAATCGTGCAGATTCCGACGCGTGGGCACGCCCCCGGTGGCGGCAATGAACGCCTCGTACGCGATGTCCGTCGGCAAGTTCTCCTGCGCGACGAACCGTAGCGCGCGGCCGTGTCCGCTCACCAGCCCGGCGGCGGCGGCCTGCGACGAGACCGCTTCACGCCAATCCCCGCGCGACAGCGCATCGCGCGCACGCTGCGCCACGGCCTCGAACCACGGTTGCCGCCAGTCGATCTCCGGCAACCCCGCGACCGACATCGACTCGCCCACCGATGCCGGGGCTCCCGGCGTCACCCCCTTAGCTTCCAGCCGATGGTCTCGCCGCCGCGCAACGGTACCACCGTCGCGTCGCCCATCGGCAGCTCTGCCGGCAGTTCCCAGTCTTCTCGCACGAGCGTGATCTTGTCGGCGTTACGCGGCAGTTCGTAGAAATCGGGGCCGTGGAAACTGGCGAAACCCTCAAGCTTGTCGAGTGCGCCGGCCTTGTCGAACGCTTCGGCGTACAGCTCCACCGCGTGCAGCGCCGTGTAGCATCCGGCGCAACCGCAGGCCGCTTCCTTGACGCCACGCGCGTGCGGCGCGCTGTCGGTACCCAGGAAGAAGCGTGCGCTGCCCGACGTTGCCGCCTTCACGAGGGCTTCGCGGTGAGTTTCCCGCTTGAGTACGGGCAGGCAGTAGTAATGCGGACGAATGCCGCCGGTAAAGATCGCGTTGCGGTTGTATAGCAGGTGATGTGCGGTGATGGTCGCGGCGATCGGACCTTCGGCACTTGCGACGTAATCGGCGGCGTCCTTCGTGGTGATGTGCTCGAACACGACCTTCAGGCCTGGGAAATCGCGGCGCAGCGGCGACATCACCTTGTCGATGAACACCTTTTCACGATCGAAGATATCGATGTCGGCGCTCGTGACTTCACCGTGAACCAGCAACGGCATGCCGACTTCCTGCATGGCTTCCAGGGCACCGCGGCATTTGGCCAGATCGGTCACGCCGGCATCCGAATTCGTCGTTGCGCCCGCCGGGTAGAGCTTCACACCGTGCACCAACCCCGACGCCTTGGCGCGACGAATCTCTTCGGCCGGCGTGTTGTCGGTCAGGTACAGCGTCATGAGCGGCTCGAACGCATTGCCGGCCGGACGGGCCGCCAGAATGCGTTCCCGATAGGCCGAGGCAAGTTCCAGCGTGGTGACCGGCGGCTTGAGGTTCGGCATGATGATCGCGCGGCCGAACTGGCGGGCGCTATCGGGCAGCACGCTCTTGAGCACGGCGCCATCGCGCACATGCAGGTGCCAGTCATCGGGACGAGTGATAGTCAGTTCGGTGGTCATGGGCGTTTTCCGGGGGCTGGGAAGGCTCCTCGCCGTGGCGGCCGACGCGACCGGGCTCGCGTGGTGACGCGTCGGCGCGACGGACCCGATGGGCGGGAATGTACGTGCACAAGGGCCGGTGCTATGCTTGTGCAACCCCATATTGTAACGGCTGCGGCGCTCTGACACGACGTGCGAAGCCAATCATCGATTTCCCCGTACCATGTGCCAACTTCTCGCGATGAACTGCGCGGAACCGACCGACATCACGTTCTCATTTACCGGTTTCGCGGCACGTGGCGGGGGCACCGACAGCCACGCCGACGGGTGGGGCATTGCATTTTTCGAGGACAAGGCCTGCCGCCTGTTCATCGATCACCAGGCAGCGGCCAATTCGCCCATTGCCGAGTTGGTGAAGAAATATCCGATCAAGTCCAAGAACGTCATCGCGCACATTCGCAAAGCCACGCAAGGGGTCGTTGAGCTCGAGAACTGCCACCCGTTCCAGCGCGAACTCTGGGGACGGCACTGGATCTTCGCCCACAACGGCGACCTGCACGACTACGACCCGTTCCTCTCAGGCGTCTACCAGCCGGTCGGCACGACCGACAGCGAGCGGGCCTTTTGCGACATCATGCAGGGGTTGCGCAAGCGCTTCCCCGGTTCGCAGCCGCCGCTCGACGAGCTGTTCCATGCCGTCGAGGACATCGCGCGCACGATCACACGCCACGGCGTGTTCAACTTCGTGCTGTCGAACGGCCAGGCCCTGATCGCCCACTGCTCCACGCGCCTGCACTTCATCGCGCGTCAGTGGCCGTTCACCAAGGCGCACCTGATCGACGCCGACTGGGAAATCGATTTCGCCAAGTTCACCACGCCGGCCGACCGCGTCGCCGTGATCGCCACGGTGCCGCTCACCGACAACGAGGTCTGGACCACCTTCGAGCCTGGCGAGCTGATCCTCTTCGAGAAGGGCGCGCCCACGCTTCGCACGATCGTGCCTATCCCGGAAGCAGTGCGCCTGCGCAACGCTCAGAACACGGCCTGCCTCTGATCGCGGCGCGCGACGCCCCGAACGGCTTTCGCGGCACGCAAGCGTCAAGCCTGCCGCGCGCATGAAAAAAAAGCGTGCCCGAGGGCACGCTTTTTTTGCGAGGACGGCGGCGGCGATCAGTGCAGGATCTTGGCCAGGAAGTCCTTGGCGCGGTCCGACTTCGGATTCGCGAAAAACTCGTCCTTGTTGTCGTCTTCGACGATGATGCCCTGGTCCATGAAGATCACGCGGTTCGCGACCTTCTTGGCGAAACCCATTTCGTGCGTGACCACCATCATGGTCATGCCTTCCTGAGCCAGTTCGACCATCACGTCGAGCACTTCGTTGATCATTTCCGGGTCGAGTGCCGAGGTCGGCTCGTCGAACAGCATGGCGATCGGGTCCATGCACAGCGCACGGGCGATGGCCACGCGTTGCTGCTGGCCGCCCGAGAGCTGACCCGGGAACTTGTGCGCATGCGCCTTCAGGCCCACTCGCTCGAGCAGCTTGAGCCCCTTGTCGCGAGCGGCTTCCTTGCTGCGGCCGAGCACCTTGACCTGCGCGAGCGTCAGGTTTTCGGTGATCGACAGATGCGGGAACAGTTCGAAGTGCTGGAACACCATCCCGACACGCGAGCGAAGCTTGGCCAGGTTCGTCTTGGGGTCTGCCACCGAGGTGCCGTCGACGATGATCTCGCCTTGCTGGATCGGCTCCAGACCGTTGACGGTCTTGATGAGCGTGGACTTGCCCGAACCGGACGGGCCGCACACCACCACGACTTCACCCTTCTTGACCTCAGTGGAACAGTCCGTGAGCACCTGGAACTGGCCGTACCACTTGGAGACGTTTTTCAGGGTAATCATTTCGCCAACCTCTTTTGAAGACGTTTAACCAACATCGAAACCGTGAAGCAGATCACAAAGTAGACCGCTCCGGCAAACACAATCATCGCAGGCAGCGTACCGTCGCGCTGCCCCACCTGATACGCCATGCCGAAGAAGTCGGCCAGGGCGATCGCGTAGACGAGCGACGTGTCCTGGAACAAGATGATGCCCTGCGTGAGCAGCAGCGGCACCATGTTGCGGAACGCCTGCGGCAGCACCACGAGGCCCATGGCCTGCCAGTACGACATCCCCAGCGCGAACGCGGCGGACATCTGGCCGCGCGATACGCTCTGGATACCCGCGCGGATGATTTCCGAATAATACGCCGCCTCGAACAACGAGAAGGCGACCAGGGCGGAGACCATGCGGATGTCCCACGTCGGCGGCACGTCGAGCAGCGAACGCAGCACCTGCGGCACGATCAGGAAGAACCACAGCAGCACCATCAGCAGCGGGATCGAGCGGAACACGTTCACGTACAGGTCCGCGAACCACTTCAGAACGGTCACGCCCGACAGGCGCATCATCGCGAGCAGGGTGCCCCAGACGATGCCGACGATCACGGCAAGCACCGTGATCTGCAACGTCGTGACCATGCCTTTGATGAGCAGCGGCGCTGCGTCGATGGCGCCGCCCCATGCAAAGATCTCACCCATTATTTGCCCCCGATGTAGCCCGGCAGGCGGGTCTTGGCTTCGATGAAGCGCATGAGCACCAGCACCGCGATGTTGATGATCATGTACGCGATCGTCACGGCGATGAACGATTCGTAGCTATGTGCCGTGTAGTCGATGAGCTGCTTGCCCTGACCGGTCAGTTCGAGCAGGTTCACCGTGGAGATCACGGCCGAGTTCTTGAAGATGTTGACGAATTCCGAGGTGATCGGCGGGATCACCACGCGAAAGGCCACCGGCAGCAGCACGAAGCGATACGTCTGCGGCAGCGTGAGGCCCATGGCCAGCCCGGCGTTCTTCTGGCCCTTGGGCAGCGAATTGATACCGGAGCGCACCTGCTCGCACACGCGGGCGGCCGTGAACAGGCCCAGGCCGATCACACCGGTGAGCAGCGAGACGTTCGCCGGATTGAGCGAGAACAGCCACTGGCGAACCCCTTCCGGCAGGAAATCGGGCGCGACGTAATACCAGAAGAACAACTGCACCAGCAGCGGGATGTTACGGAACAACTCGACGTACGCCGTCGCGAAGCCGGAAATCCATTTGTTTGGGATGGTGCGCATGACGCCGAGCACGGAGCCGACGATGAGCGCGATGATCCAGCCGCCGAGGCCCACCTCGAGCGTGAGCTTGAGGCCCGAGAGCAGCCACCCGAAGTAGGTGGTGTCCTCCCCGGTCGCCACCGGCTGGAAGAAAAAACTGAAATCGAGACCGAGAGCCATGATCTCCCCTCTTCTACTTGTCTTGCTTAAAAAGAAGCGGAAGGATTGACTCCTTCCGCTTCAGCATTACGCACATGCAGCGCTGTGAATGTTCAGCGAACAACCTGGCTGGTCCGGCTTACTTGGCGCCCTGAACGTCAGCATTGTCGTTCGGCGACTTCCACAGGGCGGCCATTTCGGCCGACGGCGGGAAGTCCATGTTCACACCGTTGAGCGCCGGGATCGGCTTCTGGAACCACTTGGCGTAGTCCTTCTGGGCCTGGCCCGACTTCTGGTAGTCGGCCACGGCCTTGTCCACCACCTTCTTGAAGGCCGGGTCATCCTTGCGCATCATGCAGCCGTAGGCTTCGTACGATTGCGGCTTGCCGACGATGCTGTAGTCCTTGGCGTCCTTGAACTTGGCGCGCTCGCCCGCGAGCAGGGCGTCATCCATCATGAACGCAACGGCACGGCCCGAATGCAGCGTGATCGCGGCTTCGCCGTGGTCCTTCGCGCTGATGATGTTCATGCCCATGTTGTCTTTCTGGTTCATCTCGCGCAGCAGACGCTCGGAGGTCGTGCCCGCCGTGGTCACGACGTTCTTGCCCTTGAGGTCGGCGAAATCCTTCACGCCCGAGCTGTTCTTCGTCAGCAAACGCGTGCCGATGATGAAGAACGTGTTCGAGAACGCGGCCTGCTTCTGGCGCTCGGCGTTGTTCGTGGTCGAACCGCACTCGAGATCGATCGTGCCGTTCTGAACCAGCGGAATGCGGTTCTGCGACGTGATCGGGGTCTGCTTGACGTCCAGCTTCGCCAGCTTCAGGTCCTTCTTGACTTCGGCCACGATGGCCATCGCCACGTCGTTGGCATAGCCCACGACATTGTGCTGGTTGTCATAGAACGAGAACGGAATCGACGACTCGCGGTTTCCCAGCGAGATGATGCCCGTGTCCTTGATTTTTTTGAGGGTACCGCTTTCCTGAGCTTGGGCAGCGCCCGCCATCAGGCCCACACAGCACATCGCCAATGCAATTTTCGAGAGGGTCATTCCTTGGTCTCCTTGGCACAAAACGAATGCATTTTAGCACTGCCTTTGCCCATTTTATTATTCCCGAATGTCCGGAACGTACGTCTTTTTTGACGCAATTCGCCCCGAACATTCGGTTTTACGCATTAATGCGTATTACTACTTAGTTGAGCGACACTGCCCGATCAGGGGTACAGGCCGCGCATCTCACGGGCTTGCAGAATACGGGTACACGCCACGATGAAGGCCGCCGTGCGCAGCGACACCTTGTGCTCCTGCGCCACGTGCCACACGCCGTCGAAGGCTTCGCGCATGATGCGCTCCAGGCGGTGATTGATCTCTTCCTCGGTCCAGAAGAAGCTCGAGAAATCCTGCACCCATTCGAAATACGAGACGGTCACGCCACCGGCGTTGGCCACCACGTCGGGCACCACCAGGATGTTCTTGCTGCGCAGGATGTCGTCGGCGGCGGTCGTCGTCGGACCGTTGGCGCCCTCGACCACGACCTTGGCGCGGATCTTGTCGGCGTTCTTCTCGGTGATCTGGTTTTCCAGGGCCGCCGGGACCAGGAATTCGCAGTCCAGCGACCAGAATTCGTCGTCCTGGATCGTCTCGGCCGCCGGGAAACCGCCCACGCCACCGGTCTCGGCCACGTGCTTGAGCAGGTTCGGCACATCGAGGCCGTCGGACTTGAAAATGGTGCCGGTATGATCCTGCACGCCGATGACATGCGCGCCGGCCTCATGGAACAGACGCGCGGCGATCCCGCCCACGTTGCCGAAGCCCTGCACGATCACGCGCGCGCCGCGCACGTCCATGCCCAGGCGACGGGCCGCTTCGCAGCTCACCACGAACACGCCGCGGCCGGTCGCTTCGCGACGGCCGAGCGAGCCGCCCAGCGAGATCGGCTTGCCGGTCACCACGCCGGTGGCGGTGGAACCCTCGTTCATCGAGTAGGTGTCCATCATCCACGCCATGATCTGCTCATTCGTGTTGACGTCCGGCGCCGGAATGTCCTTCGTCGGCCCGATGATGATGTTGATTTCGCTGGTGTAACGGCGCGTGAGGCGCTCCAGCTCACCGCGCGAGAGCTTGCGCGGATCGACGCGGATGCCGCCCTTGGCGCCGCCGTAAGGCACGTTCACCGCAGCGTTCTTGACCGACATCCAGGCCGACAGGGCCATGACTTCGGACAGGGTCACGTCCTGGTGGAAACGCACACCGCCCTTGCCGGGGCCGCGCGAGGTGTTGTGCTGGACACGATAGCCCTCGAAATGGGCGATGGTGCCGTTGTCGAGTTCGATCGGGCAGTCGACGATCAGAATCCGCTTCGGGCGCTTGAGGGTTTCGACCCAGCGCGAGAGCGTGCCCAGATAGGGCGTGACGCGATCGACCTGTTGGAGATAGTTACCCCACGGACCGAGGTGCTCGGCGTCGAGGTAAGAGGGCAAGGCATGTGACGTTTGAGACATCTTTGGATTCTCCGGCTTCAATCGGCGCCGCACGCACATACCGTGCTTGCGACACGAATGGCTCGCACTTTACAAAGAACCGCAGAGAACAATCCAATGCCGAATAAACATGCATCTATGCAAATCGTGCATAGTTTTGTCATCCACCCTGCCGGGCGGCGACGTCTACCCGTTGCACTGATCCCGCACCGCCTGCCAGAACGCCTCGACGGCATCACGCTTGGCCCGCTCGCGACGGTTGCCGGCATCCGCATTGGCGAGCCGGTCTCGGTAAAGCCGGATTTCCATGTCCAGGTGCCACGGGGCGGCCGCCTTGCCCGGCGGCGCGAGATCGATAAGTTCGCCGCGCGCCACGGAGTCGACCACGGCGCTCTCCGGCAGAAACGCCACGCCGTGCCCCGCGAGCACCATCGCCTTGAGCGCTTCGGCCATGTCCGTCTCGTAGACCTTGTCCAGATGCAGGCCGCTGGACGGGTCGCCCGCCAGCAGATCGGCCATGCGCCCGAGATAGGCGTTCGACGTGTAGGCCAGGTAGGGCACCTGCGCCTCGCGCGTGCCGGGCAGCCTGAAACGGGCGCGCTTTTGCGGCGTGGGCGCGCTGTAGGGGCTGAAGCGCTCGCTGCCGAGCACGATCATCTCGTAGCGCGCCGCGTCGAGTTGCAGCGGCTGGCTCGGATGGTAGTAGCACATCAGCAGATCGCAGCCACCGTCGGTGAGCGACATGGCCGCATCGTGGACATTGAGGGCGCGCAAGCGGCTGCGCAGCAGGCCGAGCCGCTTTTCCAGCGTCTTGAGCCAACGCGGGAAGAACGTCATGGACAGCGTGTGCGGCACGGCGAAATCGAGCACCGAGTGATCGGCGGAGCGCTGCTCGCGCAGCAGCGCCCGCGCCTCCTGTGCCTGAGAGAGCAGCGCCAGCGCCTGCTCGTAGAAGACTTCGCCAGCGGGGGTGAGCCGCGTGGGATAGCTCGAACGGTCGATCAGTTCGCTGCCGAGCCACGCCTCGAGCGACTGGATGCGACGCGAAAACGCCGGCTGCGTCACGTGACGCAACTCGGCCGAACGGCTGAAACTGTTCGTCTTGGCGAGCGACACGAAGTCCTCGAGCCATTTGATTTCCATGCGGCGCTCCCGCGGCTGCCATCCCAGCGCGCTAGTCTACTCAATCGCGCACCCGGCGCACAGCGGTCGCTCCCCGCCGCGCCTGGCACGGCCCGGCAGCGACATCCTCGCCGAGCGAGTCGACCTACGACACGACCGTAGCGAAGTGAGACGCCTCGGCATCCCCCTCGTCACCGCGCCGTTGCTGCTGCAATGCCCACATCTGAGCGTAGAGTCCCTCGGCGCGCAGCAGTTCGTCGTGCGTGCCGCGCTCCACGATGCGTCCCTTGTCGAGCACGATGATTTGCGCGGCGTGCACCACCGTCGAGAGTCGGTGGGCGATCACGAGCGTGGTGCGCGAGCGCGCGATATTGCGCAGCTCTGACTGGATCGCCTGCTCGGAGCGTGAGTCCAGCGCCGACGTCGCCTCGTCGAAAATCAGGATGTGTGGATTCTTGAGGATGGTCCGCGCGATCGCCACGCGCTGCTTTTCCCCGCCGGAGAGCTTCAGGCCGCGCTCGCCGACCATCGACTCGTAACCGGCGGGCAGGCTTTCGATGAAATCGTGAATGTGCGCGGCGCGCGCGGCCGCGATCACCTGCTCGCGCGATGCGGACGGATTGCCGTACGCGATGTTGTAGTAAATGGTGTCGTTGAACAGCACCGTGTCCTGCGGCACGATGCCGATCGCCGCGCGCAGCGAATCCTGCGTGACTTCGCGAATGTCCTGGCCGTCGATGGTGATGCGTCCGGCCGACGCGCCCGGAAAGCCGACGTCATAGAAGCGGAACAGCAGGCGCGAGAGCGTCGATTTGCCCGAGCCGCTATGGCCGACGACTGCGGTGGTCGTGCCCGCCGCGATGCTGAAGTCCACGTCGTGAAGAATCTGGCGTGACGCTTCATAGCCGAAATTCACGTGCTCGAAACGCACCCGGCCGCCCTGGCACACGAGCGGTTGGGCGCCGGGCGGATCGGCCACTTCGCGATTGACGTCGAGCAGCGTGAACATGCGATCCATGTCCGTCATTGCCTGCTTGAGTTCCCGGTAGATCACGCCGAGGAAATTCAGCGGAATGTAGAGCTGCAGCATGAACGTGTTGACGAGCACCAGATCGCCGAGCGTCATCGTGCCGTTCATCACGCCGCGCGTGGCATGCCAGAGGATCAGGATCAACCCGGTAGCGATGATCACCTGCTGACCGAAGTTCAGCACCGAGAGCGAATTCTGCGACCGGATCGCCGCCGCGCGATAGCGTCGGAGGTTCTCGTCGTAGCGCTGCGTCTCGAACGCCTCGTTGCCGAAATACTTCACCGTCTCGTAGTTGATGAGCGAGTCGATCGCGCGCGCATTGGCTTTCGAGTCGAGCTCGTTCATCGTGCGGCGAAAGTGCGTACGCCACTCCGTCACCTTCACCGTGAAGACGATGTAGCAGGCGAGCGCGACGAGCGTGACGATGGCGTAGAACGCGTCGTAGCGCACGACAAAGAAGCCGAGCACGAGCGCCACTTCGATGAGCGTGGGCAGAATGCTGTAGAGCGAATACGAGATCATCGACTGGATGCCCCGCGTCCCCCGCTCGATGTCGCGGCTCATGCCGCCCGTCTGACGCTCCAGGTGAAAGCGCAGCGACAACGCATGAAGATGACGAAACACCCTGAGCGCGATCTGCCGCACGGCGCTTTCCGTGACCTTGGAGAACAGGATTTCCCGAAGTTCGGTGAAAAGCGACGTGGACAGGCGTACCAGGCCGTACGCGACCACGAGCAGCCCGAGCCCGCCCACCACGATGAGACTGGGATCGTTCGCGGCACGCGCGGTGCTCGACAGCGTGGCCACCGGGCCGAGCGCGTCGACGATGTGTTTCATGATGATCGGCACGCCAAGGTTCGCCACCTTGGCCAGGATCAGGCACGACAAGGCCAGGGTGACCCGCCCGCGGAATTCGAGCAGGTAGGGCAACAGCGATTTGATGACCTGCCAGTCGCCGCGCGGCGACCGGGGTGCATTGGCAGCCGCCGGCGCGGGCTCGGCCGGAGTGAAACGTCTCATGGTGGCGTGGGGCGGCGTCCGGCTCGCGCGAGGGCTTTCCGCTAGAATCGTTGATGACGTATTTTCGCAGAACCCGGCGTCTCATGCTGAGCCGACGCCGGGCAGTCTCACCGGCTCACGCAAGGAATCTCATGAGTACCCCCACCCCCGCTCTCACGGCGCTGCCCGACGAAAAAGAACTGGCTTTGCGCGTCATGCCGATGCCCGCCGACGCGAACGCCCATGGCGACGTGTTCGGCGGCTGGATCATGTCTCAGGTCGACATCGCCGGTTCGATCCCTGCCGCGCAGCGGGCCAACGGCCGCGTGGCGACGATTGCCGTCAACTCGTTCCTGTTCAAGGAACCCGTGTTCGTGGGCGACCTCCTCAGCTTTTACGCCACCATCGTGAAGACAGGCAACACGTCGATCACCGTCTACGTCGAGGCCTACGCGCAGCGCATGCGCCTGTCGCACGAGATCGTGAAAGTCACCGAGGCGATGGTCACGTACGTGGCAACCGACGAAGACCGCCGTCCCCGACAGTTGCCGAAGCTCGATACCGCGAGCTGAGCGCCACGCCGCATCGCGGTCGTCCGGCGGCGGACGGTCGCATGCCGGCCGTTCGCGTGCACGGCGCGAGCGCCGCTCCCGCAAAGAAGCGCCGCACGCCCCGGGCAACGGAACGTGCGGCGTTCGCACATTGCCGGGCGGACGCCCCGGCAATGCGTGCCTTACGAAAACTGCGTGAAATCCGGTTTGCGCTTCTCGAAGAACGCGGTGAAGGCTTCGCGGGCTTCCGGCGACACCAGGCGCTTGCCGAACTCCAGGGCTTCTTCGCCGATGCGCTCCCTGACGTCGCGCGCGCTGTCGCCCTTCATCAGTTGCTTCGTCACGCGCAGCGATCCCGCCGGCATGGCGGCCAGTTGTGCGGCGCGCCTGGCGGCGAATTCCTGGAGCTCCGCCGCGGGCACCACGCGATTGACGAAGCCCATCGCCACGGCCTCGTTCACGTCGAACGGTTCGCCGAAAAGCAGCTTCTCCGCGGCGCGCTGGTAGCCCGCCACGCGCGGCAGCAACCAGCTCGACGCCGCTTCCGGACAGAGCGCCAGTTGCGAAAACGGCAACGAAAACCGCGCTGTCTCGGCCGCGTAGACCACGTCGCAGTGCAGGAGCATCGTCGTGCCCACGCCCACGGCATTGCCGGACACGGCGGCGACGATCGGCTTGGTTGCCTCGCTGATGGCGTAAAGGAACCGGAAGACAGGGGCCTCGCCGTCCGTCGGGGGATGCTTCAGGAAGTCCTCGAGATCATTGCCCGCCGAGAAGGCCTCGGGGTGCCCCTGGATGAGGATCACGCGCAATGTCGGATCGGCTTCCGCCGCCAGGATGCCCTCGGCCAGTTGGGCGTACATCGCGGCCGTGATCGCGTTCTTCTTGTGAGCGCGATTGAAGCTCAGCACCTGCACGGCGCCCTGACGCTGCACCAATACGTCTTCCATCTCGTCTGTCTCCTTGGGTTGCAGGCCGCCGGGCCGAAGCGCCGGGACGTCATCCGCTGCCCCGCCGTCGTCAAAAACGCCGGGGTGCGGCCGCGCGCCCGCGAACCCGCACCCCGGCGCCGCGAGCCGACGTCGATCCGGCGAGGGGCCCTGTCGGCGACCTGCCGATCGCCGGCGACGGACTCGCCCCCGCGCGAGCGGCGGCCCACCCGATTACATGCGCTCGAGAATCCCCGCGGCGCCCATGCCCGTGCCCACGCACATCGTCACCATGCCGTACTTCAGGTTGTGACGACGCAGCGCATGCACCACGGTCGCGGCGCGAATCGCGCCGGTGGCGCCCAGCGGGTGCCCCAGCGCGATGGCGCCGCCCATCGGATTGACCTTGCTCGTATCCAGATCCAGATCCTTGATGACAGCCAGTGCCTGCGCGGCAAACGCTTCGTTGAGTTCGATCCAGTCCATGTCCTGCTGAGACAGGCCGGCGGCACGCAGCGCCGCGGGAATCGCTTCCTTCGGGCCGATGCCCATGATTTCGGGCGGCACGCCGCGAACGGCGAACGAGACGAAGCGCGCGAGCGGCGTGAGGTTGAACTGCTTGAGCATCTTCTCGCTCACGACAAGCAGCGCACCTGCGCCGTCCGACGTCTGCGAGCTGTTGCCGGCCGTGACCGAGCCCTTGTTGGCGAACACCGGGCGAAGCTTGGCGAGGCCTTCGAGCGACGTGTCCGGGCGCGGGCCCTCGTCAAGCGAGAGCGTGCGCGTCTTGACCGCCACTTCGCCCGTCGCCAGGTTCGGGAAGCGCTCGACGATCTCGATCGGCGTGATTTCCTGGGTAAATTCGCCGGCCTGCTGGGCCTGGATGGCCTTCTGGTGCGACGCCAGCGCGAAGGCGTCCTGCGCCTCGCGCGTCACGCCCCACTGCTGCGCGACCTTCTCCGCCGTGAGCCCCATACCGTAGGCGATGCCCACATTCTCGTCGCGCTCGAAAATCGACGGCGAGAGCGACGGCGTATTGCCCATCATCGGCACCATGCTCATGCTCTCGATGCCCCCGGCGATCATGGCGTCGGCCTCGCCCACGCGAATACGGTCGGCGGCCATGGCCAGCGCCGTCAGGCCCGAGGCGCAGAAGCGGTTGACGGTCACACCGCCCACCGTGTTCGGCAGCCCGGAGAGCAGCGCACCGATACGCGCCACGTTCAGCCCCTGCTGGGCTTCGGGAATCGCGCAGCCGATGATGGCGTCCTCGATCACCTTCGGATCGAGATCCGGCACCTGGGCGAGCGTGCTCTTGAGGATGGTCGCGAGCAGGTCGTCCGGACGGGTATTTTTGTAGCTGCCCTTGGGCGCCTTGCCGATCGGCGCGCGCGTGGCGGCAACGATATAGGCGTCTTGCAGTTGTTTGCTCATGTCAGTCTCCGATCGGCTTAGTTGCGCACCGGCTTGCCGGTTTGCAGCATGCCCATGATGCGTTCCTGGGTCTTCGACGTGCCCAGCAGTTCGATGAAGGCGCGACGCTCGAGTGCGAGCAGCCATTCTTCGTTCACGAGGCTGCCGGCTTCCACGTCGCCGCCGCACACGGCCTCGGCAATGCGTGAGGCAATCAGGAAGTCGTGCGCCGAGATGAAGTTGCCGTCGCGCATGTTCACGAGCGAGGCCTTGATCGTCGAGATGCCCGAGCGGCCGGCAACCGGAATGCCCGCCGGCTTGAGCGGCGGGCGGTAGCCGGAGATCGCGAGCGCACGCGCTTCGTTGCGGGCAACCGAGAGCAGTTCGTGCACGTTGTAGACGATCGTGTCCGACGGCTTCAGGTAGCCCATGTCGCGCGCGTCGAGCGCCGAGGCCGAGACTTTCGCCATGGCCGCGTTGGTGAACGACTTGGTCACGAACTGCAGGTACTGCAGGCTGCCCGCGGCAGTGGCGGCCTCGGCCGCGCGAATCGCCGCTTCCTTCAGACCGCCGCCGCCGGGCACGAGACCCACGCCGACTTCGACCAGCCCGATGTAGCTCTCGAGCGCCGCCACGCGCCGGGCGCTGTGGAGCAGCAGTTCGCAGCCGCCACCCAGCGCAATGCCCGAGACGGCCGAGACGACCGGCACCTGCGCATACTTCACGCGCATCATGCCGTCCTGGAATTTCTTGATGAAAGGCTCGATGCCCTTCGCGCCGCCCATCATGAACGCCGGCATGGCGGCCTCCAGATCGGCGCCGGCGGAGAACGGACCGCCCGGCGCGCCGAGCTTGAGCGACGTGGGCTGCCACACGACGACACCGCGATACTGCTGCTCGGCGAGATCGATTGCGCGTGTCAGACCGTCGATGACAGCCGGCCCGATGGTATTCATCTTGGTCTTGAACGAGACGATGAGCACATCGTCCTGGCCCGGCGTCTCGTCGACCCACAGGCGCACCGCGTCGTTCTCCTCGATGGTCCTGCCGAACTTGCGCGGATCGGCGCTGGCGTCGCCCACGAGCGAGGCCGGGAATACCTGGCGCTCATACACCGGCAGCGTGCTGCGCGGCACGAAGGCGTCCTTGGCCGGGTTGTACGAACCGTCCGCCGTATGGACACCACCGGCCTCGGCCACCTTGCCGCTCGTGACCCACTTGGGCAGCGGCGCGCTCGACAGGGCCTTGCCCGCGTCGATATCTTCCTGCACCCACTGCGCGATGTCCTGCCACCCGGCGGCCTGCCAGTCCTCGAACGGACCGGTGGTCCAGCCGAAGCCCCAGCGAATCGCGAAGTCCACGTCGCGAGCGTTGTCGGCGATCTGCTCGAGATACACGCCGATGTAGTGGAACACGTCGCGGAACACCGCCCACAGGAATTGCGCCTGGGGATGGGACGATTCGCGCAACAGGCGCAAGCGTTCGGCAGGCGCCTTCTTCAGGATGCGCACGACCATCTCGTCGGCCTTCTTGCCGGACTCCACATATTCGCCCGATTGCGGATCGAGCACCTTGATGGCCTTGCCTTCCTTCCGGTAGAAGCCGGCGCCGGACTTCTGGCCGAGCGCGCCCTTCTCCACCAGCGCCTTGAGCACCGGCGGCGTGGCGTACACCGGCGCGAACGGATCGTCCTTGAGGCCGTCCTGCATCGTCTTGATGACGTGCGCCATGGTGTCCAGACCGACCACGTCGGCCGTACGGAACGTGGCGGACTTGGCGCGGCCGAGCTTGCTGCCCGTGAGGTCGTCGACGACGTCGAAGGCAATGCCGTACTTCTGCGCTTCGGCGAACACCGCGAGAATCGAAAACACGCCCACGCGGTTAGCGATGAAGTTCGGTGTGTCCTTCGCGCGCACCACCCCCTTGCCGAGCGTGGACGTGAGGAACGTTTCGAGCTGGTCGAGGATCGCGGGTTCGGTCGTGGCGGTCGGGATCAGCTCGACCAGATGCATGTAGCGCGGCGGATTGAAGAAGTGCACGCCGCAGAAGCGCGCCTTCAGATCGGCGTCGAAGCCTTCCGAGAGTTCGGTGATCGACAGGCCCGACGTGTTCGACGCGAAAATGGCGTGCTTTGCCAGGTGCGGCGCGACCTTCTTGTACAGATCGTGCTTCCAGTCCATGCGCTCGGCGATCGCCTCGATCACCACGTCGCAGCTCGCCAGCTTCTCGAGATCGTCCTCATAGTTGGCGACTTCGATGTACTGCGCGTCCGCCTTGTCGGCGAATGGCGCCGGGCTCAGCTTCTTCAGGCCGTCGATGGCACGCGTGACGATGCCGTTCTTCGGGCCTTCCTTGGCTGGCAGGTCGAACAGCACGACAGGCACTTTCGCGTTGACGAGGTGCGCGGCAATCTGCGCGCCCATCACGCCGGCGCCGAGCACGGCGACCTTGCGCACGACCAGGGGTTTGTTGGTTTGACTCACGGTGATCTCCTCCGCTCTCAGAACAGGTCGACGTCGATGTCCATCAGCGTCTTCGCGCCGGCACGGGCCATGCGAATTTGCGACGCGGTCTCGGGCAGCAGCTTGGCGAAGTAGAAACGCGCGGTGGCGAGCTTCGATGCGTAGAACTTGTCGCCGCTGCCTTGCTTGTCCAGCGCAATGCGCGCCATGCGGGCCCAGAAGTACGCAAACACGAGGTGACCGACCACGCGCTGGTACGGCACCGACGCGGCGCCGACTTCATCCGGATTCGCCATCGCCTTCATGCCGATTTCCATCGTCAGCTTCTGCACCTTGTCGCCGATATCCGCGAGCGGATTGACGAACTCCTGCATCTCTTCCTTCGTGCCTTCGGCTTCGACGAAATCCTGCACGAGCTTGCCGAACTTCTTGAGCTTGGCGCCCATGTCGCCGAGAACCTTGCGACCGAGCAGGTCCAGGGCCTGAATCGAATTGGTGCCCTCATAGATCATGTTGATACGCGCGTCGCGCACGTACTGCTCCATGCCCCACTCGGAAATGAAGCCATGCCCGCCGTAGATCTGCAGAGCGTGGTTCGTGCACTCGAAGGCGTTGTCCGTGAGGAATGCCTTGATGATCGGCGTGAGCAATGCGACCAGGTCGGCGGCTTCCTTGCGCTCCGCTTCGTCGCCGTGCGAGAGTTCCTTGTCGATGTGAAGTGCAGTCCAGTACGAGAAGGCGCGACCGCCCTCGACGTAGGCCTTCTGCGTGAGCAGCATGCGACGCACGTCCGGATGCACGATGATCGGGTCGGCCGGCTTGTCCGGCGCCTTCGGACCGGTGAGCGAGCGCATCTGGATACGCTCTTTCGCATACACCAGCGAGTTCTGGTAGGCAACTTCGGTCAGACCGAGGCCTTGCATGCCCACGCCCTGACGCGCGGCGTTCATCATCACGAACATGGCGTTCAGGCCCTTGTTCGGTTCGCCCACGAGCCAGCCCCTGGCGCCGTCGAGGTTCATCACGCAGGTCGCGTTGCCGTGAATGCCCATCTTGTGTTCGATGGATCCGCACTTGATGCCGTTGCGCTCGCCCGGAGCGCCGTGGGCGTCAGGGATGAACTTCGGCACGACGAACAGCGAAATGCCCTTGGTGCCCGGGGGCGCATCCGGCAGGCGCGCCAGCACGAGGTGGACGATATTGGCGGCCATGTCGTGCTCGCCCGCCGAGATGAAGATCTTGGTGCCCGAGATCGCGTACGAACCGTCGCCGTTGGGCTCGGCCTTCGTGCGCAGCATGCCCAGGTCGGTGCCGCAGTGCGGCTCGGTCAGGCACATCGTGCCGGTCCACTCGCCCGACACGATCTTCGGCAGATAGGTGGCCTGCTGTTCGGGAGTGCCGTGCGCATGCAGGCATTCGTAGGCGCCATGCGACAGCCCCGGATACATCGTCCAGGCCTGGTTGGCGGAGTTGAGCATTTCGTACAGGGCGTTGTTCACGACCTGCGGCAGCCCCTGGCCGCCGAATTCGGGATCGCACGCCAGCGCGGGCCAGCCGGCCTCGACGTATTGTTGGTAGGCCTGCTTGAAGCCGGTCGGCGTGGTGACCACGCCGTCGCCTTCGTACTTGCACCCTTCGCGATCGCCCACCTGATTCAGGGGGAAGACCACTTCGCTACAGAACTTGCCGGCCTCCTCGAGCACCTGGTTGATGGTGTCGGCATCGATGTCCGCATGCTTGGGCATTGCCTTCAATTCGTTTTCCACGCCCAGCAGTTCGTGCAGAACGAATTGCATGTCGCGCAGCGGCGCGTTGTACTGTCCCATGACCTACTCCTCCGAACAAATCGACTCGAATCGCGGACGGCTCGCGCCTTACCCGCGCTGATAAGACGAAATCAGTTTTTCCAGTGCCACCCGGGTCATCTCGACGGCGCCGGGTTCCCGGAGGAAGCGCGCGTCGTGATGCAGGCCGAGTGTCAGGCTGTACATTTCGAAGAGCATCAGTCGCGGATCGGTGTCCGCACGCAGATGCCCCTCCTCCTTCGCTTGCGTGATCGCGCGCAGCAAGGCGGCACGCCACAGCCGCACGCTCTTCACCAAGGCTTCGCGCACCGGACTGGCCGCACGGTCGTCGTACTCGACGGCGCCACTGATGTAGATGCAGCCCGTCGTGACTTCGCGAATACGCTTGTCCATCCAGCGGTCCACCAGCGCCCTGAGTCGCGGAAGACCGCGCGGCGCTTCCATGCTCGGTGCGAACACCTCGGCCTCGAAGCGCCTGTGGTATTCCATCAGCACCTCGATCTGCAGGTCCTCGCGCGAACCGAAATGCGCGAAAACGCCGCTCTTGCTCATTTGCATCCGATCGGCCAGCAAGCCGATCGTCAGCCCCTCGAGTCCATCCCGCCCCGCCAGTTCCAGCGCGGCATTCAGGATGGCGGCACGTGTCTGTTCACCCTTTCGCATGTGTATGGCATCGCTTTGGTTATCCGTTCTCCGATGCTAACCAAAAAATCGAACGGCCGTCCTATTATTGAGGGACGACCATGGGCGAACAAGGAATTTATTAGATCGGAATACCTAATCGGTATCGTTGCCGGGCGAGGCATCCGGCGATGAGGCACCCGGCCCCGCGAGCGCGGGCGGCGGTGTGGAATCAGTCGTACTTGCCGCGTGTCAGCAGCTTCATCACGAGGCGATAGAGCCGGTAGGCGGCCCATTGGCGCAGGCGCCGCCAGCGCGAGCGTCCGCCGTAGCGATCGGGATCGATGCGGCGAGCATCGCCGAACGCGCGCCGGATATGGTCGCGCAGCTGGATCACCAGCGGGTCGTCCAGCACGACGACATTGGCTTCGTGGTTCACGAACAGGGAAAGCGCGTCGAGATTCGAGGAGCCGACCGTCGCCCAGACATCGTCGACGACCGCTACCTTGCCGTGCAGTTGGCGCAGGTCGTACTCGCCGATGTGCACACCGGCGTCGAGCAGCTTCGCGTAAAGCCATGGCACGGCGGCGTCGAGCAGGCGGAACTCCTTGCGGCCGATGAGCAAATGCACGGCCACGCCGCGCGCTGCCGCTTTCGAGAGCGCGCGGCGCAGTCGCCGTCCCGGCACGAAATACGGGTTCGCCAGCCAGACCTCGTGACGGGCGCGCCCCAGGGCGCGCAGATAGGCCCTCTCGACCGCGCGGCGATTGTGCAGGTTGTCGCGCGCGACGAAAGCCGCCTGTCCCGCGTAGGGGGCGTGAAGGCGCCCTCGCTGCCCCCGGCGCCGATGCCGGAACGGCGTGCCGAGATACCCTGGCGCGAGGCGCATCCACTGGATGTGAAACGCAATGCCGACCTCGGCCACGAGGGGGCCGCGGCATTGCACGGCAAAGTCCCAGCGCGGATGCTCCATGCGAAGACCACCACCGCCGTTGTAGTCGTCGATGATGTTGATGCCGCCGACGAACGCCACCTCATGATCGACGACGGCTAGCTTGCGATGCGTGCGCGAAAAGCCGAACTTGCCGAACAGGCTGGGGTTGTAGATGCGGTGCTGTACGCCGGCTTCGCGCCACTCGGCGAAGCAAGGCAGACGTCGGCTCGTGCCCACGCCATCGGTAATTACGCGCACATTCACGCCACGCTGCGCCGCGCGTTGCAACGCCGCCGAAACGTTTTGTCCCGCCTCGTCTGCCTCGAAGATGTAGGTCTCGAGCGCGACATCGCGCGTGGCCTTGTCGATCGCGTCGACCAGTGCGGTGAAGTAGTTCTGACCGAGATAGAGCAGCGTCAGATCGTTATCGCGGGAGAACGGCAGATACTTGCTCATTGGCGCGACGCAGCGTGTGAGGCTAGCGCACGCGCTGCGGCAATTGCCGGATGGCGTCGCCGTTCGATGGCGAGAAACACCGCGCGGCGGCCTCCTCCCACGGCAGCCACGCATAGGCCACATGCTCACGCGGCGCAAGCGTCACGGGCGTGTTCTCGGGCACGCACAGGCCAAACCAGTGCTCCGTATTGCGCGTGACGCCAGGGGCGTACCGATGGGCCCATCGCGGATAGATGTTGTACTGGATCTCGTGCTGCCAATCGATCAGCGCGTCTTCGGGAACCGCTGTACCGTTCGCCACGCGAATGCCTGTCTCCTCGAAGACTTCGCGCGCGGCCGTCTCGAAAAGCGGTTCGTCGAGCCGGTCCTTGCTGCCGGTGACCGACTGCCAGAAATTCTCGGCGTCGGCGCGCTCGATGAGCAGGACGTCGAGCGCCGGCGTGTAGATCACGACGAGGACCGATTCGGGAATCTTGAAGGGCTTCATGCAGGCTTCGGTTGTCGATGGCAGCGCCGACGGCCGGCGCCGATGATGCATTGTATAGGGCACGCGCGACATTGCGATACGGACAAAGCGCTCATCGGTTGGCCGCGACCGGGGAACCGTCCGACCGTCCGGGCACTTGCGGGCGCACCCCGCCCGATGCGTCTCGATGCCCGCATCGGCACCAGGCAAAAAAGCAAAACCCCCTCGCCTTGACAGCAGAGGGGGCTCGAAACATTGCACGGGGCCGGTGGACGGCCCCGGTGGAGGCGTCAGGCCTTCGGCGCTTCCGGCTGGCGCAGACGGATGTGCAGTTCGCGCAGTTGACGCTCGTCGACCGGCGACGGTGCTTGCGTGAGCAGATCCTGCGCGCGTTGCGTCTTCGGGAAGGCGATCACGTCGCGGATCGAATCAGCGCCGGCCATCATCGTGATGATGCGGTCCAGGCCGAACGCGATACCGCCGTGCGGGGGCGCGCCGTACTGGAGCGCGTCGAGCAGGAAGCCGAACTTCGCACGGGCTTCTTCCTCACCGAGCTTGAGCGCACGGAACACCTTGCTTTGCACGTCTTCCTGGAAGATACGGACCGAACCGCCGCCGATTTCCCAGCCGTTGAGCACCATGTCGTAGGCCTTCGCCAGGCACTTGCCCGGGTCGGTCTCGAGGTAGTCGATGTGCTCGTCCTTCGGACTCGTGAACGGGTGGTGGCAGGCGACCCAGCGGGCGTCGTCCTCGTCGTACTCGAACATCGGGAAGTCGACGACCCACAGCGGGCGCCAGCCGGCTTCGAACAGACCGTGGCTCTTGCCGAACTCCGAGTGGCCGATCTTAAGACGCAGTGCGCCGATGCCGTCGTTGACGACCTTTGCCTTGTCCGCGCCGAAGAAGATGATGTCGCCGTCCTGTGCACCGGTGCGCTCGAGAATCGAGGCAATGGCGGCGTCGTGCAGGTTCTTCACGATCGGGCTTTGCAGACCGTCGCGGCCCTTGGCCACTTCGTTGACCTTGATCCAGGCCAGGCCCTTCGCGCCATAGATCTTCACGAATTCCGTGTACGCGTCGATTTCGCTGCGCGAGATCTCGGCACCGCCCGGCACGCGCAAGGCGACCACGCGGCCGCCCTCGGTCGTGGCCGGCACCGAGAACACCTTGAAGTCGACGTCGCCCATCACGTCGGTCAGCTCGGTGAATTCAAGCTTCACGCGCAGGTCCGGCTTGTCCGAACCGAAGCGCCGCATCGCTTCCGAGTACTCCATGACGGGAACCTTGGCGTCGAGCTCGACGCCGATCGCTTCCTTGAACACGTGACGGATCATGTTCTCGAACAGATCGCGGATTTCCTGCTCCGAGAGGAACGAGGTCTCGCAGTCGATCTGGGTGAACTCCGGCTGACGGTCGGCGCGCAGGTCCTCGTCGCGGAAGCACTTGGTGATCTGGTAGTAGCGGTCGAAGCCGGCCACCATCAGCAACTGCTTGAAGAGCTGCGGCGACTGCGGCAGTGCAAAGAACTGGCCGGCGTTCACGCGCGAGGGCACCAGATAGTCGCGGGCGCCTTCCGGGGTGCTCTTGGTGAGCATCGGCGTTTCGATGTCGATGAAACCCTGCGCGTCGAGATACTTGCGCACTTCCATCGCCACCTTGTAGCGCAGGCGCAGGTTGTACTGCATTTGCGGACGGCGAAGGTCCAGCACGCGATGCGTGAGGCGCGTGGTTTCCGAGAGGTTTTCGTCGTCGAGCTGGAACGGGGGCGTGACCGAGGCGTTGAGCACCTGCAGTTCATGGCACAGCACTTCGATCTTGCCGCTCGTGAGGTTGGCGTTCTCGGTGCCGGCCGGACGGCTGCGCACCAGGCCCGTGATCTGCACGCAGAACTCGTTGCGCAGGCCTTCGGCGGCCTTGAACATCTCCGCGCGGTCCGGATCGCACACGACCTGCACCAGACCTTCGCGATCGCGCAGGTCGATGAAGATGACCCCGCCGTGATCACGGCGGCGATTGACCCAGCCACAAAGCTTGACCGTTTGGCCCAGTTGTTGCTCGGTCACCAGACCGCAGTAGGAGGTACGCATGGACATTTTGCTGTTCCGATTTTCAAAAATATGACGCCGACGGATCCCGGTGGCTCACAGGAGCGGACCGGGACGTTGCTGGCGCGGGTTGTGGGCGGGCGCCACCACGCCCATCGATACGATGTACTTGAGGGCGGCGTCGACCGTCATGTCGAGCTCGATCACGTCGCTCGCCCGCATCATCAGGAAGAAGCCCGACGTCGGGTTCGGCGTCGTCGGGACATAGACGCTCACGTACTCGCCCTGCAAGTGATTGACGACATCGCCGCCCGGCGCGCCGGTCAGGAAGGCGATGGTCCAGGAATCCGCGTGCGGATACCGCACGAGCAACGCCTTGCGAAACGCATTGCCGTTGCTCGAGAGCAATGTATCGGACACCTGCTTGACGCTGCCGTACAGCGGTCCGACCACGGGAATGCGCGTCAGAATGGCTTCCCACCAGCCGACCAGCTTCTGGCCAATGAAATTATGCGCCAGAAGGCCGACGACGAACACGAATGCCAGCGTGACCACCACCCCGAAGCCCGGCACCCGCATGCCGATGAGGCGCGAGGGCTGCCACTCGTCCGGCAGCAACAGCAGGGTCTGGTCCATCGTGCCGATGATCAGCCCGAGCACCCAAAGGGTGATGGCCAGCGGCACCAGCACGAGCAGGCCGGTCAGGAAAATCGTCTTCAACGCGGGTTTTTTGACGCTCATGGCAGGACTCGTGAATGTGGGCCGGGGGGTGTCAGCGGCGGGTTCGAATCAGTGGCAGGCGCAGCCGCCACCGCAGGCAGCCGGGGCGCTCGACGATTCGCCGCCCGAAGACGACGACGCACCGCTCTCGCCCGACGCGGCCGCCGGGGACGACGAAGCGGATGAAGCCGACGACGGCGCACCCGAAGCCGGGGCGCTGGCGCCGCCCGATCCGCCACGGAAATCGGTCACATACCATCCCGAGCCCTTGAGCTGGAACCCGGCCGCCGTCACCTGCTTGCGAAACGAGTCCTTGCCGCATTCCGGGCACTGGGTGAGCGGTGCATCGCTCATTTTTTGCAGCACATCCTTGGCGAAACCGCATGTTTCGCAACGATAGGCATAGATTGGCATGATTCTTTCTGACGGAAAAAGGCGCGCAAAGCCTTGAATTATAACCGCTTCACAAGGCTTTCGGGATGAGTCCGCAGATATATGGGGCCGCACCGGGCCAAGATCAAGAGGCGGCGCGCTCCGCCTCGCGTGCGACCGTCCCGCCCGGTGGCACGAGCCCGGCCGTCCCGGGAAGTCGTGGGGCCTGCGGGCGATGCCGCGGCCCCGCGGGCGTCCGATCGGTCAGATCGTCGAGATCTGCTGTTCCGGCGGCTGCCGACGCGCCGAGGCCGGTTGCAGCAACGAACCGACGACCATGCCTGCAATCGAGGCGATCAGGCCGGCCAGTTGCGGCGGCACCATCGCGTCCGGGGCAAACGCTTCACAGGCGAGCCACACGATCAGCCCGCCGAACACGGACAACGTGCCGCCCAGCGAGCTCGAACGCTTCCAGTAGACACCGAAGGCCAGCGGCACGAAGCAGCACACGAGCGTGACCTTGTAGGCGCTTTCCACCATCTGGAAGATCGACGCGGTCGAATTGAGCGCGTACACCAGCACGAGCGCCGTGAAGCAAAGCACGACGATACGCATCAGGCGCAGCAGGTGCTTGTCGTCGATCCGGCCCTTGAGCATCGGGCGCACGATGTTCTCCGCGAACGTCACCGACGGGGCGAGCAGCGTGGCGGACGCGCAACTCTTGATGGCCGACAGCAGCGCACCGAAGAACATCACCTGCGCCACGATCGGCACGCTGGTGAGTACCAACTGCGGCAGGATCTGCTGCGGATCGGTGCCGATGTACTTCTGCACCATCGACGGCGCGATCAGCAGCGCGGAGTAGGCCAGGAAAATGGGGATGAACGTGAAGAAGAAGTACAGCACGCCGCCGGTCACCGAACCGGCTACCGCGACGTTTTCGGACTTCGACGACATCACGCGCTGGAATACGTCCTGCTGCGGTATCGAGCCGAACATCATGGTGATGCCCGCCGCGATGAACGCGAGCACGTCGGCGGGGTTCATCTCCGGCAGGAACACGAACTTGCCCGCTTCCGAGGCGTGGGCGATCACGGCGCTCGCGCCGCCCGGCACCATGCCCGAAACGACGACCGCGATGTAGATCAGCCCCACGACGATGATGATCATCTGGATGAAGTCGGTCACGGCCACCGAGATCATGCCGCCCAGCAGCGTGTAGGCCAGCACCGAGATGGCGCCGATGATCATGCCGGTGGGTTCCGACATGGCACCGCCCGATACCGTATGGAACACCAGGCCGAGCGCCTTGATCTGCGCACCGACCCAGCCGAGGTACGAGATCACGATGGCGATGCTCGTCACCACCTCGACCGTGCGGTTGTATTTGAGCTTGTAGAAGTCGCCGATCGTCATGAGGTTCATGCGATACAGCTTTCGGGCGAAGAACATGCCCACGAGCACCAGGCACATCGACGAGCCGAACGGGTCCGAGACCACGCCGCGCAATCCCTCGCCGAGGAACGTGGCCGGAATGCCGAGCACCGCTTCCGAGCCGAACCAGGTGGCGAACACCACGGCGATGACCATGCCATAAGGCAGGCGACGGCCGGCGACGGTGAAATCCTTGGTGTTGCGGACCTTGAGGGCGGCCAGCAGCCCGATGGCCACCGAGATGACCCAGTACAGAATGACAAACCAAATCAGCATAACGCGGCCCCAGCCAAGCCCCAGGGCGACAGCTCCCGGCAGACAGCGCCGCGCCGGGGCATGATCCGGCCGCATGTGGCCGCCCGCGCGCTAACGATACCTTGCCATGGGCCGCAGCCTTCCGGGCAACAGAAAATCAGGTCGGTGCATGACGGGGCTGATGCGATTCAGCACTCGGGGGCGCCCGTTTTGCCACCTGGCGAAAAATTTTCGGCCGATTATAGCGGCGGTGAAGACGCGCGGGGAAAAAATCACAATTCCCGCGGGTCATCGTGGCAAATATCGGGAAATACCTAGTGGCTAAGATGGCGTTGGGCGCAGATGACGCCCAACAGCGGCCATGCCCTCCTCTCCGCTCTCGTCCCCGCTCTCCTCCCCGCTCTCGCGCACCGCCATGCGTCATTCGCGGTGCGCTGGCGTGGCGGCGTCAGCGGCGGCGCCAGACCATCCAGTATTCGGCGCCGGCGAAGACCGGTACGGAGTCGTCCACGAGCCGCTTCGCTTCGCAGACGAAATCCCGACCCAGCAGTGCATCGAGGGCTTCGGGCGCGATGCCGAACGGCGGGCCTTTCGGCGTCTCGCGCAGAAAGAAGTATCCGACCAGACACGCCCCCGGCGCCAGCAACTGCGCCATCCGGTGGGCGTAGTCCGGCCAGAGGCGGCGCGGCAATGCGCAGAGAAACGCCCGTTCGTAGATCACGTCGGGCGCGAATGGGGGCGTATAGGTGAAAAAGTCGGCTTGCTCGACGAGCGCGGCCCGCGGGCCGAGTTGCGCCCTGGCCGACTCGACGGCAACCGGCGAGAAGTCGATGGCACGCACCGGCCAGCCCTGTGCGTCGAGCCAGGCGGGCTCGTAAGCCGCACCGCACCCGGGAATCAGCGTGGCGCACGGCGCCACTGCCTGCGCCGCGAACTCCCGCAGTCCACGAGGCACGCCGGCGGCATCCCACGGCATGAACGCGTTGGCGAACCGCTCGTCCCAGAACGCGGCACTCGATGGATCGCGATGGGCGAAGGCGGGTGCTGCCGGCGCGCCACTGTCCCGCGCACGCGTTTCGCCCTTGCCAGTCGCGGCCCCCGCGCGATCCGCCCCGCCCTTGCCGGCCCTCTCCGGGCCGTCGCCATCGCGCGGTGCGTGCAGCGGCCAGACCTTGGGGGACCACGACGGGAAGACGGACATGTTCGACTCCTTGGCTGGCGGCTCAGCTGTAGAGCCAGATGAATGCCGCCAGTATTCCGATGGAGATGCCGCCGACCAGGCAGAAGGCGCCCGTCAGCAAGCGATTCGTGCGACGTTGCTCCTGTAACAGGGCGAGCAGCAGCGTGTCGTCCTGTGGGCGGGCATGCGCCGCAAGCGCCTGATGGATCAAACGCGGCAACTGCGGCATCGTCTTGCTCCACTGGGGCGCTTCCGCCTTCAGGCGCTCGAGCCAGCCGCGCGGGCCGATCTGCTCGGCCATCCAGCGCTCGAGGAACGGTTTGGCCGTCTTCCAGAGATCCAGATCCGGGTCGAGCTGACGCCCGAGCCCCTCGATATTGAGCAGTGTCTTCTGAAGCAGCACGAGTTGCGGCTGAATCTCCACGTTGAAGCGGCGCGACGTCTGGAACAGTCGCATGAGCACCAGGCCGAGCGAGATTTCCTTGAGCGGGCGGTCGAAATATGGCTCGCAAACGGCACGGATCGCGCCTTCGAGCTCCTCCACGCGGGTATCCGGCGGCACCCAGCCGGACTCCAGGTGCAGCGACGCCACCCGGTGATAGTCGCGTCGGAAGAACGCCAGGAAGTTCTGCGCGAGATAATTCTTGTCGAATTCGGACAAGGCGCCCACGATGCCGCAATCGAGCGCGATGTAGCGCCCCAGCGTCGATGGCTCGAGGCTCACGAGAATATTGCCCGGGTGCATGTCGGCGTGGAAGAAGCCGTCGCGCAGGAACTGCGTGAAGAAGATCTCCACGCCCTCGCGCGCGAGCTTCTTCAGATCGACGCCGGCATCACGCAGCACCTCGATCTGGCTGATGGGCACGCCGCGCATGCGCTCCATCACGAGCACCGAGCTCGAACTGAACTCCCAGTAGATCTCGGGCACCATCAACATGCCCGAGTCGATGAAGTTGCGGCGCAACTGCGCGGCGTTGGCGGCTTCGCGCATCAGGTCGAGTTCGTCGTGCAGGTACTTGTCGAACTCCGCGACCACCTCGCGCGGCTTGAGGCGCTTGCCGTCGGGCCACAGTCGCTCCACCCAGCCGGCGAGATCGCGCATGAGCGCCAGATCGCTGTCGATCACGCCGAGCATGTTCGGACGCAGCACCTTGACCGCAACCTCCTTCCCGGCGTGCTCGCCCTCGCGAACGCGCGCGAAGTGCACCTGGGCGATCGATGCACTCGCCACCGGCGTGCGCTCGAACTCCACGAACACTTCCTCGAGCGGGCGGCCCAGGGACTTCTCGATGCTTGCGCGCGCCACGTCCGGATCGAACGGCGGCACCTGATCCTGCAGGCGCGCCAGTTCCTGCGCAATGTCGGGCGGCATCAGGTCACGTCGCGTCGACAGCACCTGGCCGAACTTCACGAAGATCGGGCCGAGCGATTCGAGGGCAAGTCGCAAGCGCTCGCCGCGCGGCGCCTTGAGCCCTGAGCGGCCCAACGTCGCCACGCGCAGCAGCGCGCGCGTGACCGGATGCGGAATGCTCGAGAGCACGAGCTCATCGAGCCCATATCGATAGCAAACGATGAAAATCTTGATCAGACGCAGAAGACGCATCGGTCAGCGACCTCCGTTGGTGCGCGAAGCCGACGGCGCGGCGGTCCCGCGCGCGCCCTTGAGGCGCTCGATCTTCTCGATGCGCTTCTCGAGCCGGGCGAGATCGTCGCGCAGCATGCCGATCTCGGCGCGCATGGCGTCCAGACGCGGTCGCGCCACCAGCATCGGACGCTCTTCCACGAGAAAGTCGGCGAGCGAGCGTGCGAGCGTGCCCCCGGTACGCCGTGCCCCGGCCACGGCCGCCTTGCCCGTCTCTGTCACGCGGTGCGCGGCGGCGTCGCCAATCACCTTGCTCAGGTCTTCGGCGACTTCCCAGCGCAGATGTTGTGCGAGATAGGACACGGTGTTGGCGAACTCGGCGTCGCCCTCGATCTTGACGTGACGCATGACGGCGGCCTGTCCACCGCCCGCGAAATCGGCCAGCGCCGCAGGCGGCACCGAGATGCTGACGTCGCAGGCGTGATCCGGTTCGGCGGCGGCGAGATAGCCGTCCTCGCCCACGCGCAGGCGCAGGTCGATCGCGGACATCGCCAGCCGGGCAGACGCGCCGACGTGATGACGCAAACGCTCGCGAGCCCACGGTTCGCGGGCAAGCAGGTGGTTCACGGTGGCGGCAAAGGCTTTGGCGGCTACGGTCATGAGCTTGGCGGCCGGCCGGCGCTGAACACCGGCCGTACCGAAAGACGCCGCCCGGCATGAAACGTTCGGACGGCAAAAACAAAAGAGCCCGCGTGGTGCGCGGGCTCTCATTGTAAGGCAGGTTACGCCAAAATCGTCGCGAGCTTAGCTGAGCTGCTGAATCCCGGCGAGCACCCAGCCGCCGCTGCCGGTCACCGGCTTGGTCAGGTTCCAGACCTCGTTGAACGGCTCGGCCGGGGCGCCCTCGGCTTCACGGATCAGACCGGAGAAGCGAACGCTCGCCATGTACTCGGTGGCCGTCTGCTCGATGCCGAGAAGCTCGGCGTCCAGCTGGACCACATCCGTACGGTTGTTCGCCTTGCCGCGCTCTTCGAGATCCATCTTGATTTCCGCGAACATCTGCGGCGTGGTGAACTCGTTGATGTCGGCCTGATCGCCCTTGTCCCAGGCGGCTTGCAGACGGTTGAAGTACACCTTCGCGCTGCGCAGGAAGCCCTCGGTATCGAAACCGGCCGGCACGCCAAACGGCTCGGCGGCGGCGGCGGCCCCGATGGCCCCGGCGGCCGGCACGGCCGACAGCGACGGTTGGGTCGAAGACGAACCCGCCTGCGGCGCTTGCTGGCTGTCCCACGACTGGCGCAGCGAAGTGTTCGAGGCGTTCGACGCATCGGCGCCCGCGCCGGCGTAGGCCGGCGTCTGCTGCTGCGACTTGTTGCCGCGCAGACGGCGGATCAGCCAGATCACGGCAAACGCGATCAGCGCGATCACGATCACATTGGCCATCATGCTGGCGAAGGCGCCGCCCAGGCCGAAGTGCGAGAGCAGCGCGGCAATGCCGAGGCCGGCGGCCAGACCGGCGATGGGGCCCAGCCAGCGGTTGGCCGGCTTGGCGGCTGCGGCGGCACCCGCGGCACCCGCACCGGCGGCCGCCGGCGCGGCCTGGTTCGGCGCGGCACCCGGGGTCGTCTGTGCCGGTTGCTGCGGAGTCGCCTGACGTTGCGTGACGGTGCTGGATTGCTTGCCGATGCTCCGGCCGCCGCCAACGCGTTTGGCATCAGCGTCGGCGATCGTCATGCCGACCGCGATGACGCCGGCCACTACGCCCAACAACAGCTTGTTTTTCAGGAACTGGAACATCGTTCTGGTCTCTCCGTGGAGTTATCGGTTGCTGTCTACTGACAGGCGTCTACCCGAATGGTTCAGCGCAATTTCGCGCACCGAAACCAGGGGACGCTCGAGGGGATGCTGACACAGCAGAATTAGTCACAAATTAGCGAAGCGCCCCGGTGCGGCAATCTTCCGCAGACCGGGGCGCTTCGGCGATTTCAGCGACTTGGGCGAAGCTCGGCGCGAGTGAGCGCTTATCCTGGGCGCGTCAGAACTTGCGTCCGATGTGCAGTGCGACCACGCCGGCGGTCATGTTGTGGTACTCCACGCGCTCCAGTCCTGCGTCTTCCATGAGCGTCTTGAGCGTTTCCTGGTCAGGGTGCATGCGGATCGATTCGGCCAGATAGCGGTAGCTGTCGGCGTCGCCCGCGATGCGCGAACCGAGCCACGGCAGCACCTTGAACGAGTACGTGTCGTAGGCCTTCTCGAGCGGCTGCCACACTTTCGAGAACTCCAGCACCATGACCTTGCCGCCCGGCTTGATCACGCGTCGCATCTCCGCGAGCGCGGCATCCTTGTGGGTCATATTGCGCAGACCGAACGCCACGGTCACCACGTCGAAATAGTTCGACGGGAACGGCAGCTTCTCGGCGTCGCAGAGCAGCGACGGCGTGACGATGCCGGCGTCGAGCAGGCGATCGCGGCCCACGCGCAGCATCGATTCGTTAATGTCGGTGAGCCAGACTTCCCCGGTCGGCCCGGCCGCGCGGGCGAACACCTTCGAGAGGTCGCCCGTGCCGCCCGCAATGTCGAGCACCTTGAAGCCGGGCCGAACGGCGGCTCGGCCAATCGTGAACGCCTTCCAGACGCGATGCAGGCCGCCCGACATCAGATCGTTCATGATGTCGTACTTGTTCGCGACCGAGTGGAACACCTCGGCCACCTTGCCGGCCTTGTCCTTCTCGTCGACGGTTTCAAAACCGAAGTGGGTCTGTTGGCCCATTGCACATCTCCCTAATCATGTAAGCGGGCGCACACTCGCAGTGCGCGTGCCGCCGGGGGCCTCAGTGGTGGTGGCAGCCGCCGGCGGCGGGCGACGGCATCGGGGTGTCGCGCTCGACACCCGCCGCCGCGAGCTTGTCCAGGTATTCCTGCCACAGGGCATCCTGACGCACGCACAGCTCGTAGAGGTAGTCCCACGAATAGATGCCGGTGTCGTGCCCGTCGGAAAAGACGGGGCGCACCGCATAATTTCCGATCGGCTCCAGGCCGGTGAGTTCGACGTCGCGCTTGCCGGTCTGGAGCGTCTCCTGCCCGGGACCGTGACCGCGGACTTCCGCCGACGGCGAGAGCACACGCAGGAATTCGAAGGGCAGGCGGTAATGCTTGCCGTCCTCGTAACCGAGTTCCAGCACCTTCGAAGTGCGATGCAGCGTCAGGGAAACGGGAATCGGCGTGTCTTTCTCCAGCCCAGCCATGATCTTGCTCCAGAAGAATCGGTCGGCAGTATAGCCGCTCAGGCGCCGGCGGTCATGCCGGCCATGCGGCAACGCGCTTCAATTCTGCCACGATGGCCTCGCGCAAGGCCGGCAGCCCGGCGATGCGCGGCGCGAGCGCCGCCTCGGGCAGGGCGCGCTGCGGCGCGCTCCAGACCGAGCCGGGGAAATGCACGTCGTCGCGATAGCGGGGAATGACGTGCCAGTGCACGTGCGGCACCATGTTGCCCAGGCTCGCCACATTGACCTTGTGCGGCGACATCACGGTGCGCTGAGCCGTCTCCACGGCAAACACGGCGCGCATCACATGCTCGCGCGCCGCCTCGGGCAGATCGCTCATTTCGGCGACATGCGCATGCCAGATCACCCTGGCGAACCCCGGGTAGCCGGGTTCGTCGGCCAGCACCACGCGCAGCACCGGATCGCGCCACACGACTTCACCGCCGTCGCCGGCGCAAAACGGACATTCCATGTTCGGTCTCCCTTCGTTGCGCTTCGTTGCGCTTCGTTGCGCGTCGTCACGCTGCGTGACGCCACGTGACACGCCGTCGTCCTTCGCGACACCCGGTTGCGCGGCGCAGCCCTTCATCGGCGTGCACCACGCCTCAGTGCTTGCCGCCCTTCTTGCGCTTGCCGGTCACCGGGTCCACCGGGCCGAGCGCCAGCTCGGCGAAATCGATCTCGCTGAGCATCTCGCGCAGCGTCTCGTCGTTGATGCGATGCGTGATGCGCAAGCGCGACAGCTCCACGCGTTCGGCCTGCAGCGCGGCGGCACGCAAACGCCGCTCGACTTCGACGTCGCGCACGGCACGCGCGCGCATCTCATCGGTCGCGCTCGCCGCGTTGAGCGCACGCCGGTAGCGCCCCATTACCCGGGCGGCCGCTTCCGCGCACACGGCGGTGTCCAGTTCGTCGCCCGACCTGGCGATCACCTTCTGCAACGACTCGATGGCGCGAATCGCCGCCTCGGACGCCGCCAGCCGCGCTTCGGCCATCTCCCGGTTACGGGGGTCCTCGACCGGCCAGCGCACACCGCGCAGCAGGATCGGCAAACCGATGCTTCCCCCGATGAGCGACAGCAGGATCACCCCGGCGGCAAGGAAGATCAGCAGGTCGCGCCCTGGGAACGGGGCGCCGCCCGGCAGCGCGAGCGGCACCGACAGGGCGCCGGCCAGCGTCACGGCGCCACGCACGCCCGAGAGCGCCGTCACACCGGTAAAACGCATGCCGGGTTTCATCGTGATTTCCCCGCGACGCATCCCGAGGAAGTACATCACCCGCCACGCCGACCATACCCAGCAAAAGCGCAGCACGATGAGCACCGCCGAAATCGCCCCCACATAAGCCATCAACTCGCCGAGATTGAGCAGCATGCCCCACAGATGCTGGTTCGGTCGCAGCGCCGCGCGCACGATATCCGGCAATTGCAGCCCGAGCAGCACGAACACCGCGCCGTTGAACACGAACTCGAGCATCGACCAAACGCCGTTGCCGAGAATGCGCGTGGCCGTGCGGCTGTTGAGCAGATCGGTCGAGCTCACGGTCATGCCCGCCGCCACGGCCGCGAGAATGCCCGAGAAGCCGAAATGCTCCGCCAGCAGATAGGCCGCAAACGGCATGAGCAGGAGCAGCAACACGACCGTGGCCGGTTCCTCGTTGGAGACGTCGAGCACCCGCCGGTGAAACTGCGTGAAGAGCCACGTCACCGCCCAGCCGGCGAGCAGGCCGCCGAGCGCGATGACGAAGAAGGAAAACGTGGCGTTGCCGATCGAGAACAGGCCGGTGGTGGCCGCCACGATGGCGAACTTGAACGCGACGAGGCCCGACGCGTCGTTCATCATCGCTTCGCCTTCGAGCACGTGCATGAGACGCGTGGGCATGCGCAGGCGCCCGGTGAGCGCGGATACGGCCACCGCGTCGGTCGGCGAGAGCACGCCGCCGAGCGCGAACGCCACGGCCAGCGGTATCGACGGAATCATCCAGTGGATGAAGTACCCCACGCCGAGCACCGTGAAGATCACCAGACCGAGCGCCATGGCGATGATCGGCACGCGCAGGTGCCAGAACTCGCGCTTGGGCATGCGCCAGCCGTCGGCGAAAAGCAGCGGGGGAATAAACAGCAGGAAGAAGATCTCGGGGTCGAGATCGATGTGCAGCCCCGCGCCCGGCCAGGCGAGCGCGGCGCCCACGGCGATCTGCACCAGCGGCACCGGCAGGAATCGGACGAAGCTGACCAGCACGCCGGTCAGCGCCACCACGAACAGCAGGATCAGTGCTGTATAGACTACCTCCATGCCACCTCCGTGGTCCGTCGGTCAGGCCTCGGCCGCGTCCCGCGCAGGAGCATCACACCAGCACGCGTTCGATGCCGCCGTTGTTCGCGTCCTTCACGTAGTCCACCAGCCACTCGTCGCCCAGCACGTGCCTGGCGATTTCCACGACGATGTAGTCGGCCGTGACATTGGCGTCCTCGTTATAGCGCGACAGCCCTTGCAGGCACGACGGGCAGCTCGTGAGAATCTTCACGTCATCGACCTTGCCGTCGGCGCGCAGCTTCGCGGCGCCCTTGCGCATCTCCTCCTCCTTGCGGAAGCGGATCTGCGTCGAAATGTCGGGCCGCGTGACCGCCAGCGTGCCCGATTCGCCGCAGCAGCGATCGTTCTTCTCGATCTTGTACCCGTCGTTCTCGCTGCCCATCAGCTGGTTCACGAGCTTGACCGGGTCCATCGTCTTGATCGGCGTGTGGCACGGATCGTGATACATGTAGCGCGTACCGCCCACGCCGTCGAGCTTGACGCCCTTCTCGAGCAGGTATTCGTGAATGTCGACGATGCGGCAGCCCGGGAAGATCTTCTCGAACTCGTAGCCGGCGAGCTGATCGTAGCAAGTCCCGCACGACACCACCACGGTCTTGATGTCGAGGTAGTTCAGCGTGTTCGCCATGCGATGGAACAGCACGCGGTTGTCCGTCACGATCTTCTCGGCTTTCTCGCCCTGCCCCGAGCCGCGCTGCGGATAGCCGCAACACAGGTAGCCCGGCGGCAGCACCGTCTGCACGCCCACGTGCCAGAGCATGGCCTGCGTGGCCAGACCGACCTGCGAGAACAGACGCTCCGAACCGCAGCCCGGGAAGTAGAACACTGCTTCCGAGTCCACCGTGGTGGCCTTCGGATCGCGAATGATCGGCACGACCTTGTTGTCTTCGATGTCGAGTAGCGCGCGCGCCGTCTTCTTGGGCAGATTGCCCGGCATCTTCTTGTTGACGAAGTGGATCACTTCCTCTCGCAGCGGCGGCTTGCCGACCGTGGCCGGCGGATGCGCCGTCTGCTTCTTCGCGAGCTTCTTGAAGACGTCGGCGCCGAAACGCTGCGCCTTGTAGCCCCAGTCGATCATCACTTTGCGGGTGATGTTGATCGTCTCGGGGTTGGTCGCGTTCAGGAAGAACATGCCGGCGGCCGAGCCCGGATTGAACTTCTTCTTGCCCATCTTGCGCAACAGATTGCGCATGTTCATCGTCACGTCGCCGAAGTCGATCTTCACCGGGCACGGCGTCACGCACTTGTGACAAACGGTGCAGTGATCGGCCACGTCGTTGAACTCGTCCCAATGCTTGATCGACACGCCCCGACGCGTCTGTTCCTCATAGAGGAACGCCTCGATGAGCAGCGATGTGGCAAGAATCTTGTTGCGCGGGCTGTAGAGCAGGTTCGCGCGCGGCACGTGCGTGGCGCACACCGGTTTGCACTTGCCGCAGCGCAGGCAGTCCTTCACGCTGTCGGCAATGGCGCCGATGTCCGACTGCTGCATGATGATCGACTCGTAGCCCATCAGCCCGAAGCTGGGCGTATAGGCATTGCGCAGGTCGGCAGGCAGGTCGGGCATGTCGAGCAGCTTGCCCTTGTTGAAGCGCCCCTCCGGATCCACGCGCATCTTGTAAGCGCGGAACTCGCCGATCTCGGCTTCCGTCAGGAACTCCAGCTTGGTAATGCCGATGCCGTGTTCGCCCGAGATCACGCCGTCGAGCGAGCGGGCGATGTCCATGATGCGGGCCACGGCCTTGTGCGCATCCTGCAGCATCTCGTAGTTGTCCGAGTTCACCGGGATGTTGGTGTGCACGTTGCCGTCGCCGGCGTGCATGTGCAGCGCCACGAACACACGGCCATGCAGCACGCGCTTGTGGATCGCCTGTGCCTCGTCGAGGATCGGCTTGAACTCGGCGCCCGAGAAGATCTGGCGCAGTTCCGCGCGGATCTCCTGCTTCCACGACACCCGGACCGTGCGATCTTGCAGCAGGTCGATCAGACGCGTTTCCGGCTGCTTCGTCAGGCGATCGTTGAGCGCCACGTTGATGTCGCGAATGCCATGACGGTTGAGCAGCGGAATCGCCTCGGCGAGCGGCATCTCGAAGTGATCGCGCAGGAAGACCCAGCGCTCGCGCACGTCGCGCAGCAGCGTGAGTGCGGTCTGCACGCGGTCTTCGAGCAGTTCGGCCGACGGGATTTCGTTCGCGTCGTCGGTCTTGCCCAGCGGCAGGTTGCCGGCTTCGAAGAACGCCTCGAGGGCGTCGACCAGCTGGAGCTTGTTCTTGAGCGAGAGCTCGATGTTGATGCGCTCGATGTGGTCCGTGTACTCGCCCATGCGCGGGAGCGGAATCACCACGTCTTCATTGATCTTGAAGGCGTTGGTGTGGCGCGCGATGGCGGCCGTGCGCGAACGGTCGAGCCAGAACTTCTTGCGGGCCTCGGCCGACACGGCGACGAAACCCTCGCCGCTCTTGCCGTTGGCCATGCGAATGACTTCCGAGGTCGCCTGGGCGACCGCGTTGTCGTCGTCGCCGACGATGTCGCCGATGAGCACCATCTTCGGGAAGGCGTTGCGCTTCGACTTCGTGGCGTAGCCGACTGCGCGCAGATAGCGTTCGTCCAGATGCTCTAGGCCGGCGAGAATCGCGCCGCCCGCGGCCGTCTGCGCGAACATGTAGTCCTTGATCTCGACGATGCTCGGAATCGCTTCCTTGGCCTGGCCGAAGAATTCCAGGCACACCGTGCGGGTGTGCGCGGGCATCTTGTGCAGAATCCAGCGCGCGCTCGTGATCAGACCGTCGCAGCCTTCCTTCTGAATGCCCGGCAGGCCGGCGAGGAACTTGTCCGTTACGTCCTTGCCGAGGCCTTCCTTGCGAAAGCGCTTGCCCTCGATGTCCAGCCGTTCGGTCTTGAGCAGTGCGGCGCCGGGCGCCTGATTGCCGTCGTACCACTTGAGCTCGAAGCGGGCGACCGGAATGTCGTGAATCTTGCCGAGGTTGTGATCGAGCCGCGTGACTTCCAGCCAGTTGCCCTGCGGATCGACCATCCGCCACCAGGCCAGATTATCGAGTGCGGTGCCCCACAGCACGGCCTTCTTGCCGCCGGCGTTCATCGCCACGTTGCCGCCGATGCACGAGGCGTCGATCGACGTGGGGTCCACCGCGAACACCAGACCGGCACGCTCGGCGGCCTCGGCCACGCGGCGCGTGACCACGCCCGCGCCCGAGAAGATCGTCGGTACCGGCTTGTCCACGCCGGGCAGCTGCGAATATTCGACATCGCCGAGCTGCTCGAGCTTTTCCGTGTTGATGACGGCCGAGAACGGCGTGAGCGGAATCGCACCGCCCGTATAGCCGGTGCCGCCGCCACGCGGGATCACCGTCAGCCCGAGCTCGAAACAGCCTTTGACCAGCGACGCCATTTCGGCTTCCGTGTCAGGCGTGAGCACCACGAACGGATATTCCACGCGCCAGTCGGTGGCGTCGGTCACGTGCGACACGCGCGACAGGCCGTCGAACTTGATGTTGTCGTGGGCGGTCGTGCGGCCGAGCACCTTCTTCGCGCGACGGCGCAGTTCCGCCATCTTGTCGAACTCCGCGGCGAAGTCGGCCACGGCGCGGCGCGCCGCCGATTCCAGCTGTTCCACGCGCGCGGCACGCTCGCGGCCGTTCTCGTCGGCGTGCTGTGCCATGTCGGCGCGACGGCGCTTGTCGATTTCGTTGAGCCGGTGCTCGAGGGCATCGATCAGCAGCTTGCGGCGCTTCGGATTGTCGAGCAGGTCGTCCTGCAGATACGGATTGCGGCGAACCACCCAGATGTCGCCAAGCACTTCGTACAGCATGCGTGCCGAGCGGCCGGTGCGGCGTTCCGCGCGGAGTTCGTCGAGGATCGCCCAGGCGTCGGCGCCGAGCAGGCGCATGACGATCTCGCGGTCCGAAAACGACGTGTAGTTATAGGGGATCTCGCGCAGTCGCGGCGGTTGGGCGGCTACGGCATGCTTTGCGTCGTGCGGCTCGAAGGCGGGCAAGGGTGCGTTCATCTTGTCGGGCTCGTCATTGCGGCGGTGCGTCCGCCGTCGGCGTTCGTCTCGCGGGACGCGCCGAAAGTCAAAATCGGGTATGCGCTGGGAGTGCCGGCGGCGAGCGCGCTGGGGGTCAAGGATGCGCGCTGGCCGACAACTGACGATCTGCGATCAGCGAGATCGACGACTGCCGTGCGAAGACGCCGATGACGAATCGTGTCCGGTCATCGAGCAGAAGCACAGAGGGGTGAGGCAGTTGGTGCGCATGCCCAGATCTTTCTTCCGGCTTGGGAAAGTGTTGGTAGGGGAATGTAGGCCGAATTGTACTTCATTGCACCGCAACACGTCGGCGGCGCACTGAATTCCTCGCTCTGGCGCGTCATTCCCCTCCCTCCCCCCAAACTTCCCCCACCCCATTCGCCGACCGCAGTTGCCGACATCGGCCTCATCGCTGCGTTGACGGCGCCTTAACGACCGGCCCGGCACCGCTCGTCCCGGGCACCTTCCAGTGATTTCCCAGGCCGCTGTATCCGTTTATATACAACGAGTTGCGGCCCACTCCTGCTGTGAAATTTTCAGCGAATCAGAGTATGTTTTGCCGATCCCCGCTCCATCCACCCGACAAGAGGTGTCTCTATGGCTTCGTTTCAACTGAACGGCAAGCCGGTCAAGGTCGACGTCGACCCGGCCACTCCCCTGCTCTGGACCCTGCGCGACGCGCTCAACATGACCGGCACCAAATTCGGATGCGGCATGGCGTTGTGCGGCGCGTGCACCGTCCACATGGACGGCGCGGCCATCCGCAGTTGCATCACCCCCGTCTCCGCCGTGGAAGGCAAGAAGATCACGACCATCGAAAACGTCGGCGCCGACCCGGTCGGCCGTGCCGTCCAGGACGCCTGGATCAAGCACGACGTGCCTCAGTGCGGCTACTGCCAGAGCGGCCAGATCATGTCCGCCACCGCGTTGCTGCGCGAGAACAAGCAGCCCAACGACGAGCAGATCGACGCCGCGATGTCGGGCAACATCTGCCGTTGCGGCACCTACGCCCGCATTCGCGCGGCCATCAAGGACGCCGCGGCGTCGCTGGCCTGAGGCGAGGAGACACCGACATGCGCGAACTTCGCTTTTCGCAGTATCCCGGCGTCGCCGTGGGCGACTACACCGGCCTGAGCCGCCGCGGATTCCTCAAGACCTCCGCCCTTGCGGCCGGCGGCCTGATGCTTGAAATGTCGCTGCCCGGCGCCATGCGCGGCGCCGCCGCACAGGGCGCCGCGCCGGCGCCCGTCGTGCCGTCCGCGTTCGTGCGCATCGCGCCCGACGACACCGTCACCATCCAGGTCAACCGCCTCGATTTCGGCCAGGGCGTGCAAACCGCGCTGCCTATGCTGGTTGCCGAAGAACTCGACTGCGACTGGGCGAAGGTGCGCAGCGAGCTGGCGCCGGCGGCCGACGTCTACAAAGACCCCTTGTTCGGCATTCAGATGACTGGTGGTTCCGGCTCAGTGGCGCACTCGTGGTTGCAGTACCGTCGCATCGGGGCGACGGCGCGCGCCATGCTCATTGCGGCGGCGGCGCAGCAATGGAAAGTGCCCGCGGCACAGTTGAAGACCGAAAACGGCGTCGTCGTCGGCCCCAACGGCCAGCGCGCCACCTACGGCAGCCTCGCGGCCAGGGCGCAGGCCATGCCGGTGCCGGCCGATGTCCCGCTCAAATCGCCGTCGGCGTTCCGCTTGCTGGGCAAGCCGACCGGCCGCCTCGACGCGCGAGCCAAGTCGACCGGCGTGCCGATGTACGGCATGGATTTCAAGCTGCCCAACCTCAAGGTGGCGGTCGTGGCGCGCCCGCCGGTGTTCGGCGCCAAAGTGAAACGCTTCGACGCCAAGGCCGCGAAGGCCGTCAGGGGCGTGCGCGACGTGCTGGAGATTCCCGACGATCGGGGCGGCACGGCCGTAGCCGTCATCGCCGACGGCTACTGGCAGGCGAAGACCGGACGCGACGCGCTCAAACCCGAGTGGGACACCAGCGGGGTCGAACACGTCGACACCACGGCGCAGTTGGCCAAATACAAGGAGATGGCCAGGACGCCCGGGACCGTGGCCATCGACGCCGACGTCAGCAAGCTCAAGGGCGCGCCCAAAACGCTCGTGGCGGAATACAGCTTCCCGTATCTCGCGCACGCGCCCATGGAGCCGTTGAACTGCACCGTGCAGCTCTCCGACAAAGGGGCCGAAGTCTGGACCGGCACCCAATTCCAGACCGTCGATCAGGCGGCCATTGCACGCACGCTCGACCTCAAGCCCGAGCAAGTCAAGCTGCACACGCTCATGGCGGGCGGGGGCTTCGGGCGACGCGCGGTCCCCACGTCCGACTACGGTGTCGAGGCGGCGCAGGTCGCCAAGGCATGGCGCAAGGCCGGCCATCGCGAGCCGGTCAAGGTCATCTGGAGCCGCGAAGACGACATCCATGGCGGCTACTACCGTCCCATGTACGTGCACCGCGCCGAAATCGGCCTCGACGACAAGGGCAACATCCTCGCGTGGAATCACACCATCGTCGGTCAGTCCATTCTGGCGGGCACGCCGTTTGAGAAGATGATGGTCAAGAACGGCATCGACGGCACCAGTGTGGAGGGCGTGTCCGGCACGCCGTACGCCGTGCCGCTGCGTCTGACGTTGCACAGCCCCAAGGTCAACGTTCCGGTGTTGTGGTGGCGGTCGGTGGGCAACACGCACACCGCGTACGTCATGGAAACCTTGATCGATGAGTTGGCGAAGCAGGCCGGTCAGGACCCGGTGGCGTATCGCTACGCATTGATGGGTGACAAGCATCCGCGACACAAGGAGGCGCTTGCCCTGGCGGTCGAGCGATCCGGCTATGGGAAGACCCGGTTGCCGGAGGGGCAGGCGTGGGGCGTGGCGGTGCACGAGTCGTTCGACTCCGTGGTGGCGTACGTTGTCGTGGCCGAGATGCGCAATGGAACACCGAGGTTGGTGAGTGCGACGGCGGGGGTGCATTGCAACTTCGCGGTCAATCCGTTGACCGTGGCTGCGCAAGTCGAGGGCGCGGCGCTGATGGGATTGGGAACGACGTTGCCGGGTGCGGCGATCACCATGAAGGACGGGGAAGTCGAGCAGAGCAACTTCCATCAGTACATGGTGGCGCGCCTGCCGGACATGCCGGCGATCAGTGTGCACATCGCGAGTTCGGGCGACGCGCCGACGGGGATGGGCGAGCCGGGATTGCCGGCGTTGGCACCGGCGTACGCGAACGCGCTGTTCACGTTGACCGGAAAACGCCTGCGTTCCTTGCCGTTCGACGTCGCAAACGCGTGACCTGCGCGCAACGATAAGCCGGAAGGCGGTTGGCGTCACCCGGACGGCCTGCGGTCAGGCCGGACCGGGGCGCCTCCTCGAATCAGGACCAGGAACCGGGAATCAGGAACCGGGTCGGGCCCATGTCCGGGAGGCGCAAAGGTGCACCGGTCCGGCGGGCCCGGACATTGAGCGCCGCCCTGGGCGGCGGGGCGTCGAACATCGAAATCGGGCCTTCGAACCTACCCGATCAGCACATGCTTGAAAGGCGCGAAGATGCCTTGCCAGAACGACTCGGGCACACGCAGCATGAGGTAGGTCACGACAATGTAGCGCACCGCCTTGCCCACTGCGATATAGAGCAGGCAGGCGCGCCAGGGAAGGCGCAGCCATCCGGCGAGCGAGCAGAACGGGTCGCCGACCACGGGCAGCCACGAGAGCAGGAGCAGTGGCGGCCCGAAGCGGCGCATCCACCGGTGATAGCGTTCGTTTATCGGCGCCTTGCCGTCGGCACGCTTGACGGACCGCGACGGCGCATCTCCGAAGGCCGCCGCCCCCTCACCGGTACGGCCCGCCGTCCGCGCATGGTTGCGGCGTCGGACTTTGAGGCGGACGAACGCGCGGCGCGCGGCGAACCCCATCCACCAGTTGAGCATTCCGCCGGCGGTGTTACCCACCGTGGCCACCGCAATGGCGGGCCAGAACATTTGCGGGTTAAGCGTCACATAGCCGAAGAGCGCGGGCTCCGAGCCCATCGGCAGCAGTGTGGCCGAGACAAACGACACCAGAAAAATGGCCGGCAGACCAACGCCGGGCAGGGCCAGCACGCCGAGCAGCCAGGTGATGAACGACTCCATGCAACTCCGGAAATAGACAGAACAGATCCCGCACAGTCGGGCCACCGGACGACGTGACCGACCGGACGGTCGGCGCATGCGTCATGCGCCGACCCGCGTTCGCGGCATGCGAGTTTGGCAGAAACAAAAAGTCTGGCGCATAATGCATGCCCATGACCCGACCTTCGACGCCGCCCGTGGCCATTCTACTGGCAGGCGGACTCGGTACCCGCTTCGATGCGGCTGGGCGCCGGAACAAGCTGCTCGCGCCGCTGCCCGGAGATCCCCTGAACCGACCCGTTGCCCTTGCCAGCGCGCATGCGCTGCTGGCCGTATTGCCGCGCGTGATCGCGGTCGTGCGTCCGGATTCGGCGGAGCTCGAGAACGTGCTGCTGCAGGCGGGTTGCGAAGTCGTGATGAGCCACGCCACCAGGCGTGGGATGGGGGCCACGCTCGCGGCCGGCATCCAGTCCGGCGCCGACGAAGCGCCGCCGCCCGGGCTGGAACATCTCGACGGCTGGCTCGTTGCGCTGGCCGACATGCCCTACATCCATCCGCATACCATTCGTGCCGTCGCCGGTGGACTCACCTCGTCCGAGGCCATCGTCGCACCGAGTTATCGGGGACAACGCGGCCACCCGGTGGCCTTCGGTTCTGCCTTCACGTCACGCCTGGCCGCCCTCGACGGCGACGCCGGCGCGCGCGACCTGTTGATTAGCGAGCACATTACGATCGTCGATGTCGACGACGCCGGAATCGTGCGCGACATCGACACCCCAGACGACCTACGCTAGGGCGCGCACTCCCCTTTCCCGATTTTTCCCGAGAGACCCAGCGCGACCGCCCCGGCGGACGTGCTGGTCTATCATTGTCCTTTTGTTCCCAGATGTGCCTAACCTGAAGAAGCCTTAAATCATGTCCGATGCAGCTCCCGACTATCTGAAGAAGATCCTGACCGCAAAAGTCTACGACGTCGCCAAGGAAAGCGAACTCGAATTGGCACGCACGCTCTCCATGCGGCTGCACAATCGAATTTATCTGAAGCGCGAAGACAACCAGACGGTGTTCTCCTTCAAGATTCGGGGCGCATACAACAAGATGGCCAACCTCAGCGAGGCCGAACGCGAACGCGGCGTGCTCACCGCCTCGGCCGGCAATCACGCCCAGGGCGTGGCGTATTCCGCCGCGCGCCTTGGCTGCAAGGCCGTCATCGTCATGCCCGTCACCACCCCGCAGGTCAAGATCGACGCCGTGCGGACACACGGCGGGCGCGCCGTCGAAGTCGTGCTGGCCGGCGATTCCTACAGCGACGCCTACGCCCACGCCATGACCTTGCAGAGCGAACGCGGCCTGACCTTCGTGCCGCCGTTCGACGACCCCGACGTCATTGCCGGCCAAGGCACCATCGGCATGGAAATCCTGCGCCAGCACCAGGGTCCGCTGCACGCCATCTTCGTGCCCATCGGCGGTGGCGGGCTCGCCGCCGGCGTCGCCGCATACGTCAAGGCCGTGCGTCCCGAGATCAAGATCATCGGCGTACAGTCCGTCGACTCCGACGCCATGGCGCAATCCATCCACGCCGGCGAGCGCGTGCTCCTGAACGACGTGGGTCTGTTCGCGGACGGCACCGCCGTCAAATACGTCGGCGCCGAGACCTTCCGGCTGTGCCAGGCCCACCTCGACGAAGTCGTTCGCGTGGACACCGACCAGCTCTGCGCGGCCATCAAGGACGTTTTCCAGGACACCCGCAGCGTGCTCGAACCTTCCGGCGCGTTGTCCGTGGCGGGCGCCAAGGTCTACGCCGAGCGTGAAAAGCTCAAGGCCGAGACGCTCGTGGCGATCACGTCCGGCGCCAACATGAACTTCGACCGCCTGCGCTTCGTCGCCGAGCGCGCCGAAGTCGGCGAGGCGCGCGAAGCCGTGTTCGCCGTGACCATTCCCGAGGCACGCGGCAGCTTCAAGCGCTTCACCGAAGTGGTGGGCAGTCGCAATGTGACGGAGTTCAATTACCGAATCAGCGAGGCGTCCAGCGCGCACATCTTCGTGGGCATCCAGATGCACAATCGCGACGAGGGCGAACGGATCAAAGCGGGCTTCGAGCGCCACGGGTTCCCCACGCTCGATCTGTCCAACGACGAACTCTCCAAGCAGCACATCCGCTACATGGTGGGCGGGCGCTCCGCACTCGCGAGCAACGAAGTGCTCTATCGCTTCGAGTTCCCGGAACGTCCTGGCGCGCTGATGAAATTCCTCTCGGCCATGAGCCCGAACTGGAACATCAGCCTGTTCCACTACCGGAATCAGGGCGCCGATTACAGCAACATCCTCGTAGGCATTCAGGTGCCGGACGACGAGAAGGCCGCGTTCCGCGACTTCCTCGCCACGCTCGGCTATCCTTACTGGGACGAAAGCGACAACCCCGTCTACAAGCTGTTCCTCGGGTGAGCCGCCGACTTACGCATCCGCAACGCCTCAGGACATAACGTCACCGCCACCATGCCCATCACGCTCGAGAACAAACTTGTCGTCGCGATATCCTCGCGCGCGCTGTTCGACTTCGAAGAAGAGAACCGCGTGTACGAGGCGGGCGTGGCAAGCGGCGACGACCAGTCCTACATGCGCTACCAGCTCGACCGCCTCGACGTGCCCGCGCGCATTGGCGTGGCGTTTCCGCTCGTGCAGAAGCTCCTCGCTTTCAATCAGGACGGGACCGACCGGCATCGCGTGGAAGTCGTGGTGCTCTCGCGCAACGATCCCGTGAGCGGCATGCGTGTGTTTCGTTCCGCGCGGCAGGTCGACCTCAAGATCGAGCGCGGTGTGTTCACGCGCGGGCGCGAACCGTTCGGTTACCTCAACGCCCTGGGCGCGCACCTGTTCCTCTCGGCCAACGAGCGAGACGTGCGCAGCGCCCTCACGGCCGGCTTCCCTGCCGCGCGCGTCTACCCCGACTCCGCGAAAAAGGCGGAACTGCACCCGGACGAGATCCGCATCGCCTTCGACGGCGACGCGGTGCTCTTCTCCGACGAAGCCGAGCAAGTGTTCCAGCGCAACGGGCTCGACGCGTTCCAGCGGCACGAGATCGAGCGCGCCGCCACGCCATTGCCGCCGGGGCCGTTCAAGCCCCTGCTGCAGGCGCTGCACCGCCTGCAAACGCTCGCGGGACACGAAGTGCCGGTCAAGATCCGCACCGCGCTCGTGACCGCGCGTTCGGCGCCGGCACACGAGCGCGCGATTCGCACGCTCATGGACTGGAAAATCGACATCGACGAGGCGATGTTCCTGGGCGGGCTGGACAAAGGCGCGTTCCTGCGCGAATTCGAGCCCGATTTCTTCTTCGACGATCAGACACGCCACTGCGAGTCGGCCGCGCGGGTCACCCCCACCGGTCACGTCATCAGTGGCATTGCGAACCATGACAACGCCTGACCAATCTCCGCTCGGCAAGGAAGTTGCCTATACCGAGCAGTACGACCCGTCCCTGCTCTTCCCGATCGCCCGTGCGCCGGCGCGCGCGGCGATCGGCGTGCCCGACGCATTGCCGTTCTTCGGCGCCGACATCTGGAACGGCTACGAACTCTCGTGGCTCAATGAAAAGGGCAAGCCGCAGATCGCGCTGCTCACCGCCATGGTGCCGGCCGACTCGCCGAACATCATCGAATCGAAGTCCTTCAAGCTCTATCTCGGCTCGTTCGCCCAAACCCGCCTGGCCAACGCCGACGCGGCACGCGCATTGATTCAACAGGATCTGTCCGAAGCCGCGGGGGCGCCGGTGCAGGTGCGGCTCATCGAGCCGGGCGGCTTCGGCAAGCTCGAACTCGACGAACTCGACGGCCTGCTCGTCGATCGTCTCGATATCGAGACCGACGTGTACGCGCCCGACGCCACCCTGCTCAAGGCCGCGTTCGACGAACCCCACGTCGACGAAACCCTCGTGTCGAACCTGCTCAAGTCCAACTGCCCCGTGACGGGACAACCCGACTGGGGCAGCCTGCAGATTCGCTACGTCGGCCCGCCGATCGATCAGGAGGGCCTGCTCAAGTACGTGATTTCCTATCGGCGCCACACGGGCTTTCACGAGCAGTGCGTGGAGGGCATCTTCATGGACATCCTTCGGCAGTGCAAGCCCAGCCAATTGGCGGTGTACGCACGATACACGCGGCGCGGCGGGCTCGACATCAACCCGTTCCGCACCAATTTCACGCTGCCGATGCCCGACAACGCGCGCACGGCTCGCCAGTAAGGCTGCGTCGCCCGACCGGCACGCCAGACGGCGGCGGGATCCGAACCGGTCCCGCCGCCGTGCTCGTTTGCAGGCAGGCGCCGAGGCGTCATGCCATGGTGTGCGCCGTCGCCATGACGCGCTGCGCGGCGCGGCGCACGGCGGCAAACCCCGGCTGTCCGCCGCAGCGACGCATCGTCTCGCGCATGGCGCGACCGGCCGCTTCGTAATGCGCTAGCTCGAACAGACATTCGCCGACCTGATACATCGGCCCGGGCGCCTCCCGATCGATCAGCGCCGCCGCCATGAAAAGCGGCAGCGCCGCCCGCGGCTCGCCAAGACGTTGTGCGCACAGGGCGAGCGCCATGGCATAGTCCGCCTGTTGCGGGCAAGCCGAGAGCAACGGGGCGAAGCACTCGATCGCCTGCGCGTAATCGCCGCGCTCGAACGCGCCGTAACCACAACGGTAGGCAGCATCGCACCGCGCGGCGTCCCACGTCCCCGGGGACGGCAGGTCCATCGCAGCGCAGCGCGCCTGGGCGTCGCGCACCGCATCGCGGATCGCCGCGATGTCGCTCGCGACATGCCGCGACGGCGGCGTCGTATCGGCTGGAATCTCAAACGAAGTCACGGCCGTTGGCCTCCCCGGAGCGCGCATCGAAGCGCACGCTCGCGCTCATCGCCTGCATCTCCTGCCGGGCTTCGCGGCGCTTTCTCGCACACACGCAGATTTCACTCAGGCCGAACGTGATCGACCACGTGGAAAGCAGCGCAACGCTGCCCCCAAACGCGTAGCCCAGCCAGCGATGCTCGTCCGCGAAAACCGCTTCGTCGCCCCGCAACGAAGTCTGCATACAAGCGTAGGCGCTGCACCCCACGCCCAGCAGACCCAGCACGACGAGCGAGAGTCCCGACAGGCCCGAATGCCAACCGGCCTGGCTCAGGTGCGACATGCGCTGGTTGTACAACCGGATGTCGTCGGGCGATGGCGGGAAGTCGATGACGACACGGGCGTCGTCGGCAACGCCTTCGGTTCGATGTAATGCCGGGGCGCTCCGGCTGACGCCCTCCAGTCCATGAAACACGGTCCACCTCCTCTTTGATGAAGAGATTGCAGACTGCGCGCGCCAACCTCCCGTTGCCATCGAAGCTCAACCGCAACCTTTGCGAAACGGATACCAAGGTACCGGTCAAGGCGAGTGCTCAGTACAGCGGCGATGCCCCGATGCTTGCGTTCGTGGTGGCCACCACAAAAAAGCCGGCGAAATCGCCGGCTTCCTCGAACCTGCGCACGGCATCGCCACACCGGCGACACCGCGCGGATCGCACGCTCACGGGAGCGCGCTCACGCCGCGGGCTTCTTGTAAGCGACGCAATCCACCTCGACCTTGCAATCGATGACCATGCTCGACACCACACAGGCGCGCGCGGGCGGGTGTTCGCCGAAGTACTCCTTGAACACCTTGTTGAACGACGCGAAGTCACGCGGATCGTCGAGCCATACGCCGACGCGCATCACGTGCTCGGTGCCGTAGCCGGCCTCCGCGAGAATCGCCAGCATGTTGCGAATCGCCTGATGCGACTGGGCGACGATGCCGCCATCGATCACCTCGCCGTCCCGCATCGGGGTCTGCCCCGAGACGAACAGAAAGCCGTCGGCTTCGGTTGCGCGTGCGAACGGCATGCGCTGGCCACCTGTGCCCTGCCCGCCTTCCACGCCATATCGTTTGATGCTCATCATTGCTCCTTTCGACAACACGGCCGCCACACGCCTGTGGGCCGCAACATTGATCAAAGTACCGGCTGCGGCGTGCCACGCCGCACAAAGCGTCCGGCTCGCGCATGCTGCGTGGGTGCACGGTCCTGCCACGACAGCACGCCATTGACCCACACGGCGGCGATACCGTGAGCCGGCTGCATGGGATCGGTGAAGGTCGCGGCATCGGCCACGGTGTCCGGATCGAACAGGACCAGATCAGCCCAGTAGCCCTCGCGCACGAAGCCCCGCCCGGTCAGCCCGAAGCGCTCGGCCGACAATCCTGTCATTTTATGGACGGCCTCGGCCAGCGGGAACAATTGCTGCTCGCGGCTGTACCGACCCAGCACGCGCGGGAATGCGCCCCACAGTCGCGGGTGCGGCAGCGGGTCATTGGGCAGACCATCCGAGCCCACGACCGTCGCGGGGTGACGAAGAATGCGCCGCACGTCGTCCTCTTCCATGCAGTGGTACACCGCACCTGCCGGCTGAAGCCGTGTTGCGGCATCCATCAGCCCCACACCCCACTGCGCAGCGATTTCCGCGAGCAGCTTGCCGCCCTGCTCCGGGTGCGGCTGCGACCATGTCACGAGAATGTCGAAGTCGTCGGTGACCTGCTTGAGATCGAGCGTCGACGAGCTGGCCGTGTATGGATAGCAATCGCAGCCAACCGGCTGGAAGCGCCGTGCCTTGTCGAGCGCGTCGAGAATCTCGGTGCTGCGTCCCCAGTTGTCGACGCCGGCACACTTCAGGTGCGACACGACCACCGGTACGCGCGCGTGCCGTCCAATGCGGAATGCCTCGTCGAGCGCCTCGAGGATCTCGGCGAACTCCGTGCGCAGATGCGTGGCATACAGCCCGCCCGCTTCGGCAAGCGGCTCGGCCAGCGCGAGCACCTCTTCCGTGGGCGCGGCGTTCGCATTCGCATAGGCGAGGCCCGTGGACAAGCCCAGCGCGCCGTTGGCCAGCGCTTCGCGCAACTGCGCGCGCATCCCCTCGATTTCCGCTTCCGTCGCAGGGCGGTCGAGGCGGTCCATATGATTGTTGCGCAGCGCTGTGTGACCGATGAGCGCGGCCACGTTGATCGCCGGCTGCGCCCGCTCCAGCGCTTCGACATAGGCCGCGAACGTCGGATAGCGGAAAGCGTCGGCCTCGCCGAGCAGGTTCATCGGATCGGGCGGATCGCCCCCGAGCGTGACCGGCGCGGCGCTGATCCCGCAGTTGCCCACGACCACCGTCGTCACGCCTTGCGAGAGCTTCGGCGTCATGTCGGGGGTGCGTATCACGTTGGTATCGTCATGCGTGTGCACGTCGATAAAGCCGGGACTCAGCACCTGAGCCCGCCCCGCGATCCGCTGCGAGGCCTGCCAGCCGGCAAGCACGCCGGCCGGCGCCACGGTATGAATGCGGCCGTCGCGCAGCGCGACATCGAAGCGCTCGTCGGTGACCGGCGCGCCGGAGCCGTCGGCCAGTCGCACATCGGTGATGAGGGTGTCCACCGTGCGGTTCGCGAGGCAGTCAGTCATGTCAGTCTCCCAGGGGCTGGCGATCGCCGCCGCCCCGATGCGTGTCCAGCACGTACTTGATGCGCCGCAACAGCGCCTGACTCTGCGGCTTGGCGAGCAACGCCAGCTCCGTGGCCAGCACGTCCATTGCGAGCAGCATCGCGTAGCGCGACGACGACGGTTTGAAAATGAAATCCGTTTCCAGCGCGCGAATCGGCAGCACCTCGTCGGCCAGTGTCGCGAGGGGCGATGCCGTCGCCGTGACCGCCACCACCTGCGCGCCATATTCCCGCGCGATCTCGCACGCCGACACCAGCTCCGGCGTATGGCCGCTCACCGAAAAGGCGAGCACCACGTCGTCCCGACCGAGCGTGCCGGCGACCATGCGGGCGAGCACGGCATCCTGATAGCTTGCCACCGGGCGCCCCAGCCGCACGAGCCGGTAACGGGCCTCGTCGGCCATGAGCGACGACCCGCCCCCCATGCCGAACGCGTAGACCATGCGCGCCGACAGCAACCGCCCCGCGGCACGACGCACCACGTCTGGCTTGATGAGTCCGCGATGCACCTGAAGCGTCGTCTGAATATCGTCGGCGATCCGGTCGATGGTCTCGCCCGAGCCGTCCTGCGCGTTGGCGGCGTTCGCGCCCAGAAAGCGCTGCCCCACCACCGCCGCCTGTGCCAGACGCAGCTTCAGGTCCCGCACATCCCGGCAGCCCATTGCCTTGGCGAAGCGGGTCACGCTGGCCTCGCTCACCCCGGCGCGCTCGGCGAGCACATTGATCGACGCCGCCGCGGCGCCCGCCACGTCTTCGAGCACCACCTGCGCGACTTTGCGCTCCGCCTGACTCAGGTGGTCGCTGCGCTCGGCAACGCGCGTCACGATATCGAAGGTTTCGGCCATATTCCGGTCCATGCGTGCGGTCGGGCGCCCCGGCAATTCGCCGTGACGTCGGTTCAAGTCGTTTTCTCGATTTTTGTTACTTTATAACAAATTTGTCAAACCCTGGTAATTCAAAGCTATTATACGAACCATCCGGCAGACGTCGGCGCAAGGTCACGCGGAGGATTCTCGATGAATGATACAAACTATCAGCACGGCATGATCGATACCCTGAACAAGGGTCTTGGGGCGATGCCCACGCCGCTGGCGCCGTCGGCGACGGCCGGCCTCGGATGGAATCTGCTCGCCGAAGACCTGAGCCTGCCCACGGCGGTGCTTTATGAAGACAAGATCCGTCACAACCTCGCGTGGATGCAACGATTCGTGCACGAGTACGGCGTGAAACTCGCCCCGCACGGCAAGACGACGATGGCACCGAAGCTGTTCCGTCGGCAACTCGAGGGCGGCGCGTGGGGCATTACGCTTGCCACGGCGCAGCAAACCAATGCGGCGTACCACCACGGGGTGCGCCGGGTGCTCATGGCGAACCAGTTGGTCGGCAAGCGCAACATGGCGTTGATCGCCGACTTGCTGAAAGATCCCGATTTCGAATTCTTCTGCCTGGTGGACTCGGCAGAGGCCGTGGTGCATCTAGGCACCTTCTTCCGGGCGCGCGGCCAGTCGATTCAGGTGCTCATCGAGTTGGGCGTGACGGGCGGACGCACCGGCGTGCGCGACGACGCACAGCAACGCGCCGTGCTCGATGCCCTCGCCCGCTACCCGGACGCCGTCAAGCTCGCGGGCGTGGAAGTCTACGAGGGCGTGCTGAGTACCGAGCCGGACATTCGCGCGTTCCTCCAACGTGCCGTGAGCACCACGCGCGAGCTGGTCGCGGCAGGTCGCATCGAGCGCACGCCTGCGGTGCTCTCGGGCGCCGGGTCGGCATGGTACGACGTGGTGGCCGACGAGTTCGCGCACAAGGACGTCGGGGTAGCGCTCGACGTCGTGCTGCGCCCCGGCTGCTACCTTACGCACGACGTGGGCATCTACAAGGCAGCGCAGGCGCAAATCGCCACGCGCAATCCCATCGCAAGGCAGATGCGCTCGCAGTTGCAACCGGCGCTCCAGCTCTGGGCCTACGTGCAATCGATTCCGGAACCGGAGCGGGCGATCATCGCGCTGGGCAAGCGCGACGCCGCATTCGATGCGGGCATGCCCGAACCGGCGCAACAGTTTCGTCCCGGCGAGGACAAGACACCGAAGGCGACGCCGGCGCATTGGGAAGTCACCGGCATGATGGATCAGCACGCATACCTGCGCATTGCGCCGGGCGACGACATCCGCGTGGGCGACATGATCGCGTTCGACATTTCGCACCCGTGCCTGACGTTCGACAAATGGCGTCATCTGCCCGTGGTCGACAGCGACTACAACGTCGTTGACATCGTGCAGACATTCTTCTGACCGGGGATGCGTCGCCGTGCCGACGCCCCCCTCCGCAACGCCGGATAAAACCACCTTCACGACCGCCGGCACGAACTGTGCGTCGTGCTTTGCCATGACAAAGCCCCGAAGGTCGGACTTACGTCCAGCTTTCGGGGTGCCGTTCAGATCTGGTGGCCTATTGCATGCCCGGGAAGACCGCTCATGCCGGATTGCGTGACGACCGTTTGCGCGCCGGTGGCGGCGGCTCCGTGTTGACGGGTTCCGCAGGACTGCGTCGCGTGGCGGGCCGGGCGTCCGGCGCGGTCGATTTCGCGCGGACCACCACCGACTTGAACTGTTCCTCGAGATGGCCCAATGCGCTTTCCAGCGTCGCGATCTCGGCGGGCGTCATGCCTTCGAGCGCGTCGTCGAAGAAAGCCTGGCGACGCGGCGTGGCCTCCTCGTACACCTCGGCACCGGCGGTAGTGAGCGTGACATTGGTGAGGCGGTTGTCGTCCGGATCGGGTGCGCGAGTGAGCCAGCCGAGTGCTTCCATGGACTGCAACTGGCGTGTGAGCGACGCCGGGTCGAGCCGGCAATGTTCGGCCAGATACTTCTGCGAGCAGGTGCCTTGTTCGGCGAGCGTGAGAATGATTCGCCATCTCGGCAACGGGTGTCCGACCTTTGCGTCGAAGGCGAGCATCATCGCGCGGTACGTCAGGCTGAGTTGCTGGATGACGTTGCGTTTCTGAGGGGTCGGCATGGCGTCACTCCGCGGGCGGCGGCGACGCCTTGGCGCCGCGCGTCAGACGAATGAGCGGCACGCGCCGCACGAACCACAGGCCGGCGAGTGCCGCGGCGAGCGACATCATCTGCCCGTTGTGAATCGCGGCGACCAGCGACGAGCGTGCCGACTCGATGAACAGGGCGCCGTTCTGGCCCATGTGGGCGAGCGTCGTGAGGAAGTCGCTTTGGGCTTGCGCGTTCACGAGGATCTGCGGATCGGTGAGTTGCCCGGTCCATTGGGTGCCATCGTTTGCGGCGAGGGCGTCCTTCACGCGGGCGGTGTAGCTGTGATTCACCAGCGTGCCGACGATGGCCGTGCCGAGCATTCCGCCGATCATGCGCAGCGACTGCATGAGCGCGGTGGCGATGCCCAGATGCGCGCGGCCGGCGACTTCCTGCGCGAAAACCGTGAGATTGGGCATCACGAAACCGAGGCCGAGGCCGGCGATGAACATGTAGCTCGCGAGCAGCGCGTGCGAGGTACCGCGATGGGTGGTGATGATGCCGGCGCAGGCGAGCGCGAGCAGCAGGAAACCGCCGTAGAGCATTACGTTCGGATTGCGCAAGCGCGTGATGAGGCGTCCGTTGACGATGCTGCCGACGGTGATGCAGACCACCAGCGGCGTGACGAGCAGACCGGTTTCGCGCGGCGACAGGCCGAAGCCGCCCTGCAACATCAGGGGCGCGTAGAAGAGGATGCCGAACATCGTGAAGCCTGCGAAGACCGACAGCACGAAGAGCGGCGCGAGGCTTTTGTCGCGGAACATCTCGAACGGCAGGATCGGGTGAGACGTTCGCTTCTCCCACGCGTAGAGCACGTAGGAGGCGACCACGAACACGACGAGCAGCGCGAGCACGCCACGCGACAGGCCGTCCGCCGGCAGCCACTCCACGAGCATTTGCAGGCTGCCGAGTGCGGCGGCGATGAGCAGTGCGCCGAGCCAGTCGAGGCTCGTCTTGCCGTGTTCGTCGGCGCGCATGTGAGGCAGGTGTCGACCGACGAACCATACGCCGAGCAGCCCGACGGGCAGGTTGACGTAGAACACCGAGCGCCAGCCGTAGGCTTCGGTGAGGAAACCGCCGAGCGACGGGCCGATGGCGTTGGCGATGCCGAACGCGGAGCTGAGCATGACCTGCCAGCGCAGGCGCACGTGCGAGTCGGGGAAGAGTTCAGGCACGCATGCGAAGGCGGTGCCGACGAGCATGCCGCCGCCAATGCCCTGCAGGGCACGTGCGATGACGAGGAAAGGCATGCTGCTGGCCGCGCCGCAAAGTACGGACGCGGCCGTAAATACGATGATGGCCGCCATCACGAAGCGTTTGCGGCCATAGAAATCACCGAGCCGACCGAAGATCGGCACGGTGATGACGGAGGTCAGGAGATACGACGTTGCGACCCAGGCGTAGTACTCGAAGCCCTTGAGCTCGGCGACAATGGTCGGCAGCGCCGTGCCGACGACCGTCTGGTCGAGCGCCACCATCATCGTGCAGAAACAAAGCCCGAGCATCGCCACGAGCGACTGTCGAAAGGGCAACACCTGCCCCGCCGAGTGCGGGGTGCTGGGACTGGGAGCCATTTTTTTGACGGATCAATGTTTGATCAGTCAAAGATTTTAGCACGATCGGAGGTTCGGAGACGGGGTGGTGATGTTAGTAACAAAAACGGTTGCCCCGACGCCCAGTAACTACTTGAAACAATGGGATGGCCATTCGTTGTTCAAACGGTTACGGCCACGCCTATTCTTACTCGGGAGAAGGGCCGATTTCGAAGACTTGCGAGACGTCCCGCGCAATCTGCTCTAGGCTGCCAGCCTCGAGCGCGAGATGTGTCGACATCGAACTCGTCAAGGTGGCAAGTTCAATTGTGAGCGTGACTTGCCCAAGCCTGGTAATTGTCGCCGAGAGTTTCAACTCTCCATCTATGGAAGTCCAACGCTTCGCGCCGTCCCACCCAGTCCATGCCTCCGCCATGTCGCGGAAAAATGCAGAAATCGGCCCCACCACATAAGTTGACGATCCCACCTCGCCGTGGAATGGTGGATTCGTGAGCGTTGCGATAAACAGTGTCTCGTCCAAAGCGCGAGACGTGACTCGCATATTCAACGAAGCTCGGCCGTGACAGGACTTCACTTCGACACAATCCATTTTTTCACCTGGCATTAATTCGTTGTGCAATCTTAGCGGATACGCTTAGCTTCGTAGCGACATTGCACTGACCTGCCCCCTACAAACAGGGCCAGCCGGAGTCTAGTAAAGTTCGTTTTCGGAGAAGAAGACGAACATGAAGAAGCGATTTGCGGAACAGCAAATCAGCGGGTTTCTGAAGGAAGCCGAAGCCAGTATGGCAGTCAAGTAACTATGCAGTCCGCCCGGCTCCCGCCGACGTGCGCTCGGGCCGCACCTTACCCTACCGATAGGCCCCCTCGCACAACTCGCGCACTTGCGTGCGGAACCAGCGCTGCGCCGGATCGTGATCGAGGCGGGGATGCCAGATCGCCGAAACATGGAAATCGGAGGCTGCCAACGGCAAGTCGAAGGATTGCAAGCCCATGCTTGCGGCGTGATCCGGGGCGAACGCATTGCCGAGGCACGAACGCGGGACGATCGCGAGCCAGTCGGAATGGCGCACCAGTTGCATTGCGCTCGTATACGACGGCACCACCACGGGCACGTTTCGCGGCGTTTCGGATGACGCAATCGCCAGATCGACTGGGTTTTCCGGGTCTCCCGTGCGCGAAACCATCACGTGCGCGTACTTAAACCAGCGCGCTGTGCTCACGCGTCGCATGCGCATGAGCGGGTGAGCGCTTCGGCAAATGCCGACATAGCGGTCCCGAAAGAGTCTGCGCGTGCGCACTTCGGGCGCCGACGCCCTGACGATACCGATCTCGAGATCGATCGTGCCGTCCCTGAGCGGTTGGGCATCCCAATCGGCCTTCGGTGCGAAACGAATCTGCACCCCCGGCGCCTCGCACCGAAGGCGCGTGAGCAGTGCGGCACCGAGCAGGTCGATAAACCCTTCACCAGCGCGCACCGTGAAACGTTGCACGAGGGTGCCGGCGTCGAACCGGTGTTCGGCGCGCCCCAGCGTCGCTTCCACGTCGCGTGTCAGCGAAGGCACCCGCTGGCTCAGTTGCTCGGCGTAAGGGGTCAACACCAGCGATCGCCCCGCCTGAAGGAGCAGGCGATCCCCCGTCGCAGCACGAAGCCGGGCGAGCGTACGGCTCATGGCCGACACGCTGATTTTCAGCCGCCGAGCCGCGCCCGTGACGCTTCGTTCGCTCAGCAGCGCGTCCAGAGCCGTCAGTAGGTTCAGATCGATGCGCGACATTCGCGCAGCATAAACGAAATCGCACACCTATGGCGTTCACTGCAACCCACAATTGCAGGCAAGGCGTCTGGTGCAACGTTTCCCGAGGGCGGAGAATCGATGCATTCGATCGAACGACGGAGAACCTCATGCCTGAAACCCCAACGCATTTACCCTCCCTCCTCCTGATTGGTGCCTCGCGCGGCCTCGGCCACGCGATGGCCGCGGAGTTCGTCCACAGGGGATGGCGCGTGGTAGGCACCGTGCGCGCCGGCAGCGGCCGGACGCTGCTGCACGATCTGGCCGAAGCGCACCCGGACTGCGTGGAAATCGAGACGCTGGACATCACGCGGTGCGAACAGATCTCGGCCTTGCTCGAGCGCTTGCGCGACCGAACGTTCGACATGCTGTTCGTCAATGCGGGCACGACCAATCCCGACCCGACGCAGCACATCGGCGAAGTGTCGACGCAGGATTTCGTGGATCTCATGATCACGAACGCCCTCGGCCCCATGCGTGTCGTCGAACGTCTCTGCGACCGGGTGCGTGCCGCGGGTCTGATCGGTGTGATGTCGTCGGGCCAGGGCAGCATCTCCGACAACGAGTCCGGCCAGCGTGAGCTCTACCGCGGCAGCAAGGCCGCGCTGAACCAGTTCATGCGCAGCTTCGCCGCGCGCCAGGTCCATACCCCACGCCCCATGGCGCTCATCGCGCCGGGCTGGGTGCGTACGGAACTGGGCGGCCCCCAGGGGCGATTGTCGATCGAGGAAAGTGTGCCAGGTGTCGTGAACGTGCTGCTCGACAAGCTCGGCCGGCCGGGTCTCGAGTACCTCGACTACCTCGGACGCACCGTGCGCTGGTGAACCTGCGCCCAATCGCCGACGTGACCGCGATCGCCATCACGATGGCGAGGGCGGCCACACGCCCGACGCGAAGCATGCATGAAATCGCCCCCGCGCGTCGCGTCGATGCGACGCCGTCATCCTATCGATCGAAGTCGCCGGCGGCTTCGGGCTGGTAAAGCACCTTCTCGATGCGAATACGGCGAGTCCGGTTCCGAATCCGCCAATCGATCGCATCGCCCGCCTTATAGCCGAGGATCGCGGAGCCAACTTCGGAGAAGATCGACACCTTACCGGCGCTCTCGTCGGCGTCGTGCGGGTAGACGAGGTCCACGTCCACGGTCTCGTCGTCGAGCCTGAGTCGTGCCCTGGCGTTCATCGTGACCACGTCGCTGGCTACCTGCCGTGCGTCGACGACAATGGCCCGCTCGATCTCGTGCTCCAGATCGACCAGTGCCGGGCCCGCCTCCATCGCGACGAGGTGCCTGAGTCGTGTCTGATCGATCTCGGTGATGTGGATCTCGGTCGTGTCGCCCGGCGTGCTCTCGCGCAGATACTGTAGATAGCGCTCGGAGGTCATAGCGAGCGCTTTCATCGTAGGCGTCTCGCCGTGAGGCTCGAATCCGCAACGCATGAAGGCCCTGAGCGAGCGCGTGTTATCCACGTGAATCCTGGCGACGAGCGTCTCGGCGCGCATCTCGAAGAAGGCGAGCTTCATTCCCGCGCGCAGCGCCCCGGCGCCAAGCCTGCGGCCCCAGTTGTCGCGATCACCGACGACCAGGACAATTTCGCAGTCCTTACCTGTCTTGACGAGGCGGACAAAGCCGATCGGGGCGTCATGTCGGTCGTAGGCCATGAAGAACCGGCCTCCCTGGTTGAACAGATGGGTCAGCACCGGCAACTGCACGCGCTCGATGACTTGCTCGATGGATCGGGAAACGTGGCGCGAATCGCTGAGGTAGCGGACAACGTCCTCGTCGTCCAGCCAATCGATCAGATTCAGTGCGTTGGCCCGCGTGATCTCCGGGCACAGGGAAATGAAAGGCGTGCTCATCTTCATCATGGAATGGATGCAAGAATGAAAGCCTTCCATGGCAACGGCCATGACGGTTCTTTCGACAGAGCCCCTATTCTAAGCCAGAGGTCATCCGCGCAATGCGTCGATCACGTGACGAAACGGGCGAATTTATAGATACCAATACCGGGCCATTCGCATCGGAGCCATCAGTCGATCCGCTTCTGAACGAATGCACACACGGCGCCCAGGAGCGACACCCACACGAGTACCGAGAAGCCGTCGAGCGAGCCGAGAAAGCTCGCTTGCTGCACCACCTGGGTATGAATCGTCGACAGCGCCAGCGATGCCGCCTGTTGCACCGAATATCCCATCGCCTCGTAGCCGTGCGACAACTTGCCGAACATCTCCTGAAACGCGGGGTTGAAAAGGGACACCGACTCGTTCAGACGGGTTTCGTGCACGGCAACGCGGTGTTGCTGCAGGATGATCATGGTGGCCGTGGCGAACGAGTAGGTCAGTTGCTTGACGATGTTCTTGAACCGGTAACCGTGATGAAACTCCTCCAGCGCGAAGATGCGGAACGTGACGTTGGCGACCGGCAACGCGATCATGAGCAGAAGCAGTCCGCGCAGCACAAGCGGCACGATGAGCCACGATGTGCTCACGTCGGGCGGCATGTGCATCATCCAGATTGCAATGAGCGCCGCCATCAGAAAGCCCGGCACGATCATCCACTTCTTGTGCGTGACGCGCGCGGAGACACGGAAATAGATCAGCGCGCCGGCGACCGAGACGAGCGACGTGAGCCCCACCAGCCGCCCGGCATTCTCCACGGGATAGTGCAATCCGCCCTCCAGCAGTCGGGAGACGAGAAACCCCATCGAATTGCTCAGGTAGTAGAACGCGATATAGAGCATGATCCCGGCCTGAAACGTCTTCTCGCGAAGCGCGTGCAGACGAAGCAGCGGGCGCGGATGATGCCACTGCTGCCAGATGAATCCGCCAAGCGCGACCAGTCCGGCCCCCGTGAGGAAAATCAGCTCTGGCGATGAGCCGAACAGCTCGAAGCGAACCTGTTGCATCGCGATCTGTAGCGCCCCTTGCGCAAACGCGAACAGCATATATGGCCAGAAATGCGCTTCGCCGCGATGCTCGTGAAGCACGCGTCCGGCGGACGGAACGGCGAGCACGGCAAACAGCCCGAGCACCACGCCGCCAAAACCGGTGGCCACGAACAACGACCGCCATCCGAAACGGCCAATCAGGTAGCCGCCTGCGAGCGGAGCAAGCGCACTGCCGATCAGAATCATCAGCAGGAAAACCCGGACCGCCACGGGTCGGCGCTGCAGCGTCATTCTCGTCTGGATAAGAATGCGGCAAGCGCTCATCATCGGGCCGATGAAGTACCCCTGGAATCCACGGGCGAGCGCCAGCTCGATCGACGACTCGCTCAGTGCCGCGGCCACTGCCCCGGCGGCAAACAGCAGCAGGCTGCCACCGACATACCGCCGGTACCCCAGGCGCTCCACCCACCATTGCTGCTGAAGGATGCCGAGCACGGACGCGACCGCATACGCGCTCGACGCCCAGACGAGTTCGTCCGGCGAAGCGTTGATGCCGCCAGCGATATAGCTGGTAAAGAATGCGAACCCGGCGTTGTCGAAATAGTCCAGCCCGGTCGCGAGAGCGATGGCCCACGGGAAGAACTCGTCCCGAAACCGCGAAAGGTATCCGCCTCCCCGTGCGGGCAAGGCACTGGCGACCCCGCTCATTTTTCAGCAGCCTTCCGGGCTTTCGGTGTCCCCTGCCCCGTCCCGCGTTTGGCCAGCGCGCGCTCGCGACGCTCGCGAATCAATGCGTCCTTGGGCTCGCCGGCAATGCGGCGCCGAATGTACTGAAGGTCGTACTCGATCTCGTCGCGCACCGCCATCGCTTCGCGCATCTCCTTGCGCACGGCCTGAATCCTCGCATCGACAGCCTCCACCTGACGCACCAGCGACGCTTCGACTTCGCGCAGCGACGCCAGCGACACCGCAGTGCTGGTCGGCGTCGACGTCTCGATGGGTTTCGACAGAATCTCGGCAATGGTCTGCAGCGAAAATCCCAGAGAACGCATGCGCAGGATCCGCACGAACTTCTCGAGATCCTCTTGCGTGTACAGCCGGTAATGACCCTCGCTCCGCGTCGGGACAATCAGCCCCTTCTCCTCGTAATACTTGAGCGTGCGTGGCGTCACGCCGAGCCGCTCGGCAGCCTCGCGAACCGTGACATGACCGGATTCGGCAGCGGACGTTGACATGACGTAAACCTTGCGTGAACAGACTATGGCACGATCATAGCACAACGTGTACGTTCACGTTTATGTTTGCCGAATCCGGGCGGGATTTACCCACGTCGGCAATGTCCGGTAGAGTGGCTTCGTCGACCGGCGGCGGTGCGGACGAAGGTTGGCGGCGAACGTGGCAGCATGACAAACGACCAAACCGGAGGCAGACGATGGCACGCGTACGCGTTGACGGCTTCACCCTCTCGCTCGACGGATTCGGCGCCGGGCCGGATCAGGACATCGACCATCCACTCGGTGTGGGGGGCACGCAATTGCATCAATGGCTGGTGCCGACGCGGACATTCCAGCGCTCGCTCTTCGGCAACGACAGCGGCACGACCGGCATCGACGACGAATTCGCCGCACGCGGCTTTCAGAACGTCGGGGCCTGGATCCTCGGGCGCAACATGTTCGGCCCGATTCGGGGAGACTGGCCCGACAGCGAATGGAAAGGCTGGTGGGGCGACAACCCGCCGTATCACGCGCCAGTGTTCGTTCTGACGCATTACGCGCGACCCGATGTCGCAATGGAAGGCGGCACGACGTTCCATTTCGTCACCGGCGGCATTCACGAAGCGCTCGAGCGCGCCCGTGCGGCGGCGGCCGGTAAGGATGTCCGGATTGGCGGCGGCGCAAACACCATTCGTCAGTATTTGCGCGAGGGACTCATCGATACGCTGCACGTCGCGATCTCGCCGGTACTGCTTGGACGTGGCGAGGCCCTGTTCACGGGCCTCGACCTGCAGGCACTCGGATACGAATGCGAGACTTTCGTCGCATCGGAGAAGGCTACCCACGTAGTGCTTAGGCGCAGGGGCACCGACGTCGCGCCCCCGACGACGTCGGCCTCCTGAGGCGCAGCACCTTCCCTCCGGGGGGGGGGACGACAGTCGCACCGGTGCCTCACACTTGCGCCAGCATCAGATCGAGATTCTGGACCGCCGCGCCAGACGCCCCCTTGCCGAGATTGTCGAACACTGCCGACAACAGCACCTGACCATGCGCCTCGTTCCGATGCACGCACAGATGCATGTCGTTCGTACCGTTCAGTGCCTGCGGGTCGAGATGCGTCTGCGCGTCCGACGCCTCCAGCGGCACCACGCTGACATGGGCCGCTTGGGCATAGTGCCGTGCGAGGCACGCGTGCAAGCGTGCGCCGTCCACGCCGGACGGCAAATGCCGGAGCACCAGCGGCACCGTGAGCAGGATGCCCTGGCGGAAAGCACCATAGGCCGGCGAGAAGATCGGGCGATGTGCAAGCCCGGCGTGCAGGGCAATCTCCGGCGTGTGCTTGTGCGCGAGCTGCAATCCATATGCCTGGTAGGCGGGCGCGCCGGCGGCTTCCGGCCCCTCGAAGGCTTCCACCCTCGCACGTCCCCCACCGGAATAGCCCGAGACCGCGTGCACGCTGATCGGATAGTCGTCCGGAATGAGTCCGGCCTGCAACAACGGGCGCAACAAAGCGATCGCACCGGTCGGATAGCAGCCAGGGTTGGTCACTCGGCGCGCATTGGCAATGCGCTCTGCCTGCTCCGGCGTCATTTCCGGAAAGCCATAGGTCCAGTCCGGCTGCGTGCGGTGGGCGGAACTCGCGTCGATGACCCGCACGGCCGGATTGACGATGGCTTTCACGGCCTCGCGCGCGGCCTCGTCCGGCAGGCAAAGAATGGCGATATCGCAGTCATTGATAGCCTGCGCGCGCCGCGTCGCGTCCTTGCGTTGCGCGGCGGGAAGCGTGAACAACCGGATATCCGTGCGGTCGCGCAACCGTTCGTGAATCTGCAGTCCGGTCGTGCCTTGATCGCCATCGATAAAGATTACGGGAGAGCTCATGAGCGCAATGGCCTGCGCGAGGCAGGCTCGAAAAGGGGGAAGGAGCCCTCATATTCCGCGTGCGGGTAGAATAAGGAAAGTTGAATTTCACAACAATGACGTTCACTTTTCCTGAACCTGGATATCGACATGCGAGAGATCAGCCTGGACCGCCTGCGTACGCTGGTGGCCATTGCCGAGCGGGGTTCGTTTGCGGAAGCGGCGCGTGCCCTGCACCTTGCCGCGCCGACCGTGAGCCTTCACATCGCAGAGTTGGAGGCCCGCATTGGCGCGCCCCTGCTGTCTCGCAAGCGAGCGCAGGTGCGTCCGACCGCCATTGGCGAAGCGCTCGTGACGCGCGCGCGCCGGCTGCTGGCCGATGCCGAACAGGCGCTCGACGATATCCAGCGCCAGGTGGAAGGGCTTGAGGGACGGGTGCGCCTGGGCGCGTCGACCGGGGCCATCGCGCACCTCTTGCCGCAGGCGCTCGAAGCCTTGCGCCGAGACCATCCGGCGATCGACGTTCAGGTGGCGGTACTCACGTCGCAGGAGACGCTCGCTCGACTGGTGGACGGCACCCTGGACATCGGGCTGGTGGCGCTGCCGCAACCGCCGGTTGCCGGTCTGGTCATCAAGCCGTGGCGACGCGACCCGGTGATGGCGTTCGTGCCGGCGCACTGGCAGTGTCCGGCACGCATCACGCCGGAATGGCTGGCGGCGCAGCCGCTGATTCTCAATGACGCCACCACCCGCCTCTCACGGCTGACCTCGGAGTGGTTCGCCACGAGCGGGCACCGCCCCGTGCCGCGCATCGAGCTGAACTACAACGACGCGATCAAAAGCCTCGTGGCCGCCGGATATGGCGCGGCGCTGTTGCCCAACGAGGCGACGACACCGGTGCCCGACAACCGTATCGTCATGCGCCCGCTGCGACCCGCGCTTTGGCGTCGTCTCGGCATCGCCCATCGCGCAGGTCATGTGGAGCGTGCCACGCAACACGTGCTGGATGTGCTCTGGGACTTGCGCGTGGCATAGATACGGCGGTGCAGGCATCTGGCCAAGTCATCCGTCGGGCAGTCCCGGAACTTCGAAGCCGCCGGCGCCCGACGGAGATCGGCGCCCCCCCCGGCGACGATCAGTCGTCGAGCGGCAGGCCGCTGCGGTCCTTGGCGAAGGCGACCGCCACGATCGACACCAATGCGCACCCCATCATGAAGACGACCACCGGCACGTAGCTGCCGCCGAAGTAGGCGACCAGCGCCGTGGCGATCAGCGGCATTGGCCCGCCCACGAGCGCCGCGCCGATCTGGTAGCCCAGCGACATGCCTGTGTAACGAATGCTTGCCGGAAATGCCTCGGCCAGCAGCGTGCCGATCATCGAGCCGTAGGTCGTCCAGATCACGCTGAGGCCGACCCCCACCGCAAGCGCCGCCAGCACGATCGATTTCTGATTCAGCAGCCAGAAGAACGGCCCGATCCACGCAATGAAGGCGAGACTGCCGTAAATGAACACCTTCTTGCGGCCGATCTTGTCCGAGAGATGCCCGAAATACAACATGAACGGGAAAGCAATCAGGGCGCAGACCAGCACGATGTTCAGAATGTCCGAGCGCTGGAAGCCGTGGCCGATCATGTACGAGACCGTGTAAGTGGCGTAAAGGAAGAAGGTCGAGGTCTCCACCACCTTGGCGCCAATCGCGATCAGCACGACGCGCCAGTGGTCCTGGAGCGTCTCCTTGAGCGGAATGCGCGCGTGGCTGCGCGTGGCGAGAATCTTCTTGAACGACGGCGTCTCCCCAACGGCGTTGCGAATCCACATCCCGATCAGCACCAGCACAATCGAACCGACGAACGGAATGCGCCATCCCCAACTCTGGAAGTCCGCGTCGCTCATCGCATTGCTCAGCAGCGACGTGATGATGTTGCCCAGCGCCAGCCCGAGCACGGCGCCGGTTTGCGGCACCGCACCGAAGAAGCCACGGCGATGGCGCGGCGAATATTCCACGGCCAGCAGCACACCGCCCCCCCACTCGCCGCCCAGCGCCAGGCCCTGCATCAGGCGCAGCACCGACAGCAGGATCGGCGCCCACACGCCGATCTGGTCGTAGTTGGGCAGTAATCCCATGCACACCGTCGACATCCCCATCATCGAAAGCGTGATGGCCAGCGTCTTCTTGCGCCCGACGCGGTCGCCGATGTGCGCGAAAATCACGCCGCCCAGTGGACGAATCACAAAGGCCAGCGCGAACGCGGCGAGCGCCAGCAACTGGCTGACCAACGGATCGGTGCTCGGGAAGAACTGCTTTGCGAAGATGATGGACGCCATCGTTCCGTACAGGAAGTAGTCGTACCATTCGATCGTGCTGCCTACCGCGCTGCCCAGCAACGCGCGCCGACGCTCGGCATCGGGAACCATCGTTTCCTTGATATCAGCCGTCAGCCCGGCATGTCCGGCGCTGTTGGGCGCAATTCCGCTCATTGTCTCCACCTCGTTATTTTGCGAACGAACGAAGTCTACAAAGGCGGATCGCAACCGTACACTGAGGGTTGGCGTTAGCGATATAACTTTTCGCTATGCCAACGAACGGCCACGCCGAACGCTGGCATGCGAGACGCACATACTCCGCCTCACACCAGGCGACGCGACGGTTTCGGTCAGGCGTCCTGCGTCGCGCCGCGTGCAACGATGGCGTCCATGAGCATCCGGGCCCCGTGCGACACCGGTGCGCCGCGCCGGGTCACGAGTTCGTACGGCTCGCTGAGCGACGACAGTTGCAGCGGCAACGTGCACGCCACGCCGTGCGCCGTATGAAAGCGCGCCACGTCGATGGATACGAGCGCCACGAGCGACGGATTCTTCTGGAGCAACGAAACCGTTGCGAAGGCGGAAGTCGTTTCCAGCAGGTGAGACGGAAAACGCAGCCCGGCGTCGTGGAACTCCCGCTCGAGCAACCGCCGCATCGGCATGTTCGCGCGATAGACCACCCAGCGGTAATCGGCCAGTTCGCTCAGCGAAACACGATCGGCGCGAGCCAGCGGATGCGCCGCGTTGGCGATGACCGCAAGCGTCTCGTCCTGTACGAACGCGCTGTCGTAGAGGTAGGGCGTCTGGCTCACGCTCGTGCGACAGATGGCGAGGTCGAGGCGGCCGGCGTCGATCAGGCTGAGCAGCGTCGCGCTCGTGTCTTCCACGATCTCGATGGACATGTCGGGCTGCGCCTCGCCCACGGCGGTGATCGCATCGGTCAGCAGCGGCACCGCGCCCATGATCACGCCCACCGATACCCGGCCGCCGTGACCGCGCATGATGCCGACCATCTCTTCGCGCAGATGCGCCAGATCCGACTGAATGAGCCGCGCATACCGGATCACGCAATGCCCGACGGCGTTCGGTTCCAGCCCACGGTTCGATCGCTCGAAGAGCGACGCGCCGAAGGTCGTCTCGATCTCATGCAACGCCTTGCTCGCGCCGGGCTGCGTCATGGAGAGTTGCCTGGCCGCGCCAAGCAACGAACCGTGCTCTTCAATGGCGATCAGCAATCGGAGCTGTTTGACGTGCAGGCGGGAGATGATCGAGTTGAGCGTTGGGGGCATCTTGGATTGATGAAAAGTTATATCACTATCAAATGCTGTCAATATCGGCGCGACGGAATGCACCATAAACTGCCATGACCTCGCAGCAGCATAGCTTCCCTATAACTTTTCGTCATCCATCATGTCCCTCATCAACTACATCACGCAGATCCAGTTCGGCTTCGATGCGATTCGCCTTCTGGCGGGCGAATGCGAGCGGATCGGCGTTCGTCGTCCGCTGATCGTGACCGACGCGGGCATTCGCGCGGCGGGCCTGCTCGACACCGTGCTCGCCGCATTGGGGGCCACCTCGCCCGTGCCGGTGTTCGATCAGACACCGCCCAACCCGAACGAGTCGGTGGTGCGAGACGCCGTCGCGATGTACAAAGCCAACGGCTGCGACGGTGTGATCGCGCTGGGCGGCGGTTCGTCGATCGATCTGGCCAAGGGGGTGGCCGTCTGCGCCACGCACGACGGTCCGCTGCAGCAGTTCGCCGTGATCGAAGGCGGGGCGGCGCGCATTACATCGGCGACGGCTCCGGTCATCGCCATTCCGACCACGGCCGGCACGGGGAGCGAGGTCGGGCGCGGCGCGATCCTGATTCTCGACGACGGTCGCAAGGTGGGCGTCATCTCGCCGCATGTCGTGCCGCGCGTGGCCATTTGCGATCCCGCGCTCACGCTCGGGCTGCCGCCGGGCCTCACTGCCGCTACCGGCATGGACGCCATCGCGCACTGCATGGAGACGTTCATGGCGCCGGCGTTCAACCCGCCTGCCGACGGCATCGCGCTTGACGGCCTGTGGCGTGCCTGGCGTCACATCGAGCGCGCCACGCGCGATCCGGGCGACCGCACCGCGCGACTGAACATGATGAGCGCCTCGATGCAGGGAGCGCTCGCGTTTCAGAAAGGGCTGGGCTGCGTGCACAGCCTGAGCCACTCGCTCGGCGGCCTGAATCCGCGCCTGCACCACGGCACGCTCAACGCCATCCTGCTGCCGGCGGTCATCGCGTTCAACCGCGCATCGCCGACGATGCAGCAGGACGCCAAACTCGATCGCATGGCACAGGCCATGGGGCTGTCGTCGGGCGAAGCGGTCGGCCCGGCGATCGCCGACATGACACAGCGACTGGGGTTGCCGCGCGGCCTGGGGGAACTGGGGGTCACGGAGGAATGGTTCCCGCGCATCATCGACGGCGCCCTGAAGGATCACAGCCACAAGACCAATCCGCGCGACGCCAGCGAGCAGGACTACCGCACGATGCTCGTCGCATCGTTGTAAAGTGGCGAGGTACGCGGCCGGTGTCGACACCGGCCGCGTCTCACTCTGGATCTCCTCTCACTGACATTGAGTCTTCATTCTTCATTCCAGGAAATTCGACCATGGTCACATCAGGTTATACCGACACCCGCCTGCTGATTAACGGCGAGTGGTGCGATGCTGCGAGCGGCAAGACGATCGACGTCATCAACCCGGCTACCGGCAATCCGATCGGAAAAGTCGCGCATGCGGGCGTTGCCGATCTCGACCGGGCGCTCGAAGCCGCGCAGCGCGGCTTCAACGCCTGGCGCAAGATTCCCGCCGTCGAGCGCGCCACCACGATGCGCAAGGCGGCCGCACTGGTGCGCGAGCGTGCCGACGCCATTGGCCGGTTGATGACGCAGGAGCAAGGCAAGCCGTTTGCCGAGGCCCGCATCGAAGTGCTCGCCGCGGCCGGCATCATCGAGTGGTTTGCCGACGAGGGCATGCGCGTATACGGCCGCGTCGTGCCCTCGCGCAACCTGAATGCCCAGCAGATGGTGCTCAAGGAGCCGATCGGTCCGGTGGCGGCGTTCACGCCGTGGAACTTCCCGGTGAACCAGGTGGTGCGCAAGCTGAGCGCCGCGCTCGCCTGCGGTTGCTCGTTCCTCGTCAAGGCACCCGAAGAGACCCCGGCCTCCCCCGCCGCGCTGCTTCAGGCGTTCGTGGACGCGGGCGTCCCGGCCGGTACGGTGGGCCTCGTCTTCGGCGACCCGGCCGAGATTTCCAGCTACCTGATCCCGCACCCGGTGATCCGCAAGATCACGTTCACCGGGTCGACGCCGGTCGGCAAGCAGCTCGCCTCGCTGGCGGGCCTGCACATGAAACGCGCAACGATGGAACTGGGCGGCCATGCGCCGGTAATCGTGGCCGAAGACGCCGACCTCGCGCTCGCCGTCAAGGCAGCCGGTGGCGCCAAGTTCCGCAATGCCGGTCAGGTTTGTATCTCGCCCACGCGTTTTCTCGTGCACAACAGCATCAAGGACGCGTTCGCGCAGGCCCTTGTCAAGCACGCCGAGAGCCTGAAGCTCGGCGACGGCCTGGCCGAGGGCACGACCCTGGGGCCGCTCGCCAACGCGCGTCGTCTCACCGCGATGAGCCGCGTGATCGAGGACGCGCGCAAGACCGGCGCAACGGTGGCAACGGGTGGCGAGCGCGTGGGCACATCGGGCAACTTCTTCGCGCCCACGGTGCTGACCGACGTGTCGCTCGAGGCAGACGTGTTCAACAACGAGCCGTTCGGTCCCGTGGCGGCCATTCGTGGCTTCGACAAGCTCGAAGACGCCATCGCCGAGGCCAACCGCCTGCCGTTCGGGCTCGCGGGCTACGCGTTCACTCAGTCGTTCCGCAACGTGCATCTGCTCTCGCAGCAACTCGAGGTCGGCATGCTGTGGGTGAACCAACCGGCCGCACCGTCGCCCGAAATGCCGTTCGGCGGCGTGAAGGATTCGGGCTACGGCTCGGAAGGCGGCCCGGAGGCCATGGAAGCCTATCTCGTGACCAAGGCCGTGTCGGTCATGGCCGCCTGATCATGGCCGCTGGAGCGTGACCGCCTGATCCGGGCGATCACGTCGCCGGTCCGGTGCTCGTAACGACCACCGGACCGGCGAGCCGCACGCCTTCAATCCCCCGCCCCGGAGCGGCGCACCGCGCGCCCCCGGTTTCGGGTGGCCAGCCAGCAGAGCAGCGAACCGCCGCAAACCATCGCCGCGCCTTGCCAGAACGCATAGGGCAGTGCAGTGCGCAGCAGCGCGGCCGAGAGCACCGCGGAGAACACGGGAATGAAGTACGAGGCCCCCGCGAGCAGCGTCACGTTGCCCCCCAGAATGCCGACGTTCCAGGCCGCATACCCGAAACCCATCGCCCCGGCCGCCAGCAACAGATAGATAACGCCGGACATGCTCACCCGCATCGGCGCCGGGTCCCCGAGCCAGTACTTCGCCCATAGCGCGATCGCCACCAGCATGAAAAAGAACGTCACACCGTTCTTGCCGTCGGCGTAGCGCGCGGTCAACGTGCAATAAGCGGCCCAGATCACCGCCCCGGCGAACGCGAGTGCGTAGCTCAGCGGATTGTCGAGCACATTGCCTGCCATCCGCGCGACGTCGAACCCCTGGTCGCCGCCGAGCACCCAGCAGATGCCGAGCATGGACAGCAGAAATCCCGGCACCACCCAGAAGCTGGCACGCTGCCGGTTGAAGACGATTGCCGCGAGCATCGTGAACGTCGGCCACAAGTAATTGACCATGCCGACTTCGATGGCCTGACGCGCTGTATTCGCGTAGCCGATGGACAGCGACAGGCACAGCTCGTAGACGACGAATAGCAGCGTGCCCGGGTACAGATAGCGTTTCGGAAATGTCTTCAGGTCGGGGAAGCCAACGCTGAGCAACAGGAACACGGACGCGACCGTATACATCATCGCGGCGCCGCCGGTCGGCCCAAAGCTTTCGCTGACCCCGCGAATCAACCCGACAATCGCGCTCCACAGCACCACTGCCACCAACCCGACGAGCGTCGCCCGATTCCTTCGCTTGCTGTCCATGCCCTGCCTGCTTTCGTTGACGAAGCGGCCCGGAAGGCGCCTGTGCGTCGCCAGCCGGCCGTGGGCAGCAGTATAGCGATCGCAGAGCGCCGCCACCGGCGCGAAAAACCAAAATGCTTCATCATGTGACTTTCCGGCGCGGCGTCGCACCCTGTCCAGCGCCCTTTGCACCGCCTCGCCCCATGCGCCCGCTCGGGCGCATCGACGCTCGGCGAGCGCGTACCGTTACCGGGCGGGACTGCGGCTCCGTCCCGATTCGCCATATTGTGCTGCTGCATTTCGTCCATGATGTCCCGACAGCACAGCGACAGCGTATGATCGAGCGCTTCCTGACGTCGAATGAAAATCGCCGCCGCGAGATGACGCGCGGCAACCCGTGCCCCTGCCCTCAGGCAGGCGATCGGTCCGATGCTCGCGCCCCAGGGTGCGCTGATGTTTGATTCTTTCCCGGCGTTTGGTAATGCGCCGGCTGGTTTGACCCGGAGTCGATGATGAAAAGGCTGTTGCGCCTCGTTCCCCTGCTTGCCCTGGCATGCGCCGTGTGGCTGCCGACCTCGCGTGTCGCGCAGGCCGAAGAAATCTCCGTCACGCAATGGGGAAGCAGCCTGTACGGGCTGCCCTATGCAATGGCGATGGATCGCGGACTGTTCAAGAAAGCGGGCGTCGACATCACGGGCATTCTTGGCTCGGGCGGCGGCGGCACCACCGTGCGCAACATTCTCGCGAGCAAGACTCCCTACGGCGAAGTGGCCGTATCGGCCGCGCTTGCAGCCGCGCGCCAGGGCCTGGACATCGTGATCGTCAACGTGGGCACGCGCAGCGTGGCCGAGGCGTCCATGGTCACGATGCCCGACAGCCCGGTCCGCTCGCTCAACGATCTCGTCGGCAAGAAGGTGGCGATCACATCGCCCAAGAGCGTGTCGGAAATGCTCTTCCTGATGGTGCTGCGCGAAAAGGGCGTCGATGCCTCGAAGATCACCCGTGTGGCCTCCGGCGGATACGTCAACGGCATGACGATGCTCGAGCAGGGCGCCGTGGCCGGGGCGGTCGCCATCGAGCCGCTCTCCCTCGTGCGCAAGGCAAAGTACCGCACGCTGTATCGCGCGGGCGACATCCTCAAGCCGATGACCACGTCCGTGGGAATCACCACACGCGCGTTCGCGCAGTCGCATCCCGACACGCTGCGCGCCATCATCGCGGGGCGTCGCGCCGGCGTGGACGCGACCTACGCCGACCCCGCGGGCGCCGCGAAACTGCTCGCCGCGCAATTCAAGCTGCCACCCGACATCGCCCGGGAAGCGGTCGACAACATGATCCGCGCACATATGTGGAGCCCGGGACAATTCGACCGTGCGGAGCTCGATCGCGTGGCCGACGGACTCAAGCTCATCGGCGAGATCCGGGAAGACGTGAACTGGGCGAAGCTCATCGACGCCCGCTTCCTGCCGGCGGACGTCCGCGCGAAGGGTCAGCCATGACCTCCCATGGAACGGGCCCGCACCTGCATCTGGTTGACGTCGCTGGCGCTTCGTCGACGGGCCACGAGCCGCACGCCGTGCTGTCGGCGGTGACCAAGGTGTTCGACACGCCGAGCGAAAACACATCGCGAAAAGTGCAGATGCAGGCCCTCGGCCCCATCGATCTGACGCTGCGTCGCGGGGAATTCCTTTCGGTCGTCGGCCCGTCGGGATGCGGCAAGTCGACGCTGCTCGAAGTGATCGCGGGACTCGCGGCGCCGACCACCGGCACCGTGCTGTTCGAAGGGCGACCGGTGAACGGCGGCGTGCCCGACGGGGTCGGCGTCGTCTTTCAGGAGGACGCCTCGTTCCCGTGGCTCACGGTGCGTGAGAACATTGGTTTCGGCCTTCGCATGGCCGGAGTCGACAGCGCGGAGATCGGTCGTCGCGTGGACTACGCCCTCGGCTTCATGGGCCTTCGCGACTTCGCCAACGCCCGCCCCGCGCAGCTCTCGGGCGGCATGCGTCAGCGCATGTGCATCGCACGAACGCTCGTCATCGCCCCGCGCCTGATCCTGCTCGACGAGCCATTCGGCGCGCTCGATCAGCAAACGCGCATGCTCATGGGCGACGAGTTGCTGCGGCTGTGGCGCGAAACGTCGGCTACCGTCTTGCTCATCACGCACGCGCTCGACGAGGCGGCAGTACTCTCGGATCGCGTCGGCGTGATGTCGTCGCGTCCGGGCCGCTTCATCGACATCGTCGAGACCGGCTGGGACCGTCATCGCGACAGTCACGGCGTGGCCGCGCCGCGTTTCGGCGACATTACCGCCCGCCTCTGGGCGACGTTGCGCGACGAGTCGCTCAAGGCGATGCAGGCCGGCCAGCCCCCGCGCGACAGCGGCGTACGCCGCCCCGGCCTTCGCGGTCGATGAGCGAGCCGCGCAGAACGTGGAAACGCCGTGGTCATGATTCGCACTGAACGCCTCATCCGCATGGGCATCGTCGCCGGCCTGATCCTGCTGGTGGAATGGCTGTGCCGCAGCGGCACGATTCCGGGCACCGTCCTGATTGCCCCGAGCGCCATGGCCCGGCATGCCATCGATCTGTTGCGCGAAGGCCGCTTCACGCACGACATCGCGACGAGCTTCGGGAGCATCGCCGTCGCCTCGCTGTGCGCCATCGCTCTCGGTTGCGGCGCCGGGCTCGCCATCCACGCGATGCCTGGCGTGCGCCGCGCGCTCGAGCCACTCATCGCAAGTTATTACGCCGTGCCGACATTCGCGTTCTATCCCGTATTCATCGTGATGTTCGGCGTCGGCGTGCTGCCGATCATTGTCATTGCCACCCTGCTCGCCGTGGTCTCGATGGTGACCGCAACGATGAACGGGCTCGATCGCATTCCTCGCGTGTACGCGAAAACCGCGCGAACGATGCGGCTGTCCCGCTGGCAGGCCGTGTGGCATGTGAAGCTGCCCGCCGCCCTGCCGCACCTGTTCGGTGGGGTGCGACTCGCGGTCTCGCATGCCTTCATCGGGGTGATCGCGTCCGAGTTCATTCTGTCGGGCGCGGGCATCGGATACGCCATCGGCTACGCCTACAACAACTTCGAGAATGCCGACATGTATGCGCTGATGCTCATGGTGCTGATTGCCGTGACACTGGTCAACGGCGTGCTCAATCACGTCGACGCGCGCTTTCGGGCGCGACGCGGCAACGTCGCCAGTCGGCGACGCTGACGGGGCCATCGCATGGAAACGAAGCAAGCCAATCCCCTCGGTACGCTGGCCGTCCTGCTCGGGCTCCTGGTTCTGTGGCTGGCCGTGCACCAGCTCAACCCCGCGGCCCTGGGTTCGCCCGCCACGACCGTGCAGGGGCTGTGGCGCATGATGAGCACGGCGGCGTTCTGGGACGATGCCGCGCAAACCGGTCGGGCGCTCGTCTACTCGCTGGCGATCGCCATCGCCGGGGGCGTTGCGCTGGGCCTCGTACTCGGCGCGAATCGACTTGCGGCAAACGTGGCGGAGCCGATTCTCGTCAACCTGTACGCGTTGCCCAAGGTCACGCTGTACCCGCTGGTGCTGCTGATCTTCGGTCTGGGGCTCGCGGCCAAGGTGGCGTTCGGGGTCATGCACGGCCTCATGCCGGTTCTGATCTTCACGATGAACGGCATCCGGCAGATCCGTCCCGTGTATTTCCGTGCGGCGCATGCCATGCATCTCTCGCGCCGACAGATCGCGTTGCACGTTGTCCTGCCCACGGTGCTACCCGAGGTGTTCGCCGGTGTCCGGCTGGGGTTTTCGCTGTCGTTGCTAGGGGTGCTGATTGGCGAGATGTTCGCTTCGCAGAAGGGGCTGGGACATCAGATCGCCAACGCAATGAACCTCGGCGACATCGACACGATCATGGCCGTCGCACTCTTTCTCGTGCTCTTCGCCGTGGCCGGCAACGCGCTGCTCATGGCGATGAGCCGGCGATACGGCACGCTTGCGGCTTGATCCACGGGCACACCGCGCCATTGCCTTCCGACGGCGCCTGACCAGCCGCCGCCGGGGCCGGGCTCCGACGGCGTCACCGGCATTCGCCCACAGCCGTCAGGGCCGCGAGGCCGCCTGCTGCGATGCCGCGCCGGTCAGGCCATCGATGTATTGCGCCATCAACGGATAGAACGGATTCGACGAGAGCCGCAGGAAAGTGTCCGAGCCGATCACGAGGAACCCCACCTCGCCACGCACCGACATCGCGCCGAGATGCACGCCGTAGTTTTCAGGCTCGTCCGGGTGCAGGCCATACAGCGTGTCGGACATCGGAAAGGGCAGCGCCACATGAGACAAGGAGAAGATCTCCGGCGGATATTGGAACGGGATCGCCCGGGAGACAGTCTCGGTGCTGCCCGGCTCGGTCACCTGCGCCACCATGTCCGGCGAATCGTTGCCGGCGTTGGTAATGACCGTCGTGCGATAGGACCGGTGCCCCGAAGGCAGGAGTCGAAGCATGGCATCGGATGCCGCCGTGCGGAAGAACGGCGTCATCTTCGCCGAGCGGTTGATGTCGAACAACACCAGTTCGCTGCCGTTCGCCGGCAAATGCTCGTATAGCGCACTGACCACGGCGCGCGTGCTGACCGTGAAATCCAGCACGGAGTGAAAAGTCAGCACCGGCGGGAGCGCACCGTCGAGCACGCCCTGCCGCGACATGCGCGCGATCTGCGCCTGAAGCGCCTGGGTAAGCGCGTACGATTGGCGCGCACCGTTCACGGGAAACGAGTTGTATTTGAACGGATTGAACTCGGGCACGATGCCAAGCCAGGCCGCTTTCGCAAACGGCGGCAAGAACGCGGGCAAGGCGGCCAACCCGGCGAAGCGCGCGAAGCGGGTAATGCCGATCATCGGAGAGATCAGCACCAGCCGGTCGGGTCGTGCCAGCGTGTCGTTCTCCAGCGCGTCGAGTGCGTACTGCATCGCGAGCGCGCCGCCATTCGAGAACCCGACGAGATGCAGCGGCGCGGGCGCGGGCACGAGCGCGCGCGCCTCGCGGACCGCCAGCCGCGTGGCGGCGCGCCAGTCCTCCCACGTCGCATCGGTCAGCCCGGCCGGTACCGTGCCGTGACCGGGCAAGCGGATCGCCACCACGGCGAAGCCGTCGCGCCGATAACGCCGACCGATGTGCCGCAGACTGTAAGGTGAATCCGTCAGGCCGTGCAGCAGCACGACCACGCCACGCGGCGTGCCCTGCGGCATCAGCGTGTAGGAACGGTTCCAGTCCTGCTTGAAATGCTCGGGATAGATGGCACTTCGCGGATTGAACCGGTTGCTCGCGACCCGCTCGTCGGGCGGCAGTTGTTCGCTCACGTGCTCCCGGACGTCGTCGAACAACGCGTTCTCATGTTCGAGATAGGCGCTCCATGTGGCGTGGTCGATCTGCGCCGCATGCCAGTCGGGCGGCACATAGGTATGCCACAGCGACAGCCCCGGACCGCGTTGCGTGTCGTAAATGCGAAGCGCCAGGAGTGTTACGAGGACAAGAAGCAACCCCACCAGCCCCCGCCGGCTCCATTTCCAGACCCAACCGCGAACGTTTGCCTGCATGACGACTCCCGGCGTGTTGTGTCGCGTCCGTGCATCGGCCAGGCAAGTCTTCCCGGATCGCGGTGCACGCCGCCTCGGTGAAATATTAGACGTGCGAAGCGCCGAAGGCGACGTATTTCGGCGTTGGGACGTCGGCGACTGACTCGCGCCAAGGCGCCGCGAGGTTCGCCATCAGGACGCCGCCCACGATTTTCCCTTGCCTTGCGTTGCCTGTTCGCCGAGCGCGACCACCAGATAGTCCACGAACGACGCGATTCGCGACGATATCGCCGTGTTTCGGTAATAGACGGCCTGAACCGGCTGGCGCACGTCGAGCGTCTGGCGCGCGAGAATCTGCACAAGACGGCCTGCCTCGCGATCACGCACCGTCATGAAGTCCGACAGACTCACGATTCCGGCACCTTCGATCGCCAATTGGCGCAATGTCTCGCCGCTCGACGACACGATGTCCGGCGCGATCCGGTAGGGCTCGCCGTCGGCGCCGGCAATCGGCCATGCGTTGAGCGATTCGGGTTGACTGAATCCCAGCAGCGAATGCCTTGCGAGGTCCTCTGCCTTGCGTGGCGTTCCGTGAGCTTGCAAATAGGCGGGGCTCGCGAGGATTCGCACGCGACTGTGACCGATCAGACGGCTGTGCAACGTGGAATCCTTGAGATGCCCGATGCGAATCGCCACATCGGTCCGCCGCTCCAGCAAGTCGGTGATGCCTTCGTTGCTGTGGAGCTCGAGCTCCACCTCCGGATAGCGTTCGAGATAGCCCGCCACGAGCGGCACGATCACATGGAGCATGAATGGCGTGGCGGCATCGACCCGCAGGCGCCCCGACGGCTTCTCCCGCCGGGTGATCATTTGCGCTTCGGCATTCTCGACGGCGTCGATGATCGAGCGGGCATTTTGCAGAAACGCCTCGCCCTCTTCCGTGAGCGCCAGGCGCCGTGTCGTGCGGCGCAGCAACGTTATCTTCAACTTCTCTTCCAGACGCCCGAGCGTGCGGCTGGTCGCCGACACGGTAAGGCCGAGCTGCTGCGCGGCGGCCGTGATCGAGCCGGTGTCGACCACGGCGGCAAACGCCTGAAGTTCGTCGAGCGTGACCTTCATTATTGATTTGAAATCAAAATAATTTCGCTTATACGCTACTTTTTCATCAAAAGTAAAGGCGGCAAACTACGCACTACCCTCAAGGAAACCGGGATGCCACCTCACGCGCCGCGACAGTGATCCCCGATGCTTCAGCGCATCACTCAACACAGGAGTTACAGGATGAACCACATTCCTCCATTTGGCCTGGGCACCTTCCGCCTGAAGGATCGGGTCGTGATCGATTCCGTACGAAACGGCCTCGAGCTTGGCTATCGCGCGATCGACACCGCGCAGATCTATGGCAACGAAGCCGAGGTCGGACAGGCGATCGCCGAATCGGGCATTTCCCGCGGCGACCTGTTTCTGACCACCAAGATATGGGTCGACAACTACGCCCGCGAAAAGCTCGCGCCGAGCCTGGAACAGAGTCTCGCCAAGCTGCGCACCGACTACGTCGACCTCACGCTGATTCACTGGCCCGCGCCCAACAACGGTGTGCCTCTCGAGGAATTCATGCATGCGCTGGCCGAGGCCAAAGCCCGTGGGTTGACACGCCGTATCGGCATATCGAACTTCAACATCGCACTGACGAAGCAGGCCATCGCCGCCGTCGGCAAGGACGCCATCGCGACCAACCAGATCGAGCTGAGCCCCTACCTGCAAAACGCCCGGTTAGTCGAATTCCTCGCACAGGAAGGCATTCACGTGACTTCGTACATGACGCTCGCCTACGGCAAGGTGCTGGGCGATCCGGTGATCGGCGATATCGCACGGCGCCACCAGGCCACACCGGCGCAGGTGACGCTCGCCTGGGCGCTGCGGCGCGGCTTCTCGGTGATTCCGTCGTCCACCAAACGGGAGAACCTTGCGAGCAACCTGCTGGCGCAAACGCTGCGCCTTACCGACGACGACATGGCCCGCATCGCCGCACTCGAGCGCAACGGCCGCGAGGTCAAGCCGGACGGTCTGGCGCCGCAGTGGGACTGATGGCGTGCGTGCACGGACGCAACGGCACGCCCTGACGCCGGTCTCGCCTACTGCGCCGCCAACGTCTCGCGCATCACTTCGGCGAGTGCGACGATGCCCGCCTCGATATGCTCGAGACGAATCGACGAGAAACCCAGCCGGAAGGTGTTGCGCGGCGGCGCATCGCCCATGAAGAAGACGTCGCCCGGTTCGATGAGAATGCCTCGCGATTTCGCCCGGGCGGCCAGCACATTGGCGTTGAGCGCCTCCGGCCCGCGCACCCAGCAAGACGCCCCGCCCTTGACCTGCACGAACGACACTTCCGGCATGTGCGTGGCCAGGGCCGCGCTCAGCACCTCGGCCCGCTTGGCATAGGTGTCGGCAAGACGCCGCAGCAGCGCGTCGTGATGCCCCAGCGCCAGGAACATCGAAAACGAGCGCTGGATGAAGGCCGACGGGTGGCGAATCATCAGGCGCCGTAACGCGCGCAACTCCGCCACCAGCGCCGCCGGCGCCACGATGTAGCCCAGCCGCAACCCCGGTGCGAACGATTTCGACAGACTGCCGATGTAGATGACCCGGTCGCTGCGATCCAGGCTCTTGAGCGCCGGGATCGGGATATCCGAATAGCTGTTCTCGCTCTCGTAATCGTCCTCGATCACCACGAAATCGTCGGCTTCGGCGCGGCGCAGCAGCGCCTCGCGATGCGCCAGCGGCATGGTCGTGGTCGTGGGGCACTGGTGCGACGGCGTGACGTAGACGTAGTCGCACTGCGACAGGCGCTCGTCGACCGGCAGGCCGTGTTCGTCGACCGGCAGGCCCACCAGGTTCGGCGTGCGAATCGCGAAGATATTGCGCGCATCCGGATAACCGGGGTCTTCGATACCGACAGTCGTGCGCGCCCCGACAAGCAGATCCGCCAGCAGATACAACGCCTGCTGCGCCCCGTTGGTCAGCACGATTTCGTCGGCGTCTGCCCACACCCCGCGACGCGGCAACACCCGGGTGCGAATCTGCTGGATCAGCGTCTCGTCGTCGCGGGCGATCATGTCCGGCGCCCAATCGCGAATTTCCATGACGGTCAGCGCCTTGTGACAGCACTCGCGCCAATCGGCCGTGGGGAACATCGACGGGTCGAACTGCCCGTAAATGAATGGGTACTGGTACTGCTGCCAGTCGATCGGCTTGACGATGTTGCGCTGGCCCGACGGCCGCACCACGTAGCGTCCCTCCCAGTCCGGCGTGGCGGGATCGAGCGGTGCGATGGTGCCAGCGGCAGGCGCTGGCAAGTCCCGCGCGGGCACGGCTTGCGCCCCGACGCGCGGCGCCAGGATGTCGCCATTGACGAAGTACCCGCGCCGCTCCCGTGCGATCAGGTAGCCCTCGTCGACCAGTTGCTGATAGGCCAGCACGACCGTGTTGCGCGCCACGCCCAGTCCTTCGGCCAGCTCGCGCGACGACGGCACCGCGGCGCCACGCATGAGCCGCTCGTCCAGAATCGCCGAGACGAGCATCTGGCGTATCTGGCTCTGCAGACTCATGCCGGCGCGCGCCGACATCAGAAACAACTGGTTCCACATCGCCGCTGAAATCCGGCTCGACATCACACCCCCTCACCCTGTCACTTCTAGAACGTCAATTATTACTCATCAGGCGGTGACGTTAATTCCGAATTGGGGTTTATCCGCAGTTCCGTCGAATCACCGCAGATTCGAGCATCCATGCGGGTTGCGGACGAGGAAGGGGGTCGCTGGACCAGTTGGCATCATCAAATGCGGCCAACTGGCTCTAACGAACAAAAATGCTGGCGGCAATGATGCAGACACTTGACGCCGATTCGACACGCCAATTGCGTCAACCCCGAGTGTTCCATCGAAAAACTTCCCGACTAGAGGTGAACCATGAATGGACTTCCGAACCGGCTGCGACGGGTGTTCGCCGCCACAGCACTGGCAGCGGCGGCCTTGCCCGCGGCGCTTACGCTCGGATTGACGTTGCCGGCCACGGCACAGGCGCAGGAGAAGGAGGTAACGATCGCCTACCAGCAGATCGTCGATCCGTGGCTCACGGCCATCGCCAGCGGCGAGTTCGAAAAGGCCACGGGCTACAAAATCCACTGGCGCCAGTTCGAATCCGGCGCCAAGGTGGCCACGGCGCTGGCGTCGGGCGACATCAAGATCGGCGTGCTCGGCTCGAGCCCGATGGCGGCGGCGGTGTCCCAGGGACTGGACCTGCAACTGTTCTGGATCCTCGACGACATCAACCAGGCCGAGGCCATGGTCGTGCGCAATGCGTCGAACATCAAGACGCCGGCCGACCTGAAGGGCAAGAAGATCGGTGTGCCGTTCGTCTCCACGACCCACTACCACACCATGTTTGCGCTGCAGCAATGGGGAATCAAACCCACGGAAGTGCAAGTGCTCAACATGCAGCCCAACCAGATCGTCGCGGCCTGGGAGCGTGGCGACATCGACGCGGCCTACGTGTGGGATCCGGCGCTCGCGCAGATCAAGCAAAGCGGCCACGTGCTCATCACGTCCGGCGAGCTGTCGAAACAGGGCAAGCCGACGTTTGACGGCATTGCTGTCGATCGCAAGTGGGGCGAGGCGAACGCCGACTTCATGGCGAAGTTCGTCAAGGTGATCGCCGACGCCGACGCGGCGTACCGTCAGAACCATGCCGCGTGGACGCCCACGTCGCCGCAGGTCAAGGCCATCGTGAAGATGATCGGCGGCAAGCCGGAAGACGTGCCGGGTGCGCTCTCGCTGTACGCCTTCCCGTCCGCGCAACAGCAAGCGTCGTCGGAATGGCTGGGCGGTGGCAAGGACAGCCGCGCGGCCAAGGCGCTCAAGGATACGGCGGAGTTCCTCAAGGGTCAGCAGAAGATCAACGCCGTCAAGGCGGATTACACCCCGTACGTCACGTCGCGATATGTCGACGCCGCACTCAAACTGAAGTAAGCCGTACCGGGGCCGTTGCGTCGACAGGGTTCGGCGCCACGGCCCTTCCCCGATCGCTCGATCGACAGGAGAAGGGCTTCATGGAACAACTCATCGTCAACGACGTCAGCGTCGTATATCCCGGCCGGCGGCCCGGCGAGCAGGTACAGGCGCTCGCGCACGTCGATCTGACCATCGCGCCCGGCGATTTCGTCGTGGCGCTCGGTGCCTCGGGCTGCGGCAAGACCACGCTGCTCAGTCTGATGGCCGGCTTCATCGCGCCCACGTCGGGTGAATTGCTGCTCGGCAACGCGCCCATCGAAGGCCCCGGCGCCGACCGCGGCGTGGTGTTCCAGAAGCATGCACTGCTGCCGTGGCTGAGCGTGATGGAAAACACCGAATTCGGCCTCAAGCTGCAAGGCGTGCCGAAGACAGAGCGTCGCGAGCGCGCGGCGCGCAACCTGGCGCTCGTCGGGCTGCAGGACTTCCACAACCACATGATCTACCAGCTCTCCGGCGGCATGCAGCAGCGCGTGGGAATTGCGCGTGCACTCACGTGCAATCCGTCGATGCTGCTCATGGACGAGCCGATGGCCGCACTCGACGCACTCACGCGCGAGACCATCCAGGAGCTGCTGCTCGACGTGTGGCGCGAGACGCAGAAGATGATTTTCTTCATCACGCACAGCGTGGAAGAAGCCCTCTTCCTGGCAAGCCGGCTGATCGTGATGTCGCCGCGCCCGGGCCGGATCACGCACACCTACGAACTCGACTTCAACAAGCGCTATCTCGAATGCCGCGATGCCCGCGCCATCAAGTCGAGTCCGGATTTCATCGCCATGCGCGAGACCGTGCTCAGCATCATTTACGGCGACGAGCGCGCGGGACAGACAGCGACGTCTGGCGCCAGCGCGGTTGCCGCCTGATTCGGAGACGTTGCCATCATGATGACCAAACCTGTCACCACCCCCGGCACCGGCGTGCAGCACCCCGCGTCGCTGTCGCCCCCCTCACCCCGGCCGCCGCGCCAGCGCGGCCTGTTCGCCAGGATGTTTGCCCCGCGCCCGGTCAAGGCGGGCGAGTCGTTCGGCGCGCCCGGCCAGGGTCCAAGCCTCGTCATCAGCATCGTGACGGTCGCGGCGCTTCTGCTCCTGTGGATCGCCATCACCTCGTCGGGCATGATCAAACCGCTGTTCCTGCCGGGACCGCGTGCGATCGTCGAGAAATTCCTGCAGGTCGCGACGGAAGGCTTCGCGGGTTCGACGCTGTGGCAACACACGCTCGCGAGTCTGTACCGTGTGTTCGGCGCGTTCGCGCTCGCCTGCGTCACCGCCATCCCGGTTGGCATCCTGATGGGCGTGTCGCGCATTGCGCGCGGCGTATTCGATCCGCCCATCGAGTTCTATCGTCCGCTGCCACCGCTGGCATACCTGCCGCTCGTGATCATCTGGTTCGGCATTGGCGAGTTCTCGAAAGTCTTCCTGATTTACCTGGCCATCTTCGCACCGCTGGCAATCGCGGCGCGCGCCGGCGTTCGCTCGGTATCGATGGAACAGATTCACGCGGCGTACTCGATGGGCGCATCCCCGCGCCAGATCGTGATGCACGTGATCGTGAAGTCCGCACTGCCGGAGATCTTCACCGGCATGCGAATCGGCATCGGCGTGGGCTGGACCACGCTGGTGGCCGCCGAAATGGTCGCGGCTTCGAGCGGCCTCGGCTTCATGGTGCTCAACGCGGCGGAGTTCCTCGCGTCGGACATCGTGATCATGGGGATCATCGTGATCGGCTTCTTCGCCTTCGGGTTCGATCTGATCATGCGCTATCTCGAGCGCGTGCTGGTGCCCTGGAAAGGCAAGGTCTGACAAGGCAGTCGCGGTCCGTTGGTCATCAAAAAGAGACGCAGGGCGGCTTCCCCCGGCCGCACCTGACGTCAAACAAGGCATTCAGGAGGTTGTGTGGTAGTCGAGACAAGCGTCGTAATCCTGCGCATTCCCACGCGCATTCCCTTGCGCACATTTCCGCGTATTTCCCCCCGCATCGTTTCATCCCCCCGTCCGCACCGCATCGTTCGCGCGTTGCACACCACGGCGATGCCCGTCATCGGAGGTCGCCATGGCCAATCGTGACAGCGGCGCGCATCTCCAGTCGAGCCTCAAGCAGCGGCACATGAGCATGATCGCGCTGGGCGGCGTGATCGGTGCGGGTCTATTCGTCGGGAGCGGCGTGGTGGTGCATGCGGCAGGCCCCGCTGCCGTGCTGTCGTTTCTGATCACCGGGGCGCTGGTGGTGCTCGTCATGCGCATGCTCGGTGAGATGGCCTGCGCCCTGCCGGCCGTCGGGTCGTTCTACGAATACGCGCGTCTCGCCTGGAACGACAAGCCCGTGGGCGGCGAGCTCGCCGGCTTTTTGACCGGATGGATGTATTGGTACTTCTGGGTGATCGTGGTGGCTGTCGAGGCCGTGGCGGGCGCCAACCTGATCCAGTTCTGGCTGCCGGACATCCCCGCCTGGGCCATCAGCCTGACGCTGCTGGTCGTGCTCACGTTGACGAATCTGGTGTCGGTGGCATCGTACGGCGAATTCGAGTTCTGGTTCGCCTCGATCAAGGTTGCCGCCATCGTGGTGTTCCTGTTCCTCGGCGCGCTCTTCGTGTTCGGCATGTGGCCGGGCGCAGTCGCGAGCACTGGGCATCTGCTCTCGCACGGCGGGTTCATGCCCAACGGCATCGGCCCGGTCATGGCGGGGGCAGTAGCCGCCACCGGCTTCTACTTTGGCGCGGAGATCGTGACGATCGCCGCCGCCGAAGCCGCCGAACCGCAGCAGGCCGTGGCACGGGCAACCAACTCGGTCATCGGCCGCGTGCTGTTCTTCTACATTGGCTCGATCCTGCTGGTGGTGATGCTGGTGCCCTGGAATTCGGCGAGCATGGCCACGCCGTACGTGAGCGCACTCGAAGCGATGCGCATACCCGCCGCGGCGCACATCATGAATGCCGTGGTACTCACGGCGGTGCTTTCGGCGTTGAATTCGGGTCTGTACGCGTCGTCGCGCATGCTGTTCGCGCTCACGCGCCGGGGCGACGCCCCCCGTTCGCTCGCCAAGCTCAACACGCGCGGCGTGCCGGTCCGGGCCATTCTCGTGGGCACGCTGTTCGGCTACGCGGCGGTGGTAATGTCGTACGTGTCGCCGGATACGGTGTTCGCCTTTCTCGTGAACTCTTACGGGACGGTTGCGATTTTCGTGTACGTACTGATCGCCTTTTCGCAGTTGAAGCTGCGCAAGCGGCTGGAGCGCGAATCACCGGGCAAGCTCAAGGTGCGCATGTGGGGTTTTCCGTATCTCACTTGGGTCGCCATCATCGGCATGCTGTCGATCGTCGGCGCCATGGCGTTCATCCCCGACCAACGCACGCCGCTTGCCTTGGGCGTGGTCAGCCTGACGGTACTGCTGGTGGCGTTCACGGTTCGTTCGATTTGGCGTAAGTTGCGCTCGCCTGATCCGGGATTCGAGATTTGACGCAGGGCGGTTGAACCTGGCGACGGAGCTCCATCGGCAAATCGAGCCCCGTCGCCTGGGCGATTCGCGTCGCTTCCGGCAACATGGCGCGCTGCGCATAGTGGCGGAGTAGCGCGCGTCCCGTCGTCACCATCGCCGAGGGATCGGGCGCCGCCGCGAAGGCGTCGAACGCCGAGGCGAGCAAACGCATCTCGGCGCTGTATGCGGGGTCCGCCGCCTCGTTGGCCGCCGCAACGAACGCGGCGCCCGCGCAACCTTGCGCGACACGCGCCGCGTCGAAGTCGCCGGCAGCCCGATGATGTCTGGCGACTTCCCGCCACATCTGCGCCTCACTCGCAAAGCCCCGGGCGGAATGGTAGGCCGCCGCGCTCGCCGTCAACGCGGGAATCAGCGGCAGCGTACGGCGCCGCGGATTTGCCAGCGCGCCTTGCGCCAGTTCGCGGAAGGCCGCCCCCATGTCGGTCAGATGCGCGTGGATGTGTGCCAGATCCTGCCCGGAGAGGCCGTCTCTGCCTCGCCGCAGCAGCGCATACCAAGACGGCAGGACGAGGGCGGCGTCCGGATCGTACGGAATCCCCCTGAGCTCGACGACGAAACGATTGAGCAAGGTTCGCCCTTCAGTGTCGCAGTGCAGCAGCAATCTCGCGGCTTCGGCCGCGCTGATCGCCCCCTTGCCGTCGCCGAAACATGCCGCGCCGATCGGCACGCGCAAGCCCGACTGCGGAACGATCAGCACGATCTGTCCGCCATCACCAAGTACGGCCGTATCGAGAATCCCCTGCCGGGCCTCGGGCGCAATCGCGGCGATCAGCGACAACGCATCTCCGCTCACGCGCTTGATCAGTTTCTGCGCCGCCAGATACGCGCGGCCTGAACGGTACGATCCCACGTGGCAGTACGCCGCACACGTCAGAAGATCGGCCTTGACGCCCCCTCGACAGAACTTGTCGTAGAAGATGTCCAGCGGGCCCATGTACCGAAACTTGTCGAGAAACGCGTTGAAAATCGCCTCGGACGGAGACGCATTGTCGGCAAGCGCCCGGTCCAGCTCGTCGAGTCGGCTCAGCCGACGCTCGCTCAGGCATGCGCCGGGATAATCGGCAACGGGAAAATTGGGGGGCGCAACAGGCGTAATGGCGGGCATCTTGGTCACTCAACCGATATCGCGCGACGTTCCCATTTCCGGGTCTCGTCGCCGTCCCCCATTACGTGGTGCGGCGCAATCAACTGCCGCGCGATCGCCCGCGCCTCCTCAGGCCATCCGGCGGTTCGGTATTGCTCGTAGAGCGTTGCACCGATATGCGCCGCGGACAACCAGTTGGCGCTCGTCATCGCACCATCGAACAAGATGCGCGCGCGGTCGAGGCAACCGCGGACATCCTCCGTTTCCCCACATTCCAGGAGAAGACCGGCCGCCTGAAGAAACGCGTCGGCGGTCTCGCGTCGCAATTGCTCGCGCAGTTCGCGGCATGCGCCGATGCCGGCCCCGGCTTCGCCCGCGACACCACGCCCAACGACTTTTGACGCCGAGGACAGCGACGCCTGCCATGCGCGTGGCGCAGGCTCCTGCAACCCCGTATCGGTCCGCCACGTTTCGAGAAATTCGCCAAGGTGACGCCAGGCCTGCGCGGCTTTGCGCGGTAATCCGGAATCGGTGTGCTGACGGGCACAGGCGACCAGCATGCGCTTGGCATCGTCCTGGCAATCCGCCATTTTCGACAGATGCAGGAAGCCGCTCGCGAGGTCCGCGTCGATATCGAACGTATCGAACCCGCCGTCCGCCCCGTGGTCCTTGTCCCGATGGCAGGCCACTTGCGCCGCCTCAAGCAGCGCGCGCCAATCGCGGAAATTCTGCTTGCCCGTCAGATCGCCGGGGTTGTCCGGCATCAGCGTGACGAGTCGACCGATCAACGTTTGCAGCGTGTCGTCACGCGTTTGCAGCAAGGCAAGCGCTTCTTCGCTCGTGATGGCCCCGTCCCCCGTGCCGAAACACGTTGCATCCAGCGCAAGCCGCAGGCATGAATTAGGAAAGCAGAGTACGACCCGCCCGCTCTCGGACAACGCCGGGTTCGCCAGCATCGCGCGGCGCGCTTCGCTGCCGAGTTGATCGAGGAGATAGCGCGACGCGTCGAAGCGTCGATCGGGATCGCGAAGCAGATAGGCCTGTCCCGCGGTATACGACGCGATGTGGGACTGCGCCGCGGCCAGGAGACTGATGCGTTTTCCGCGCCCTCGCGCAAGACCGTCGAGTGCACTGTCCCGGCACCCCATGCTGGTGAATTCCTGGATGAACGTCCGAAACACCTCGTCCGGTACGGGCGCCACGGCAGACATCATGCGTCGCTCGAAGGCAGAGAGCGCTGCCAGGCGCCGCTCGCTGAGACGCTGCGCGGGATAGGCCACCAGTGGAAAATTCGTGGCAGTCGTCGACGTGATCGATGGCATGGGCGTTCGGTTCGAAGACGTGGAGGATGCGCATTGCAAGCGCGCGACGGCGTCGGGACGGCGCTGCCAACGTGGCCCGACGCGGGTTCGCGCGACCCGCTCTACATCGGGTGCGCAGGCTATTCGTTCCGCGCCACTTGCCCGGCGTTCGAGGGCTCCGCCCCCATGGCTTCCCAACCGACAGCCTGCCCCGGGAGTCCGTTGCGGCGCATGACGGCAGCGATCTGCCTGGCGACTTCCGCCGCCGCTTCCGCTTGCCCGCCGTCGCAGAGATGACGATGCAGTGTCATCCCTGTCCAGAGCGCCGAGTCATATGCGCCGGCGTAATCGAATGCGTTGAAGGCATCGCGCAGCACTCGTATGCCGCGATCGGTCTGGCCGCCATCCATCTCGTCGAACTGACGCGTGAACGCGTAGCCCGCGTTGCGCGATGCCGTTTTGGCCGATTTTTCGTCGTGCGCGCCACTGAACACGCTCGCCGCATTGACGAACGCGCGCGCCGCATTCTCGTGGCTGTCCGCCTCGCAGAACGCCTCGGCGCCGTGTCGGTACCACAAGCCGCCCAGTGCCGACGATTCGGCCTGGCTGGCGATATGCTCGCAGACGAAGCCGACGCGCTCGACGTTCTCTGGCGTCATGGCTTCTTTCCAGCCATTCTCGTGGCGCGCTCGTTCGAGCAGATCGCGCCATACGACCAGGAACCGGCTGCTTCGCTCGCTGGCGATGAACTGCGCAAGCAGCGGCCCGGCGTCTTCGACACCTCGCGTGAGAACACCCACGGCTTCCTCACGGGTGAGCGCGCCGTCACCGTCGCCCAGACAGGCCGTGCCGAGCGGCACGCACAACGACGTGCCCGGCAGGAAGAAGTGAATCTGCTGGTTCGCCCCCAGCGTGGGACTCGCCAGAATGGCGCTTCTGACGTCCGGGTTCAGTTCGCGCAACACCGTGAGCGAATCCACGTTGACGCTATCGCGATCGTCGCCGCCCGCAAAGAAGCATTGTCCCTCCTCGAACGATGCCACGTGGCATCGGGCAACGGCCACGAGGACGTCCTGCTTCGTACCGCCGTGCGCGAACCAGTCCTTGAAGCTGTCCCATGGCCCCATGGACGTGAACGACTTCAGAAAGGTTTCGATCGCGTGGCGGGGTGCCGCGCCGGTATCCATTGCCGCGTCGAACTCATCGAGCACCGCGAGACGGCGCGCGCTCAGCTGGGACGCGGGGTAGCCCTGAAACGGGAACGTCGAGACGGACTGTACGTCGGCATTGATCATGCGGAGATCCTCGGGAGAGCGGGAGATGTCCAGTCTCTGCCCGATGCCGAAGGACCGATTGCAGGAATGATCCGGCACCGTCTGCGATTTCCCCCAACCGAACTCACCGCAGGCGGTTCGTCAGGCGGCGGCGTCGCCGGGAAGTGTCGACGCCCGAAATGCCGATCGCAATTGCACGATCTCCTCGTCGGTCAGCACGCCGATGACGACGATATGCGACGGGCGGCGCGACATCTCCGGTCGTCGTGTGAACGCCACGCGGGCGCCGACCGCATGCATCTCGCTCATGCGCTCGCCAGGGAGCGCCACGAACCCCTTGGCCCGCAGGAGCTTGCCCGGGCACAACGCCAGCGCCGCCTTCAATCGCTCGCGGTCGATCAGGCCGTCCGTCTGCCAGTCGAAGGCGCGCAATCCCTCGGGCAGCGCGTCGCGAGACCCACGCAATGGCCGGGGGCTGAGCAGACCTGGCATCGTGAGCGCGTCGTCCGGAAGCAGAATCTCGCGCGGGACCACGCCGTTGTCCGCGGTCACGACGATCCGTGTCGCCCCGAGCGCCGACAGTCGCGCCCTCACTCGCCGTTGTTCGTCCGAAGTGGCGAGATCGGCCTTGGTCAGCACGAGCGTACTCGCCGCCGCGATCTGCCTGCGCGCGATATCGCCCACATAACGGTCGTCGAGCGTGTCGTCAATGCCGCTCGCATCCACGGCCACGACAATGCCGTGCAGGCGAAAGGCGCGATCGAGCAACCCCACCTGTGCAATACGCATCGGGTCGGACACGCCGCTCGCCTCGATCACGAGCAGATCGGGGCGCACCTCGCGCTCGCCAAGCGCGATCAGCGTTTCGACGAGGCGTCCGCCGATGGTGCAGCAGACACAGCCGTTCTCGAGACCGATCACGTCGTCGCCGCGCTCACGAATCAGCGAGGCATCGATGTTGATCGCGCCGAAGTCGTTCACGAGCACCGTCACGCGCAAGCCGTCGGCGTTGCGCAGCAGTGCATTGACGATTGTCGTCTTGCCCGCGCCAAGATAGCCGCCCAGCACGATCATCGGAATGGGCGGGCGCGGGGCCCTCGCTCCCGGATCGGCGGCGTGTGTCGCGGCCGCCGACGCCATCCCCGCACGGTCATCGTGTCGCATCGGCCTCACGCCGGCGCGCGGAAGATCTCGCCGCCGAGCACGGTGCCCCATACGGGCATCTGTCGCAGGTCGTCGAGCGGAACTTCGTAAGGATCGGCGTCGAGCACCGCGAAGTCCGCATATTTCCCGACTTCGATGCTGCCGATCAGATGGTCCATTCCCAACGAAAACGCCGCCCCCATGGTGATGGCGCGCAACGCGTCGTCGACCGGCAGCCGCAGCGATTCGCCGAGCAAGCGGCCCGACGACGTCTCGCGCTTTGCCGCGCACCACGCAGTGAACAGCGGGCTGAGCTGCGTGATCGGTGCGTCGGAATGCAATGCGAAGGGCAAACCGATCCGGCGGGCGATCTCTGCCGCGTCCATGCGGTTCGCACGGTCCGGTCCCATCGTCTGCTGGTAGTGAGCATCGCCCCAATAGTAGACGTGGTTCGCGAAGAAGTTCACGCACAAGCCGAGGCGTTGCGCACGGGTGAGCTGCGCCAGGTCCGCCATCTGGCAGTGCTGCAACGTGTGGCGATGATCGGTGCGCGGATGCAGCTCGAGCAACTTTTCGAGCGCATCGAGCACGACTTCCGTCGCCTCGTCGCCATTCGTGTGGATGTGCAATTGCAGGCCTGCCGCATGAAACGGCATGAATGTCTCGACGAGTTGCGACGGTGGGATCAGCCACAGGCCATTGGGCTTGCCGTTGTGATAGCCGGGCCATCGCAACCTCGCCGTGAATCCCTGGATCGATCCGTCGACGATGAACTTCACCGGGCCGTAATGCAGTTTGTCGGTGTTGGCCTCGCGGGCTTCCAGCACCCGTTGCGGTCCGCCCTCCGGACAGCGCTGCGGCGCGAACGCGGGCACGATGCGGATCGGGAACGCCGGGTCCCGGGTGACTTCGTGCAGGTTGGCGTTACCCGTGGGCGTGAGATCGTTGACCAGATCGGTCGCGGTCGTCACGCCGGCGAGCTGCGCCACGCGCCCGAAGTTCCAGATGGCGCGCGTGCTCTCGCTCGCCGCAATCGACAACCCCTCGCCGATCACGCGATACACCGGGAACATGGCGGCGAACTCCTGGAGCTCGCCGGTCGGCTCGCCGTCCTCCCCCATCACGACGCCCTCGACGTCAGTGTCGCCGTCGATACCCGCGAGCTCGAGCATTGCCGTGTTGACGTTCATCAAATGCACGCTGGCATGCAGGATCGCGATCGGACGCGTGACCGACACGCCATCGAGATCGCGCGCGACCAGTGGCGTGTCTTCGAAGAAGATCGGATCGTAACCCCAGGCGAGCAAAGGCTTGTGGTCATCGGTCATGCGTTGCAGCGCCGCCCTGAGGCGGTCGAGCACCGCCACGGGCGTCTTCAGCCCCTCCCAGAGATGCCCATCGGGGCCGCGCCGGTCGTAGTAGCCGACATAAACCGCGTCCCACATCGCGCCTTCCATCAAATGGCAATGGCCCTCGACCAGACCCGGCATCAGCACCTTGTCGTGCAGCGCCTCGATGGGTGCGGCGTCGGTCCAGCGACGCATCTCCTGCCGTCCGCCCACGGCAAGGATGCGTCCGTCGCACACGGCCACGTGCGTCGCGACCGGCTGGGCGGGGTTCATCGTCAGGATCTTGCGCGCCACGTAGACGCGGATGTCGTCTCGGCGCGCCGTGGCGTTGCGCGCTGCGCTGTCGTCTCTGTCTTCTCTGTCTGTCATCTTCACTTCTTGTAGGTGGAAAGCGTGCCCACGCGAGCGTCCATCGATTCGACGCGGCGGCCGCCGAGGATCACGTTGAGCACCGACATCACCACGACGTTGACCACCAGGCAGATCAGCCCGAGGTTCACCCCGCCGAGGTCCGGATTCTTGTAGTAGAGCACGAGCGCAAGCCCCTGCCCGGCCAGCACGCCCGCCGCGACGGCCGTCGCCCGCACGCGCATGCGGAAGACCACCGCGATCACGCCGGGCAGGAACTGCGTCACCCCGTAGTACGCCATGTTGATGAGCGTGAGCATGAGATTCGGCGTGAGCAGCGTCAGCACGATCGAGCCGAGCAGATACAGCACGATCACCACCTTCGAGCTGGCCTTCTGACGGTGCTCGGGCATGCCGGACAGGATGTTTCGCGTGACGATGGGCCCCAGCGCGAGGCAGATGCCCGCAAGCACCAGCAGGCCCGACAGCGCCGCACCGGCGGCAACGAGTCCGACCAGCCACGACGGCAACAGCTGCGTTACGGCGGCGAAGAACGCTTCGTTTGGCGAGGCGAGCGTGATGTTCTGCGCGATCGCGTAGTACGACGCGAGCACCAGGAACGGATACATCAGCATGTAAAGGGGCATGGCGATCTGCGTGCGACGGATCGTCGAAGCGCTTTTGGCCGTGAAGAAGTTCTGCACGCCGAAAGGCATCACGTACATGCCCAGCGACTGGAACACGATGGTCGTCATGGCAAACGTGAGCTGCTGCGTGTTCATCGCGTTGCTCACGTGCTGGCTCGCGGCCTGGAATACCGGCGTCACGCCCGACTCCCACGCCACGGCCACGCCGGTGATGACGATCGCCGCGACCATCAGCACGTCCTTGAGCACCGCGATATAGGCCGATGCCCGCACCCCGGCAATCGCGATATAGACGAACGCCAGCATGGCGGAGAAGCAGATCAGCCACAACGGCTGGAAATTCCACCCCAACCCCTTGAGCGCGGCGACCAGGCCGGTGAACTGCAACTGGCCCCACGGCAGCAGGAACACGATCGCCGTGATCGCCACGACCAGTTCGAGGAAGCGGTTGTTGAAGTGCCCCTTGAACAGATCGGGCAGCGTGATGGCGTTGTAGCGCTTGCCCGCGTCCCATATCTTCGGGCCGAGGAAGTAGCCGACCGGGTACGCCAGCAGAATGTAGCCGAGGAACCACACGCCATAGGTCGGCCCCTTGGCATAGATGCCGCCCGGGAAGCCGACCATTGTGCCGATGCTGTAGATTTCGCCGGCCGCGAGGAAGAACACCAGCCACGCGCCGAACTGGCGCGACGCCACGAAAAAGTCATGGACGCTTTGCGGACCGCGTCCACCGCGCGCACGCAAAGCAAGATAGACCGACAACAGAATGAAGCCGGCAAAGATGAGGGTTGCCATTGACGCAATCTCCGGAATCTCGGAACGGGGCGCGCTCGATTGCGGTCGGGCGCGCCATCGGCGACATCACGCAGGTCGGCGTGTGCCGGGAATTCGCCGCGCGAAGACGGCCGCGGACCGTCAGGCGGGTTCCTCGGCGGTGTGCCGGTCGAAGAGCGTCCAGCACAGCCACAGGCAGCCGGACGTGAGCACGAACCACAGAAATATCCAGCCGTAGATGAACGGCACGCCGAGGATGTAGCGCTCGACGGACGCCGCCCAGGGCAGCAGTCCGACGACGCCGAGATACGGCACCCCAAGGCCAATCAACAATCTGAGCATGTCCTGTCTCCGTTTCGCGAGTCGTGGTTCGACGTGCGGGGGTGCACGGCGCCAGTGCCCGCGAGACCCATCGGCGTGACGCACGTGCGGGGTCGGTTGTCTGGCCCAGTATCCCCGGCCAAAAATCGTGCCGTTTAGAGCCACATGGCAGAAAACTTTGGTGCCAGCAATGAGGACGCCCCCCTGCGCAAAGGCCACTGCGGGGCCGTCTCCTGCTGGCACCATCACAAAGCGGCGGTGGTACTAATCCCCGGAAAATGTTCTTGGCAGTATTGGCTCATTTCCGTCAGGGAGCCTACCGTGGGTACGATTGAATCCTTCACGCTGGATCGTCGCGCCGAAGCCGCGCCATACGATCCGCTTTACGATCCGCTTGTCTCGTCCGGTCCCGGTCTCGGGATGGACTATGCGCCCACCTACTGGGTCGCTACCGCCGGGGAACCGCCGGAAGACGACGGTCCGCTCGTCGGCGACGCCGATGTCGACGTGGTCATCGTCGGCGCCGGTTTCACCGGATTGTCCACCGCACTCTTCCTTGCCCGGGAGCACGGCATTCGCGCCACCGTGCTCGAGGCCAACCGCACCTGCTGGGGATGTACCAGCCGCAACGGCGGTCAGGGGCAGAACGCGAGCGGGCGCCTGTATCGCTCGCAATGGATCGCGCGCTGGGGCAAGGAAACCGCGCTTCGCCTGGACGCCGAGATCCGCGAGGGCTTCAACACGTTCAAGTCGCTCATCGCGGAAGTCCCCGAGTGCGAACCGCAGCCGGGCGGCCACCTGTACATCGCGCATCGCGAACGCAAGATGGAGTTCCTGCGCAACGAAGCCAAGGTCATGCGCGACGTGTTCGGCTACGACGCTCGCATCCTCTCGCGCGCCGACGTGAGCGAACAGTACGTCGACGATCAGGAGAACTGCGGCGCGCTGCACGAGCCCGATGGCATCGGCGTGCATCCGCTCAAGCTCGCGTTCGGCTACCTGCGCATGGCGCGCGCGCTCGGTGCCCGCGTGCATCCGTCCACGCCGGTCCTGAGCGTCGAGACGATCAATGGCGTGCATCACGTGCGCACGCCGCGCGGCGTGGTGCGCGCCAAGGCGGTCGCGTTCGCCACGGGCGGGTATACGCGCAACGATGTCACCAAAGCCCTGCGCGCCAAGATCATGCCGATCCTGTCGAACTCGCTCGTCACGCGCGTGCTCACCCCCGACGAGATCGCCGCGACGAACTTCCGCACCCACGAAGTCATTACGGATACGCGCACGTTGCGCTACTACTACCGGCTGCTGCCCGATAACCGCCTGCAGATCGGCAGCCGCAGCTCGATCACGGGCGCCGATGCGCAAAATCCGAAACACATGGCCGTGCTCGTCGAAGGGCTGCATCGCAAATTCCCCGCCCTCAAGGGCATTCGCATCGACTACTCGTGGTGGGGATGGGTCGACGTGAGCCACGACATGATGCCGCGCGTGACGCAACCCGATCCGCGCCAGAACCTGTTCTATGCGGTGGGCTACGGCGGCAACGGCGTGTCGTTTTCCGCGCACGCCGGGCGCCGCCTCGCCCAGCGCATCGCCGGTCAACGCGATCCGTCGTGGAACTTGCCGATCTACGACTCGGCACTCCAATACCCGAACGTGTTCGGCGCCGTGCAGTGGCAGGGCTTCGCACCGTTCCGCCGCATCGGCCAACGCTTCCTCTACCAGCGGTACCACGCGCAGGACGAAGCGCGTTGAGCCCTATTTCTCCCTTGCCTTATCCGGAAACTGCAATGACGACTCAGAACGAATCCGCCGATCTCCAGTTGCTCAAGACCTTCAACGACGCCTGGAATCGTCACGACATCGACGCCCTCATGGCCTGCATGACCGACACCTGCGTGTTCCATGCGGTGGCCGGGCCCGACATGCTCGGGCGCACCTTCGAAGGCCGCGACGCCGTACGCGCGGCCTTCCAGTCGGCCTGGGAGAACTTCCCCGACGCCTCGTGGACGGAGGGCGTGCATTTCGTCACCGGCGATCGCGGCGTCTCCGAGTCGACCTTCCGGGGCACCAAGGCAGACGGCTCGCGCGTGGAAGCCCGCATGGTGGATGTCTTCACCCTGCGCGACGGCAAGATCGAAGTGAAGAACGCGTTCCGGAAGGACCGTCCGGCGTTCTGATATCCCCCCGGCACATCGTGGAAGTCCGCCACGGCGACGGTCAATCTCATTTTTTAATACAAAACGTACCAAATAATAAAAATACTGATTGACCATAACACTTAGATCGCCTAGATTTCCACCTAAGCAACGAAATCGGAATAATTTGTTCCGTTTAATTTTTACTGGAGACACCCATGAACGCCAAAGATCCGGCTACGGCCACCCAGCAAATGACCGCGTCCGACGCCGGTCCGCAAACGATGACGCCCTCGGAGGCATTCGTTGAAACGATGGTCGCCAACGGCGTGAGCGAAATGTTCGGGATCATGGGCTCGGCCTTCATGGATGCAATGGACATCTTCGCACCGGCCGGCATTCGTCTGATTCCGGTGGTCCACGAGCAAGGTGCGGGTCACATGGCCGACGGCTATGCCCGCGTGTCGGGCCGCCACGGTGTCGTGATCGGCCAGAACGGTCCCGGCATCAGCAACTGCGTGACGGCCATTGCCGCCGCGTACTGGGCGCACAGCCCGGTCGTGATCGTGACGCCCGAAGCCGGCACGATGGGCATCGGTCTGGGCGGCTTCCAGGAAGCCAAGCAGCTGCCGATGTTCCAGGAATTCACGAAGTATCAGGGCCATGTGACTCACCCGGCCCGCATGGCCGAATTCACGGGCCGTTGCTTCGACCGCGCCATGGCCGAAATGGGCCCGACGCAACTCAACATTCCGCGTGATTACTTCTACGGTCAGATCAAGGCCGAGATTCCGCGTCCGCAGCGCCTGGATCGCGGCGCGGGTGGTGAAGAGCGCCTGAATGAGGCCGCTGAGCTGCTGGCCAACGCCAAGTTCCCGGTCATCATCTCGGGCGGTGGCGTGGTCATGGCCGACGCCGTCGAGGAGTGCAAGGCCCTGGCCGAACGACTGGGCGCACCGGTCGTCAACAGCTACCTGCACAACGACTCGTTCCCCGCCAATCATCCGCTGTGGTGCGGCCCGCTCGGGTACCAGGGCTCGAAGGCTGCCATGAAGCTGCTGTCGCAGGCCGACGTGGTCGTCGCGCTCGGCTCGCGTCTCGGACCGTTCGGCACGCTGCCGCAGCATGGCATGGACTACTGGCCGAAGCAGGCCAAGATCATCCAGATCGACGCCGATCACAAGATGCTCGGCCTGGTGAAGAAGATCTCGGTGGGCATCTGCGGCGACGCGAAGGCTGCCGCTATCGCGCTGTCGCAACGCCTGGCGGGACGCACCCTCGTCTGCGACGCCACGCGCGCCGCGCGTGCCGACCAGATCGCCTCGGAAAAGGCCGCCTGGGAGAAGGAACTCGACGAGTGGACCCACGAGCGCGACCCGTACAGCCTCGACATGATCGAGGAGCAGAAGCACGAGAAGACGTTCAACGGGGGTGAGTACCTGCACCCGCGCCAGGTGCTGCGTGAACTGGAAAAAGCGATGCCGGAAGACGTCATGGTCTCCACCGACATCGGCAACATCAACTCGGTCGCCAACAGCTACCTGCGCTTCAACAAGCCGCGCAGCTTCTTCGCCGCGATGAGCTGGGGCAACTGCGGTTACGCCTTCCCGACGATCATCGGCGCCAAGGTGGCCGCGCCGCACCGTCCTGCCATCTCGTACGCCGGCGACGGCGCCTGGGGGATGAGCCTGATGGAAACGCTGACCTGCGTGCGTCACAACATTCCGGTCACGGCCGTGGTGTTCCACAACCGTCAGTGGGGTGCCGAGAAGAAGAACCAGGTGGACTTCTATAACCGTCGCTTCGTCGCCGGCGAACTCGACAGCCCGAGCTTCGCCAACATCGCCCGCGCGATGGGCGCCGAGGGTATCGTCGTCGATCGTCTGGAAGACGTCGGTCCCGCGCTCAAGAAGGCCATCGACCTGCAGATGAACCACGGCAAGACGACCATCATCGAGATCATGTGCACCCGCGAGCTGGGCGATCCGTTCCGCCGCGACGCGCTCTCGAAGCCGGTGCGCATGCTCGACAAGTACAAGGATTACGTCTGAGCGCCTGACGTCAGTCGTGTGACAGCGCTCCCGGCTCTGTGGGTGCCGGGGGCGCTTTTTTCTTTTTCGACATCATGAAAGCCATCAATCGCATCATCGATACCGCGCGCCGCGCACCGATGCGCATCGTGCTGTGCGAGTCCGAAGACGAGCGGGTGCTGCATGCGGCTGCTCGCGCGACGCGCGACGGCATCGCGCGCATCGTGCTCGTGGGCGATATCGGCAAGACGCAGCGCGCCGCCGACACGGCCCGCATCGACCTGACCGGCATGGAACTGGTCGACCCCGCCACCTCGGACATGACCGACGCCTTCGCGGAAATGTGGCTCTCAATGCGCGCCAGGAAAGGCATGACACGTGCACAGGCAGGCGAGGAAATGCGCATGCCGCTGGGCTTCGCCAACATGATGGTGCGGCTCGGGCACGCGGACGGCTCGGTCGCCGGCGCGGTCAACACCACGGCCGACGTGGTGCGCATGGCGATCCAGATCATCGGCATCGAACCGTCGTTCCGGCTCGTGTCGAGCTTCTTTCTGATGATGCTCTGCGAACCGTTCCATACGATGAAGGGCGGCCTGATCTTCTCCGACTGCGCCCTCGTCGTCGATCCCGACGCGGCTCAATTGGCGCAGATTGCACTGGCCGCGGCCGACAGCGCCGCCGCGCTGCTCATGGAGCCGCCGCGCGTGGCCATGCTGTCGTTCTCGACGAGCGGCAGCGCGAAACACGCCGCCGTCGACAAGGTCGTGGAAGCGACCCGGCTCGTCAAGGAGGCGCGTCCGCAACTCGCCATCGACGGCGACGTGCAGCTCGACGCCGCCATCGTCTCCGAGATCGCACAGCGCAAGGTCGTGCATTCGCAGGTCGAAGGACACGCCAACACGCTGATATTCCCGAGCCTCGACGCCGGCAACATCGGCTACAAGCTCGCCGAGCGCATCGGTGGGGCCAAGGCCATCGGGCCCCTTCTGCAAGGACTGAATCGCCCTGCCAATGACCTGTCGCGCGGTTGCAGTGCCGACGACATCTACTACGTGATCGGCGTGACCTGTGTTCAGGCACAGGCCGCACGCGCGAAGCTCACCGGAACCCCGCCGCCGGCCATGCGGCCATGACCCTGCAGGTGGTCCAGAGCTATCTGCCGTTGTTGCTGCTGCTCGGCTTCGCCACGTATTTTCAGACGGTGACGGGGTTCGGGCTCGGCATGATCGTTCTGGGAGGGGCCAGCGGGTTCGGTCTCGCCCCCGTGGCGAGCGTGGCCATTCTCGTGAGCCTGGTCACGCTCGTGAACAGCGCACTCGCACTGCCTGGCACACTCGACCAGATCGATTGGCGCGCCGTGCGCGCGGCCACGCTCGGCATCGTGCCGTCCGTGGTCGTTGGCGTACTGCTGTTCGATTATCTGAACGGCACGGCCTCGAATGTGCTGCATCTGCTGCTTGGGGCCGTGGTGCTGTACGGCGGCATCGGCTCTGCCCTGCGCCCGGCCCCCAGAGCCGAACGATCGAGCGACGCGGGCTTCTTCCTCAGCGGGATCTTCGGCGGACTGCTCAGTGGGATGTTCGGCATCTCGGGCCCGCCGCTGATCTTCTATTTCTATCGGCAACCGCTCACCATGGCGCAGATTCGCTGCGCGCTGATCCTGCTGTTCGCCGTCACGGCATCGATTCGCACGGCGTACAGCGCATTCGCCGGCCAGTTGCCGGCGGCGATGTGGTGGCAGGCGGCGGTCGCGCTTCCGGTGGTGACGTTCGCCACGCTCTTCGCACGTCGTCACCCGCCGCCGCTCTCCGGCGTGACCACGCGGCGTCTCGCCTTCCTGACGCTCATGCTGCTTGGCGCCCACCTGATCGTCAGCGCGCTGCTGGAAATGCGGTGATGCTGCGCGGGCGTCAGCCCCCGCGGCGCCCGCCGCTGCCGATCCATTCGACCAGCCGCGAAAACAGCGTCATGTCGGGCGGCGACGTCAGGTCCAGCGCCAGCGAGTTGCGATAGTACGGGCTCAGATCGAGTCCCACGCCGAGCCCCAGCACTTCCACGTCGCCCGGGGCCTGCTGCTGTGCCACGACCTCGCGTAGATGATGATCGAGATAATGCGCATCGTTGACCTGGTTGGTGGCGGCGTCCATGGGACTGCCGTCGGAAATCACGACCAGCAAACGGCGGTTGGCGGCGCGCGAACGCAGGCGATCGCACGCCCATGCCACCGCCTCGCCGTCCACGCCTTCGCGGAACAGGTCGGCCTTGAACAGCGACGCGATGTCGGTGCGCGCGCGACGCCAACTGGTCACGGCGTCCTTGAACACGAGATGCGTGACTTCGTTCAGACGACCGGGGTATGGCGGCCTGCCGCACGCAAGCCAGTCGGTGCGGGCACGCCCGCCATTCCAGGCGCCCGTGGTGAAGCCGAGAATCTCGTTGGTCACACCCGCCGCATCGAGCGCCCGGGACAACACGTCGACCATCATCGCCACGGCTTCGATCTGCGCCTTCATCGAACCTGAGCAGTCGATCAGGAACGTGACCATGGACTCGGCGATCAGCGTGTGCTTCTCGAGCCGGAACAGGCGTCGCTCCGCGGGCGAACTGACCAGTTGCGCCAGCCGGCGGCCGTCGATGCGCCCGTGCTCCTCGCCGAACGACCAGCCGTCTCGTTGCGGTACGGCCAGCGCGGCCTTGAGCGCTCGCGCCAGCCTCGGCACGTTGATGGCCTGCGCGACGATGCGCTCGTCGAGTCGTTCGCGAAACTCGGTCAGCAGTGCGCGACGCACCAATGTGCCCGCATACAACTCCCGATCGTAGCGAGTCGTGAAAACGCGATATCCCTGGGCCGAAGCTTTCAGCACTCGACTGTCGCCGGAGTGGGCGAGCGTGATGCCGTCGTCTTCCTGCTCATCGAAGTCGAGGAACAACGAAAAGGCGTTGCGCACGCCCTTTTCGTCTTCCTCGTCCCGAGACTCATCGCGTGCGTGTTCGCCGCCCGCCGCACGAATCAGCCCCGCGATGTCGGCGGCCAGCGCTCGCGCGTGGACCGCATAAGCCGCCTGGTCGGCGCGCATGCGACGCATGCCCGCCAGCGCGCCGCCGATGCGCGGGGCGATCGCCATGCGGGTCGCCTCGATGAGCCCCTCCGTGTCCTCGATCACCGGATGGCCCGTGAGCCGCGACCAACTCATCTGCGCCACCGTATAGAGCAGCAGCCCCACATGGCTGTCGGCCACGCCCGTCACATGCATCGCGCGCGACCACGCCTCGAAGCGCTCGCGCAGATTTTGCGCGACGCCCGGCATGCCGGGCGGAATGAACGTCTCGCATCGCAACTGCTCGAGCCATTCGAAAATCAACCGCTCCAACGGCGGCTCCGGCTGCAGGCGGCGATGCAATCCGGCGTCGCTGTGGCGCAATCGAAGCGCGGCGCCGTCGGCGGCACCGCGCAGCGTCGCCAACGGGTCGGACGATCCGGGCAGTGTCTGCAAATGCGGGGCATGCAGCGGTAGCGGACGCATGTTCCGGCACAGACGCGCGCCGCTGTAATGCAGCGCGGCGTCGCCCGTCAGCGCGCGCACGGTCGCGGCGCACAGCGCTTCGCCACGCGCGGCACGGCGGGCCGCCTCGCGCTCGGAGATCGTCATGACGCATCAGCCAGCAGCGAGCGCCCGCCCCCGCTTGCCGGCAACTCGTGACCGAACGCCCGCTGGTAGTACTCCGCCACCACCGCGCGCTCCGCTTCGTCGCATTTGTTCAGGAACGTGAGACGGAAGGCGAGTCCGGCATCGCGGAAGATGCCGACGTTCTCCGCCCAGTTGATGACTGTGCGCGGCGACATGAGCGTGGAAAGATCGCCCGTGGCGAAGCCCTTGCGCGTGAGTTCCGCCACGCTCACCATCGAATCGATCAGCGTGCGACCCGCCTCGTCGTCGAGCGCAGGCACGCGTGCCAGCACGATCCCGGCCTCGTCCTCGCGCGAGAGATAGTTGAGGGTGGCCACCACGTTCCAGCGGTCGATCTGCGCGTGGTTGAGCACCTGGGTGCCGTGGTACAGGCCGTTGAGATTACCCAGGCCCACCGTGTTCGTCGTGGCGAACATGCGGAAGCCCGGGTGCGGATGAATCACTCGGTTCTGATCCAGGAGCGTGAACTTGCCGTCGCGCTCCAGAATACGCTGAATCACGAACATCACGTCGGGACGCCCCGCGTCGTACTCGTCAAAGATCAGCGCCACCGGGCGCTGCAACGCCCACGGCACGATCCCTTCCTGGAATTCGGTGACCTGATGGCCATCGCGCACAACGATCGCGTCCTTGCCCACCAGGTCGAGCCGGCTGATATGGCCGTCGAGATTCACACGCACGCACGGCCAGTTCAGCCGCGCGGCGACCTGTTCGATGTGCGTGGATTTTCCCGTGCCGTGCATGCCCTGCACCATCACGCGCCGGTTGTTCATGAAGCCGGCCAGAATCGCCAGCGTCACATCGGGGTTGAAGCGGTAGGCCGTGTCGATCTCGGGCACGTGATCGTCGCGCTCGCTGAACGCCGGGACCTGCAGGTCGGTATCGATGCCGAATACGGCGCGGGCGTCGACCGTGCGATCCGGTTGTTGGGTGGCGGTCTCCATCACGTCCATCTCCTGGTTCAAATGCGGTTTCAAGGCATCATAACGTTAACCATTTTTAGAAACAATTCGTTCCGAATAATTAAAACACTGATTGACGATGCCGGGACGCTCGTCTACATTCGGGCGAACTGAAACGCATTGGAACCTTGCCCATGCCGTTCGAGAACCCGTTTGGGTACAATACCGCTGATCCATTTTCCGGAACGGCGCATATGAACGACGCAGCGACTCAGCACGACAACCCGGCCGACAACAAGGCGGACACCCCGACCCTGCGGGCCTTCGCGCTGCTCGAATATCTCGTCGCCGCCGACGCTCCCGTCTCGCTCGCGGACATGGCCCACGACATTCAGATGCCGAAGGCATCGCTGCATCGCATGCTTGGCTCGCTCGAAGCCGGCGGACTGGTGATTCGCGAGCCCGGCCAGAAGAATGCCTACGTGATCGGTCCGCGCCTGGCGCAGCTGAGCCTGGGCGTGATGATGCAGGCAGGCGCACGCCGCATGCGACATGCGATTCTCGGACGCCTCGTGGCCGATCTCGGCGAGACCTGCAATCTCACAATGCTTCACGAAACCGAGGTGCTTTACCTCGACCGCATGGAAGCGCCGTGGCCGCTGCGTCTCGATCTGAAGCCCGGTTCCCACGTGCCGGCGCACAGCAGCGCGAGCGGCAAGCTGTTGCTCGCGATGATGCCGCGCGAGCAGCGCGGCGCTTTGTTGCGCGCCATGAAGCTGCAACGCTTTACGCCGAACACGCTGACCGATCCCGAACTGCTGGAGAGCGAACTCGACCGCATTGCACACAAGGGCATCGCGGTCGACAACGAGGAGTTCGTGCTGGGCATCGCCTGCGTGGCAGCGCCCGTCCTCAAGGAAGACGGCACGTGCATTGCCGCCGTGGCCGTGCATGCGCCGGTCTCGCGCACCTCATTGTCCAAGGCGATGGAATTCGTGCCGCGTCTGCAGGAAGCCGCGAAGGAACTGGCAGGAACGTTCTGACGCTTCAGGCTTTCTCTTTCTCCCGCTCCGCTTCCGCCTTCTTCGCCAGCGCCTCGATCTTGCTTGCCCGCTGCCAGTCGAGCAGCGGTGCGAGCGCCGTTGCGGTCTCGCGCAATGTCGGCACCATACCCAGCAGTTGCTCCAGCGTGACGCGCGCCGTCGGCCCATGCACGGCCAGCACCGCGCGAATGTGGCCGTCTTCCGGCGCCCGCACGGGAACGCCCACGGCCACCATGCCGCGCACGAACTCTTCGTTGTCGATGCCGATGCCTCGCGCCGCCAGCCGATCCAGCTCGGCTTCGAGCAGGCTCACGTCGGTGATCGTGCGCGGCGTCATGCGCTTGAGCGTCAGTCGCGAGAGCACCGCGCGTCGCTCGGCCGCCGGCATTTGCGAGAGGAACAGTTTGCCGCTGGCCGTGCAGTGCAACGGCACGCGCATGCCCGGGTGCATCTGCATGCGCAGCGGTTCGCTGGTCTCCACACGTTCGATGTAGAGAATTTCGTCGCCGTCAAGGGCCGTCAGATTGACGGTCTCTCCCACCCGGTCGACCAGTGCGCGCAACAGTGAGCGCGCGGCACGGGTGAAATTGTTGTTGGCGAGCGTGACGAGCGCCAGCCGCGCGGCGCGCGGCCCGAGCGACAGACCGCGTTCGGAGCCACGCGAATCCGGCACGTGCGACACGTAACCGCAAACTTCGAGCGCCTCGATCAGACGCATGAGCGTGGCCTTCGGAATCGACAAGCGCGTAGCGAGTTGCGACAGGGTGTACGGTTGCCCCGCCATCGCCAATCGCTCGATGACGGCGAGCGCGCGCAAATTGCGCGCCTCCTCGCTCGCCCGCAAATCCCCGTCGTCCAGCGTCACCGTCTCGCGCATCGCGCCTCCCTGGTCCGTCGCCCAACACCGTCGCACACAATAAAAGAAACAAAATATACCAATTTTTTTACAATCATCAGCCTCGGGATAACCCGCGACGAACGCGAACAGCGTGCGTCCGATGCCGGCTACGAGGGTTGTCGCATCGGTTTCGCCACCCTAGTAAAACCCCGCAGATGCGGCGCAGCAATTGCCTTTTTCTGAGACAGCAAGCGCGAAATCCGTTTCAATTCGCCCGCGCTCGCCGAATTTTTCTTGGCATTTTCGCGGCGCTCGTCGACATTGGATCGAAACAATCCGAAACGAATCGTTTCATCCATTCGACGAAGTACGAGGCAGGAGGCAGGCGGTATGGAACATGAGGTCGACTATCTGATCGTCGGTGCGGGCTCGGCAGGCTGCGTGCTAGCCAACCGCCTGAGCGCGGATCCCGCGAACCGGGTGCTGCTGCTCGAAGCCGGCGGCGCCGATAGCAATCCATGGATTCATGTCCCGGTCGGCTATTTCAAGACGATGCACGATCCGGAGCTGGACTGGTGCTATCGCACCGAAGCGGACGCGAACGTCGCAGGCCGCCGTATCGACTGGCCGCGCGGCAAGGTGCTCGGCGGTTCCAGTTCGCTCAACGGCCTGCTGTATGTGCGCGGTCAACGCGAGGACTACGATCACTGGGCCGCGCTGGGCAACCACGGCTGGCGGTATGCCGACGTGCTGCCGTACTTCCGCAAGTCGGAGGATCAGGAGCACGGCGAGAGCGAATACCACGGGGTCGGTGGCCCGCTCAAGGTCTCTGACCTGCGGCTGCGCCGTCCCATCGCGGAACATTTCATTGCCGCCGCGAAGGACATCGGCATTCCCTTCAACCCGGACTACAACGGCGCGACGCAGGAAGGCGTGGGCTACTTCCAGCAAACGGCCTTCAGGGGCTTTCGCTGGAGCACCGCCAAAGGCTTCCTGAAGCCCGTGCGCGATCGTCGCAACCTGATTGTCGAGACCCGCGCGCAGACCTGCCGCGTGTTGTTCGAGGGCAAGCGTGCCGTGGGTATCGAGTATCTGCAGAACGGTCAGCGCAAGAAGGCCCGCGCCCGCGTCGAAGTGATTCTCGCGGCAGGCGCCATCGGGTCGCCGCAGTTGTTGCAGAACTCCGGCGTGGGCCCGACCACGGTGCTGGCCAAGGCTGGCGTGGCGCTGCGTCACGCGCTGCCCGGCGTCGGAATGAACCTGCAGGACCACCTGCAAGTGCGCCTGGTGTTCAAGACGCGTGAGCGCACGCTCAACGACGAGGTCAACAACCCGCTGCGCAAAGCGCTCATCGGACTGCAATACGCGCTGTTTCGCACCGGCCCCCTCACGCTGGCCGCGAGCCAGGTGACGATCTTCACGCGTTCGCGCCCCGGTCTGACGCGCCCCGACATCCAGTTCCACATGCAGCCGCTCTCGGCCGACAAGCCGGGCCAGGGCGCGCATCGCTTCTCGGCATTCACGTCGTCCGTGTGTCAGTTGCGCCCTTTCAGCCGTGGCAGCGTGGAAATCGTCTCGAACGATCCGCTGCAATACCCGGCGATCCACGCCAACTATCTGTCCGACGAACGCGATCATCGCGTGGTGATCGACGGCATCAAGGTCGCGCGCCGCATCGCTGCCGCGCCGTCGCTGGCGCCCCATATCACGAGCGAGTTCATCCCTGGCGCGAAGTACCAGAGCGACGACGAACTGCTCGCGGCAGCGCGCCAGTTCAGCCAGTCGATCTACCACCCGGCAGGCACCTGCAAGATGGGGCACGACGCCATGGCGGTGGTGGACGACCGCCTGCGCGTGCACGGTCTCGCGGGGCTGCGCGTCGTGGACGCATCGATCATGCCCGAACTGGTGTCGGGCAACACCAATGCACCGACCATCATGATCGCCGAGAAAGCGGCCGACATGATTCTCGAAGACAGGAAGCAGGCGTCGGGCATGCAGGAAATCCGCGGCAGCGAGGAGGCGCCGGCGGAGGTGGCAAACGTTGCGGTAACGATTTAGCCAGGGATGTTCGCGTCAGCCCAACACCATTACAAGATCCGGAGACTTCCATGAATGCATCGACCCAGACCGACGCGCGGCAGATGCGCCGTGTCGTCGTCGCCAGCCTCATCGGCGCCACCATCGAGTGGTACGACTTTTTCCTCTACGGCGTTGTCGCCGGCATCGTGTTCAACAAACTGTACTTCCCGTCGGGCGACCCGCTCATCTCGACGATGCTCGCCTACGGCACGTTCGCCGTGGGCTTTTTGAGCCGGCCGCTCGGCGGCGTGATCTTCGGACACTTCGGCGACAAGCTCGGGCGCAAGAGCATGCTCGTGATGACACTCACCATCATGGGGATCGCCACGATGCTCATCGGCCTGGTGCCCACCTACGCGCAGATCGGCATCTGGGCGCCGGTGCTGCTGCTCCTGCTTCGCGTGCTGCAGGGCATCGGGCTCGGCGGGGAATGGGGCGGCGCCGTGCTCATGGCGTTCGAATTCGCGCCGAAGGAAAAGCGAGGCTACTACGCGAGCATCCCGCAAGTCGGCCTCGCCCTCGGCCTGTGTCTCGCCTCGGGCGTCGTCGCGGTGCTCTCTTACACCCTGACCAATGCGCAATTCCTGGCGTGGGGCTGGCGAGTGGCGTTCTTCCTGTCGGTCGCGCTCGTGGCCATCGGCATGTACATCCGCCTGAACGTGATGGAGACGCCTGAATTCTCGAAGATCAAGAAGGCCGGCGCCGAAATCAAGATGCCGATCGCGGAGGTGCTCACGCGCAACACGGGCAACGTGCTCGCCGGCATGGGCGCGCGCTTCATCGACGGCGTGTTCTTCAACATCTTTGGCGTGTTCTCGATCGCGTATCTCACGCAGACGCTCAAGCTCTCGCAAACGGAAGCGCTTACCGGCGTGATGGCCGCGGCGTTCGTGATGATCTTTACGATCCCCTTCTTCGGCAAGCTGTCGGATCGCATCGGACGCACGCGCATCTACTTCTGGGGCTCGCTCGCAACCGGCCTGTCGTCGTTCGCCGGGTTCTGGCTGATGAAGGCGAGCGGGGGCAGTGTGATGCTCGTCTGGCTGTCCATCGTGATTCCGCTGGGCGTCATCTACGCGTCGATCTATGGCCCGGAAGCGGCGCTCTTCGCCGAGCTGTTCGACGCCAAGGTGCGCTACACCGGCATCTCGTTCGTCTACCAGTTCTCGGGCATCTTCGCGAGCGGCCTCACGCCGGTGATCGCCACCTATTTGCTACAGAAGAACGGCGGCGACCCTTGGATGATCTGCATCTACGTGCTCTGCTCGGGCCTTGTCAGCGCACTGTCCGCCGCGTGGATCGGCAGCCGCAAGCGCCGGCAGCAGGTGTGGCATGGCGCCGGCGCGACGGAGCATTCGTGAGCCGTCGATGAGCGCCCGTGAGATGTGAGGCTTCGGCGCGAAGCACGAAATTCGCCAACGCACAAGGGCGTGTCCTGTAACAGGACACGCCCTTTGTCATTTGTCGCTTGACGTGCCCGCGACCGATCTCGTGCGAAGATACGGGGGTATCGCTCACGTAGGCCGCGAGCGAAGTTGCTTTGCAGTGCATAGCATTGCGACGCCGGCGGCACGCGTGAACGCCGTTGCCCCCACTCTCCAGCCCGCAAGACAGCATGCAGCGAGATCCGTCGCCCGACGACATTTTGGAAACGTTGGCCGCCCCGGCCACGACGATCGGCCAGACCGAGGACGCACCCGACCGTCCCGGCCCGCTCTCCGAGGCGTCGCTGCTGGGCGCGCCGCCCACGCCGCCCGGTCCGGCGCCCGCCGACGCCGTGCCGCTGCCCATCAGCGTCTACCCGGCGCTCCTGGGGATTCTGCTGGCCTATGGCGTACTCGTGGTCGGCAACGGCCTGTTCGTCACCGCCGTGCCCTTCCATGCCCTGAAGTTCGGCGCATCGACACTGTCCATCGGCGTGATCCAGTCGTGCTACTACGGCGGCTTCCTGCTCGGCGCGTTCTACAACCGTACGCTCATCGAGCGTATCGGCCAGCATCGAGCCTTCGTGGCGTTCACCGCCCTCGCCGCGCTGTTCGTGATGGGATTCGCCGTGAGCGAATCAGTGCCGATGCTGTGTCTGCTTCGGCTGGGGACCGGCTTCGCCCTCATGGGCATGTACACCACCGTCGAGAGCTGGCTCAACGGCTCGGTGCCCAACACCATGCGCGGGCGCGTGTTCGGCTCCTACCTGACGATCAACTATCTCGCCGTGAGCGCCGGCCAGTTTCTGCTCAACGTGGGCGAAGCGGGCAGCGAGGGCCAGCTCCTGCTCGTCGCGGGCCTGTTCGTCGCGGCCATTCTGCCCATCACGCTCATGCAGGGCTGGCCCACGCGGGTGGCCGACGAACGGCTCGTCAAGCAGCCCGCCGTCAGCCTGTTCGACAGCATTGCGGAGATGGCGCGCGCCACGCCGATCGCCATCCCCGGCTGCATTCTGGCGGGGTTCCTGTACAGCGCCTTCTACGCGATCATGCCGATCTACCTCACTCGCATCGGCTTTTCTATCAGCAGCCTGTCGACGCTGATGGGCGTCGCCCTGTTCGGCGCGCTGCTCATGCAGTGGCCAGTGGGACGCCTGTCGGATCGCATGGACCGCCGCACCCTCTCGCGCCGGCTGGCACTCGCGGCCGCGGCGTTCTGCGTGCCGTTGATCGTCATTCAGGCGCACTGGCTCGTGTTCGTGCTGATGTTTCTCTTTTCCGCCGCCAACTTCACACAGTACGGGCTGATCGTCTCGCATGTGAACGACCGCACCGAGCCGGAACGGCGGGTCGCAGTCAGCGCCACGCTGCTCATCCTGTTCTCGGTCGGCGGCATACTCGGGCCGATGATCGCGTCGATATTCGTGACGCTCCTCGGCCCCGGCGGGCTGCACGTCTTCAATGTCGCTTGCGCGCTCGCGCTGGCTCGCGTGGCGCGACGGGCACAGGTGCTCGCGCCCTGATCGGGCACCCGGCGATGATGGGCGCTCGCGGGCGCCCACGAGCGATGCGGACGGCACCACGCACGCCGCGGTACGACAACGCATGGGCATGACGGCGCGGAGGGCGGCGCCCGGCCCCACTTTGGTGCGACCACGCCGTGGTGTGGTGCGATGCGTCACAACGTCGGCGAAAAATCGCGGACAATAGCGCGGGCGCCGCCGGACGCCTTTGAGCACGGTTCTTGCTCTCCTATCCTGTACATAACACTGACGCCCCCGCGCCCGCTTCCACCATGCACATGACCGATCTCGACGCCCCTGGCCTGCTGCCCCCCCGCATGACGGCGGCCGACGACGGCCGGCGCATCGTCATCTACGGCGACTTCACGATTTGCAGCGTCTTTCAGCCCGTGTTCTCGGTGTCGCACCGACGCGCCATCGGCTATCACGCTTCGCTACGCGCGCACGACGCCGAGGGCCGCCATGTGCCGTCGCATGAAGTGTTCACGCTGGCGGCGCGTCACGGCGACATGCTGGAGCTGGGCCGGCTGGCCGAATCGCTGCATCTGGGCAACTTTCACGAATTCGACAGCCGCGACGCGTGGCTCTTCCTGAACCTGCATCCGGCCGCGCTGATGGATACCGTCTACGGCGACGCGCTCATCGCCACGCTCAAGGCCACGGGTCTGTCGCCGCAGCGCGTGGTGCTCGAAGTGCCGGAGCAGGCTGGTGGCGACACACCGCGCTTCGGCGCCATCGTGGGGAGTCTTCGCAAGGCGGGATTCCTGATCGCGCTGGGCGGTTTCGGGGCGAAGCATTCCAACATCGACCGGGTGTGGGATCTGCGTCCGGATATCGTGGTGCTCGACCGGGGCATTCTCGCGCAGGCCGCGGAGCAGACACACCTGGCGCGGGTACTGCCCGGGCTCGTGTCGCTGCTGCACGAATCGGGGCAACTCGTGATGATGGGCGGTCTCACGTCCGATCGCGAAGCGCTGATCGCACTGGAGTGCAACGTCGACTTCGTGCAGGGGCAATATTTCGCGGCGCCTGACGTTGACCCGGTGCCGCCCAAGGTCGCCGCCGAACGCATGGACGCCCTCTCGTCGTCGCTGCGCACGCAATTGGTCGAGCGCGAGCGCGCCGAGCATGCGCGCCTGGCGCCGTACGTGGCCGGCATCGAGGCGGCCGCCGCGCGCATGGCGCAGGGCCAGGATCTGCGCACGGCCACGCACGACCTGCTGGCACTGCCCGACGCGGCACGATGCTTCCTGCTCGACGCCGCCGGACGCCAGATCGGCGACAACGTGCTGCCGCACAGTCATTCGTCGCAGCGCGCCAAGCGTTTTCGCCCGCTGCTGCATTCGGAAGGCGCGAACTGGGCGCGACGGCCGTACTTCATCGAGGCCATGCGCGCGCCCGGCGAAGTGCATTTCACCCCACCCTATCTCTCCATCAACGAAGCGCACCTGTGCGTGACGGCATCGATTGCGTCACCCGCGAAGCAAGGGTTGCACGTGCTCTGCGTCGACATCAACTGGTAGCTTGCGAAACGCTGCCGCCACGCGGCGGCAGCGCGTCGCGCGTTGCCGTGACTCAGGCGGCGCGCTGCACCTGGTAGCGTTCGAGCCAGTGCGCGTAAGGCGCGGGCAGCACCCACGACGGACGCGCCACATCGAGTTCGCGCGCGGCGTGATAAGGCCAGTGCGGATTGGCGAGCAGCGCACGTCCGACCATTACGAGGTCCATCTGGCCGTCCGCCACCACGCGCTCGGCCGCGTGCGGGTCGTCGATCCCCCACGACGACGCCACGGCAATGCCGGCCTCGCGCTTCACACGCTCGGCGATCGGCGCGAGAAACGCGGAGCCCCAGGGAATCTTGGCGTCAGGCGTCGAAAAGCCCACGCTCACGTTGAGCAGATCGAGGCCTCCCTCGCGCATCTGACGCGTCAGCGCAATCGACTCGGCGAGAGTCTGCTCGTCACGGCCGTCGTACTCGATCACACCGAAACGCGCGGTCAGCGGCAGATGCTCGGGCCACACTTCGCGTACCGCCGCGAGCGTCTCGAGCAGGAAGCGACCACGACCGGCGGCGTCCCCGCCGTAGGCGTCCTCGCGATGATTCGCATGCACCGAGAAGAAGCTCTGCGCCAGATAGCCGTGGGCGAAGTGCAACTCCAGCCACTCGAAACCGGCGGCCAGCGCACGACGCGCAGCCGCCACGAAGTCGGCCTTCACGCGAGCGATGTCGTCGAGCGTCATGGCCCTGGGCACCTTGCCAAGATGTTTGCCGAACGCCACGGCCGACGGTGAAATCGTCGGCCAACCGCGCGGATCGTCCTCGGCGATATGGTCGTCGCCCTCCCACGGGCGGTTGGCGCTCGCCTTGCGTCCCGCATGGGCGATCTGAATGCCGGGCACGGCGCCATGCGCCTTGATGGCCGATGCGATGCGCGCCATGCCGGCCGCCTGCACGTCGTTCCACAGACCGGTGCATCCCGGCGAAATGCGCCCCTCCGGCGAGACGGCGGTCGCCTCGACGATGACCAGCCCGGCGCCACCGCGCGCGAGCCCGCTGTAGTGGGCGAGATGCCAGTCGTTGGTCACGCCGTCGACGGCGCTGTACTGACACATGGGCGGAATCGCCACGCGATTGCGCAGCTTGACGCGTTTCAGTTCAAAGGGGGAAAACAAGGCGGACATGAAGAAATCTCGGTGATGTCAGTGAATGCGGCGCTCGCCCCGGCAAGCCCTCGGCTCCGGCGGCGCCTCGACCGGACAGGGTCGACGCAAGCCATGGTAGCCGCATATCGCTATAATAAAAACCACCCGCACATTATCAATTCGATAACACTTCGTTATGGTCAATCCTCAGTGGCTCAAATCGTTCGCCACGCTCGCGGAGCTTGGCAACTTCACCCGTACGGCCGATCGCCTGGGCCTCACGCAGGCCGCCGTGAGTCAGCATGTCAAGCATCTGGAAGAGGAATTCGGTCCGTTGCTGGTGCGTCGGCCGCGCGCCATCGAGCTCACCCCCGGCGGTCAGGCGCTGCTCACCTACTGCCGCGAAGTGGAATGTGCGGCACGGCACCTGCGCTCGCGACTGGACGACGCCGACGACGAGTGCGGCGAAGTGACGCTCATCACGCCCGGCAGCATCGGCCTGTACCTGTGTCCCATCCTGCTCGACATGCAACAGGCCAATCCGGCGATGGTCGTGAAGCATCGCTTCGCGCCCGATCGCGAGGTGCTCGAGGGCGTGTTGCAGAACCACTTCGAGCTGGGCCTGGTGACACTGCGCCCTGAAGACGCGCGGCTGAGCGCCAGCCCGTTCACGCAGGAGCCGCTCGAACTTGTGGTGCCGGCAGGCGAAGACGTGCACAGGTGGGAGGACCTGAAGCGCATCGGGTTCATCGACCATCCCGACGGCGAAGCAATGTCGACGCGGCTGCTGAGCCGCCGGTTTCCCGGCAATCCGGGCGTGCGCAGTCTCCCGGGCAAGGGTTGTACGAATCAGATCAGTCTGGTGCTCGAATACGTCGCACGCGGACTCGGTTTCACGATCATTCCGCAATACGCACGACAGGCCTTTGCGTCGCAGGATGCGATTCGCGTGGTCGACTGCGGCCCGCCGGTGGTCGATACGCTTTGGTTGATTCACCGCGCGGAATGGCCGCTCTCGGCTCGGGCGCAGCGTGCCGTCGCGCTACTGCGCGAGCGCGTTGACGCGCCGCGCCCGCGAGCGTTCGGCGGCGAGCGCGTGCTGCAGCGCGCCCGCGCCTGAGGTGCTCTTCCCCCTGCGTCGCCTCGCTCGCCTCGATCGCGCTCAGTTGCCGGCAACCACGGCGGCGATCGCCTGACCCACTTCGGTCGTGTTCGCGCGCCCGCCCATGTCGCCGGTGCGCGGACCGTCCTTGATCACCTGCGTGATCGCCGCGAGGATCGCGTCATGCGCCTCGCGGACACGCCCCTCCCCCTTGCCGAGGAAGTCGAGCATCATCGCGGCCGTCCAGATCATGCCGATCGGATTGGCGATGTTCTTGCCCGCGATGTCCGGTGCCGAGCCGTGCACCGGCTCGAACAATGACGGAAACCGTCCTTCCGGATTGAGGTTGCCCGACGGCGCGATACCAATGGTGCCCGTGCACGCGGGGCCGAGGTCCGACAGGATGTCGCCGAACAGATTCGACGCGACCACCACGTCGAAGCGATCCGGATTGAGCACGAAGCGCGCACAGAGAATGTCGATGTGCTGCTTGTCCCAGGTGATGTCCGGGTACTTCGCGGCCGTCTCGGCGGCGCGCTTGTCCCACCACGGCATCGAGATCGAAATGCCGTTGCTCTTCGTCGCCACCGTCACGTGCTTGCGCGCGCGCTGCTGCGCCAGGTCGAAGGCGAACTTCAGCACGCGCTCGGTGCCGTGACGCGTGAAAATCGACTCCTGCACGACGAACTCGCGCTCCGTGCCCTCGAACATCACCCCACCGACCGACGAGTATTCGCCTTCCGTGTTCTCGCGCACGATCATGAAATCGATGTCGCCCGCCGCGCGACCCGCCAGCGGCGACGGCACGCCGTCGAACAGGCGCGCCGGACGCAGATTGATGTACTGGTCGAACTCGCGACGGAATTTCAGCAACGAGCCCCACAGCGAAATATGATCGGGCACCGTCTCGGGCCAGCCCACGGCGCCGAACAGAATCGCGTCCACGCCGTCGAGCTGCTGCTTCCAGTCGTCCGGCATCATCTGGCCGTGCTTGGCGTAGTAGTCGCAGCTCGCCCATTCGATGTGACGGTACTCGAGGGGAATGCCGAAGCGCTTGCCGGCCGCGTCGAGCACCCGCAGGCCTTCGGGCATCACCTCCTTGCCAATGCCGTCGCCGGGAATCACGGCGATCTTGAACGGACGCTGAGGGCGCTGGGACGTGTCGGTCATGGTGAGTCTCTCCTGGTTAACGGTAATGCCTGTCTTGATCCTAGGTTATTCCATTCCATCGCGGATAAAATCCCCTATTCGGTTAATCGACTATCCACGAATCGTGAATAAAACCCTGCCCGTCAATCCGAATCTCGACGACCTGCGCGTGTTCTGCCAGGTGGCCCGTCGCGCCAGCTTTTCGGCGGCGGCCGAGGCACTGGGGGTCTCGCCCGCTTATGTGAGCAAGCGCGTCGGCATGCTCGAGGCCGATCTCGGCACGCGGCTGCTGCATCGCTCGACCCGCCGCGTGGCCATTACCGACGCGGGAGAGCGCGTCTACGCCTGGGCGGAAAAGATCCTCGACGACGTGAACCATCTGATCGAAGACGTCTCCAGCACGCGACAGGTGCCGCGCGGCACGTTGCGCGTGTCGAGCAGCTTCGGATTCGGGCGGCACGTCGTGGCGCCGGCCATGTCGCGCCTGCGCGCGCTGCATCCGCAGCTCAACGTGAGGCTCGATCTGTTCGACCGGATCGTCGACGTGGCGGCCGAGGGCTACGACCTCGACGTGCGCATCGGCGACGACATCGCACCCCATCTGATCGCACGCAAGCTTGCCGACAACCATCGCGTGCTGTGCGCGTCGGCGGCGTATCTCGACGCGCACGGTACGCCGCGTCAGCTGAGCGATCTCGCCGGGCATGCGTGCATCGTCATCAAGGAACGCGATCACCCGTTCGGCATGTGGCGCCTGCAACAGCGCGGCGAGGCCGTCTCGCTCAAGGTGACGGGGCCGCTGTCGACCAATCACGGGGAAGTGGCCGTGCAGTGGGCGCTCGACGGGCAAGGTATCGTGTTGCGCTCGATGTGGGATGTGGGCGCGCTGATCGCGCGCGGAGCGCTGATACAGGTGTTACCCGACGTCACCCAGCCGGCCAACGTCTGGGCGGTGTACCCGTCTCGTGTGGCGGCATCGGCGAAGGTGCGCGCCTGCGTGGAATTCCTTGCCGGGGAATTCCGAACGCACCGAACGCAGGCGTGACGCGGACGATGGGACAGGCGCCTGCCGAGAGAGTTTTCGCTGCGAGCGCCGTGGGCACCGCAGCGAAACGCTTGCCGCTTACTTCAGCGTGAACGTCGCCTGGCCGACGTGCTGCGAATCGAGTCCGATCTGCACGTTGAAATCGCCGGGTTCGGCCACGTATTGCAGCTTGGCGTTGTAGAACTTCAGCAGGCCCTCGTCGATGGTGAAGTGCACGGTGCGCGACTCGCCCGGTTTGAGCGCAATCTTCCGGAAACCCTTGAGTTCCTTGACCGGCCGAACGATCGAGGCCGCCACGTCCTGCAAATACAACTGCACCACGGTTTCCCCCTCGCGCTTGCCGGTGTTGCGCACGGTCACGCTCGCATCGAGCTTGCCGCCGCGTGCGAGCGTGCCGGCCGACAGGTTGACCTTCGAGACGTCGAATGTGGTGTAGCTCAGGCCGTAACCGAACGCATACAACGGGCCGGAGTCCTCTTCGAAATATTGCGAGGTGTAGTTCGGCGGTTTGCCCGGCGTGAACGGACGGCCGATGCGCAACTGGTTGTAGTACGTGGGAATCTGGCCGATGGAGCGCGGAAACGAGATCGGCAACTTGCCCGACGGGTTGTAGTCGCCAAACAGCACGTCCGCGATCGCATGGCCGCCTTCCGTGCCGGTGTACCAGGTCTCGAGCATGGCGTCGGCATTGGCCTTGGGCCAGTTCAGATCGAGCGGGCGACCGTTCATGAGCACCACGACCAGCGGCTTGCCCGTGGCCTTGAGCGCCTGCAGCAGCGCCAGTTGGCTGCCCGGCAGCGACAGGCTCGTGCGGCTCGACGCCTCGTGCGACATGCCGCGCGACTCGCCCACGGCAACCACGAGTGTGTCGGCGCTCCTAGCGACCTGCACCGCCTCGTCGATCATCTGCTGCGGGGTGCGCTTGTCCTGCACGACCTCCGGATTGTCCCAGTCGAGGAAGTTGAGGTACTCGACCACACGCGGGTCGTCGGTAATGTTCGCGCCGCGCGCGTACGTGACCTGAGCATTCGCGCCGAGCGCGTCGCGCACGCCTTGCAGCAGGGTGACCGCCTGCCCCGCCACGCCCGCGGCCGACCAGCTGCCCATGATGTCGATCTTCGCGTCCGCCAGCGGACCGATCACGGCGACCTTGCCCGTCTTCGCGAGCGGCAGCGTGTCGTGCCGGTTTTCGAGCAGCACGATGGACTTGCGCGCGGCGTCGCGCGCGGCATCGCGATGCAGACGACTCTCGGCATTCACATCCTTCGGGTCTTGCGCGGCAGCGCCGATGCGGCGATACGGGTCAGCGAACAGCCCCATGTCGTACTTCGCCCCGAGCACCTCCCGCACCGCGCCGTCGATGTCGCGCATCGGCACCTCGCCCGACTTCACGAGATCCGGCAACTGCTTAAGGTACTGCACGTCGGCCATGCTCATGTCCACGCCCGCCTCGATGGCCAGCTTCGCCGCCTCGCGACCGTCCCTGGCCACGCCATGACGCATCAGTTCCTCGATCGCGCCGTGGTCGCTCACCGTCACGCCCTTGAATCCCCATTCGTCGCGCAGCAGATCGCGCAGCAACCATTTGTTGGACGTGGCCGGCGTGCCGTTGATCGAGTTGAGCGCGATCATCACGCCCCCCGCACCGGCGTCGATCCCGGCGCGATACGGTGGCAGGTAGTCCTGGTACATGCGCATCGGACTCATGTCCACCACGTTGTAGTCGCGCCCGCCCTCCACGGCGCCATACAGCGCGAAGTGCTTCACGAACGCCATCAGGCTGTCCGGATTGGCCGGCGACGATCCCTGGAATCCCTGCACGCTGGCGCGCGCGCTCTGCGAAACCAGATAGGGGTCCTCACCAAAACCCTCCGACGTGCGCCCCCAGCGCGGATCGCGCGAGATGTCCACCATCGGTGCGAATGTAGCGTCCAGGCCGTCGGCGCTGGCTTCCTCGGCGGCCACGCGCGCGGCGTGTTTCACGACCGACATGTCCCAGCTCGACGCCAGGCCGAGGCTGATCGGGAACACAGTGCGGTGACCGTGCACGATGTCGTAGGCGAAGAAGATTGGAATCTTCAGGCGGCTGTGCTTGACGGCAGCGTCCTGCAGCGGACGGTTGTCGGCCCGCGTGACCGAGTTGAACGTACCTCCCACGCGGCCCGCGGCGATCTCCTCCATGAGCTTCGGCGCCGGCATGTCGGCCCCGATGCTGATCAATCGCAGTTGCCCGATCTTCTCGTCGAGCGTCATGCGCCGGATGAGGTTGTCGATGAAGGCCTGCTTGGCGGATGCGGAGGGCATGGCCACGGCCGGGTTGCCGTTGCCCGCGCCATCGGTGGCGGCGAAGGCCGAAGCGGCACTCAGACAGGCGAGGCTGGCGGCGACGGCCAGTGCAGAGAACATTCTCATGGGATAGCGATCCAATGTGGCGCGACGACGGGCACGGAAATTACGGTGTGATTCGACCGGCCTGCCCCGCCGTCATGTCGATTGGTGCCGAGCACGCGGGCATTCGCCAGGTGAACGACGCGAAATGCGATACTTTGCCACAATGCGTCGGGGTCGCTTGCGGAATTCGCGCGCCAAAAGTGCAACAAACCGTATCTCAAACCTGCTGCGCCCCCTCATTTTGGAGAGATTTGTGGTTTCGCTTTCAGTTGCTCCTTTCGCTGCATCGTGGCATCGACGCGTGCGCGCCCTGGCCCCCGCACTCGTGGCGGGCGTCGCCCTGCTAGGCGCCGCGCATGCCAACGCCTTCTCCCTGGACGACGTCACCGCTCGCGCCAGGGCGCTCGCCGACAAACCCTACACAGCGCCGGTGAGCAACCTCACACCTGCCTTCGCGAAGATGCAGTTCGGGGATTACATCAAGATCCAGCCGCGGCGCGACGCGTTCGAATGGAACGATCAGCCCACGGCCTTCAGGCTCGGCTTCTATCATCAGGGCATGCAGTTCAGCACGCCCGTGAAAATCAACGAAATCGTCGGCAGCGGCAGCAACGCGAAAATCGACGAAATCAAGTACGACAGCCATCGCTTCGACTTCGGCGACCTCAAACTGGACCGCAGTGCCACGCAAAATCTCGGCTATGCCGGCTTTCGCGTACTGTATCCGATCAACGAACCCGGCAAGCTCGACGAAATCATGAGCGTGCTCGGTGCCAGCTACTTCCGCGTGATCGGCAAGGGCCAGGTCTACGGTCTGTCGGCGCGCGGCCTGGCGATCGACACGGGCCTGCCGATCGCGGAGGAATTCCCGGCGTTTCGCGAGTTCTGGATCGAACGCCCGAACGCGGGCGACAAACACCTGGTCTTCTACGCGCTGCTCGACTCGAAGCGCGCCACGGGCGCCTATCGCTTCGATCTCACGCCCGGCGATGACTCCGTGCTGCAAGTGCAGGCGCGCGTGTTCATGCGCGACAAGGTGACCAAACTCGGCATCGCACCGCTCACCAGCATGTTCCTTTTCGGACCGAACCAGCAGCGCGATCCTTACAACTTCCGTCCGGCGCTGCACGATTCGAACGGCCTCGCGATTCACGCGGGCAACGGCGAATGGATCTGGCGCCCGCTGAACAATCCGCGCAATCTCGCTATCAGCCAGTTCCAGGTGACGAATCCGCGCGGCTTCGGCCTGCTCCAGCGCGGGCGCGACTTCTCGAAATTCGAAGACCTGAAGGACCGCTACGACCTGCGCCCGAGCGCGTGGATCGAGCCGCAAGGCGACTGGGGCAAGGGGCATGTCGAACTCGTGGAGATTCCGTCGCCCGACGAAACCAACGACAACATCGCCGCGTTCTGGACGCCCGATCAGTTGCCGCCCAAGGGCACGCCGCTCAAGGCCGACTATTCGATTCGCTGGACCATGAACGAGCGCGGCATCATCGACCGACGACTGGCATGGGTGAAGCAGACGCTGCGCACCGCCGGCGAGATCACGCAAGCCAATCTCATCCGGCACTTTGACGGCAGCACCGGCCTCATCGTGGACTTCGACGGCGGTCCGCTGGCGTCGCTGCCGGCCGGATCGGTCACCCCCCAGGTGAGTGCGAGCGACAACGCCACGATCCTCGAGCAGACGCTGCAGCCCAACCCCGTGACACACGGCCTGCGCCTGAACCTCCGCGTAATGGTCAAGGATCCGGCCAAGGTCACCGAGTTGCGTGCCGCGCTGATCTCCGGCGGCAAGGCCGTCAGCGAGACATGGAGTTATCAGCTCCCGCCGTATTCGGTTGCCAAGCAATAAGTTGCACCCCTGCCTGAAGCGTGCGGCGGCGTTCGGTCGCCGCACACCCTCTTCCTCACGCCGGAATCCCCCCAATTAAACAGCCACTTACGTGACGTGTTTTCTCATGTAAAACCCTAGCACCTGCAATTTGCGCTTGCAGTCGACGATCATTTCGCGTTTACTGCATGCACAATATTGCATAAGCAACCCCCTTTCCAACCGGAAAGCGGAGGTTGGTTTCATGGGACGCGGCCGCCGAGCCCCGCCCGTGAGGCTCGGCCAAGTGGCGCCGGTGTCGGTCAAGGCATCCCAAGACTCTCCGCGTTTCGACGGAGGGCGGATACGTTATGGAGACTCCGCATGCGACACATTGACGTACATCATCTGGCCGACGAAGCGCGCTTCAACGGCTATCACGGCCGCATTCTGCTCTGGTGCGCACTCATCATCATCTTCGACGGCTACGACCTCGCGGTCGCTGGCATTGCCTTGCCGTCGATCATGAAAGCGATGAACGTCGACGCCACGAGCGCCGGCTTCATGGTCAGCTCGGCGCTGTTCGGCATGATGTTCGGCGCCATCGTCATGGGCATGGTCGCGGACAGCATCGGGCGACGCAAAGCCATTGCGATTTGCGTGCTGATGTTCTCGCTCTTCACCGCGGCGGCCGGTCTCACGCACGAGCCGATCAGCTTCTCCGTCACGCGCTTTTTCGCCGGTGTCGGCATCGGCGGCGTGATGCCGATCGTGGTCGCGCAGATGACGGAATACTCGCCGCGCAAGCTTCGTGGCACCCTCGTCACGCTGATGTTCTCGGGCTATTCGGTCGGCGGCATGCTCGCGGCGTTGCTGGGCAAGGGGCTGATCGAGTCGTACGGATGGCAGTCCGTCTTCTTCGCGGCCGCATTGCCGGCGCTGCTCGTGCCGTTCGCGATGAAGGCATTGCCGGAGTCCATGCCGTTCTTGATTCGCACCGGTCGCCACGACGCCCTCAAGCAAGTGCTCGCGCGACTCGCCCCTGCCTATGCCGCGCAGCCCGGCGACCAGTTCGCCCTGCCTGCAACGGACCGCAAACAGGCCGCCCCGCTCTCACGCCTGTTCCAGGACGGCCGGGGCTTCAGCACAGTCATGCTGTGGGTGGCCTTCTTCATGTGCCTCTTCATGGTGTATGCGCTCAGTTCGTGGCTCACCAAGCTCATGGCCAGCGCGGGCTATAGCCTCGGCTCCGCACTCACCTTCGTGCTGGTGCTGAACTTCGGCGCGATGCTCGGCGCCATTGGCGGCGGGTGGCTCGCCGACCGCTTCAACATCAAATACGTGCTCGTCGGCATGTACGCCCTCGCTGCCGTGTCGATCACCCTGCTTGGGGTGAAAGTGCCCACACCGGTGCTGTTCGTGCTGGTCGGGCTGGCCGGCGCTTCGACCATCGGCACGCAGATCGTCACCTATGCCTACGCTGGTCAGTTCTATCCGATGGCCGCGCGCGGCACCGGCATCGGCTGGGCCTCGGGCGTGGGACGCAGCGGCGCCATTCTCGCGCCCATCGTGATCGGTGTGCTGGTGAGCATGTCGCTGCCGTTGCAGCAAAACTTTATGGCGATCGCCATTCCGGCGGTCATCGCCGTGATCGCCGTGTTGCTCATCGACCACAAGAAGTCGGCCACTGTACAGCAGCAAGCGGCGGCGCAATCGCGCGACACCTCGGCGCAATTCGCGAAGGGCGCGGGAGAACCTGCGTGATCTCGCGCGTCAAGACCGTCTGAAACCGTAAGAGGCGTAGCGATGACACGGCGGCGCAAAGGGGGCGCCGCCGTGAGAGAATTCGCGCCGCGGCCGTCATGGGAAAGACGGCGGCTTTCGGTGAAGCGATGCGTCGGGGCGGGGGCAGACCGACATCGCCTGATGCATGCGCGACACACGAAAAATCATTCAACCCGAGCGCCTCAGGCGCCGTTAACCAGATATCCGTCCCGTCCCAACGGAACGTCTGGAGACCCTCCCCTATGCCGCGCCTTGCTCTGCTGAGTTCTCTCATGCTGGCTGCCGTCAGCGCATCGGCCCTCGCCGGCCAACCGAATGACGCCACCGTCGTTCGACTCTCCACCCTTCAAGTCGCGACCGGTACCGCTGTTTTCGGCGGCGCACCCGTCGCCACCCTCGGCAACGACGCCTTGCGCAATGCCCACGGCAACTTCGGTGCGAACGTGGCCGCCGGTGCGCTCAATATGCAGTCGAACCAGCTCGTGCTGGCGACCGCATCGCATGTGAGCGTCGACACCCGTCAGACGATTCGCAACGCGGCGAGCGTGACGGGCGCCACCAGCGCATCGCTCGGCGAGCGCGCGTTGATGGGTGCATCGGGCAATATCGGGGTGAACGTGGTGGCAGGCGCCGCCAACGCTCAGGCAAACGCACTCGCGATTCACTGAGCGCCCGCCCGGCGCGGGATCGATTCAGATATCCGCCGGAAAGCGGTTCTGCAAGTTGGAGAGCCAGCGCGCGACGACGTTCAATTCGGCTTCGGTGAAGTCGTCGTGCAGCAATGCGTTGAGCTCGGCAAGAATGTCACGGGCGCGGGCGACCGCCTTGTGCCCGGCTGCCGTGATCCGCAATCGCGTGGCACGCCCGTCCTCCGCGTCGGCACGCCGCGTCAACAGCCCGGCGCTGACCATGCGATTGGCCAGCCCCGTCATCGACGACGGCGAGAGCTGCAATGCCGCCCCCACTTCCCCCACCAGGGCATCTTCGTGACGCAGCAGGTAGAACAGCACGCCTGCCTGCGCGGCACTCACGCTTGCGGAGTCGCCCGCGTGCGCATCGATCCACCTTTGCACGCGGCGCTGGCCGACGGTGAGCAGGAAGTACAGCCGGCGGTCGGCGGCCTCCCCCCTGACTTTGCCCTTGCGCGGCTCTCCGGCAGTCACGGTGGGCTCGGCAGGGGCGGCGGACGGTTGGCGTTTTGGCATTCGGTCTGGTCGGATCGTGGTGATTGCATTGTGGCGGCAGATCGCATCGCCGCAGCCAGGTCGGCCGACGTGGATGACCACGAGGTTCCCGGCATGCCGGAGTGGGGCGAGCCCGCCCAGGTTTGCGCCGATCCCGCCGACAACAGCCAGTCGATGGTTTCGGGCCAAAGGAACCCTCCGGAACGTTGCCGGAAGTATCCCATATGCCCGATCGATCCGGAATCCGAACGAACCGCCGCGATCTCGCGGCGTGTCACGGGGGCATTGCGTAAGCGCGACACCAGCAGTGCGATGCCCATCGGCGTGGCCCACAGGTCATCGTCGAACCCGAGCGACAGGATCGGCGTGCGCACGCGGGCGAAGCGCGCGTCCGCGTCGAGTGTCGGATCGTCGAAAAAGTAGTTCGGCAGGCGGGTCCAGCGACTCCACTCGAGCAGAACGCCCGCGGGAAGATCCTCGCCGATGCCCAACTTGCTGCCCGGCATGTACCCGGCAAGGCGCGTGAGCAGTGGCGCGATCCAGTGCATCAGGAGCGTGATGCGTCGTCGCTCGGGGCGATGACTCACCACGCGCATCGCGCCGACATGCGACGCGACCTGTACCGCGGCGACCAGCCGGTTCGAACTCTCGCACAACCCGATCGCGTGGCCGCCGAAACTATGGCCGACCGCGTAGCACGGCAACGACGGATAGGCCGATGTCGCCCAGCGTGTCACGCCTTCCACATCCAGATCGGCCCAATCGCGCATGCGCGCCCGAAAGCCGCGCAGTCTGGGCGGTCGCGATCCGTCGACTCCGCGATAACTGTAAGTGACGGCGATCAGGCCCCGACGCGCGATGTATTGCGCGAACGCGAAGTAGAGGCGCTCGGGAACGGCGGTAGCCGGATGCACGAGCACGACGCCAAGTGCTGGCAACGATTCGGGATACCAGACGTGCCCCCCCAGCGGATACCCGTCGACCGCTGGAATTTCGACGGCAAACGACGACATGACACAACTCCCCGGCGCTCGCCCTCCCAAAGGAAGATGCACGGCGCCTGTCGGTTAGACAGCTTCGAAATTTATTTCGCACACGAAGTATATCCGCCAATTTATTTCGTGCACGAAATAAATTAGAGGCGCACTACGAGAGCGGGGAAGCGAAGGTGGATGGCGTGGCGCTCACGGGCGGCTCGCCTCGCCCCGGCGCGCCACGCATGGGTTCGCGTTCGAGGCCTGACGCCTATCGAACGCCGTCCAGACACGCCGGCAAGAGCGCCGCCCGCGCGCGCCGCGCGAAAGCGGGCCAGCGGCAGGCTTTGGCATCCGGGCCGTCAGTGCATTCGGGGACGGAAAGCGTGACGCGCCGGGCGGGCTCGTCGAGCGAGAGCGTGGTGAGATGGCGCATCTGATGCATCGACTGGTAGACGAACTCGACCCGCACGAACGGCTCGCCCGCCGGGCTACGCCAGAGACTGAAGACGAGCGCGCCGTCGGGCGGCGTGTTGTCGGGCTGATCGGGCAACTGCCAGTCCAGCTTGAGCATGCCGGCCAGATTGGCGACGTTCGTGTCATGACCGGTGAGCACGTAGACGCGATTGCCCACCGGCAACACCGGTCCATGGACCGGCGCGGGCGGCGGCGCCCCCGTTTGCTGCTCGGCGCGCGTCAGGGCGTCGAGCACCACGGCAAGCAACGGCGTGCCGTTGGTGGCCGCGAGATAAGGTGTGCGATTGAGCAGGTCCCGTCGTGCATTGCGGGCTTCGAGCAGGAGCGCCCAGTCCTTTTCGTCGCGAATCCGTCCCCATGCCACGTCGTTGTCGGGCAAGCCCTCGCCATATTGCAGCAGAAAGACTTCCGCAGCCGTCGCGGCACTGCCCAGCGCCCCGCGCAGCGTCACGCCGCTGCCGTCGCCCTCCACGCGCAGCCGGGTCGGCTCGTCTTCGAGCTTGCATCCGCCCTGCGCACCGCACGCCGGACTCTGTCCGTAGTCGAGCACTTCGCTCATGCGAGCGAGCGTCGCGACATAGCGTTTGTTGAGCCCGGAAACGCCGTCGGGTGCGAGCCGCGCCTCGATCGCGCCGCGCGCCGCCCCCGGATCCAGCGGGCAATCGCCCGCGGCCATCGGCGAGAAGACCGCGTCGTAGGTCGTGAGATCCGCCTGGTGTGCCGTACGCATCTCGCATCCCGGCGCCATGCCCTGGAGCAGCGCGTTGCCCGTCTCGCGTGTGCGCTGGTCGATGTCCGCCCATCCGTACACCGTGCCCGGTGCGGGGCACGCGTTGTCGGGCAACACGCGACGTGCGCGCAACCAGTCGCCATAGTAGCGACCCATGCGCTCGGCCAGCGAGCCACCGCGCGCCGTCAGGTAGCCAGCCGGCACGGGCCACCCCGGCCAGGCATCGGGCGTCAGTTTGTCCAGCGGAGGATGCGCATGCGTTGGCGCGCGCACGCCGTGTCGGCTCACGATCACCGTCGAGACCAGGGTCCAGTCGGCAGGCATGCCGTCGATGCGCGCGGCCGACTCCGGTGGCTTCGCCGCCCCCGGTGCGGGCGGCGTGGCCGTCGTGCAAGCACTCAGTACGCCGGCCACGGCAAGTGTCGCCGCGCCAGCCCGCCATCGCATGCCGCGTCGCCCAAGTCGAATCTGTCGGGCGGGCAACAGAGGCGCCAGGCACGCTCGCATGGCGAGCGCAGCGATGCGGGTGCGAACGGTTTCACGGGTCATCACGCGGAGCATGGCAAATGTCATGGGCAAATCGGGGTGACGGAGACGGCGGGGTACGGGATCGACATCCATCTTACCGTGCGCGTCCGACATCCCCAAGACGAAGCGCCGCCGGAGCGCCAATGCATCGCGCGGCGCGCACCGGCGAGTCCATACGCGCACGGCGCCGGATACGCCCACAATCGCGCAGCTCATGCACCTGGAGCGACTTATGCGGCTTATGCGGCTTATGCGGCTTATGCGGCTTATGTGGCTTATGCGGCTTGCGAGGTTGCCGTCGGTGCGCGACCGATCGCGCCGAAGCGCCACGACAATCGGTGTGCCGCGGCCACGAGCGCCTGCGCGGGCGCGGCGTCGGACGCCGTCTCAAAGCTGCCCGCCGACCCCATGAGCGCCAGCACCAGCGTGACTTCCCCCGTATGGTCGAACACCGGCACCGCCATCGTATCGATACCGGGCACGGGATTGCTCAGTGCCGTATCGAACTGCTGTTCGCGAATCGTTCGAAGGCGGGCGGCATAGTCCGAAGGCGGCGTCGATGCGCGCCCTTCCGCCCCCATGCCCGCCATTCGCACGGGTTCCTGCGAGAGCATGCCGCCCAGCACCGCCTCGGGCAGGAAAGCGGCGAACGTGCGTCCAATCGCGGTGTTCACCAGCGAAAGCACCGTGCCGATGCGCAAACTCACGTGCTGCGGTCGCATCGCCTCCTCCAGGCGGACCACCGTCGGTCCCACGGGGCCGAGCACCGACATCGCCGCCGACAGGCCGGTCGCCTGCGCGAGCGCGAGGATCTCCGGCTCCGCCTCTCCCGTTGGGGAAAGCCGTTGCAGCGCCATCAGCCCGAGCTCCAGGCCGAGGACGCCCGCCTCGAAATTGCCGTTCGCGTCGCGCGCGAGCAGGCCCGCGCGCTGGAGACTCACAAGGTGGGGATGGGCCTTTGCCGGCGCCATGCCCGCTTCGCGCGCAAGTGCGTTCAATGGCAGCGAGCGCCCCGCGCTCACCAGCGCCTCGAGCAATGCGCCGGTACTCTCGAGCGCCTGGATGCCGCGCTGCGGCCTGGACGTGGCGCCCGCGTCGTCCGGCGTCATCCCGGCTATCGTCACGTCTTCGGTGCGATGTCGCGTCGCGCTCATGCGTCCTCTCCTTCCCTGCCGCGGCCCTCGTCCGCATTCACCTGTGCGGCGATGCCGCTCGCCGTCGCTCGCAATGCGGTAGCGGCCTCGCCCTCCCAAGCCACGTCGAGCGCCGCCGTCGGGCCGATGGCCGTCAGCCCAAGGCGCAGACGACCGCTCGCATCGAACACCGGCGCGCACAGACTGCTCACCGACGGGCTCGGCGTGTTCACGCTGCGCGCCATGCCGTGCCGGCGCGTTTCATCCAGCAACGCCTCGAATCGCGCGCGTTCGTCGGCAACGGCCGGCACCTGTTCGCGCCAGGGCTGCGGCCATTGCGCGTCGGGGGTGAAGGCACAGAAGGCGCGCCCGGTCGACGTGGTCGTGAGCGACATCACCGACCCCACATGCAGGTTCACGTGCAACGGGAACGCCGCCCGCTCGAAATGAACCACGAGCGGGCCTTGCGGCGCCGCCGCGCAGATCGCCACGCAGAAGCCGGTCTCCCGCGCCAGCGCGACGACGCGCGGCACCGCCGCCCGATACGCCGGATCGTTTTCGAGATGCAGCAGTGCAAGACGCAACGTCATGGGACCCGGCGCGTAGTCCCCCGACATCGGGTCGCGCTTGAGCAGGCCAAGCCGCGTCAGGCTCACCAGATACGGATGCGCCTGTGCGGCCGGCAGCCCCGCGAGCGCGGCCAGGTCCCCCGGCCCCAGCGGCCGGCGCGCGTGCGCCAGCGCCTGGAGCAGACGCGCGGCGACGTCCACGCTCTGCACGCCGCGCGAGGCCCGGCCCGGTTGGCCGCTCACGTCGGCAGCGCCGTCCTTCGGAATTCGGTTCATGCGATTTCGGGAGCCCGGCTCCTCAATGAAAATGGCCTAGATTCTATACATGTCGGCGTCTCGCCTGGTGCGCCAACCCGGTATTGCCACAGGGTAAACCCGGCACTTCGACCCGCACAAAACACGCGCCGATCGATCTCGCCGCAACATTAGCAAATAACAATAAGATTTGTCATTGACAAATAATTGAGGCGTTTCGTAAGATGCCTTCATCCGCAGCATCCTTCCCCGCAGACGAGATAAAGAGAGAGACAAGCATGGCCAAAGCATTCGCCTCGCAAGCCGACCTGGAAGCCAAGAAGGTCACGTTCACCCAACTGTCGGAAAACGCCTGGGCCTACACCGCCGAGGGCGATCCGAACTCCGGTGTCATCATCGGCGACGACGGTGTGATGATCGTCGACACCACGGCCACGCCGGCCATGGCACAGGACCTGATCGCGAAGATCCGCACGATTACCGACAAGCCGATCAAGTATGTGGTGCTCTCCCACTACCACGCCGTGCGCGTGCTGGGCGCGTCCGCCTACTTCGCCGAAGGTGCCCAGCAGATCATTGCGAGCCGCGGCACCTACGAGATGATCGTCGAGCGCGGCGAGGCCGACATGAAGTCGGAGATCGAGCGCTTCCCGCGTCTGTTCGCCGGCGTGGAAACGGTGCCCGGCCTCACGTGGCCGACGCTCGTCTTCGACAAGGAAATCACGCTGTTCCTCGGCAAGCTCGAAGTGAAAATCGCGCACCTCGGGTCGGGTCACACGAAGGGCGATACCGTGGTGTGGCTGCCGTCGCAGAAAGTGCTGTTCTCGGGCGACCTCGTCGAGTACGACGCCGCCTGCTACACCGGCGACGCGCAGCTCGCCGAATGGCCGGCCACGCTCGATGCGCTCGCGGCCCTGGGCGCCGAGAAGCTCGTGCCCGGACGCGGCCCGGCCCTGACCACGCCGGACGAAGTCGCCAAGGGCCTCGCCTACACCAAGGACTTCGTGACGACGCTGTTCGAAGCGGGCAAGCAGGCCGTCGAACAGAAGCTCGATCTGAAGGGCGCCATGGCACTCACGCGCAGCCAGATGGATCCGAAGTTTGGCCACGTGTTCATTTACGAACACTGCCTGCCGTTCGACGTGACGCGCGCCTTCGACGAGGCCAGCGGCATTACGCACCCGCGCATCTGGACGGCACAGCGCGACAAGGAAATGTGGGCCGCGCTGCAGGACTGAGCGCGACACGTCGTTCCCGGGTGCGGCAGTCACTGCGGCACCCGTTGCAAATCGCAATAACAATAAACGAAACCCGCCGGCGCCTGAGCGCCGGCGCGGTGTCGACGATGGAGACATTGCATGAGCAGCATCGATTACCAGCGCCTGACGTTCGACTATCGCCCGTGCGCGGAACAGGGCAATAGCGGCGCGCAGGTCACGCATCCGGTCATCGTGGTCGGCGCCGGCCCGATCGGGCTGGCCACCGCCATCGACCTCGCGCAGCAGGGCGTGTCCGTGGTCGTCCTCGACGACGACTGCACGCTGTCCACCGGCTCGCGCGCCATCTGCTTCGCCAAGCGCACGCTCGACATCTTCGATCGTCTGGGCTGCGGCGAGCGCATGGTGCAAAAGGGCGTGCGCTGGAACGTCGGTCGTGTGTTCCTGCGCGATCAGGAGGTCTACAACTTCGATCTGCTGCCCGAGGCCGGGCACCATCGTCCCGCCTTCATCAACCTTCAGCAGTATTACGTGGAGGGCTACCTGTTCGATCGCGCGCGAGAGTTGCCCAACATCGAGATTCGCTGGAAGCACAAGGTCGTCGGTCTCGAGCAACAAGGCACGCCGGGCACGCCTGACGCGCGCGTGACGCTCACGGTCGAGACGCCCGACGGCGAATACCGAACGACGGCGCGCTACGTGGTCGCCGCCGACGGCTCGCGCAGTCCCGTGCGCAAGCTCATCGGCGTGGACAGCCACGGCCGTACGTTCAAGGACCGCTTCCTCATCGCCGACGTGAAGATGACGGCCGACTTCCCGACCGAGCGCTGGTTCTGGTTCGATCCGCCGTTCCATCCGAATCAATCGGTGTTGCTGCATCGCCAGCCGGACGACGTCTGGCGCATCGACTTCCAACTGGGATGGGACGCCGATCCCGTGGCGGAGAAGGCCCCCGAGCGGGTGATCCCTCGCGTGCAGGCGCTGCTCGGCCCGGACGCCAAGTTCACGCTCGAGTGGGTCAGCGTGTACACGTTCTCGTGCCTGCGCATGGACGACTTCCGTCACGGCCACGTGCTGTTTGCCGGCGACTCGGCGCACGGGGTGTCGCCGTTCGGTGCGCGCGGCGCCAACAGCGGTGTGCAGGATGCCGAGAATCTCGCGTGGAAGCTCGCCCTGGTGCTCGCCGGCCACGCGCCCGATGCCCTGCTCGACACTTACGCGCGCGAGCGGGAATACGCGGCCGACGAGAACATTCGCAATTCGACGCGCTCCACCGATTTCATCACACCGAAGAGTCCCGTGTCCCGGGTATTCCGCGACGCCGTACTCACGCTCGCTCGCGATCACGCCTTCGCGCGCCAGTTGGTCAACAGCGGTCGCCTGTCGGTGCCCGCCGTGTTGCACGACTCCACACTCAACACCGCCGAATGCGATGCGTTCGCCGCACGCATGGTGCCGGGCACGGCCTGCGTCGATGCGCCGCTCTCGCGTCAGGGGCAGGACGGCTGGCTGCTGCCGCGCCTGGGCGGACGCTTCGTCGCGCTCGTGTTCGGTGCGCCGTCGTCGCTCGACGCATCCGCCCTCGCCGCGCTGGACGCGCTCGCCCGCGACAGCGTGCCGGTCGTGCCGGTATTCGTCACACCCGACGCCGAAGCCGCCGAGGACACGCACGACGAATACAGTGTCTGGCACGACGCCCAGGGGCTGGCCGCACAGCGCTACGATGCGGCGCCCGGTACGGTCTACCTGATTCGTCCGGACCAGCACGTGTGCGCCCGTTGGCGCAATGTCGACGCCGCAGCGATCGCCGCAGCGCGCGAACGCGCCATCGGCCATACGGCCCCGGAGCTCGCGCCAATGCAATGCGCGGCCTGATGCCTCGCCCGGGGTCAGCGCCCGCCATCGTTCAGATCACACCGTATTCGCAGCAAGGAGAGACTCATGGCCCTCGATACCCAACCGCGCCTCACGCATCCCGACGACTTCTATGAAGCCCTGATCGACATGCATCGCGATCTCGACGACGCGCAGAGTCAGGCCGCCAACGCGCAACTGATTCTGCTGCTCGCCAACCAGATCGGCGACCAGGAGACGCTGATCTCCGCCATTCGACTGGCACGTGCGGGCGCGTTGGGCAGCGCCGCCAATCCGGCGGTCTGACGACGCCGCAACCGCGCGTGACAAACGGGGCGCCCCGACATCGGGCGCCCCGTTGTTTTTCCTGCCTCGGCGCGACGCGCAACCGCAGGAAAATGCGTTACACGACCACCATCTGCGAGATTTTTTGCGCGGCCTGCTGCAATGGCGCGAGAAACTTCGCCTCCATCTCCGCCGCCGACGTCCGGTTGGCCTGACCGCTCACGTTCATCGCGGCAATCACCTGCCCCGCCCGGTTGCGAATCGGTGCGGCAATCGAGATCAACCCCTCCTCCAGTTCCTGGTCGACCAACGCCCACCCTTGCGCACGCACGGCGAGAATCCGTTCACGCAATGCATCGATGTCCGTCACCGTGCGGCGCGTGTGCGCACGAATGTCGGCACGCCGCAAGGCGGCCTCGAGCTCGTCGTCCGGTAACGCCGAGAGCATGACGCGTCCCATCGACGTGCACCAGGCCGGCAGACGGCTGCCGATCGACAGGTTGATCGACATCACCTTGCGCACCGGCACGCGAAGCACATAGACGATGTCGTCGCCGTCCAGCACCGAGGCCGAGCTGCTCTCCTGCACCTGCTGAACCAGCGCCTCCATGAACGGCTCGGCCAGATTCCACAGCGGCATCGACGTCAGATAGGAGAACCCCAGGTCGAGGATCCGCGGCGTAAGCCGGAACAGACGCCCCTCGCTTCGCACGTAGCCGAGCGCTTCGAGCGTGAGCAGAATGCGGCGCGCGCCCGCACGCGTGAGTCCCGACGCCTGCGCGACTTCCGAGAGCGTTTGTGCCGGTCGGGCGGCATTGAACGCCTTGACCACCGCCAGCCCGCGCGCGAACGACTGCACGTAGGAGTCGCCCGGCTTCTTGTCGGTCGGTTCGGGAGCGTCGTTCGGCACAGAGGTCATGGGAGATGCTGGAGTCCGTTTGGAAAGGCTGGCGGGCGGTGAACGGCAAGCGTAATGGATTTGCGCCGCCGGTTCTACCTTGCGGCACACGCCAACGCACGGGCCCGTCGGGCATCGCCTCGCTTGACGCCCGACAATGGAAGGCTTACGCTGTTCTTATAGCGAATATTTGTTCGCTATAAGAACATTGTGACCCAGACGATGCCGCCTGACAAGACATTCGTGTCGGGCGACACCCCACCGGGGCCGGGGCGAACGAGGCACATCGCGAACGACGCGAACGATGCGCGCATCACGCACGCGTATTGCGAACCTTACCCGCCTGGCCATGGAACTGCCCAGGAGGCACGTGTGATCAACAAGATTTACGACTCGCTCGCCAGCGCGGTCGCCGACGTCCACGACGGCGCCACGATCATGATTGGCGGCTTCGGCAATGCCGGCATGCCCTCGGCGCTCATCGACGCGCTGATCGAACAGGGTGCGCGCGACCTGACCATCGTCAACAACAACGCCGGCAACGGCGAGACCGGTCTTGCCGCGCTGCTCAAGGCCGGACGCGTACGCAAGATCATCTGCTCGTTTCCGCGCCAGACCGATTCGCAGGTCTTCGACGCACTGTATCGCGCAGGCAAGATCGAGCTCGAGCTGGTGCCGCAAGGCAATCTGGCCGAGCGCATTCGCGCGGCGGGCGCCGGCATCGGCGGTTTCTTCACACCAACCGGCTACGGCACGCTGCTCGCCGAAGGCAAGGAAACGCGGGTGATCGACGGCAAGCCGTATGTTTTCGAGCTGCCGATTCACGCCGACTTCGCGTTGATCAAGGCGCTCAAGGGCGACCGCTGGGGCAACCTCGTGTATCGCAAGACCGCCCGCAATTTCGGCCCGATCATGGCCACGGCGGCCAAATGCGCCATCGTTCAGGTGAGCGAAGTCGTCGAGCTCGGCGAGCTCGATCCGGAAGCCGTGGTGACGCCTGGCATCTTCGTGCAGCGCGTGGTGGCGGTGCCGCCGGCCGCGCGCGCCTGATCCCCATCTGAACCGGAGCAAGACATGAACCGACTGACCCGCGACCAGATGGCCGCCCGCGTCGCCCAGGACATCCCCGACGGCGCCTACGTGAACCTCGGCATCGGCTTGCCGACGGCCGTCGCCAACCACCTTCCCGCAGAGAAGGAGATCATTCTCCAGAGCGAGAACGGCGTGATCGGCATGGGCCCTGCCCCGGCCAAGGGCGAAGAGGACGAGGACCTCATCAACGCCGGCAAGCAACCCGTCACGCTCAAGCCGGGCGGCGCGTTCTTCCACCACGCGGACTCGTTCGCGATGATGCGAGGCGGACACCTCGACTTCTGCGTGCTGGGTGCGTTCCAGGTCTCGAAGACCGGCGATCTCGCCAACTGGCATACGGGCGCGCCCGACGCGATACCCGCCGTGGGCGGCGCGATGGATCTCGCAAGCGGCGCCAAACAGGTGTTCGTCATGATGGAGCACCAGACGAAGCAGGGCGAGAGCAAGATCGTCGAGCAGTGCACGTATCCGCTCACGGGGGTGGGCTGCGTCACGCGCATCTATACGGATCTCGCCGTGATCGACGTGACACCCGAAGGTCTGCGCGTCATCGACATGGTCGAGGGCCTGTCCTTCGACGAGCTGCAGCGAATCACCGGTGTGACGCTGCTGCCCTCGCCGGCCGTTGCCTGACACTTCGCACGACACCCTCGCCGGGCCATCCTTTCGATGCGACCCGGCGATTTTCCATCCGATGAGGTTCCAGCATGAGTGAAGTCTTTATCTGCGACGCGATTCGCACCCCGATCGGCCGCTACGGCGGCGCACTGTCTTCCGTACGTGCCGACGACCTCGGCGCCATTCCCCTGAAGGCGCTCATGGCGCGGAATGCGAACGTGGACTGGACGCAGATCGACGATGTGATCTTCGGCTGCGCCAATCAGGCCGGCGAAGACAACCGCAATGTGGCGCGCATGTCATCGCTGCTCGCGGGCCTGCCGCAGGACGTGCCCGGCGCCACCCTCAACCGCCTGTGCGGTTCGGGCATGGACGCCATCGGCACCGCGGCGCGCGCCATCAAGGCGGGCGAAGCCGGACTGATGATCGCCGGCGGCGTGGAGAGCATGAGCCGCGCCCCGTTCGTGATGGGCAAGGCGGCAAGCGCATTTTCGCGTCAGGCGGAAATCTACGACACGACCATCGGGTGGCGTTTCGTCAATTCGCTCATGAAGGCGCAGTACGGCGTGGATTCGATGCCCGAGACGGGCGAGAACGTGGCGACCGAGTTCGGCATCAGTCGCGAGGATCAGGACCGCTTCGCCGTGCGCTCGCAGGAGAAGGCCGCACGCGCGCAAGCGAACGGCACGCTGGCCGAGGAAATCACGCCGGTGTCCATCGCCCAGAAAAAGGGCGAGGCGATCGTCGTCGATCGCGACGAACACCCGCGCGCCACGAGCATGGAAGCGCTTGCCAGACTCAAGGGCGTGGTACGCCCTGATGGGACCGTGACCGCCGGAAACGCTTCTGGCGTCAACGACGGCGCCTGCGCACTGCTGTTGGCAGACGAGGCGAGCGCGGCGCGCTTCGGCCTGACGCCGCGCGCCCGGATCCTGGGCATGGCGACGGCAGGCGTGGCACCGCGCATCATGGGCATCGGTCCGGCTCCCGCAACACAAAAACTGCTCGCGCGGCTCGGTATGTCGCTCGATCAGTTCGACGTCATCGAACTCAACGAGGCATTCGCGAGCCAGGGCCTTGCCGTGCTGCGACAGCTCGGCGTGGCCGACGACGACCTGCGCGTCAATCCGAACGGTGGCGCCATTGCACTGGGCCATCCGCTCGGCATGAGCGGCGCACGTCTGGTCACGACGGCGATGTATCAGCTCAAGCGTTCCGGTGGCCGCTTCGCGCTGTGTACGATGTGCATTGGGGTCGGCCAAGGCATCGCTATCGCCATCGAAGCGGTGTAACGCGCGTACGTTCGTACGCCCCGTACGCCCGTCCCCCCGCCGATGTCTTCGGGCCGGGCGCGCATGTGGAACCGGATAAGTCCCACCCTGCCGCACCCGGGGTCCCGCCCGCACGATCGGTGCGGCGCGGGACTCGTCTGCCCAATGTCTCCTGTACTCTCCTGCTCTGAATCCTGCGGCGCTCAGACCGCCTTGGCGACGTCGCGCATCACACCACCGAAGAATTCGGCCTGCGCCTGCGCGTCGCTGCGGGCATAGGCGCGGTTGATGCCGCTGATGACCGCGCGGATCGACGCCGTGGTCAGGTTCGCGTCGATCCCGACACCGAACGCACTGCCCACAATCGCCTCGCCCGCCATTTCGGCGATAGCGATGGCGCGCGCATCCGCGCCTTGAGTGAGAGCACGCTCCTCGTAGTGCTGCACGCGCACAGGCGTGCGCATCGCATTCATCAGCGCGTCGAGCGGACCGTTGCCCGCTCCCGACACCGTCGTGCGCTGGCCATGGATGTCGACCGTCACGGCGATATGCTGGCGCCCATCGCGCTCCGAGAGGGTGTGACCGATGTAGGCAACCGGTTCGGCCGCGCTCACGTATTCCTTCTGGAACAGTTGCCAGATCTGCGACGCGGTGACTTCGGCGCCGGTTTCGTCGGTGTAGCGCTGTACGGCCGAGCTGAAGTCGACTTGCAGACGGCGCGGCATTTGCACGCCGTAGGCCTGCTCGAGCAGATACGCAATGCCGCCCTTGCCCGACTGGCTGTTCACGCGAATGATCGAGTCGTAGGTGCGACCGAGATCGCTCGGGTCGATCGGCAGATACGGCACCTCCCAGATTGCGTCGGCCTTTTGCGCGGCAAAACCCTTCTTGATGGCATCCTGGTGCGAGCCGGAGAACGCGGTGAACACCAGATCACCGACGTACGGATGCCGCGGATGCACCGGCAACTGCGTACATTCTTCCGATGTACGCGCGATCTCGTTGATGTTCGAGAAGTCCAGGCCCGGGTCCACACCTTGCGTGTAGAGGTTCAGCGCCAGCGTGACGAGATCGACGTTACCGGTACGCTCGCCATTGCCGAAGAGGCAGCCTTCGATACGATCGGCGCCTGCCATCACGGCGAGTTCGGCGGCCGCCACCGCCGTGCCGCGATCGTTATGCGGGTGCACGGACAGGATCAGCGAATCGCGACGCGCGAGATTGCGGTGCATCCACTCGATCTGGTCGGCGTAATAGTTCGGGGTGCCGATTTCCACCGTGGCGGGCAGGTTCACGATGCACTTGCGCTCGGGGGTCGGCTGCCAGACGTCGAACACGGCGTCGCAGACGTCCTTCGCAAACTCGAGCTCCGTGCCGGTGAACGTCTCCGGACTGTACTGCAGCGTCCACTGCGTCTCGGGCGCGGCGTCGGCGCAGCGCTTGATCGTCCTTGCGGCAGACACGGCAAGGGCCTTCACGCCCGGCTGGTCGAGATTGAAGACGATGCGGCGGAATTCCGGCGCCGTGGCGTTGTAGAGGTGAACGATGGCGCGCGGGGCGCCCTTGAGGGCGGCGAACGTGCGTTCGATGAGATCGTCGCGCGCCTGGGTGAGCACTTCGATGGTGACGTCGTCGGGAATATGACCGCCTTCGATCAATTCGCGCACGAAGTTGAAATCGGTATCCGACGCGGAGGGGAACGCCACCTCGATTTCCTTGAAACCGATGGCCACGAGTGCCTTGAACATGCGCATCTTGCGCTGGGCGTCCATCGGCTCGAACAAGGCCTGGTTGCCGTCGCGCAGATCGGTACTCATCCAGATCGGCGCTCGCGTGATGGTGCGGCTCGGCCACTGTCGGTCCGGTATGTTGACCGGAGTGAAGGGACGGTACTTCGTAGCGGGATTCTTCAGCATGGCGTTGTCTCGTGGGTCGGCAAAAAGTGACAACCGGACGACGCATGCAGGCGCAGATAAGCTACGACCTCCGGTTGAATGAACCGGGGCTCAGGTCGGCGTAACTGGGGAAAATCAGCGGTGCTTCAGTGAGGAATTCAGACGATGCACGCGCGCAGCAACGGACCAAGCCCGGTGGAGCGGGCTAGTAGTCGTAGCGAGAGGGTGAATTGCGCGGTGATCATGCTTCACATGAGATCACAGATTTTCCGACGCTGTCAACCATGATGTGTCGCCTCGCGATTCTCGTTGTGCCCGTCGATGCGCTTCCCAACGTGGCGGGGCCACCGATGGAACGAGCGGCGCGCCATCAGCCCGTCAGGGGCACCGCGGATGTGCATTTGATTTCGTCGAGGCAGACGCTCGACTTCACGGCGCTCACACCGGGAATGCGCATGAGCGTGTCGAGCAGAAATTCGGAAAGCGCCTTCAGATCGCGTGCGACGACCTTGAGCACGTAATCGATATCGCCCGTCACGGAGAAACACTCCTGAATCTGCGCGAGTTCGGCGACCAGCCCCTTGAAGTTCGACAGATCACGGATATGCCCCCGCTCCATCGTCACGTGGACGAACGCCACCACGCTGAATCCCAGGCGCTGGGCGTCCAGACGCGTGTCGTAGCCCTTGATCACGCCCATCTCCTCGAGCCGGCGGTGGCGCCGCAGTGTCTGCGCCGGGGAGAGCTTGATCGCCTCGGCCAGTTCCAGATTCGAAATTCGGCCATTGGACTGCAAAATCCCCAACAAGCGTACGTCAATCCGATCAATCTCGATGTTTTGCACTTTAATTTCCAAAATAATCCGAGTGACGAAATTTTAATTCACAAATTAGGGTTTCCCTACCGTTGTTACGAAATCCTATTTTGCGTCACCGCACTTACACTGACCGCCGGAAAGTATCGTAAATGCACGCGAAATGCTTGTCATCGCAAGGATTCCGGCGGATGGAACTGGCAGTGGTCGATTTCCCGACCCAGCGGTCAGCAAACCACAATTTTGTTGCATTCCCAAAAGCTCCGTCGTCTCCGATGCGTGACAACCACTTTCCAGTGCAAGCGTCCAACGGATGCGCCGGATTGACCTGCTGTACCGGATTCGCCGGATTCGTCGAGTCCGCCACCTCACAAATCACCTCACTTCGCCGAGACGAACATGGCCGACCTCTTTGACAACCCGATGCAACTGATGGGCTTCGAATTCGTGGAATTCGCCTCGCCCACGCCGAATGTTCTCGAACCGATTTTCGAGCAGATGGGCTTCACGCTGGTGGCGCGCCATCGCTCGAAAGACGTCGTGCTGTACCGTCAGGGCGACATCAACTTCATCGTGAATCGCGAGCCGAAAAGCGAAGCGGCCTACTTCGCCGCCGAGCATGGCCCGAGCGCCTGCGGCATGGCCTTTCGCGTGAAGGATTCGCACAAGGCCTACGCCCGCGCGCTGGCGCTCGGCGCCCAGCCGGTCGAAATCGAGACCGGGCCGATGGAATTGCGTCTGCCGGCCATCAAGGGCATCGGCGGCGCGCCGCTGTACCTGATCGACCGCTTCGAGGAAGGCAAGTCGATCTATGACATCGACTTCGAATTCATCGAAGGCGTCGACCGCCATCCGGTCGGCCACGGCCTGAAGCTGATCGACCACCTGACGCACAACGTCTACCGCGGCCGCATGGCCTACTGGGCCAACTTCTACGAGAGGCTGTTCAACTTCCGTGAGATTCGCTATTTCGACATCTCGGGCGAATACACGGGCCTCACGTCCAAGGCGATGACTGCGCCCGATGGTAAAATCCGCATTCCCCTGAACGAGGAATCGGCCAAGGGCAGCGGCCAGATCGAAGAATTCCTGATGGCCTTCAATGGCGAGGGCATTCAGCACATCGCCTTCCTCACGGACAACCTGATCCAGGTCATCGACAACCTGCAAATGGCGGGTGTCGATCTCATGACGGCCCCGAACGACTTCTACTACGATGCGCTCGAGACCCGCCTGCCGGGCCACGGGCAGCCGGTGGGCGAACTGAAGTCGCGCGGCATCCTGCTCGACGGCACGACCGAGGGCGGCAAGCCGCGCCTGCTGCTGCAGATTTTCTCGAAGACGCTGCTCGGCCCCGTGTTCTTCGAATTCATCCAGCGCGAGGGCGACGACGGCTTCGGCGAAGGCAACTTCAAGGCCTTGTTCGAATCGCTCGAACGCGACCAGATCGAGCGGGGCACGCTCAAGGTCTGAGTCCAGGGGAGACACTCGGCGGCCCGCGGGCTGCCGGGCGCATGACCCTCTCTCGCAAGAGGGTCCCAAAGGACACGGCAACGGCGTCACGAGCGCCGTACCGTGGCGGCTCAACGGTCCCGGTTCGTGCCGAAAGCACGAGAGCAGAGGACCGCGTCGCAAGGTATCGAAGTCAGGGTAAGGAACAGACATGTCCGCCAATGCAGCACACGAAGGCTCGCTTCATCGCGGCCTGAAGAATCGTCACATCCAGTTGATCGCGCTGGGTGGCGCGATCGGCACAGGCCTCTTTCTCGGCATCGCCCAAACCATCAAGACCGCCGGCCCCTCAGTTCTGCTGGGCTATGCCATTGCCGGCATCGTCGCCTTCTTCATCATGCGACAGCTCGGTGAAATGGTCGTCGACGAGCCCGTCGCCGGCTCCTTCAGTTACTTCGCCAACAAGTATTGCGGGCAATTCGCAGGCTTCGTGTCGGGCTGGAACTACTGGGTGCTGTATGTGCTCGTGTCGATGGCCGAGCTCTCGGCGGTCGGCATCTACGTCCAGTACTGGTGGCCCGCCATTCCCACCTGGGTCTCGGCACTCGTGTGCTTCGGCATCATCAACGCCATCAACCTCACCAGCGTGAAGTCGTATGGCGAGATGGAGTTCTGGTTCGCCATCATCAAGGTCGCTGCCATCGTCGGCATGATCGGTTTCGGCGGTTACCTTCTCTTCTCCGGCAACGCCGGCCCCGAGGCGAGCGTGGCCAACCTGTGGCAACACGGCGGCTTCTTCCCGAACGGTGTGTCAGGCCTCGTCATGGCGATGGCCGTCATCATGTTCTCGTTCGGCGGGCTCGAACTCGTCGGCATCACGGCCGCGGAGGCCGACGATCCGTCGCGCACCATCCCTCGCGCGACCAATCAGGTGATCTACCGCATTCTGATTTTCTACGTGGGCGCGCTCGGCGTGCTGCTCTCGCTCTACCCGTGGGAGAAAGTTGTCACCGGCGGCAGTCCGTTCGTGCTGATTTTCCACGAACTCAACAGCAACTTCGTGGCCAATGTGCTCAACGCCGTGGTGCTCACCGCCGCGCTGTCCGTGTATAACAGCGGCGTGTACTGCAACAGCCGCATGCTCTACGGCCTGGCCGGCCAGGGCAATGCACCGCGCGCGCTGCTCAAGGTCAACGCCCGTGGCATTCCGCTCGCGGCCCTCGGCGTGTCGGCGGCGGCCACCGCCATTTGCGTGGTGATCAACTATTTCATGCCCGGCAAGGCGTTCGAACTGTTGATGGGCCTGGTCGTTTCGGCACTGATCATCAACTGGGCGATGATCAGTGTGATCCACCTGGCATTCCGCCGCGCCAAGGCGCGCGCCGGGGAAACGACATTGTTCAAGAGCCTCGGTTATCCGCTTACGAACTACCTGTGCCTGGCGTTCCTCGGCGGCATCCTGGTGGTGATGTACCTGATCCCGGATCTGCGCATCTCGGTCTACCTGATTCCGGTGTGGCTGGTCGTGCTGGGCGTCGGCTATCGTCTGCGCCAGAAGCGCGGCGCGGCGCCGGTGCCCGTAAGCGCAACGCGCTGACGCGGGCCGCGGGGCGGGGCGGTCGCGCGTCGAACGACGCGAGCGGCCCCGCCCCCCGCCGACTGCCGACTGCCGCGTCAATCGTCATCTCCGCAATTCCGGTCATTCCGGCAATCCCCGGGGATACCTCACTAGCGGTATCATCAAGCGTTTGCCACCGGGTGCGCCCGGCGGCGTGGCGCTGATCCGGGCCTGCGTCAGCGACATCGTCACGAATCTCTATCGTTTTTTCAGGAACTGCCATGTTCGAACATATCGATGCCTATCCCGGCGACCCGATCCTCTCGCTCAACGAGAATTTCGCCAAGGATCCGCGTACCAACAAGGTCAACCTGAGCATCGGCATCTATTACGACGAAGCTGGCCGTCTCCCGGTCATGCAGGCCGTACGCGAGGCCGAAGCCTTGCTGCTGGCCGAAGTCGGGCCAAAGCCGTATCTGCCGATGGCGGGCTTCGCCAACTACCGCGACGCCGTGCAGGCGCTGGTCTTCGGTGACGACTCGCCTGCCCGCGCCAATGGCAGCATCGCCACCGTGCAGACGCTCGGCGGCTCCGGGGCGCTCAAGGTCGGCGCCGACTTCATCAAGCGTTACTTCCCGAACTCGCAGGTGTGGGTAAGTGACCCGACGTGGGACAACCATCGCTTCATTTTCGAGCGTGCCGGGTTCACCGTGAATACGTATCCGTATTACGACGAAGCCACCGGCGGTCTGCAGTTCGAAGCGATGGTCGACGCCATCGACAAGCTCCCGGCCCGCAGCGTGGTACTGCTGCACGCGTGCTGCCACAACCCGACCGGTGTCGATCTGAACGACGCTCAATGGGTGCAACTGATCGACGTGCTCAAAAAGCGCGAACTGCTGCCGTTCGTCGACATGGCCTATCAGGGCTTCGGTTCGGGCATCGACGCCGATGCGTTCGTGATTCGCGAACTCGCGCGTCAGGGCGTGCCGGCGTTCGTCGCCAATTCGTTCTCGAAGAACTTCTCGCTGTATGGCGAGCGTTGCGGCGGCCTGTCGGTGATCTGCGAATCGTCGGAAGCGGCCGATCGCGTGCTGGGTCAGTTGACGAGTGCCGTTCGCTCGAACTACAGCAACCCGCCGACGCACGGCGCCAAGATCGTGGCCAAGGTGCTGAGCACCCCGGAATTGCGCAAGGCGTGGGAAGCCGAACTCTCGGAAATGTGCCAGCGCATCACGCGCATGCGCGGCGCGATTCACGAAGGGTTGCGCGCTCACGTGCCGGAGAACATGCTCTCGCGCTACCTGGAGCAGCGCGGCATGTTCACGTACACGGGTCTGTCGGCGGCGCAGGTCGACGTGCTGCGCGAGCAGTACGGGGTCTACCTGATCCGCTCGGGCCGCATGTGCGTGGCTGGCCTCAATGAGAAGAACGTTGCCGTGGTAGCGGACAGCATCGCCAAGGTGCTCAAGAACGGCTAAGCGCTACCGCTTGACCGACGCCATGAAAAAGGGACGGCATGCCGTCCCTTTTTTGTTTTCTCGCGCCGCCTACGACGCCGTGCGCAGGAATGCCAGCAGATCGGCGTTCACCTTGTCGGCCTCGATCGTGCACATGCCGTGCGCGCCACCGGGGTAGACCTTGAGCGTGGCGTTCTTGACGATCTGTGCGGTCAGTTTGCCCGAATCGTCGATCGGCACGATCTGGTCGTCGTCGCCGTGCAACACGAGCGTTGGCACATCGATCTTCTTCAGGTCTTCGGTGTAATCGACCTCGGAGAACTCCTTTACGCACAGGTATTGCCCGAGGTGCGATCCCCACATGCCCTGAAGCCAGAAGGCATCGATCACGCCTTGCGACGGTTTGACGTTCGGCCGGTTGTAGCCATAGAACGGCACGGCGAGGTCACGATAGAACTGGGAACGATTGCCGGCGACGTTGGCGCGAATTTCGTCGAACACACCGATGGGCAATCCGTTCGGATTCTTATCGGACTTCACCATGACCGGCGGCACGGCACCGATCAGGACGGCCTGCGCCGCGCGCTTCGTACCGTGGCGTCCGAGGTAGTGTGCCACCTCGCCGCCGCCGGTCGAATGGCCCACGAACGTGGCGTCGTGCAAATCGAGATGCTCGACCAGGGCCGCGAGATCGTCGGCGTAGGTGTCCATGTCGTTGCCCTGACCCGGCTGGTCCGAGCGGCCGTGCCCGCGACGGTCGTGCGCGATCACTCGGTAGCCGTGCTGCACCAGAAACAGCATCTGGGCGTCCCAGGCGTCGGCACTGAGCGGCCAGCCATGCGAGAACACCACGGGGCGGCCCGAGCCCCAGTCCTTGTAATAAATCGACGTGCCGTCTTTCGTCTTGAACGTGCTCATGGTTCGATCCTTGCGCAATGCGCGATAAGAACTAAGAACGAGGAGGAGGAAGAACGAGACGCAACGCCGTCATGGCGGGGGATGCCGCGTCTCGACAGGAACGCGGCGCTGCGCAGGGCGCCCGCCGCAGCGACAGCACTTCGCGGGGCGGCGATGACGCGCCACGCGAAGGAACTCTATTTAATGCCGCGATGAGCGCACGTTCAAGTGGAGTTTGCTTGATGCGCGCATGAGCCGGATTCACACGACACGCCGCAAGGCTGTCATGAAAGCCGCAGCGGCACCTCGACGCACGATCGCGGTGCATGCATGACTGGCGACGGTGCGTGCGTCAGCACGCCAGCGCACTTGGCGTTATATTGGGTGTCCCGCGGTGCGTTTGGCCGCTCATTCCGATTGCATCGATCCCCATGTCCGATCAGTCCCACGATTTGTCCTCGTTTCCGATTACGCGCAAGTGGCCGGCCACGCATCCCGAACGTCTTCAGCTCTACTCGCTGCCCACCCCCAACGGCGTGAAGGTATCGATCATGCTGGAGGAAATCGGGCTGCCTTATGAAGTGCACCTGGTCAGCTTCCAGACCGACGATCAGCTCTCGCCGGAATTCCTGTCGCTCAATCCGAACAACAAGATCCCGGCAATCCTCGACCCCAACGGCCCCGGCGGCAAGCCGCTGCCGCTGTTCGAATCGGGCGCCATTCTCTGGTACCTGGCAGAGAAGACCGGCAAGCTGCTGCCCGCCGACCCGGCGGCGCGCTATGAAACGCTGCAATGGGTGATGTTCCAGATGGGCGGCGTGGGACCGATGTTCGGTCAGCTCGGATTCTTCCATAAGTTCGCCGGCAAGGAGTTCGAGGACAAGCGTCCTCGCGATCGTTACGTCAATGAGTCCAAACGCCTGCTTGCGGTGCTCGACAAGCGTCTGGAAACGCACGAGTGGATCATGGGCGACGAGTACACCATTGCCGACATCGCCACGTTCCCGTGGATCCGCAACCTTGTCGGCTTCTACGAAGCGGGCGAGCTGGTGGGCTTCGAGCAATTCCGCAACGTGCAACGCGCGCTCAATGCCTTCGTCGCGCGCCCTGCGGTGATTCGCGGCCTCGACATTCCCAAGCGTCCCGCCTGAGGGAGAAATGGCCGGTGCATCGATGAGATGCCCGGCCGTTGAGCGCGAAGTCACGTGAGGCGGACGGCGTCGCCGCATTCAGGCCAATGAACGTTGCGGCGAGCTGGACGAGAAGATCGTGCCGGTCGATCGGATGATCGGCGGGACCTGTCGCCTCAAGCGGCGTTGGCGGCGCGATACGGTTCCCTGTGGTGAGTTCGACGCCCTGGCCAGACGGGACACTAGGCCGGGGCACGTGCCGAGAGATGCCAGCAGGCGGCGGCAAAGCGCACGTCGTTGCCGGACACAAACGGCGCGAAGGCGTCGACGACCTTGTCGATCACGCGTTCTCTTTCGTGCGTCGCCAGCCGGGTCAGCGCCAGTCCGACAGGCCCGAGACGGGAAGCGTACGTGCGCAGGTCGGCAAGCGCGAGCGCGCAATCGAATTGTACGGGGCTCAGCACGACGTCGCGCCAGCCGGCGTCGCCCAGGATTCGCTCCACGCGCGCGGCGTCGGCGAACCCGAACTGTCCGGGCGCGCCAGGCACACGTGCTGGCATCGCGTCGAGCATTGGCGCCGCGGCCCGCTCGGCCACCGTCATGAACGGGTTCTCCGCAGGGCTGCGCCACGCCAGCGCATGCAGCGAGGCACCGCGTCTGGCCGACGTCAGCAGATTCGCAAATGCCGCGACCGGGTCATCGAAAAACATCACGCCAAGACGAGATACGACGAGATCGAATTGCGCCCCCGGCAACGCATGCGTCTGTGCGTCGGCACGCAGAAATGCGACGGACTTGCGAGCATGCGCGGCACGCGAGCGAGCCTCCGCGATCATCGGGGCCGAGATATCCACGCCGGTGACCTGCCATCGTTCGCCCAGCATATCGGCCAGCGCGAGCGTCGTTCCGCCTGTACCGCAGCCGACGTCGAGCACGCACCCGGAGGGCAATCCCTTCGCCACATGGCTAGCTTTTTCGACGAGGAAACTGGCGAGCGGCGCGAACATCCGATCGAGCGCGACGCGCTCGTCCACCCAGACGCTGCCCGAGCGGCCATTCCAGAGTTCGGCTTGATCGTGGTTGGCGGATGCGGTCATTGGAAAACCTCCTGAAGGTGTATGCGGGCCGAATCGCGATAGATCCCCATGATGTCCTGCAATCCGGTCGGCGTTGCGCACATTATCCAGTGCGCCAACTCAAGTCGACTTCAGGTCAAACCTTTTTCGCATCGAGAATGCACGCCTGCGGCGCAATCATTGCCCCGACGCGGAAGTGGGCGGCGAGGATGGCGTCGAACCGGAAGACCCGGGCAGTGAGAAGATCGGTGTGCCGGCACTTCCCGCACTTCCCGCACTTCCCGCGCCCGCGCGGCCCGGCGACGTCGGGCTGCCGTTCAGCGCGGGCCCCGCCCCGCCCGGCCCGTTCCACTCGCCGGGCACGCCGGGAATCGTGTTGCCGTGCGGCGCGCCGGGGGTCGTCTGCGAGGGTGTAGAGGGTGTAGAGGGTGTAGAGGGCGTGGAGGGCGCGGAAGATGGGGCGCCGGTTGACACCCCCGAGGCTGGCGGTACGCTCGCAGGCGACGCATATTCCGGCTGCGCCAGCACCGCGGACGCCACGGGCACCGGCAACGGTCCGCCGTCGCTCGCCGCCTCCGGCCCGGGCACCGACGCGGTGGACGGCGCGGGTGCGGCGGGCCGCTTCACGGGCGCCTTGCGCCTGGACGCCGGTTCCGGAGACTTCGCGAAAAGCGAGGTCACCCAATCCGACGCCCTCGTCCACCAATCGCTGTACCAATGGTGGTTGTCGGGCGCCTCGAATTTTGCATTCGGATCGATCAACCTGGCGCGCAGCGCCCGCGAGAACACATCGCCGACGATCGGCAGCGCACTGTGCGCGCCCTGCCCCCAGTAGTCGCTGCGCAGTGTGATGCGGCTGTCGTTGAAGCCGACCCAGGCGCCCGCCACGAGTTGCGGCTGCATCAGGATGAACCAGCCGTCGGCGTTGTCCTGCGTCGTGCCCGTCTTGCCCGCCACGTCAGCGCGAATGCCGAAGCGCGTACGGATCGCACTCCCGGTGCCCCGGTTGACGACAGCGCGCATCGTGTCGAGCAACGTGTAGTCGTCGGCCTGAGATAGCGCGCGCTCGGGACGCGCGGGAGAAAACCTGGCGAGCACTTCGCCTTCGCCGTTCGTGATCTCGGTGACCATGGTCGGCTCGCGATACTCTCCGCCGTCGGCGATCGTGCCATAGGCGGCAACCATTTCCTTGAGCGAGACGGGGCTCGTACCCAACGCCAGCGACGGCACCGGATCGAGCTTGCTTTCGCGCACCCCCATCGCGCGCGCCAATCCGACCACACGCGAAGGCCCCACGTCCTGCATGAGTTGTGCCGTCACGGTGTTACGCGACTGCGCGAGCGCATCACGCAGCGTCATGGGCTTGTTGGTCGGCGCGGAATCGTCGCTGGGGCGCCAGATCTCGCCGCCCGCAAGAGGAATGTCGACGACCTGATCGACGATGGTGTCATCCGGCTTGCGCCCCTTGGCGAAGGCCGCGCCATAGACGAACGGCTTGAATGTCGAACCGGGCTGACGCCGGGCCTGCTGCACGTGATCGAACGGATCGATCGTGAAATCGCGGCTACCGACCCAGGCGCGAATCTCGCCGGTGCGCGGATCGATGGCGAGAAAGCCCGCCTGCACACGTGTTTTCGTGGCCCGCAGATTCTGCATGAAAGTCCTGTCGGCAAGCAGACGCTTCATTGCCGCCTCCGGTGCTTCGCCGGCTGCCACCGCGTTGCGGTACTCCGCAGACTCGCGCACGAACGACTGCACCAGCGCCGTGCTGTCGCGCCAGCCACCGCGCGCCGACCAGTTCGCGTCGGCGATGCCCTGCAGCTGATTCGCCTGACGCGTAAGCGCCTGCGTGGCCATCGTCTGCAGCCGCGAGTCAATGGTGGTGTGCACCACGAGGCCGTCAGAGTAGATGTTGTAGTCGTTGCGATCCGCCCAGCCGATGAGCCACTTGCGCAACTGCTGCGCGAAGTGAGGCGCGGGACCCGGCGCTTCGGTCTGGCGCTCGAAGTCGATGCGCAGCGGACGCTTTTGCAGGGCAGCAAGCTTCGACGCATCCAGATCGCCGAATTTCACCATCTGCGCGAGCACGGTGTTGCGTCGTTGCAGCGCGCGCTCCGGATTGATCACCGGGTTGTAGTAACTGTTGCCCTTGAGCATGCCCACGAGCGTGGCGGCCTCGACCACGTCAAGCTGGTCGGCGGACTTGTCGAAGTACGTGCGCGCCGCCATCTCGATACCGTAGGCGTTGTACAGGAACGGCACAGTGTTCAGATACGTCTCGAGAATCTCGGGCTTCGTGTACAGGGCCTCGATCTTGAGCGCGGTGATCGCCTCCTTGAGCTTGCGCGTGAGCGTGGGCGCGCGGCCGATTTCATCGGGATACAGGTTGCGGGCGAGCTGCTGGGTGAGCGTCGAGCCGCCCTGCCGGTCGCCGGAAAACGTGTGCAGCGCCGCCCCGGCCGTACGCTTCAGGTCGATCCCGTGATGTTCATAGAAGCGGTGATCTTCAGTGGCGATGAGCGCCTTGACCACATTCGGCGACACGTCCTTGAGCGCCACCCACTCGCGATTCGACGGGCGAAACTCGGCGAGCAGCTTGCCGTCGGCCGACAGGACCTGTGCGGGCTGGTCGATCTTCGCGCGACGAATATCGCGAATGCCCGGCGTGAACGGAATCAGGATCAACGTGTAGGCGATGAGCAGGCCTGGCGGCACCGCAATGGCGATCAGCACACCCCGACGCGTGGGGTGTCGGACGTGATGCCACGCGCGCGCGGCATGTGGCTGCAGGCGTTGCCATAGGTGCCGGCCGAACCGCCCTGCCAGGGCGACGACACGCTGGAACAGCAGGAACAACGACGAAATCAGGCGCTTCACGATGGGGGAACGCGTGGCAAAGTCCGCATCCTACCAAAACCAGCGGGTGCGGCGGGTGCGGCGCGGGCGGCGCACAGGCGTGCGCGATTAACCACGGGTGGGGTCAGGGTACGATCGGCACCGGGGATTCCGGCTCCAGCTTGCGCCACACGAAGCCGATGTGCTCGCGCATGATGCGCCGCGCCTCGTCCGGCTGACGCGTGCGGATCGCCTCCCAAAGCGCGAGGTGCTGCGCAAGAATGGTCTCCGAGGCCTGCTCGCGCAACTCGGTCAGTCCGGCATTGTTGAGCGAGATGTGCTCGTAGAGCATCTTGACCACACTGCCCTGCAAATGACGCAGCATGGCGTTGTGCGACGCATTGGCAAGCGCCGTATGGAAGTCGCCGTCCAGGCGCGATTCGAGCACGGTGTCGCCCCGTGCGTGGGCTTCGACCAATCCGTCGACCAGCTCGCCTATGCGCGCGAGGTCCTCATCGGTGGCCCGTACCGCTGCCAGGTAGGCCGTGGTGCCTTCGAGCATCAGCCGGAATTCCAGCATGTCGGGGCGCAACTCCGGGTGATCGCCCACGAGTTGCCGCCACGGTGAAATCAAGCCCGTCTGCAACCGATCCGAGACATAGACGCCCGACGCTGCGCGTGTCTTGAGCAGCCCGCGCGCAATCAGTCGCTGAAGCGCGGCGCGCACCGTCGAGCGCGCCACGCCGAGCGCCGTCGCGAGCGCGCGTTCGCTGGGGATGCGTTCGCCCGGCGACCAGACGCCTTCGATCAATCGGGTTTCGAGCTCGCGCGTGATGCGCTCGGTCAGATTGGGACCGCTCACGATGACGTCTCCTGCGACGTTGCCAATGCGGTTGATATCGGCCATGCGTGGCACGGATCGCGAGGCAAACGCATGTCGCCGTTCCCGTGTACGCCGTCGGCGCATGTTCCGGGCACGCCGTGATTTTGCCCCGTCGGCCGTCACCCGTGACAACTGGTACGACCAGTTTGCCCGAACGTTTCCCGGGTGTCGATCATCGCGGCAGCCGGACATCACGTCCGAGCCGACCGTCGTGCCCCTGCCGCCATCAGAGCGCGCACGCGCGCACGGCATACAGCCCGAACGGGCATCAAAGCATCGATCACCAAATCGAGGAGACGTAAGTGGAAGTGTGGGTTCAGAACTACGTGCCGGGCGGCACGCTATGGATTGCGGCACTTATGGCCGCGTTACCGATTGTCGTTTTCTTCGTTGGGCTGGCAGGGCTGCGCATGAAGGCGCATGTCGCGGGTGCGGTGACCGTTGCGCTCGCGCTGCTCATCGCCGTGGCGTATTTCGGCATGCCGGCGCGCATGGCCGCGATGTCGGCCGTGTACGGCTTTGCCTATGGCCTGTGGCCTATCGCATGGATCATCGTGACGGCGGTTTTCCTTTACCGGGTCGTGGTCAAGACCGGGCAGTTCGAGATCATTCGGAGCTCGGTGGTCTCGCTGACCGACGACCAGCGGCTGCAAATGCTGCTGATCGGCTTTTCGTTCGGCGCATTCCTCGAGGGCGCGGCCGGGTTCGGCGCCCCGGTGGCGATCACCGCCGCGCTTCTTGTCGGGCTGGGCTTCCAGCCGCTGTACGCGGCCGGTCTTTGCCTGATCGCCAATACCGCGCCGGTGGCGTTCGGTGCGATGGGCATTCCGATCATCGTGGCCGGCCAGGTGAGCGGCATCGACCCGTTCCACATCGGCGCCATGGCCGGGCGTCAGTTGCCCCTGCTCTCCGCCTTCGTGCCGTTCTGGCTGGTGTTCATCATGGACGGCAAACGTGGCGTGAAGGAAACGTGGCCCGCCGCGCTCGTGGCCGGCGGCAGCTTCGCCGTGGCGCAGTACTTCTCGTCGAATCACATCGGACCGGAATTGCCGGACATCATCTCGTCGCTGTTCTCGCTCGTGTGCCTGGCCAGCTTCCTGAAAGTCTGGCAGCCGAAGACGTCGACCGCGCGCGGCGGGGCGACCGTCACGACCTCGGGTGGCGCCGCGACGCTGGGTGGCTTCGGCGGCGGCACGCCGCGCAGCCGTCAACCCTCGCCATACACCGGCGCCCAGATTCTGCGCGCATGGTCGCCGTTCCTGATTCTCACCGGCATGGTCACGATCTGGAGCCTGCCTGCGTTCAAGGCACTCTTCGCCAAGGGTGCCGTGCTCGCCTGGACGGTGCCGGCCCTGCACGTGCCCGGTCTCGATCGCCTGGTTGCCAAGGCGGCGCCGATCGTCGCCAACCCCACGCCGATGGACGCCCTCTTCAAATGGGACGCGCTCTCGGCCACTGGCACCGCCATCTTCATCGCGGCGCTGCTGTCCATGGCCCTGCTTCGCATGAAGCCCACCGACGGCGTGAAAAGCTTCTTCGAAACGGTCGCCGAGCTGAAAAAGCCCGTGCTGGCCATCGGTCTGGTGCTCGCGTTCGCGTTCGTCATGAACTACTCGGGCATGTCGACGACGCTGGCGCTACTGCTCGCCCATACCGGCGCGGCCTTTCCGTTCTTCTCGCCGCTACTCGGCTGGCTGGGGGTGTTCCTGACGGGGTCGGACACCTCGTCCAATGCGCTCTTTTCCGGCCTGCAAAGCACCACCGCGCAGCAGATCGGCGTATCCAACACGTTGCTCGTCGCCGCCAACACCACTGGCGGTGTGACCGGCAAGATGATTTCCCCGCAGTCGATCGCCGTGGCGTGCGCGGCAACCGGGCTGATTGGCAAGGAAGCCGATCTGTTCCGCTTCACGGTCTGGCACAGCCTCATGTTCGTGGTGCTCGCCGGCCTGATCACGCTCGTGCAGGCTTACTGGCTCACGGGGATGCTGGTGCACTGAAGCCATTTCCCGTAGCAGCGTCCGTCGCCGGCCACACGGCGGCGGACGTGTCGTCCCCCGTAGGAGACCCCCATGAAAGTGGCCCTGTTCGTTCCCTGTTTCATCGATGCGCTGTTCCCCGAAGTGGGCATCGCCACCCTGGAACTGCTCGAGAAACTCGGTGTGACAGTCGATTACCCGCGCCGTCAGACCTGCTGCGGGCAACCGCTCGCCAACAATGGCTGCGAAGCCGACGCAGCCGGGACCGAAGCGCTCTTCGTCGAGAACTTCGCCGGCTACGACTGCATCGTGTCGCCCTCTTCGAGCTGCGTGCATCACGTGCGCAAGCACCTGAGCGCGGCAGGCGAGTCGGAGCGCGTTGCGACGGTTCGCGCCAACACGTACGAACTCACGGAATTCCTGCACGACATTCTGCAAGTCCGCGACTTCCCGTGGGCCCACTTCCCTCACACGGTGGGGCTGCACAACAGCTGCAGCGCCATCCGTCACCTGCATGCGGCCTCGGCGAGCGAGATTCCCGGCGAGCCTTGGTCGAAGGCGCGCACGCTGCTCGAAGGCGTGCCCGGCATCCGCTTCGCCGCCCCGCGCCGACCGGACGAGTGCTGCGGCTTCGGCGGCACGTTTTCGGTGTCGGAGCAGGCCGTCTCCGTCAAGATGGGGCAGGACAAGGTTCGCGACCATTTCGACGCGGGCGCGCAGTTCATCGTCTCGGCCGACATGTCGTGCCTGATGCATCAGAAGGGCTGCGCGGCCCGCACCCGAACCCACATGCGCTTCCTGCATATCGCACAGATCCTCAATGGGGTAGACGGCGGCGCGCGCGAGGAGGTCCCGGCATGAGCGGCACGACACGCGTCGATCACGCGAAAAACGCGGAGGCGTTTCTCGCCAAGACGGAACATGTGGCGTTCCACGACAAGCGACTCTGGGACCTGCGCATGAAGCGCGACGCGCAAGCGGCATCCATCGACGAATGGGAGACGCTGCGCACACTCGCCTCGCAGATCAAGGAACACACACTCTCCCGGCTGGGGGATTATCTCGAACAGTTCGCCGCGCGGGCCGAAGCCAACGGTGTGAAAGTGCATTGGGCGCTCGATGCCGCCGCGCACAACGCCATCGTGCACGGCATTCTGGCCGCGCACGACGTCAAGACGCTCGTCAAGAGCAAGTCCATGCTGACCGACGAGTGCGAGCTTCGCGAATACCTGGAACCGCGCGGCATCCGGGTGATGGAGACCGATCTCGGCGAGCGCATCCAGCAACTCGACGGGCAGCCACCGTCGCACGTGGTCGTGCCAGCCGTGCACAAGCTGCGCGGCGACGTGGCACAGTTGTTCGGGCGCACCCTCGGCACCGACCCCAACAACGACGATGTGCACTATCTGGCGGAAAGCCAGCGCCGCACGACACGCCCCGCCTTTCTCGAGGCGGGCGCCGGGATGACCGGCTGCAACTTCGCCATTGCCGAGACCGGCACCGTCGTGGTCTGCACCAATGAAGGCAACGCCGATCTGTCGGCGAACGTGCCGCCGGTACACATCGTGTCGCTCGGCATCGAAAAACTCATTCCGCGCATGGCCGATCTCGGCGTGTTCGTGCGCCTGCTCTCGCGCAGCGCGCTGGGCTCTCCCATCACGCAGTACACCTCGCATTTCCGTGCGCCTCGTCCGGGCACCGAAATGCACTTCGTCATCGTCGACAACGGCCGCACCGCCCGCCTGGCAATGGACGACTTCTGGTACTCGCTCAAGTGCATCCGCTGCGGCGCATGCATGAACACGTGCCCCGTCTACCGTCGCAGCAGCGGGCTGTCGTATGGCAGCACCTACGCCGGGCCGATCGGCGCCATCCTCAACCCCGCATACGACCTCAAACGTTACAGCGCGCTGCCGTTCGCATCCACGATGAACGGGAGTTGCTCGAACGTCTGCCCGGTGCGCATCAACATTCACGAGCAGCTGTACAAGTGGCGCCAGATCGTGGCCGAGGAAGGCGAGCTGCCGCCCGTCAAGCGCGGCCTGATCAAGGTCGCTGGCAAGCTGCTCGCCAATCCGGTGCTGTACCGGGCGTCGGTGAAGTCGATGAACGCCGCGTTGCACCGGTTGCCAAACCTGCTGCTCTATAACCCGCTCAATACGTGGGGCAAGGGCCGTGACCTTCCCGATGCGCCGTCGCAAACGTTTCGCGACTGGTACGACGCCAACCGCCCCACGCTCGATCCGGTATCGGAAGCGGCGGCGAGCGATCCCGATCAACCGAGCCCCGGGGAGACCCTGTGAATACGTCCCGCGAAGCATTCCTCGTTCGCGTGCGCGCCGCACAACGTGTGGCATTGCGCGACGACGACCACCCGACCGACGGCGGCCGCGAGCCCTTCCCCCTGCCGGCGCTCCCCGTCTTCGAGACGCCTGCCGGCGACCGCCGCGAACGTTTCGGCCATCAACTCGTCGCCATGGGCGGCAAGCTCGTGACATTGGACGACGCACCGGCATTGGCCGGCTGGCTTGCCGAACGCTTCCCCGGCATCACGCCGGTCACGGCGACGCCGCAGGCCCGAGGTGCGCAGCCGCTCGACGCGAGGCGCGCGCCGGCGTCGTTGCACGACGTTGAGGTCGGTGTGGTTCGCGCCCGCTTCGGTGTGGCTGAAACCGGCTCGGTCTGGCTCTCTGAGCAGGAGTACGGCGTGAATGCGCTCGGCTATCTCGTGCAACACCTCGTCGTGCTGCTCGACCCGCGCGACATCGTCGACGGCCTGCAGGACATTTACCGGCTGCCCGATTTCGCGTCGGCGCGATATGCAGTGCTGGTGACGGGGCCTTCGGCCACCGCCGATATCGAAGGGGTACTCATTCAGGGCGCGCAAGGCGTTCGCTCGCTCACCGTCGTGTTGCTGCCGCGAGACTGATTGCATCGGAATGCCACGCGAGCGCGCGACAGTTTGTCGCATGACGCGCTCGTGTTTCCCCGCGCTTGACGCGCATCAAGTACGCCTGCGCGCCCCGCTTCTACCATCGTCCGTGCTCACTCACGACTTTGGACAACATCATGAAGCACTCTCTCGGCGCCACGGCGATCGCCGCCGCACTGCTCACCGGCATCGCCTTTTCCAGCACTTGCGCCAACGCGCAATCGTCACAAGGGGCGCCCGAAGCGCAGAAGACCTTCGGCTTCATCAAGGACAGCTCACAGGGGATCTACGCCGGCGACATCCTTGCGCGCGTGCGCGCCATCGGCATCATGCCGGACTCGCATGCAAGCGGCAGCGTGCTGCCGACGCTGGGGGTGACCGTCAACAATGCCATCGTGCCCGAACTCGACTTCACGTACATGATTCTCGACAACGTGGGCGTGGAGCTCATTCTCGGCATGTCCCGTCATCAGCTCACGTCGAGCCTCGGACATCTCGGGGGTGTGAACGTACTGCCGCCGACGCTGCTGCTGCAATACCATTTCAACCACGCAGGCAAGGTTCGGCCTTACGTCGGCGCGGGCGTCAACTACACGCGCTTCTGGAACAGCAGCCTGAATGCGGGCGGCACACCGATCTCGATCAAGAACCACAGCGTCGGTCCCGCACTGCAAGCCGGCGTGGACATCCAGATGACGAAGAACCTCTTCTTCAACGTCGACATCAAGAAGATCTGGATGAAGACCGACACCTCGCTTGCCGGCGCCGATCTCGGCACGCTTCACATCGACCCGCTCATCGTGGGCGTCGGCCTCGGCATGAAGTTCTGATTCCGATGTGGACCGCCACTGATGCCTGTCGGGCGGTGGCGCTCCCTTTTCATGAGTGTCCGGGCTGCTGCAAGTCCACGTTGGCAACACGCACGTGACGTCCGGCGATGCGTCAAATTGTCGCGTCCTCCCTACATGAGAACGCAAAGCATTTACGTTGCCCGAAGACCCCGCCTACAATGCCTGGTTCCGTGAATCTCACGTCGTCACTCCCCCGGCCCAGGCATGCGCAAGCTCCGACAGCAACGCGTCGCAATCGGGATCGCCTTGCTGGCGATCCTGCTGGCGGCGCTCATGCCTGCGATCGCGCAGTGGCGGGCCGCCGTTCAGCAGGACCCCTTCGCGATCTACTGCACGGCGCAAGGCACGCAGGCCTCGCTCGGCACGAACACGGCAGCGCGCGCCGATGCACAGCGAGCACCCGCCCACGACGGCCACTCCGGACACGACGACGCACAGGCACCGCCCGCGCCGTCTCGCGCCACTGAGCAACACGGCCTTCACGGTGGTGCCGATCATTCGCTCGCATCGGCCGACCACTGGGAGAAGTGCGGCTACTGCACGCTCTGGGCGCACCAGCCGCTCGTCACGACCGACGTTCTTACCCTCCCGCGCGCCGCGCAGTCAAACATCGACCCGCCCCCCCGGGTACGGGTGCCGTACTACCCGCGCACCGGCTTTCGCGCCGCCCTCGCGCGCGCACCGCCAGTCGGCGCCGCCTGATCCTTCACGAGCCGGTCTCGACCGGTAAAGCTTGCCGAACGCGCCATGCCTGGCCGGTTCGTGCGATCGCTCGCGCGCTGCGCGACGACGCACGTCGTCGCCCGTCGCCCGTCGCCTTGCGTCTCTCACGATGCAACGAACGCGCCGTGCGTCCACCGCACCCGGCATTTGACAAGACTTCGCACAATGCGCGTGCGGCCGTACACGTACATCAGGCGACCGCCCGGCGCGGTCGCACGAGAGAGAGAATTCCATGTCGCGTTTCCAGACGCAGAAGCCGTTGCAAACGGCCATCGCGCTCGCCCTTGCCTCCCTCGGCAGTGCAGCGCACGCACTGACGACCGCCCCCGAGGCCACGTTGCCCGTGACCGTAGTGACCGCTCCGCCCGAATCACTCACTTCACCGAGCGTGGAAGTGCAAAAAGCCGACCTGTTCCAGACGGTCGGCGCCGTCGGCTTCGTCGACGCCGACGCGTACCAGAACACCTACGCCTTCAATCTGCGCGACATTCTCAAGGACAGCCCCGGTGTCTACGTGCAGAACCGCTATGGGCAGGAAATGCGTGTCTCGATTCGCGGCTCGGGGATCGCCCGCGGCTATCATGCTCGCGGACTCGAGATCCTGCAGGACGGCATTCCAACGAACGCCGCGGACGGCAGTGGCGACTACTACCAGATCGATCCGCTGGGCCTGCGCTCGACCGAGGTCTACAAGGGCGGCAACGGTCTGACCTACGGTGCGACCACGCTGGGCGGCGCGCTCAACTTCGTCACGCCCACCGCCTATACCGCGGAAGCGCCCAACCAGTTGCGCGTCGATGGCGGCAGCTTCGGCACTGCACGCGTGAGCGGTCAGATGTCGCGCGTCTTCGGCCCCCTCGATGCGCTCGCGACTGTGACCGTCAATCGCGCCGACGGCTATCGCGATCACGACAGGGGTAACTACGCCCAGATCAACGCCAATGTCGGCTACCAGTTCTCGCCGCGCGTCGAAACCCGCTTTTTCTTCGGCGCCTACGTCGTCGACCAGAAACTTCCGGGCACGCTGTCGCTGTTCGATGCCATGAACCACCCGACGAAGGCAGCCGCATCGGCCGTCTCCGGCGATCAGGCACGCAACACGCGCACCGAACGGCTGGGTAACCTGACGACGGTTCGCTTCGCGACCGGCCAACTCGACATCGCTTCGTGGGTGATCCACAAGAGCCTTTATCACCCGATCTTTCAGGTCATCGATCAGGACGGCTGGACATATGGCGTGGCCCCTCGCTACACCGCCAACCTCACGCTCGCGGGCATGCGTAACGACCTGATCGTGGGCGCGCGCTTCTTCGGCGGCAACACGCGCGCCAACCAGTACGTGAACGTGAACGGCAATCGCGGCGCCCAGACGCTCGACGCCCGCCAGAGCGCGTACAACTACGAGGCCTACTTCGAGAACCGGTGGTTTTTCCTGCCGACGCTCGGCCTGATGGTGGGCGCCAAGGCTTTTCGAGACGAGCGACAATACTTCGACTACGGCGGTCTGGCCGGCGACCCCAACTACCGGTCGACGAGCGCGGCCTATTCGGGGGTGAACCCGAAGATCGGCCTGCTTTGGGAGCCCGGCAAGGACCTTCAGGCATTCGTCGATGTCACACGCAGTGCCGACGTCCCCGACTTCACCGACCTGTCGCAGACGTTCGGCGCCACTTCGCGCTTCGTGCCACTCGCCTCGCAGCACGCCTGGACGATCGAGGCTGGCACCCGAGGCAAAGTCGATCGCGTGGCATGGGATGTGACCGCCTTCCGATCGCTGGTGCGCGACCAGTTGCTTCAGTACACCACGTCCGCCGACATCCCCGCGTCGACTTTCAACGCCAACAAGACCGTGCTCCAGGGTGTGGAGATCGGCGCGTCGGTCGACCTCTTCAGGAACCTCGCCGCCACCGGAGATCGCATCACGCTGTCACAACTCTGGAACTACAGCGACTTCCGCTTCCGAGACGATCCCCAGTACGGCAACAATCGCATTGCCGGCATTCCCACCCATGTGTTGCGCACGACACTCGGCTATGCCGTGTCGAACCGATTGCAGATCGCCGCATCGCTCGATTGGGTACCGACCGGCGCATGGGTCGATTACGCGAACACCATGCGCGTGCCCGGCTACACGCTGGTCGGCGTGCAGGCGTCTTATCAGGTGCAGCGTGGTGTCACGGTCTATGTCGACGCGCGCAATCTGACCGACAAGCGCTACGTTACCGACTTCAGCACGGTGACCGACGCGCGCACCGCCAACACCGCCGTCTTCTATCCGGGAGACGGCCGTAGCGTGTTCGCGGGCGTTCGGTTCGCGTTCTGACCGCATCCGCTGGGTGGGTATTTCGCCCGCCTTCGGCGCGCGGCGCATCGCTCATGCGCCGCGCAGGTTCACCCTGGACTCGGCGCCTTCGCGACAGCGTCGCGCATAGGCAGCCGACGGCGCGCTCGGGCCGGCGCGGGCCCTGACCCTCGCCCCTGATTCGCGAGTTCAAAGCATGCGACGCAACGTATCGTCGCGGCGGAAATAGTGATGCCACAGCGCGGCCAGCGCGTGCAGCCCGATCACCCAATAGAACGCATTACCGATCGTCTCGTGAATCTCCTTGATCGAGCTGCGAAGCGCGTCGTCCTGTCCGACAAGTTGAGGCAACGCGATATCCAGCCCGGGAATCGTGAGCACGTGCCCCCCCGCGTTGAGCGCCAGATAGCCAAGCACCGGCTGCGTGAACATGAACAGATACAGCAGCAGATGCACGAGCGAGGACGACGCGCGAACCACCCACGCCTGCCCCGGCAGCGCGCCCGGCGATCCTTTGATCAACCGCCACAGGAGGCGCGGCACCGCGAGCGTGAGCGCTGCCACGCCAGCCCATTCGTGAACCGTCATCGAAAGCGCGCGTGACGCGCTGCCCTTGGGCAGGTACCCCTTGGTGATGACCGCCGCGTAGGCCACCACGATCAGCAGTGCCACCGCCCAGTGAAAGAAGATCGCCGGCGGCGCGTAGCGGCTCGGCGGCGACAACGAAGCTCCAGGGGAGCGAAACTTGATCGCGTCATCCATTGACGGCTTCCTGTTTTTTATGGGGCGCCCCATTATCCCTCGCGCTCCGTTACGCGAAAAGGTCGGAAATTGTCACATTTGTTACTCCAGGTTTCCGTTCGATATTCGGACTCCTCCTTCCCCACCGTCTTTGCCCCGTGTCGACAATACGGAGCACAGCCGTCCCGTGGCCCTATGCCCCCCGCTAACACACCTCCTTGGCCGACGCTCGCCAGGTCGGCCTTCAAGCCCCGCTCGCGGGGCTTCTTTTTGTCCGCGACGAAATCGATCGCTCACCGGCCTTCGTCGCCGGGCCGATGCACACGGCATGCGCCGTCACTGAGCCGTCTCGCTGCAGAGCAACATTCGCCGTGCGCATCGGTCAATCCAGCTTATCGCGAGGACATTCGCAAAGGCCTGTGAACTATCCGAGAGAATCACCGTACGAACGCAATAGCGGGCCTGTCCGATCCATGGTTAGGACGAGTCTGTCCCGAAACGTAGGCGCGCGCCGCGAAGTGTTGCGCGAAGCCCTCACTCCGCTGGTCATCGGTCGACTCGGGGGCCGATAATGGAAGCAAAAATCCAGGAGGACACATCATGCGAAGCATCTCTTTTCCCCAAGGCGACACCGTGCCGGTGCTCGGTCAGGGCACATGGATGATGGGCGAGAAGCCGGAGCGGCGTCACGAGGAAATCGCGGCATTGCGTCTTGGCGTATCGCTCGGCATGACGCTTGTGGATACGGCAGAAATGTATGGCGAGGGCGCGACGGAAACGCTTGTCGGCGAGGCGCTCGACGGGCTTCGCGATGAGGTTTTCCTGGTGAGCAAGGTGTATCCCCACAACGCCTCGCGACGCGGCGTGGTGGCTGCGTGCGAGCGCAGCCTGAAGCGCCTTCGCACCGATCGACTCGACCTTTATCTGCTGCATTGGCGCGGCGACGAACCGTTCGAGGAAACCATCGCAGGCTTCGAGGCTTTGCGCGAGGCCGGAAAGATCCGCCATTGGGGCGTGAGCAATCTCGACACCGACGACATGGACGAATTGTTTGCCACGCCCGGTGGTAACGCATGCGCCACCGACCAGGTGCTCTACAACCTGTCTCGACGCGGCCCCGAGTACGATCTTGCGCCGTGGCTCGCCGGGCACGGTTTGCCGATGATGGCCTACTCCCCCATCGAGCAGGGCCGATTGCCGACGAAGGGCGTGCTTGGCGACATCGCCCGGGCCCGCCACGTCGAACCGCTGCAGATCGCATTGGCCTGGGTACTGAGCCGCCCGGGCGTCATCGCCATTCCGAAGGCGGGCACCGAGGCGCACGTGCGGGCCAATCGCGCCGCTCACGATATCGTACTCACCGAGCAGGAGCTGGCGTTGCTCGACCATCATTTCGAAGCGCCCTCACGAAAGCGTCCGCTCGAGATGATCTGAGGCCGTCCGGGAATTTTGAAGGTGCTCGGTCGCCCACGCGCAACACAGTACACTAGGCGCTTTCGAATTCCGCAGGACGCCTTATGAACGATTCACGTCCCGTCGTCGTCATCGGGGGCGGTCTGGTCGGCGTGTGTACCGCCGCCTATCTACAACGCGCCGGGCATGCCGTGGTGATCGTCGATCGGCAGTCCGCGCGCCAGGCGGCCTCGCTGGGCAATGCGGGCTGCATCAACGGGTCGTCGGTCGTGCCGATTGCCATGCCGGGTGTGCTGTGGCAGGTGCCGGGATGGTTGATGCAACCAGACGGCCCGCTCGTGCTGCGTTGGTCCTACCTGCCGCGCATGGTTCCCTGGCTGATGCGCTTCGTCGCGGCGAGTCAGCCTGCACGCGTCTCGGCTCAGGCGCACGCACTGCGGGCGCTGCTTGGCCCGGCGCTCGACGCCTACCAGCCGTTGCTCGATGATGCACAGGCCAACGATCTGGTCACGCGACGCGGCTATCTGATCGCCTACTCGAGCGAGCGCGGCATGCGCGGTGACGAGGGGGGCATGGCGCTGCGCCGCGAGAACGGCGTGCACATTGAAACCCTCGATGCCGCGGCGCTGCGCGAGTTCGAGCCAACGCTTTCACATGATTTCATCGGTGCCCGATATATCGACGAGACCGGACATACGCTGGATCCCGGCGCCCTGCTGGCGCGGTTGACCGCGCACGTGATCGCGCGCGGGGGACGCGTCGTCGACGCCAGCGCAACGGCGATCGAGACCAACGGCGCACACGCGGTGGCCGTGCATTCGGACGCGGGGCGCGAGGCGGCCAGCGCGGTCGTCGTGGCCGCGGGCGCATGGTCCGCCCCGTTCGCCCGGCAGTTGGGCGACCGCATCGTCTTCGACACGGAGCGCGGCTACCACGTGGAGATCGCGTCGCCGCAGACGATGCCCTCGCGACCGGTCATGTGGGCCGAGGGAAAGTTGTTCGCCACGCCGATGAACGGGCGGCTTCGCGGCGCAGGAACGGTCGAATTGGCCGGACTGCAAGCGCCGCCGAACTGGCGACGCGCCGACCTGCTCCTCGATCAGTTGCACAAGATGTTCCCCGGCGCCGTGGCGGGCGCCAAGCCGTCCCAATCGGTCGACGGCGCACGTTGGCAGGGATTCCGGCCGAGCACGCCCGACTCGCTGCCGGTCGTCGGCGCCGCATCGAAAGTGCCGAATGCGTTCTATGCCTTCGGCCATGGACACGTGGGTCTGACGGCCGCGGCATCCACGGGTCGCACGATCGCCGCTCTGGTGTCGGGCGAACGTCCCGGGATCGACCTGTCGCCGTTCTCCATCGGTCGCTTCCGATAGTCGGCTGGGCCTTTGCCCCGAGGCCCCAGCCCCAGGCTCACGCCTCCGGAGCTGGTGCACCGCCCCCCCCAATCGCCGCCGGAACCACTGCCGTCCGTCCGTGGGACGCGCGTTCGGGCAAGCGCCCGCGACGACATTCCACGGCATGCAAGGTGCGGCGCCCGCTCGAGGGCACCGCGCGCCGCGCGCTGTCAGTCCTTGCAGACGGCGGCCACGATATCGCACGAACGCAACCGCAGTGCGGGGTCGTAGATGTCGGTCACGAGCATCAGCTCGTCAGCCTGCGTGCGCTCGACGAGATCCGACAGCCCCGCCCTCACGCGCTCGGGCCCGCCAACCACCGCCACCCCGAGGAAGGCTTCCACCGAATGCTGCTCGGCCGGATCCCAGCGCTCGTCCATGTCGGTCACCGGCGGCTGGAGCTTCAGGCTCTGACCGCGCATCAACGCAAGAATCTTCTGCTGCGACGACGTGGCGAGGAACCTCGCTTCCTCGTCGGTCGGCGCGGCCACAACCGGTACGCCGACCATCACGTACGGCTTGTCGAGGACGGCCGACGGGCGGAAAAGATCGCGATACAGACGTATCGCATCGAACAGGAACCGCGGCGCGAAATGCGACGCAAAGGCGTAGGGCAGACCCAGATGGGCGGCAAGCTGCGCCGAAAACAGCGACGAGCCCAGCAGCCAGACAGGAATCTCGCTGCCGGCGCCCGGCGTCGCCACCAGCCGCTGACCGGGCTGAGCCGGCGCCAGCAACGCGCGCAGCTCGGCAACCTGCTCCGGGAAGTCGTCGCCGTTGGAAAGCCGGTCTCGGCGCAATGCACGCATCGTCGTCTGATCCGCGCCCGGAGCGCGCCCCAGCCCCAGATCGATACGGCCGGGATACAACGCGGCCAGCGTGCCGAAATTCTCTGCCACGACGAGCGGCGGATGATTCGGCAGCATGACGCCTCCCGACCCGACACGAATGCGCGACGTCTTGCCCGCGATGTGGCCGATCAGCAATGCGGTCGCGGAACTCGCGATGCCGTCCATGTTGTGGTGCTCGGCCAGCCAGAAACGCGTGAAACCGAGACGCTCGACGTGTTGCGCGAGCTCCGTGGATTGCTTCAGGGCCTCGGCCACCGTGCCGCCGGCACGCACCGGCACCAGGTCCAGCATCGAGATGGCCGTCTTCGACAAACTGCTCATGGGATTCTCCATTGGTCTGCGCGCGTCATGTCCGGGGCGCACCTCCGGCAATCCGCCGCGCGGCCGGAATGGCGCTTTCGGGTGACGCGCACTATCGCCACAAAGTATAGTGACGAAGGGTCGAAATCCCCAGTAGGCACCCTTTCGTTAGATAGTCACCATTTGGTTACCATGAACAAGCCCGAGCCGTTCGTCTTCGAAGAGACCTGCGTGCCGCGCCGCGTACTCGAACTCTTCAGCGTGAAGTGGACAAGCATGGTCCTCTACGCGTTGCAATGCGGCACCACGCGCACCGGCGAATTGCAGCGCCGGTTGCCCGGCATTTCCAAGAAGATGCTCACGCAGACGCTGCGCGAACTCGAACGCGACGGGCTGATTCACCGCGAGGTCTATGCCGTGGTGCCTCCCAAGGTCGAGTATTCGCTCACACCGCTCGGCGAGTTGTTCATCGAACCGATCGAAATGCTTTACCGCTGGGGCAACGAGCACGCTGACGTGCTCGCGCAACTGAGCCTGCGACGCGGCAAGCCATCGCCGACCGCCGATCAGGATGATCAGGACGGTCAGGAAAATCAGGGAAAGCGCGGCGATCGCCGCGCAAGGTTGCCGATTTCTTCTTAATCTGAGACAGTGGTCATGTTGCAGCGCAACTTGCGTGCCGCCTGCAAGCGTACTCTCGTAACGCCCCCCGCGGCCGGCCCCTGCCGGAGCCGCGTCGCATCGCCGAGGGATCATGCCACGCATTCAACGCAATCCACGCCGGCCACGCGCCAGCGCTGCCAGCCGTACGGCCGCCGACGCCCCTGCCACCGCCAGTCGGGCCGCGCCCGGCACCCTGCCCGTCGACCTTGCGCTGCAAGGGGGTGGCGCCCATGGCGCCTTCACTTGGGGCGTACTGGACCGGCTGCTCGAAGCCATCGCCAGCAGGGGCCCCTTTCACATCGAAGGCATCTCCGGTACGTCAGCGGGTGCCATGAACGCTGCGGTGCTCGCCACCGGTTACGCGCACGGCGGCCCCGAGGGCGCACGAAACGCGCTTGAGCAATTCTGGCGTGACGTCGCACATGCGGGGCGATTCAGTCCCTTGCGCCGCACGCCGCTCGACATCATGCTCGGGCGGTGGTCACTGGATAACTCCCCGTTCTTCACGTTCTTCGATCTGGCCGCGCGGGTCGTCTCGCCGTACGACCTCGCGCCGCTCGAATTCAACCCGCTGCGGCGCCTGCTCGCCGATCACATCGACTTCGACGGCATCGCAGCCTGCCCGATCCAATTGTTCATCACCGCGACCAACGTGAGAACCGGGCGCGGCCGCGTCTTCCGGAACGCGGAGATGACGGCGGACGTATTGCTCGCCTCGGCCTGCCTGCCCATGCTGTATCGCGCCATCGAGATCGACGGCGAACCTTATTGGGATGGCGGTTACGCGGGCAACCCGACGATCACGCCGCTGATTCGTGAAACGTCGTCGTGCGACACGATACTTGTGCAGGTCAACCCGGTGGAACGCGCGGAAGTTCCCCGTTCGGCGCGCGAAATCCTCAACCGCGTCAACGAAGTCTCGTTCAATGCCACGCTGCTCAAGGAACTGCGCATGATCTCAGTGCTGCGCCAGGTCGTGGACGCGGGCAGCTGCGAAGGCCGACGCTGGGCACAGATGCGCATGCACCGCATCGCCAGCGACATGATGACCACGCTGGGCTACTCGTCGAAGCTCTCGGCCGAATGGGAATTCCTCGCGATGCTGCGCGACGAGGGCCGACGTTGCGCCGAGCAATTCCTGCAAACCCACGGCACCGATCTCGGTCGGCGCGCGTCGTTCGATCTCGCCCCCCTTCAGGAGACGATCTGAATGGAGCTCGCCGGCATCCTGATCGGTCTTGGGCTGCTCGTCTGGCTGGCGTACCGCGGCTGGAGCGTGCTGCTGCTCGCGCCCGCGGCCGCCATGCTCGCCGCCGCGCTTTCCGGCGAGCCGATGCTTGCGCACTGGACACACACCTTCATGCAGAACGCCGCGCGCTTCGTCGCGCAGTTCTTCCCACTGTTCCTGCTCGGCGCCCTGTTCGGCAAGCTGATGGAAGACAGCGGGGCGGTTCGCGCGATCGCCGCGTTTCTCACCGACAAACTCGGCGCTCGCCGGGCGATGTTCGCCGTGGTGCTCGGCGGCGCGCTCGTGACGTACGGCGGCGTCAGCCTGTTCGTGGCGTTCTTCGTGCTCGCACCGATGGCGCATGCGCTGTTTCGCGAGGCGGATATCCCCGTGCGCCTGATGCCCGCCGCGATCGCGCTTGGCACATCGACCTTCACGATGTCCGCCATGCCCGGCACGCCGTCCATTCAGAATGCCATTCCCATGCCCTTTTTCGGCACCACGCCGTTCGCCGCTCCGGGCCTCGGGCTGATGGCCTCCGCCATCATGCTCGGGGCGGGACTGTGGTGGCTGTCGTGGCGCGAGGCGCAGGCGCGCCGCGCCGGACATGGTTACGCGGAGCACGAAGTCTGGGACAAGGCCCCCGACCCGACAGTCGTTCGCGAGCGCGCCAGCGTCGCGCGGGAATTCGATCCGGCGGAAATCGAGCATGGACATCGCAGCACTGAACTGCCGGGCATCCTCACGGCCGCGTTGCCGCTGCTCGTCGTGATCGGCGGCAACTTCGTGATGAACGTGATCGTCTTCCCGAGGCTCGACGCGAGCTTTCTTGCCGAACCGAGATGGGGCGGCATGACGCTGCAAAGCGTGGCGGGCGTGTGGGGCGTGTGCATCGCGCTGGCCTGCGCGATCGTGGCGCTCATCGCCCTGCAATGGCCGCGCCTGCCTGCGCTGCGCAAGACCATGGACGCCGGCGCGAACGCGTCGGTTCTGCCGATCATGTGCACGGCCAGTCTCGTGGGCTATGGCGGTGTGATCGCTGCCCTTCCGGGCTTCGAAGTCGTGCGCGACTGGGTGTTGTCCATCGACGGCGGGCCGCTCGTCTCGCTGGCCCTGTCGGCGAATCTGCTCGCGGCGATCACCGGCTCGGCCTCGGGAGGACTGACGATTGCGCTCGACGCGCTCGGCCCTGCCTACGTGAGCCTCGCCGCGCAGCACGGCATCGACCCGGCGCTGATGCACCGGGTGGCGGTGATCGCATCAGGCACACTCGACAGCCTGCCGCACAATGGCGCCGTCGTGACCCTGCTCGCCGTGTGCGGGAGCACGCATCGCGAGAGTTATTTCGACATCGTCATGGCGAGTATCGTCAGCGCACTGATTGCGCTCGTGGCCGTCATCGTCGTCGGCTCGCTGGTCGGCACCTTCTAGCGCGCCGCGCCCGTGCGCCCTGCCCCGGAAGCCGCACGGGCCGTCGATCTTGCGATCCGCCGGCCCGTGCGCTCGTGTCCTGGGCCGCCGACCGCGTCGGCGGCAACGCCCCGCGTCGATCAACGATCGAGCAGGCGACCCAGGCGCATCATCGTGACATTCACACCAAGGTGGCGCATCGACGGCTGCACGATAACGCAGTTGTCGTAAGGCGTGACGATAACCTCGTCGCCGTCGCGAGCGATCTCGGTGCCCGCCTTCTCGATGACTTCCAGCCCCGTGAAGGGTTGCGAGAAACGGAAATCCATCGAGCGGGCCACGACTGGCTGCGTAATCTCGACGAACTTCTGCCGGGCGGGCGGCGTCTGCGTCAGGAACCGCGCGACGTCGGCCTGCGCAACCACGCCCGCATGCAGCAGGAAGCGCGCGGCGCTGTCGAGCGCCACGTCGCGCGCGCTCGCAGCAAAATGCTGTCCCGTCTCGATGAGCAGGGCGTTCTTCGGGCTCGCTGCGTCGCCAAAGCCGCCGTAATCGCGCATGCGCGTGCCGTTCGCGTGGCCCTTGTCGATGATGACGTGTTCGGGCGTGCCGAGTTCGGCGGCGAGTGCAACGGCCTTTTCCAGCGGACCGGTCATCATCAGCGGCGCCGATGCTTCGTGCATCGAGTGGATGTCGAGCAGCAGATCGACCGTGTCGATGAACGGACGCATCGCGCGCGCGCGCGCCAGCTCGCGGCTCTGGCGCTCACCGTCGAGCGTCGAGGGCGTCCACACGCGATTCATGTCCTCGTCGAGAAAGCGCGTGGCATCGGCATTCTCCGCACTGAACTGCTCATAGGCGCCGACGTTGCCGAAGCCCAGCGACAGGCGGCCCGAGGTGGGACACAGTCCGGCGGCGAGCAGCGTGTCGACAGCGATGGCGCCGCTCACTTCGTTGCCATGCGTGAGGGCGAGAATCATCACGTGCTTGCCGGGCTTGCCGCTGTCGAACGTGTGCAGGTAGTCGACGCCGGTGTTGCCTTCGCGCCAGCGGGCGATATCCGGGAACGGGACTTCGATGGGGTACGCCGGCAGGGCGGCGCGAATCGCTTCGAGCGTGGTCATGAGTAGTGCTCCGCAAGGGTGCCGAAAAAGACGACGGCGTTACCGCGAGTACGGCGCACGTCGTCTTTGCGGCGGAAAACAGAACCGCGGTGAAATCCTGGTGGCTGGACTGGCCTCGTGCAGGATCGTCCGCGGGCGATCAGGCTTTCGAGGTGCGCGCGCCGCCGTGCGTGACGCCCGCGATCTTGCCCGCCCGCACGCGGCGGCCCAGCGAGATCACGGCGGCGATGCTCAGAACGGCAGTGGCCATCACGTAGAAGCTCGGCGCGAGCTTGTTGTGGGTGGCGTCGATCAGCCAGGTCACGATGAGCGGCGCGAAGCCACCGAAGAGTGTCACCGAGAAGTTGTACGACAGGGCGAGGCCGGTGCCGCGAGTACTCGTCGGGAAGATGTCGGCGAGCAGTGCCGGCAGCGGCGCGAGACTCACGGCGATGAGCAAACCGACCAGCGCCTGCACCATGAGCAGCGTCTGGAACGTGGGGTACTTGTTGAGCAACACGAACAACGGGTAGGTCGTCGCGCCCACGAGGATCAGTGCCCAGAGCATTACGCGAATGCGACCGAAGCGATCCGAGAGGTGCCCGACCACGGGCGCGGCGATCATCAGCATCACGCCGGTGACCACGGCGCCGATGAACGACGACGTGGCCGGAATGTGCAGTTGCTTGACCGCGTACGTCGGCATATAAAGCTTGTGAACGTAGTTGAACGCCGTGGCAGCGGCCACGACGCCGGCGCCGAGCAGCATGTTCGCGCGGTCGCGGCCGAAGACTTCGCGCAGCGGCGACGTCTCGCGTTGCTTCTCGCCCAGCTTCTTGAAGTCGGCGGTCTCGTCGATGTTACGGCGGATGTAGAGACCGACCGGACCGATGAGCAGACCGACGGCAAACGCGACGCGCCAGCCCCACGCGCTCAATTGGTCGGCGCTCAGCAGCAGGCTCAGCAGCGCGGAGACACCGGCGGCGAGCACCGTGGCGAGACCCTGGGTGGACATCTGCCAGCTCGCGAAAAAGCCGCGCCGTTTGGCGTCGGCGTGCTCGACCATGAAGGCTGTGGCGGCGCCGAACTCACCGCCCGTGGAAAAGCCCTGCAGCATGCGCGCGACGATGATCATGAGCGGCGAGGCGATGCCGATCTGCTCATAGGTCGGTGCGAACGCGATCATGGCCGTGCCGAGCATCATCAGACCGATGGACACGGTAAGCGACGCCTTGCGGCCGGCGCGGTCGGCGTAGCTGCCGAGAATGATCGAGCCGAGCGGGCGGGTGACGAACGAGATACCGAAGGTGCCGACGGCCAGCAGCAGCGACGTCGTGGCATCGTGCGCGGGGAAGAACAACTGACCGATCACGATGGCGAAGTAGCCGTAGATCAGCAGATCGTAGAACTCGAGTGCGTTGCCGATGCTCGCGGCGCAGATCTCACGCCACGGGTTGTGGGGTTGGGTGTTGCCTGTCATGCCCTGCTCCTCTGGATTACTGCTGGCGTTGGAAATGTCTGGCGGTCGCGCGGCACGCACTCGATGCGCGCCCCGGACCCCCTGCCAGTCTCAGGAAGCGGAGTGTAGGCGGCAGAAATTCCGGCTCCGTGCCGTTTCGGCACGCAGAAGTGCTGATTGGAGCGATGGGGCCGCGCCTCGAACCGAAGCCCATCGGTAGAATGAGCGAACCTACACTCAGGCCATTGTCCCGACCTCCATGCGCCACGTCCTCGCCGCCGCCCTGTTGTGCCTGCCGTTGCTTGCCCATGCCGATTGCAAGGATCGCCTGACCGGTTGGACGAAGACGCTCCAGCCCGGTCGCACGCTCGACACCGACTTCGCCACCTGCAAGGTCTGGCCCGCGAATCCCGCCCGGACGCTCGCCGTGCTCCCCTTGCCGCAACCCGGCGGCACCGACGAGGACCGGGTCTATGACGTGGAAGTGCTCGTCGCCGACAGCCAGAGCGGCAAGATCGTCGCGCACCGTTTCGAGAAGGCCGCCATCACCTCGGATGCCATCATGCTGCGCGAACTCGCGCTCGATACGGCAGCGTGGCGCCTGACACCTCAAGTAACAGCATTTGGCACACGCACGACGCTTGAAGGATCGTCGCGCGTCAATCCCTTCTCGCAAACGACGCTCAGCCTGTATGTCGTCGACGGCGCCACGCTGCGCAAGGTCGTCGACGGGCTCGCCACGCAGTCGAGCGGCGGCGAATGGGACGGCAACTGCGCCGGAAGCTTCACCGACACCTCGCGCATCGTTTCCGTCGGCGCGCCGGGAAAGGACGGCTACGCCAGCCTCGTCGTCAGCGAAAAGACCACGACCACGACGAACAAGCCGACCCGCAACGACTGCGCGAGCAAGGAACGCACCTCGCGAGGCGCGAACGTCACCCTCGATTACGACGGCACGCGCTACGTCGTGCCGAAGGCCCTGACCGGCGGTTGATGCGCCAGGGTGGGGGCCGGGTGCGGCATATGGCCGCAGTTGAGGAAGACGCCGCGAACGGTATCGCCCCGAACACCCCGACAGCATTGAGATCCGGCGTACCGCGGGCGGAGAAGCGCGCCCCTCCGCCCCTATCCCGCCCTTCGGAATGACATCGGCCCTGCTTATACTGCGAATAATTATCGTTCGCGTCTTATTCGTACCATGCAGTTGTCGGCGTTGAAGAAGGGCAGTACCGCGACCGTGGTTTCGGTCGTCGATCAGAGGCAACCCGATGCCATCGCGCATCGCTTGCGCGAGTTGGGTTTCGTGGCCGGCGAACCGGTGCGCGTGGTTGCGCTGGCCCCATGGGGCGGCAACCCGATGGTCGTGCAGGTCGGCGCGACGCGCTTCGCACTGCGCCGCGACGAAGCCGCGCGCGTTCAGGTCCGGCTGGGGTGAACCGCATGCCATCGACCACGCTCAGCATCGCCCTCGTCGGCAACCCCAACTGCGGCAAGACCGCACTCTTCAATCGCCTGACCGGCGCGCGCCAGAAGGTCGCCAACTATGCCGGCGTCACCGTCGAGCGCAAGGAAGGCGCGTTCGTCTCGCCCGCGGGGACAACGATCCGCGTGCTCGACCTGCCCGGCACCTACAGCCTCTCGGCCACCAGTCTCGACGAGAAGGTCACGCACGACGTCCTGCACGGCGCCTACCCGGGCGAGACGGTTCCCGAACTGATCGTGTGTGTGGTCGACGCCACGAATCTGCGCCTGCATTTGCGCTTCGTGCTCGAGGTGCTGGCGCTGGGGCGCCCGACCGTCGTGGCGCTGAACATGATGGACGCAGCCCGTCGACGGGGTATCGAAATCGATGTGGCGACACTCGCGCGCGAATTGGGCGTTCCCGTCGTCGAGACGGTGGCGATTGCCCGCACCGGCGTGCGCGCGCTGATCGAGGCACTGGACGACTTCACCCGAAATGACGTTGCGGGCGACGCAAGGGCAAGTCGCGGTGCAACGATCGATCTTGCGGACCGCGACCTTCACGCCGACGTCCGTCGAATCATGGCGTCGTCGGTGAGCGCGCTCGCGATGACTGACGGCGTCGACGAACGCCTGGACCGCATCGCGCTGCATCCGGTGTTCGGCATGATCGTGCTCACTGCTGTGATGTTCCTGATATTCCAGGCGGTGTACTTCATCGGCAAACCCATGACGGACGCCATCGGCGACGGATTCGGCTGGCTGGGCGAGCAGGTCGGCGCCGGGCTGTCCGACGGTCCGCTGCGAAGTCTGGTCGTCGACGGCCTCTTCGGTGGCCTGGGCACGGTACTCGGCTTCCTGCCCGAGATTCTGGTGCTGTTCTTCTTCATCCTCGTGCTGGAGGAATCGGGCTATCTGCCACGCGCGGCCTTCCTGCTCGATCGGATGATGGTCAAGGTCGGCCTGACCGGCCGCTCGTTCATTCCCCTGCTGTCGAGTTTCGCGTGCGCGATTCCCGGCATCATGGGCACACGCAGCATCGCCGATCCTCGTCAACGAATCACCACGATCCTTGTCGCGCCACTGATGACCTGTTCGGCGCGCCTGCCGGTATACGCGCTGCTCATTGGCGCGTTCATTCCCGACCGGCCCGTGCTGGGCGTCTTCAAGCTGCCGGGGCTGGTGCTCTTCGCGATGTACGCCGCGGGCATCCTCGGGGCGATGGCTGTGGGATGGATTGCCCGACGCTTGCGCGGTGCACGCTCGCAGCCGGCACTGCTCATGGAACTGCCGTCGTATCGCATGCCGAAGGTCCGCAATCTGGCACTGGGTCTCTGGGAGCGCGGCTGGATCTTCGTGCGGCGCCTGACCGGGGTGATCCTCGCGCTCACGGTCCTCATGTGGTTCCTCTCGACGTTCCCGTCGCCGCCAGCGGGCGCCACCGGGCCGGCCATCGACTACTCGTTCGCGGGATACATCGGCCGGGCGCTTCAGGTCATCTTCGCGCCGCTGGGCTTCAACTGGCAGATCAGCCTCTCCCTCGTTCCCGCCTTCGCGGCCCGCGAGACGGCGGTGACCGCGCTCGCGACGGTCTACGCGGTCGCCGGCGGCGCCGAGGACGCGGCCGGACTGGCGAGCGCGCTGTCGTCCAACATTTCAGTAGCCACAGCCCTGTCGCTGCTCGCGTGGTTCGCCTTCGCGCCGCAGTGCATGTCGACGCTCGCGATGATCCGCCGGGAAACGCAGTCGTGGCGCTACGTGCTGATTTCGTTCGGCTATATGTTCGCCCTGGCCTATATCGTGTCGTTCGTCACGTATCGCCTTGCGCTCTGGCTGATCTGAGACAAGGAGCCACCCCCATGTCCCCTGCCGTTCAATACGTCGTCGTCGCCGTGATCGTCGCGGCCAGTGCGTTGTCGGTGCTGCGGCATCTGTTGCCGCGTCAGACCCGGGCGGTCGGCCGCCGACTTTTCGACGCCCTGGCGCGACGAGGCGTGCCCGTGCCGCGCAAGTGGCGACAGGCCCCCGCGCCCGCCTCCGGATGCGCGAGCGGTTGTGGCGGTTGCTCCACGTCGCAATGCGCCACGCCGGAACGGACGTCCACGGTCACGGTCACGGTGCATCGCGACATGGCAGGACGGGCGAGGACCGAGCGAACCGCGGATTCGGTGCGCCATCAGCCGCCCTCAGGATAAACCCGAGAGCGCGCGCCATGGAACGTCCGCCGGGCCCGCTCCGGCGGGCCTGTGCGCGAGCGTGCATTTGCGCCCGATCACACTCGGTGCAAATAAGGGTGGCGGGACGCAAATGTCTGACTACACTTCCTAAATGCATACGGCGCGCAAACACCGCACAAGACGGTGCAGGGATTTCAGAAAGTTTGTAATGCGAAGCGCGTCATGCGCAGACAAAGTGGGGCCAGCGACTTAGCGTTGCCATTCCTTTATGGGAGGCATGTCCATGACGTGCCTGAACAAATGGATGATAGGCGCTTGCGTTGTCACGCTGAGCAGCGTGGCGATCGCTGATGGCGCCACCCCGGGGTCATCCGAACAGATGATGCTGGCCAATCTTGGCCCGGCGCCCCTGCCGATCCACGTCCCCGCCCCACCCGCGCCGGTCTCCGTCGCCGTGGTGCCGCCCGTGCCCGTCACGGTCTATCCGTTCGGGCGCGCCGGCGAGGACATCGCCGCCAGCGGCGATCGCGTCGACGCGACCCGCTTCGCCGACGACAGCGCATTGCTCTACACGCGCATCGACGCGCTCAACGGTGCCATCGCGGGCCACGACAACCACCTCGCCGACTGGATCGGCGCGCCGAACGAAACCACGGCCGCGCAAGCGACGCAGCATTATCTTTTCATCGGCCCGTCCTCGTCGCCGACACTGTCGTTCGTGCAATGGAACAACGCCGACGACAAGCTGGGGTCCGACCCGAAGCGGGGGCTGGCACTCAAGACCGACGCCTGGACCGTCTCCGCGACCGCGCGTATCCCGCTGCTCGGCCAGCGTGCCATCGGCGCTACCGTCTACGTCAAACGACGGTTCTGACCTCCGGCCCGGGCGCCCGCATTCGTCCCCCGCCCCGACATGCCGACAGGCGCACGGCACGGTCCACGCGTGACCGCCACCCGGCGCTTTGCACGGCGTACTGCGCGTTGCGCATCACGTATTCCGCACACCACATCGCGCATTTCGCCCGGGCTCAAGCCGCCGGCTTCACGGCCGTCACATCGATCTCGACGAGCCATTCCGGCCGCGCCAAAGCCTGCACGACGATACCCGTCGACACCGGGAAAACGCCCTTGAGCCAGCGCCCCATGACGTTGTAGACCGCCTCGCGATAGCGCGGGTCCACGATATAGACCGTGACCTTGCAGATGTCGGCGAGCCGGCTGCCGCACTCGTCGAGCAGCATGGCGACATTCGCCATTGCCTTTTCGGTTTGCGCGGCGACATCGCCGATGCCGACCGACTCGCGGGTATCGAGGTCCTGGCCGATCTGTCCGCGCAGATAGATCGTGTTGCCGGCGATCACGGCCTGGCAAAGGTCGTTGTCGAGGTTCTGCTCGGGATAAGTGTCGCGTGTATTGAACTTGCGAATTCGGGTGTGCATCATGGTGTCTCGTCAGGTTATCGGTTGAACGTCATATGCCGCGCGCTGCGATTCAGTGCGCGAGAATCCTGGAAAGGAAACGTTTGGCGGCGGGACTCGCCGCGTCGTTGAAGAAACTGTCGGTCGGACTGTCTTCGATGATGGCGCCGTCCTCCATGAACACGACCCGATTCGCCACGCGGCGGGCAAAGCCCATCTCGTGCGTGACGACCATCATCGTCATGCCCTCGCGGGCGAGCTCCACCATCACGTCCAGCACTTCGTTGACCATCTCCGGGTCGAGCGCCGAGGTCGGTTCGTCGAAGAGCATCGCCATGGGATCCATCGACAAGGCCCGCGCAATCGCCACACGTTGCTGCTGGCCACCCGAGAGCTGCCCCGGATACTTGTGGGCATGTGCCGACAGGCCGACGCGGTCGAGCAGCGCGCGCGCCTTGGCGCGCGCGGTCCCGGCGTCCCGGCCGAGCACGATCTGCTGGGCCAGCGTGAGATTGCGCGTGATATCCAGGTGCGGGAACAGTTCGAAATGCTGAAAGACCATGCCCACCTTGCTGCGAAGCTTCGGCAGATTCGTGGACGCCGCCATCAGTGAAATGCCCGCCACGACGATGTCGCCCTTCTGGATCGGCTCCAGCGCATTGACGGTCTTGATCAGCGTCGACTTGCCCGACCCGGACGGCCCGCACACCACGACGATCTCGCCTTTCGCGACCTGCGTGGAACACTGCTTGAGCACGTGATGCGCGCCGTACCACTTGTCGACGTCGCGTATCTCGATGATGGGTTGCGCGGTACTCATTTGTCGAAGTGTCCCGCGCGAATCGATGCGCCGATGAGATTGAGAATCAATCGACCGGCGGTGATGCAGGAGATCTGGTTCGCATCGTCCTTTGCAGGCTGAATCTCCACGATGTCCATCCCCACGACCCGGCCCTTGCGTACGAGCCCGTGAATCAGCTTGCGCGCCTGTACAAACGTCACGCCGCCCGGCGCGGGGCCGGCCACGGCGGGCATGGTCGACGGATCGAGGCCGTCGGCGTCGATGGTGAGGTAGTAATTGCCGCCGTCGGGAATGCGCGCCAACACGGCGTCCATGCCGATGTCGTGCAACTCGTACGCGGTTACGATCTGCGCACCGTACGCGCGCGCCGCCACAAGCTCCTCCGGACGCCCGCTGCCCTGGGCGCGCAGACCGATCTGCACGATACCTTCGACGTGCGCCATCTCCGAGGCGCGCCGGATCGGGCTCGACAATCCCTCCCGCACGCCGTTGACTTCGTCGCGCCAGTCCAGGTGCGCGTCGATGTGCACGAGCGTGATCGGTCCCTTGTGATCGAGCCCTCGCAGCACGGGCGTGGTGATGCCGTGATCGCCGCCCAGCACGATCGGCATGGCGCCGCCGGCCGCGATCCGGCGCACCGCCGCCTCGGCGCGCGCGTAGTGCTCGCCGGGCTGCGTCAGATCGGGAATGATGTCACCGCAGTCCACGAACCGGATGTCGGTGCGCCCCTGCAGCAGCGGGCCGTCGATGTCGAAGTCGTAGTGCCCCGGGCGACGCACCACGCGATCGGTCGCCTGGCGGATGGCCGACGGCGCGTTGGTCTGATCGTTGCTGAAGTCCGACGCGGCGTAGGGCGCGCCGTAAGGCATGCCCAGCACGGCGATGTCGGCCCTGAGGTTGTCGATGTCCAGATCGAGCTCCGAGTACAGCAGCGTCGGATGGCCGGTTCGGGGTGCCACGGTATAAGTCGTCATGTCAGTGTCCTTTGGTGAAATTCCGGGCAGGCGTCATACGTGCCGGGTACGTCGCCCGACCACGTTCTCGAGACGCCGCCCCACGCCGGCCAGCAAGACGCTGCTGGCCCAGTAGATCAACGCCGTCGTGCCGAGCACTTCGACGTAGGCGAACGTGTTTGCGGTAAGCAGATTGCTCTGGTAGGTCAGCTCCGGCAGGCTCATCACCGAGAAGATCGCCGAGTCCTTGAACATCATGATCACCAGGCTGGTCGTCGGCGGAATGAGAAAGCCGAACAACTGCGGCGCGACGATATGCCGCTGCGTCTGCCAATAGGTCATGCCGAGCGAGAGCGCCGCGTGGGTCTGCCCTCGCGCGACGCTTCTCAACGCGGCCCGGAGGATTTCGCAGAAATATCCGCCGGTGTAGAAGGCCGTGCAGCCCACCGCCACGGCCATGGCCGACGCGCTCACGCCTAGCTTCGGCAGACCGAAGAACGACAGGTAGACGAGGATCAGGTACGGGATATTGCGCACGAGTTCGACGTAGCCCAGCGCGACGGGACGCAGGATCGTGCGCGACTGCGCCGAATACGCGGCAACGATGCCGATCAGGATCCCCAGAGGAATGCCGATGACGCTCACGAGCGCCGTCACGCGCAGTCCTTCGAGCAGCACCGGGACCGCTTCCCTCACGATGGAAAAATCAATGGCCATGGGGCAGCATCCTCGAGACTCGGCGCTCGCATGCGCGCGAGACGGCCGATATGCAGAACAGCGCAATGAAATACACCGCGGCAGTAATCGCGAACACCTGTAGCGGCATGTCGGTCTGCAAGGTGGCGTTGCGCGCCACCGTGGCCAGCTCGGGCACCGCGATGATCGACATCAGCGACGACGCCTTGAGCAGGATCGTGAACTCGCTGGTGAGCGGCGGAATGGCACGGTAGATGACCTGCGGCAGGAGCACATGGCGCCAGACCTGCGTTGCGCGCATGCCCATCGCGTACGCCGCCGCTCGCTGCCCGTGCGAGAGCGTGCCGAGCGCGCCGCGCAGGATCTCGACGATGTATGCGCTCGTGTTGCACGCAAGCGCCGCAATGCCGGCCGTGATCGGCGAGATCGAGATATCGAACAGCGCCGGCACCATGTAGTACGCGATCAGCATGTGAATCAACGCCGGCGTGCCGCGGATCAGACTCACCCACAGCACCGCCACGGCACGCAGCGGTGCGATGGACGAGATGCGCATGAGCAGCAGCACGATCCCGAGTGCCAGGCCGATCGCGAACGCCGCGGCCGACGCCGCGAGCGTGATCGCCGTGCCCGATACGACGCCATCGAGGAATGGCGCCATCACGCCCGCCATGCTGCCCATGCCGAGCCCGTCGATCAGCGCCGCCGCCGTCAAATCGCCCCCTGCGGCAGATAGTTGTCGTGCGGCGTCTCCATCGGCGCACCGAACCACTTCTTCTGCAGTGCCGCGAGCTTGCCGCTCGCGCGGAATTCGTCGAACGAGTCGTTGATGAACTTGCGAATCTCGAGATCGTTCGGATTGGCGACCCACGCGAGCAGCTTGGGCTGCCCGATCGTTCCCGCGATGCGAAAGACATTGGGCTGCCGACGCATCTGGACGGCCGCAATGTTCGAGGGCATGAGCGCGACGTCGATAGTCTTGTTCGCCAAGGCGTTGGATACGTCCGGATAGGCCTGGAACAGGCGCGTACCGGCATAGCCTTTGCCCGTCTTCGCCTTGAGTTCCTTCTCGAATTCGTCGGCTACCGGCTGCGACGACGAGCCCATCTGCGTGCCGATGGTCTTGCCCGCGATGTCCATGTCCTGCTTGATGGCCGCGTCGTCCGCCCGCACCATCAGCACCGAGCGCACCACGCCGACCGGCTGGCTGAACGCAAAGCGCTTGGCGCGCTCGGGTGTGATACCCACACTCGTGGCCACGAAGTCGAACTTGTGCGACATGAGGCCGGGCAACAACCCCTGGAACGGCAGGTTCATCTGTTCGAGCCGAACGCCGAGTTTGGCGGCCATCAGCTCGAGCACGTCGTGTCCATACCCCACCACCTGCCCGTTTTCCACGAATTCGAACGGCTCGTAGGCCGCCTCGGTTCCCACGACGAGCTTGCCGCGCTTCTTGATGTCGGCGAGCGTGCCGCCTTCGGCGAAGGCCCGCGAGGAAACGGCCGGGAGGGCCAGTGCGGCGCCCGATACGAGCGTCGCCTTTACAAAGGATCGTCTGGAGCAGGTCTTCATCGCTTGCCTCGCGTGGTGTGGGTTTCGAGTCGTTCGGGCGCATCGTCGCGACGGGCCTCGTGAACCCAATGTATGCGGGCAAAAAGAGCATGAAAAATGATTTTTTTATTGGTATGGTTTCAAAAAACGAAACCTTTTGCGCATGCGCCGCCCGGCCGGTCTCCGGCGCCTGCCGACCGGGGAGCGGATCGTGGCGAATCGGGAATTCAATGAGCGCGACCTGCGCTCGTTGCGCATCTTCTGCGCCGTGGCGCAAGCCAGCGGATTCGCTGCGGCGGAAAAGCAGTTGAACATGTCCAAGGCGTCGATCAGTCGCCACATCCGGGACGTCGAGGAGACCCTTGGGGCACGTTTGTGCGAACGCGGGCCCTCGGGATTCGTGCTCACGCATGCGGGCAAGGTCGCGCTGGAACTGGCACGCGACGCACTGAAGTCGCTCGAGCGGATTCGGCCCGAGATCGACGCCGTGCGCGGCGTGCTCTCCGGAACGCTGTCCATCGGCATGGTCGAGCACATCGTGTCGGACGTCGGCTGCCACATCCCGGAAGCGCTCGCAGAGCTCAAGGCGCAGGCGCCGGACGTGAAAGTGGAACTGACCGTCATGACGTTCAACGAACTGGATCTCGCGCTACGTGAACGCCGCGTGCAGATTGCCATTCGCGGCATGTACCGGCGCGAGGCCGGATTTCGCTACCAGCCGCTGTTCATCGAACGTCACCAGTTGTATGTCGCGCGGCACCGTCTGAAGGAGGCCGCCGGACTGCCGCTCGTCTATCGGACGCAGCCGTTCGTGCACGAAGCGCTCAACGCGCTCGGCCTCGCACGCGGGCCCATGGCCTCGGGGCTCGAAGCGGTGGCGATGCTGGTGCTGTCCGGCCATTACGTCGGCCTGTTGCCGCAGTACTACGCCGCGTCGTTCGCGAAGCGCCATGCGCTCGTGCGCGTGCCCGGCGGGCCGGAGTACGAAAATGCCATCAGCGCGATTACCGAAGCGTCGCGCCCGAGAACGCGGGCGCTGGATCTCTTTCTCGACCTTCTGGCACAGTGTCATCGGCCGGTGTAAATGGGCAAGTTGTCTTTTGCCCGCCCCTCGGAGGATGACAGGCGAGCCCCGCGTGCCCCAAGATCGATCCCGGCGACGCATCAGCGCGGGTGGCCGTCGCCGACGGCTCTACCGTCGCGCTTCAGTTCGCCAAGGAAGACGACGGCGGCTGAGCCGGCGGGGGTATGCGATCAAAAATATTTTGGTGTTTTCTGCTTGCCCGTCGCGGTCACCGAAACAAGCGCCACGATCACGCGAACGCCCGCCCGGCGGGCGCCATCACCATGCTGCAACGCAACAATCGAGACGATTGTTTCCATATTCACAATAATCGAAACGCACTGCGGGCATTGTCTGTCCCCGTTCCGACCCGCTATAGTGGCCCCGCCCCCGCGACGCGTCGGCGCCTGCCTCCTTCATATATGAAATGTATATATGGGCTGGATGCGGCGAACCGCCGGTGCGTCATGTTGCAAACGCAGTAATTAACGCGATGCCCCATCGCCAGTAGAAATGAGAGACACAGCGACAACCCCCGCCGGAATCGACACGCCACCCACCCCCGAAGAAGTTCGCAAACGCGTTTTCGCGATCGTTGCGGCATCGTCCGGGAACCTGGTCGAGTGGTTCGACTTTTACATCTATGCGTTCTGTGCGATCTACTTCGCCCCCGCATTTTTCCCGAGCGCCGATCCCACGGCACAATTGCTCAACACCGCCGGGGTGTTCGCCGCCGGCTTCCTGATGCGCCCCATCGGCGGCTGGCTCTTCGGCCGTATCGCGGATCGCAACGGCCGCAAGAACTCGATGGTCATCTCCGTGATGATGATGTGCTTCGGCTCGCTGCTGATCGCGGCATTGCCGACTTACGCCAGTATCGGCACCTGGGCGCCCGCGCTGCTGCTGCTCGCACGCTTGCTGCAAGGCTTGTCGGTGGGCGGCGAGTACGGCACCACGGCCACGTACATGAGCGAAGTGGCGCTCAAGGGCCGCCGCGGCTTCTTCTCCTCGTTCCAGTACGTGACGCTCATCGGCGGACAGTTGCTTGCCGTGCTCGTGGTCGTGATTCTTCAGCAGTTGCTGTCCGACGCCGAGCTCAGGGCGTGGGGCTGGCGCATTCCGTTCGTGGTCGGCGCGGTCACGGCCGTCGTGGCGCTGATGCTGCGTCGCACGCTGCATGAGACGTCGACGAAAGCGAGCCGCAGCAACAGCGAGGCGGGCACGCTCGCGGGTCTGTTCCGTCATCACAAGGCGGCGTTCTTCACGGTGCTCGGCTACACCGCGGGCGGCTCGCTGATCTTCTACACGTTCACGACCTACATGCAGAAGTATCTGGTGAACACGGCCGGCATGCCGATCAAGACGGCCAGCTACGTGATGACCGGCTGCCTGTTCGTCTACATGTGCATGCAGCCGATTTTCGGCATGCTCTCGGACAAGATCGGTCGCCGCAACAACATGCTGTTGTTCGGCGCGCTCGGCGCGATCGCCACGGTGCCAATCCTGACCGCGCTCAAGACCGTGCAAAGCCCGACCGCCGCATTCCTGTTGATCTGCCTGGCGCTGGCGATCGTGAGTTTCTACACGTCGATCAGCGGTATCGTGAAGGCCGAGATGTTCCCCATCGAAGTCCGCGCGCTCGGCGTGGGCCTCGCCTACGCGGTGGCCAACGCCATCTTCGGCGGTTCGGCCGAATACGTGGCCCTCGGCCTCAAGAAGGCCGGCATGGAGCCGACCTTCTACTGGTACGTCACCGGCATGATGATCGTGGCGTTCCTCGTGAGCCTGCGCCTGCCCCGTCAGGCGAAGTACCTGCACCACGAGCACTGATCGCATTAGCCGGGGCGAGCGCTCGCTGCTCCGGCCTTGCGCTCGCTGGCTCGCTGGCGGTGTCAGGCGTCCTCGCCTGACACCTGTCGGGCGCTCTGCCAGATGGCGTCGAGCACGTTGTGCGGCTGGTGAGCGCGGCGATAAAGCGCGATGTCGAACCCGATCTGCCAATCCTTGCCGCCGACGATGGCCAGTGTGCCGCGTGCAACATCATCGGCCACCAGACGCTGAGGCAACCACGCAATGCCAGTGCCCCGACGTGCCATTGCCAGAATCGCCTCGTAGGAATCGGCCTGGTATACGGGCTTGAGCATCGGGCGGTTCGGCATCTCCGCGAGGTGGCGGGCCAGTACGGCGCGCAGCGTGAGCGTGCGCGTGAACGCCAGCCACGGAATCGGCGCCGGGCCGCCCGTCAGACGATATCTGGCGCGTCCCTTGGCGTCGAGGGCGCTGACCGGTACCAGCACTTCACGCGCCACGCTGAGCCAGTCGAACCGCTCCTGGTCGATGAGCAGCCGCGTGTGTGCGCTCGAATACACGATCAGCAGATCCACCTCGCCCGCCGCCAGTCGAAGAATCGCCTCTTCCGCCCCGCTCGTGGACAGCGTGGCGCTGAAGAAGCCGACGCGCGCGACCATCTGGTCGTACCAATCGGGGAAGAATGTCGCGGCGAGCGTGCGCCCGGTGGCGATTTTCAGATTGTTTTCCAGCGTTGGCGCGGCGTCCTGCAGTTGGGTGCGAGCGCTGTGAAGAATGTCGAGCGCGTTGGTCGCGGCGTCGAGAAATACGTTGCCGGCCGCCGTGAGCTCCAACGGCTTGCTGCGCTCGACGAGCCGGGTGCCCACCCATTCTTCCAGCGCGCGGATGCGCCGCCCGAAGGCCGGGTGCGTGACGAAGCGGTTCTCCGCCGCACGCGTGAAGCTGCGCGTTCGCGCGAGTTCGACGAAGTCTTCCAGCCATCGCAGTTGCATGTCGTGTCCTCACGCGATCGTCATGGCGGCGTCTTCTTCCCGCCCCGACCGAACCTCATGCCTTGGAGAGTGACTTGAGTGCGTGCTTGATGCCCTCCGATACGCCCGTGCCTTCGGGCACGGACTTGACGGCGGCAAGCGCTTCCTTGTCGGAATAACCCAGTGCGAGCAGCGCGTTCACGACATCGCTCTTGTGATCGTGCGGCGTGGCGACGCCGGCCACGGTGCCCAACTGCGCCCCGAGCTTCCCCTTGAGCTCGAGAAGCAGCCGTTCGGCCGTCTTCTTGCCGATGCCGGGGATCTTGGTCAAACGTCCCGATTCCTGCAGCGTCACGGCCTGTGCGATGTCCGCAACGCTCATGCCCGAGAGGATCGCCAGTGCGGTGCGCGCACCGACGCCGGAGATCTTGAGCAGTTCGCGAAACGTATTTCGCTCGTCGGGCGAGCCGAAGCCGAACAGCAGTTGGGCGTCCTCCCGCACGATGAACTGGGTGAGCAGCGTGACGCGCTCGCCGACGCCCGGCAAATTGAAGAAGGTGCTCATCGGCACCGATATTTCGTAGCCCACGCCCTGGCAATCGACCAGGATGTGCGGCGGATTCTTTTCCAGCAGCGTGCCGGAGATGCGGCCAATCATTGACGCCCCGAGAGAGTGACTTCGACAGGCGGCAAGTGTAGCAAACGGCCGCCCCCGGATCTCGGCGATCGATGGGACTACCGCAGTTCCATGACGCCGGTCACCGCGTCGCCGGTGGAGCGCGTGGCCGCACTGCGCAAGCACTCGAGGGCAGCCGCCACGGCCGCGCGGTTGGCGCCGTCGTCGCGCCAGTACATCGAGATCGCGCCGAATCCCGCCAGTCGCAGCGGCACGATCCGCAGCGCGCCGAGCGCCTGCAAGCGGCTGGCCGTGCGGTGCGACGCCAGCCCGATCATGTCGCTGTTGTTGAGCAGCGTCAGATTGAGAATCGTGGAGTTCGACTCCACCGTGTCGTTCGGCAGCGGATACCCGGCTTCGGCGAGCGCCGCCTCGAGCGCATTGCGTATCGGCGTGCCGCGCGGCCACACGACCCAGCGGTAGCGCTGAATGTCCTCCCACTGCACCTGCCCGAGCGAAAAGACCGGATGCCGGGCTCGCGCGACGAAGTGCAGCGGCTCCAGATAGAGCGCTTCGGCGCGCACGTTGCGATCCTGCAATTCCGGGGCCGAGCGCCCGACCACGATATCGATCTCGCTGTGCGCGAGCTGATTCATCAACCGGTCCATCGTGTTCTCGATCACGCGCGCCTGCACACGCGGCATGCGCTGCAGAAGCAGCAGCACGGCGAGCGGCACCGTGTCCGCCGACGACGCGCCCGACGTGCCGATCGCCACCAGACCGCTGCCGCCCTCGCGCATGGCGTCGAGATCGTCGCGCGCGGTATCGAGTTGCGCCTCGATGCGGCGCGCATGTTCGATCAGGGATTCCCCGTACACCGTCGGGCGCAATCCGCGCGCCTGACGCTCGAACAGTGGCAGCCCGATATCGTCCTCGAGATCCTTGAGCCACTTCGACAATCCGGGCTGCGTCGTGTTGAGCAGCGTGGCGGACTGGCTCATGTTGCCGGTCTCCGCGAGGGTCAGGAGCATCTGCAGGTTGCGCAGACGCAGGCGATGGGTCCAATCCATGCGCAGTCTCCGGGCACCCCCGGGGGCGCCCCAAAATCGTCTCGACCCATACGAATTTTCGTATGGATCCGATGATTATTTCATTTCAAAGAATATGTCTCGCCGAGTATAACGCTATCCATAGACCCGAAAGCCCGCCGCGCGCGCCCTGCTCGACACCGAGAAGACACAAATGCGGCGCCCGCCGACCGGGCCCCCTGCCACCTCCGGAGACAAGCATGTCCGAACGCGCCCCCAGCGCCGAGCGCGCTGCGTATTACGAGCACATCGGCCGCAACCACATGGCCCCGCTGTGGGAATCGCTGCACAGCCTCGTGCCCCCGCAACCGCGCCCGCGCGTGGTGCCCGCGATCTGGAAATACAACGAAGTGCGTCCGCTGGTTATGGAAGCCGGGCGAGTCATCAGCGCCGAGGAAGCAGTGCGGCGCGTGCTGATTCTGCAGAATCCGGGCACCCCCGGCTCGTCGAGCATTACCGGCTCGCTCTACGCCGGGCTGCAACTGATCCTGCCGGGCGAGATCGCGCCGAGTCACCGGCATACGCAGTCGGCGCTGCGCTTCATCGTCGAAGGCCGTGGGGCCTGGACCGCCGTGAACGGCGAGCGCACCACGATGCACCCGGGCGACTTCATCATCACGCCGTCGTGGACGTGGCACGACCACGGCAACCCCGCGGACGGCGAACCGGTGGTGTGGCTCGACGGTCTCGACATTCCGCTCGTCCAGTATTTCGATGCCGGCTTCGCGGAGAACTACCCCGAATCGCAGCAGCCCGTGCAGCGGCCCGAGGGCGACAGCTTTGCGCGCTACGGGTTCAACATGTTGCCGGTGCACCACAAGGTGAGCGATCCCACGTCGCCGATCTTCAGCTATCCGTACGAGCGCTCGCGCGAAGCGCTCGACACGCTGTACCGCAACGGCGAGCTCGATGCGTGGGACGGCATCAAACTGCGCTACGTGAATCCGGCCACCGGCGGCTGGCCGATGCCGACGATGGCGACCTTCATGCAGTACCTCCCGGCAGGCTTCCAGGGCAAGACCTATCGCAGCACCGACGCCACCGTTTTCTCGGTCGTGGAAGGTCGCGGCACGGTGCGCATCGGCGACGAGACGTTCCAGTTCGAGCCGCGCGATCACTTCGTCGTGCCGTCGTGGGCGCCGGTGCAGCTCGCCGCGCTCGAAGACGCCGTGCTTTTCAGCTACTCCGATCGCCCGGTACTTGCCGCGCTGAATCTGCTGCGCGAGTCGCGCACCTGAGTCAGCGCGCACACACGACACATCGGCCCCGCGGACATCGCACACGAAGCACGCGCAACGCGGCGCCCCGCTTTCCTCTTTATTCGTCGAGTCAAAACCTATGTCCTTCGTCTTCGCTCCGCCCGCCACCGTCGCCATTCCCGTTGTTGGCAGCAACGATCAGTTCGCCGTGCGCCGCGTGTACTGCGTCGGCCGCAACTATGCCGCGCACGCCCGCGAAATGGGCTTCGATCCGGACCGTGAACCGCCGTTCTTCTTCTGCAAGCCGGCCGACGCCGTGATTCCGGTGGCCTATGGCGAGACGCTCGAACTGAAGTACCCCGCGCAAACGAGCAACTACCACTACGAAGCGGAGCTGGTCGCCGTGATCGGCAAGGCCGGTTCGGACATCCCCCTCGAGCAGGCGCTCGAGCACGTGTGGGGCTACGCCGTGGGCCTGGACATGACGCGTCGCGACCTGCAAATGAAAATGCGCGAGATGGGCCGTCCGTGGGAAATCGGCAAGGCCTTCGACGCCTCGGCGCCGATCGGCCCGATCCACCCCGCCGCGAGCGTCGGCCATATCGAAAAGGCCGCGATTTCGCTGACGGTCGACGGGGTGCAGAAGCAGAAGAGCGACATCACGCACCTGATCTGGTCGGTGGCCGAAACGGTCTCGTATCTGTCGCAGTTCTTCCGCCTGGAACCGGGCGATCTGATCTATACCGGCACGCCGGAAGGCGTGGGCCCGGTCAAGGCGGGCGAGACCATGGTCACGGCCGTCGAAGGCCTCGGCGAGATCACCGTGCGCGTGGTCTGAGGCAAGGTCATGCAGCTCTACAGCTTTTTCAACAGCTCGACGTCGTATCGCGTGCGCATCGCGCTCGCGCTCAAAGGGCTGTCGTTCGACACCGTGCCGGTGAATATCCGTGTGGGTGAGCATCGCGCCGAAGCCTACGTGGACGAGGTCAATCCGTCGGCGACGGTGCCGGCGCTGGTCGACGGCGATGTGTCGCTCGGCCAGTCGCTCGCGATTCTCGACTACCTCGACGCAAAGTATCCGGGCACGCCGCTGATCCCGCGCGACATCGAGGCCCGCGCGCGCGTGCTGGAACTCTCGATGCTCATCAGTTGCGACATCCATCCGGTGAACAACCTGCGCGTCCTGAAGTACCTGCAGGGCCCGATGGGGCTGTCGGCGCAGCAGAAGGACACGTGGTACGCCCATTGGATCGCCGAGGGCATGGCAGGCGTGGAGCGGCTACTGGCAAGGCACGGCCACGGCAAGTGGTGTTTCGGCGATGCGCCGACACTCGCCGACGTGTGTCTGGTGCCGCAGATCGCCAACGCGCAACGCATGGGCTGCGACATGTCGGCATATCCGCGTGCGATGGCGGTATACGCCGTGGCGCAATCGCACCCGGCGTTCCTCGCGGCCGCCCCGAACCGCCAGCCGGATTATTCGGCCTGATCGACGTCCGCAACGGCTGGAAGGGCCGCAGGAGACAATCATGAATCAATCTCATCAACCCAAGGCCCTCGTCGTCGGCGGGGGAATCGGCGGCCTGGCCGGCGCCCTCGCGCTCGCCAATCAGGGCGTGCGCATCGAATTGCTCGAGCAGGCCGAAACGATTGGCGAGATCGGCGCGGGCATTCAGCTCGCGGCCAATGCGTTCGCCGCGCTCGACGCCCTCGGCGTCGGCGAAGCCGCACGTGGGCGGTCGGTCTTCACCGATCACATCACGCTTCGCGATGCCATCGATCGCAGCGTGATCGCGCAGGTCGACGTCGGCGCGCCGTACCGCGAACGGTTCGGTAACCCGTATGCCGTGATTCACCGGGCCGACATCCACCTGTCGATTCTCGAAGCGGTGCAACGCAACCCGCTGATCCAGTTCCGCACGGCCACGCGCGTGGTCACGCTGGAACAGGATGCGCACGGCGTGACGGTGATCGACCAGCATGGCGAGCGCCACACGGCCGACGCCGTGATCGGCTGCGACGGCGTGAAGTCCGCCGTGCGTGCCGTGCTGATCGGCGACGAGCCGCGCGTGACCGGTCACGTGGTGTATCGCGCCGTCGTCGACGTCGAGAACATGCCGAAGGACCTGCAGGTCAATGCGCCGGTCGTGTGGGCCGGGCCGAACTGCCACCTGGTGCACTACCCGCTGCGCGGCGGCAAGCAATACAACCTGGTGGTCACGTTTCACAGCCGCGAGCAGGAAGTCTGGGGCGTGCGCGACGGCAGCAAGGAAGAGGTGCTGTCGTACTTCCAGGGGATCGATCCCCTGCCGCACCAGATGCTCGATCGCCCGACGTCGTGGCGACGCTGGGCCACCGCCGACCGAGATCCGGTGGAGCAGTGGAGCTTCGGGCGCGCCACGATTCTTGGCGACGCGGCGCATCCGATGACGCAATACATCGCACAAGGCGCCTGCCAGGCGCTGGAAGACGCGGTCACGCTGGGCGCGGCGTATGCGGCCGCGAACGGCGATTTCGTCGACGCGTTCCGCCGCTACGAACATGCGCGCATTCCGCGCACCGCCCGCGTGCTGTACGGCGCGCGCGACATGGGCCGCGTGTACCACGCGAAGGGCGTCGATCGCTGGGTGCGCAACTCGCTGTGGAAAGGTCGTACGCAAACGCAATTTTACGACGCGCTGCAGTGGCTGCACGGCTGGCGCGCCGAGAACTGCCTGTCGCAAACGCCCTGGCTCAACGACGCCTGAGACGCACGACAGCCCGGCCCCAATCACCCCAATCACCCTGTAGTCACGTAGTGCCCTGGCGCGACATCCCCAACGACGTCGCGCCACCGCCCACAGCGTCACATGCCGCGACGCGGGGGCATGCGGTACCCATAACAACAAACACTGCAACGCGTTCGGCGATGTCGGCCTGTCGGCTGACAACGCCTCTGGCACCTTCGAGGAGACAACCATGCCAGCCACCCCCATCAACGTGACGGCATTCATCGACCGGCATCGCATTTCGCCGTTCCAGATGATGATCGTCGTTCTGTGCTTCCTGATCGTGGCCATCGACGGCTTCGACACGGCAGCCATCGGCTTCATCGCCCCCGCCATTCGTGCGGAGTGGTCGCTCACGCCCGCCCTGCTCGCCCCGCTTTTCGGCGCCGGGCTGGCCGGCCTGATGGCGGGCGCGTTCATCTTCGGACCGCTCGCCGACAAGTTCGGCCGCAAGACCATCCTGATCTTTTCCGTGATGTTCTTCGGCGTGGCCAGCCTCGCGTCGGCCTGGTCGACTGACCTGTGGCACCTCGTGGCCCTGCGCTTTCTCACCGGGCTCGGCCTCGGCGGCGCCATGCCCAACGCAATCACGCTGACCTCGGAATACTGTCCCGACTCGCGCCGCTCGTTCCTCGTCACGACCATGTTCTGCGGCTTCACGCTCGGCTCGGCACTGGGCGGCCTGGCGTCGGCGGGCCTGATCGAGACATTCGGCTGGCGCTCGGTGCTCGTCGCCGGCGGGGTCATGCCGATCGTGCTCGGCGTGGTGCTGATCCGCGCACTGCCCGAATCGGTGCGTTTTCTGGTGATGGCCGGCAAGTCGCCCGAGCGCGTGGCGGCCTCGCTCCAGCGCATCGCCCCGCATGAAGACCTGCGCGGCGCGACGTTCAACCTCGCGACCCGGCCGTCGAACACATCTCCCGTGGGACACCTGTTCAAGCCCGAACTGCTGCGCGGCACGCTGCTCTTCTGGGCCACGTTCTTCATGAGTCTGCTCGTGATCTACCTGCTGTCGAGCTGGTTGCCGACGCTGCTGCGCACGAATGGCCTGACGCTTCGCAACGCGGCTATCGTGACGGCCATGTTCCAGGTGGGCGGCACGCTCGGCGCCATCGTGCTCGGCTGGCTGATGGACCGCCTCAATCCGCACTACGTGCTGGCAGCGGCTTACGTACTGGCGGGCGTCTGCATCGCGGCGGTCGGACCACTGGCCGGCTCGCCGCTGCTCGCATCGGTCGCGGTGTTCTGGGCCGGGTTCTGCGTATCGGGCGGCCAGGTCGGCGCCAACGCGCTGTCCGCCGGCTTCTATCCGACGGACTGCCGCGCCACCGGCGTGAGCTGGGCCAACGGCGTCGGTCGCCTGGGATCGGTGGTGGGCTCGGTGGGTGGTGCCTCGATGCTGGCCATGGGCTGGTCGATGCCGGCGCTGTTCGCGGCCATCGGCGTACCTGCCGTGCTCGCCGGTCTGACGATGCTCACGCTGGGTCGCCTGCGCCACCGTCAGGCCACACTGGCCGTGGGCGCCACGGTCTGACGGGACGACAAGCTTAAACGTCCGCACGCGCCCCGGACAGCGTAGAAAAGCGTCGAGTCGTTTCGGCACACGCAACCACGACGCTTTCTCCCCGGCGGACGCCAGTCGCCATCCGCGCTGGCGTCCGCCTGATTTTTTGTGGCGTCGTCGGCGTCGGCCCCGCGAGCGGGGCGCGTGGCGACGTGCCGCGCAAATCGTGCGGGATCCGGCTAGAGTGTTGGGTGACGGCGCGCTCGCAATGTCGAGACGGACGACATCGTGCGCCATGCAACCCCATGCCCTCTGACGGAGATTGAAGGTGTCGCTGCCCCCCTTGCTGGTCGTCATCCCGATGCACCCCGAGCAGTTGTCCGAACTGCAGACCCATTTCGATGTGATCTACCGCCCGAGCCATCATCCCGAGCCGCAAGGCTGGGGTGCCGAAGGCGAGCGCGCGCGCTTCGTGCTCACCAACGGTGCACGTGGCCTGTGCGCGGCCGAGCTGGCGCATTTGCCAAAGGTCGAATTCGTGAGCGCACTGGGTGCCGGATACGAAAACCTGGACGTTGCCGCCATGCACGCGCGCCGGATCACGGCGGTCAACGGTGCCGGGGCCAACGCCCCCACCGTTGCCGACCAGGGCTTTGCGCTGCTGCTCGCCGCCGTGCGCCGCATTCCGGAATACGACGCCGCCTGCCGCAAGGGCGTGTGGCGCGACGCGCTGCCGATGCAGCCCGGCGTGTCGGGCAAGAAGCTGGGAATCGTGGGTCTTGGCGCCGTCGGACGCCAGTTCGCCCGGCGCGGCGAAGGCTTCGACATGCAGATCGGCTATCGCAATCGCAACCCTCGCGACGACGTGCCGGCCCATTACCGATACTTCGACAGCGTGCTGGCGCTGGCCGAATGGGCTGACTATCTCGTCGTGACCGCGCCCGGCGGCGCGCAGTCGCACCACCTCGTGAACGCGCAAGTCCTGAAAGCCCTGGGCAAAGACGGCTTTCTGGTCAATCTGGGGCGCGGCAGCATCGTCGACACCGCCGCGCTGGCCGAGGCGTTGCGCAACGGCACCATCGCCGGCGCCGGACTCGACGTCTACGAGGGCGAGCCCTCCCCTCCGGCGGCGCTCATCGATTTGCGGAACGTGGTGCTCAGCCCGCACGTGGCCGGGCGCTCACCGGAAGCCGAGGCGGCCACGCTCGCGATGTTCCTCGAAAACGCGCGACGCTACCTTGCCGGTGAGCCGGTGATGACGCCGCTGTAAGTGCGCGCGCGTCAGTGATTGTCCAACCCGTCGATGCTGCGCTCCGGCGACGCGGAAAGCGTGACGCCGTCATTGACGGGTTCGAACTCGATGCTGCTCCGGGCGCTGCCCGTCGTGAAGACCGTTTCGCACGTCGGGCATTTCACTTCGGCATCCGAATGAAGATAATCGCTCAGCGCCTTGACGGTGGGCTCGCTCGCCGCCACGGGAAAACGGGCCTTGCAGGTCGGGCAGACAACGAAACCGGTGTGGATCGATCGCATGGCGGTTCTCCTGTCGACGACGTGATCGATTCTACAACCAGTCCGTGCGGCGGGGGCGGCCGTGGCCAGGATCGAAAGCTTCCGGATCGTCGGGCTGGCCGGGCCGGTCTGGCAGTTCGGGCCGTCGATCCCGCGTCGCCCCACCAGTCTCGCCATGGGGCGACGCAGGCGCCTTCGTCGGCAAATCATTCGCCGCCACGCCGACGGTCGGCTCGGCATGGCCCTCCGGCACCGGGGCGCGATGCACGCGCTCGCGCGGATCGAAGTCTCGCCACTCGCCGTTCTCCCAAACGCCGTCGGCCTGTTCGATCGCGGCCGCCCCGGCATCTCGCAGCACGGCAATCGCGGTGTCGGCCGTGGTCTCGCTCACGTGCGTGGCAAGCATCACGCCGGCGTCGCGCAACCCCGCCTGACGGGCCGACACACGCTCGCGGCCACGCATGCGCCGCAACGCGCCAAAAAACGCGCCGAGGTAGGCGCCGCCCATCATGCCGACGACCGGCACCAACCAGAAACGCCAGACCAACGCAAAGAGCAGCGCCCCCACGGCCAATCCGAATGCGCCGCCCGCGATCACACCCTGGGCCGCGCCGCGGCCCGCGGGACGCGCGGCGGCATCCGCATCGACATCGCCGCCGATGGGAAACCGGGCGTGCTGTCCCGTGGGATTGAGATAGAAGACCGAGACATCGGCCGGCCGGAACGCCCGGTCGTACAGCCGACTTGCCACCAGATTCGCCTGATCGAACGTCGTGAACCGTCCTGCCACGATCATCGCCATCGTCAACCTCCCTTGTCTGATTTGCCTACTGTTCCAGTGGTCGCAGTGGTCTTTGTGGGATAGACGTCCATCGGCTTTGTTTCATCAAGGAATCCTTATGGCCGGCGACGACGCATTGAGAAAATCAATACCCGGGAACCCGCAGGACGGCGCGTCGATCGCACCTTCATGCCTCCTATACTGGCAAGGTAATGGCAAGGTGACGCCCGCGGGCACCTGTCAATCCAGTCATGTGAATTCTGCCGATTGGATGATTCACCCGCGCCAACCCTCGGAACGCCGCTTTGGGAGCACATATGGCTCGCGCAATCTGGAAGGGTGCTATCAGCTTCGGACTCGTCAACGTGCCGGTCACGTTGTTTCCCGCCTCCACCACGCACACGCTCGATCTCGACTGGCTCGACAAGCGCACCATGTCGCCGGTCGGCTACAAGCGCGTCAACAAGGAGAACGGCAAGGAGGTGCCGCGCGACCAGATCGTGCACGGCTACGAGTTCGAAAAGGGCAACTATGTCGTGCTCAGCGACGATGAGATCCGCGCCGCGAACCCGGCAGCCACGCAAACCGTCGACATATTGGCGTTCGTCGACGCCAGCGACGTCTCGTTCATGTACCTGGACACGCCGTACTATCTCGTGCCCGAACGCGGCGGCGCCAAGGCGTACGCCCTGTTGCACGCGGCGCTTGTCAAGGCCGGCAAGCTGGGTATCGCCCGCGTGGTGATGCACACGCGCGCACACCTGGCGGTGCTCGCGCCGGCGGGCGATGCGCTGGTGCTCGACACCCTGCGCTGGCAGGACGAAATGCGCGACCCGGCCGAGGTCGGCCTGACCCGCGAGAAGCTCGGCAAACTCGCCGCGCCGGGCGAGCGCGAACTGGACATGGCCGTACGGCTGATCGACGAGATGTCCGGGCCGTGGCGCCCACAGGACTTTCGCGACACGTTCCAGGACGACCTGAAGGCGCTCATCGACCGCAAGATCGCTTCGGGCCAGACACGCGAGGTCGCCCAGATCGAAGCCAGCGCGCCGAAGCTGCCCGGCGCGGGCGGCACTGCCGACCTCATGGCCCTGCTCAGGCAGAGTCTCGGCACTCGCGGCAAGCGCGAGGCCGCAGCCGTGCAGGATGTCGAACCGAAGACCGCAGCCGCGGACAAGGCTGCCAAAGCTGCCAAGGCGTCCACGCGCCAACCGCGGAAGCCCGCTGCGACGAAAGCGACGAAAGCGACGAAAGCGACGAAGGCGACGAAAGCGGGGAAAACCACGAAGGCGGCGAAGGTGTCAAAGCAGCCCACGGCAAAACGTACGAAAGCCGACTGAGGTCACGCATGACAAGACGCGAAGCGAGTCCGAAACGTCCAAAGCGCCCGAAGCGCTCGCAGCACCCTTCGTCGTCGCGCGACGCGCCCGATGCTTTGGCCGCCTACGATGCCAGGCGCAATTTCGCGGCGACGCCAGAACCGCGCGGCGAGCGCGCCGCGCAAGGACGCGCGATGCGGTATGTCATCCAGCGCCATGACGCCAGTCATCTGCACTACGACTTCCGGCTCGAACTCGACGGCACGCTGAAGTCGTGGGCGCTGCCGAAACAGCCCAGCCCCGACGTCAGCCGCCCGCGACTGGCCGTTCAGGTGGAGGATCATCCGTTGGCATACGCGGATTTTTCGGGCGACATTCCACCGGGAAACTACGGTGCCGGGCACGTCGACATCTGGGACAGCGGCACGTGGGAGCCACACGGCGACGCGCGGCGCGACTATGAGGACGGCAAGCTGTCGTTCACCTTGCATGGCGAGCGTCTCGACGGAGACTGGACGCTCGTTCGCACCACGAAGCCGACGCGTCAACCGCAATGGCTGCTGATCCACCGGCGCGATGGCACACACCACGCCACCACGCTCCAGGCGTCGACACCCGCCGCCACACAAACGCGGTCCGCTGCTGCGAGAACCGAAGCAAAAACCACAACCCGAACGCGAACGCGCGAGACGTCTCGTCAATCGTCCCAAAGCCCGCCGACGACACTCAGCCCGATGCTCGCCACCCTCGTCGACGCAGCGCCGCCGTCCGCGGGCTGGCATGCCGAGATCAAGCTCGACGGTTACCGCGTGCTGATCCGCATCGACGGCGACGACGTGCGCGTATTCACGCGCTCGGGGCAGGACTGGACGCATCGTTTTCGTCCCGCGTGCGACGCGCTGCGCAAATGCGCCCTGCCCAACGCGTGGCTCGATGGCGAAGCCGTGGTCGTCGGCGCGCGCGGTCTACCCGATTTCCAGGCGTTGCAACGCGCCTTCGATGCGAACGCGCAGGACGCCATCCTGATCTACGTCTTCGATATGCCGTGGTGCAATGGCGAGGACTTGCGCGACATGCCGTTGCGCGAACGACAGGCCGCGCTCGCGGCGCTATTCGAAGGTAGGGAAACCGACGCCGTGCGCGTGCTGCAACCGGTGAGTGGCGAACTCGAATCGCTGTGGCATAGCGCGTGCGAGGCCGGACTGGAAGGCATCATGGTCAAGCGCGACGATTCGCCTTACGTCGCGGGACGCAGCGATGCGTGGCGCAAGCTCAAGTGCTCGCAGCGTCAGGAGTTCGTCGTGCTCGGTTTCACCGAACCGTCCGGCACGCGGCAAGGATTCGGCGCGTTGCTGCTGGGGTATTACGATGACGACGGCAAGACGCTGCGCTACGCGGGCAAGGTCGGCACGGGCTTCGACACCGATGCCTTGCTGCGCCTGCGCAAGCGGTTCGATGCCGTGCGATCGCCGCGCGCGCCGTTGTCGCCCGCGCCGAAGCCTGCCGGCGCCGCACGCGTGCACTGGCTCGAACCCACCCTCGTGGCCGAGGTGCGCTTCGCCGAGTGGACCCGCGACGGCAACGTGCGCCAGGCGTCGTTCGTGGCGATGCGCGACGACAAGCCCGCGAAGGACATTCGCCGCGAGGCGCGCATGCGCGGAACCGTCAACGCGCTCGCGTCATCCCGCCCCCGTGGTCGCCCCGACAAGGAGACATCGCCAATGCCGCGCAGTGCGAAATCGAACGCAGGATCCGCTTCGTTGCCCGTGAAGATCACCCACGGCGATCGCGTGATGGACACCCACTCCGAAGTCACCAAGGCGGAACTTGCCGCGTATTACCACGCCGTGGCCCCCTGGATGCTTGCGCATCTGGCCGGGCGCCCGGTGGCGGTACTGCGTGCGCCGGAGGGTATCGGCGGCGAGATGTTCTTCCAGAAGCACGCGGCAAAGACGATGCCCGGCGTGCACACGCTCGATCCCTCGCTCGATCCCGATCATGCGGCACTCATGCAGATCGACGACGTGCGGGGCCTTGTCGGCGCGGTGCAGATGGGCGCCGTCGAGTTTCACACATGGAATGCCCGAAGCGATCTGATCGAGCGCCCCGATCGCGTCATCTTCGACCTGGACCCCGGCAAAGGCCTGGATTTCGCGGCCGTCGTCGAAGGCGCACGGCTGATTCGCGGATTGCTCGACGAGTTGGGCCTGACCGCCTTCGTGAAAACCAGCGGGGGGCGCGGTCTTCACATCGTGACACCGCTGGCTCGCCGTCATGAGTGGGACGTCGCCAAGGCCTTCGCGGAGGCAGTGGCCCGGCACATGTCGCGCATATTTCCGGATCGCTTCACGGCAACGATGGGCCCGAAGCATCGCGTGGGGAAATGCTTCATCGACTATCTGCGCAATTACCGCGGCGCGACGACCGTGTGCGCCTATTCGTCGCGGGCGCGCGAAGGCATGGCGGTATCGATGCCGGTACGCTGGGAGGATCTGACGGCATTGCCCGGCGCCGATGCATGGAATGTGCGCAACGCCGTGGAACACGTCTCCTCCCTGAGGCAAGACCCCTGGGAGGGCTATGACAAGGCCGCGCGGCAGCGGTTGACCAAGGAAATATTGACCCGGCTGACGCGGGCGACGGCGCGCTAGTACAGTCATACCAACGCAGCACCGCATAATCCATCCCATCCCGTGCACACCCTCTCCCCCAACGATTCGTGCAATGGGCAGCCAATTCAACGGAGCGACGCAATGCGACAACGCAAACTCGGCAACACCGGCCTCTTCGTCTCGGAACTGTGCCTCGGCACGATGACCTTCGGCGGGCAGGGCGAACTCTGGAGCAAGATCGGGCAACTGCAGCAAAACGACGTCGACGCGCTCGTGGGTCGCGCGCTCGATGCGGGCATCAACTTCATCGACACCGCCGACGTGTATTCGGAAGGCCAGTCGGAGATGCTTACCGGCCAGGCGCTGCGCAACCTCAAGGTGCCGCGCGACAGCGTCGTGGTCGCCACCAAGGTCTTCGGTGCAACGGGAGCGCAAGGCCCCAACTCGAAAGGCCTGTCGCGCTACCACATCATGGACGGCATCAAGGCCAGCCTCAAGCGCATGCAGCTCGATCACATCGACCTCTACCAGGTGCACGGATTCGACCCGGCCACGCCGATCGAGGAGACACTCGGTGCGCTGGACACCCTGGTACGCCACGGGCACGTCCGCTACATCGGGGTGTCCAACTGGGCCGCCTGGCAAATCGCGAAGGCGTTGGGCATCTCCGCTCGCCTGAACCTCGCAAGCTTTGCATCGCTGCAGGCGTACTACACGGTCGCCGGACGCGACCTCGAGCGCGAGATCGTGCCGATGCTGCGCAGCGAGAACGTTGGCCTGATGGTGTGGAGTCCGCTCGCGGGCGGCCTGCTCTCCGGCAAGTACACGCGTGACGGCCAGAGCGAGGCCGGCAGCCGCCGTCAGGCCTTCGAGTTCCCCCCGGTCGACGTGGAACGCGCCTACGACGCGATCGACGTCATGCGCGGCATCGCCGCCGAGAGGGGCGTCTCGGTCGCGCAGATCGCGCTTGCCTGGCTGCTCGCTCAGCCGGTGGTCTCCACCGTCATCATCGGTGCGAAGCGCATCGACCAGCTCGACGACAATATCGCGGCCACACGGGTGACCCTGAACGAGCGCGAATTGTCCGCCATCGACGCAGCCAGCGCGCTGCCGAGCGAGTACCCGGGCTGGATGCTCTCGCGCCAGGGCGATCCGCGTCGCGCCCAGTTGGCGGAAGCCGGTCTGCTGTAACGCGGGCGAGGCGCAAAACGACCCACGGCGCACCCTACGAACGGTGCGCCGTGGCCTTTTGCGTCACGGCATCAGAACGTGTGACGCATGCCGACGTTCACGCCCAGTTGATTGCTGCCCGCCACCGGTGCGCCGCCCGGCCCGCCCGAGCTGACCGAGTAGGCGGCATGCTCGCTGTTGCCCAGCCAGGCGACCTGCGTGTAGAGCGCGGTACGCTTCGAGAGGAAGTAAGTGCCGCGCAGCGTGGCCATCGTGGCACGCGTGTTCTGACGCGAGTTGAGCATGCGGAACACTTCGCCGTCCACCGCGAACGCCGGGGTGAACTGATACAGCGCACCGACGTAGAACATGTCGGAATTCACATCGGCGACCGCCGCCGACGCCGTCTGCACGCGACGCCCCAGCCACCCCGCGCCCGCCTTCCAGTTACCGCCCTTCACATAGCCGTTCAATTGCCAGCGCGTGTCCTTGTCGGACGAACTGGTGAGCGGCACGGCGGCCGCGCCGTTGAAGAAGCTCGCCGCCGCGCCGGCGCCGCCGCGCTGCTCGTCCCATGCACCGGCCACGCCAAACCACGAGGCGTCGTACTTGAGCATCGCCGACACCTGACGGCACGCGGTCATCTGGTCGGGGACCTGCGCACACGTGCCCTGTCCCGGCGAGTTGCCCGTACCGCCGCTGTCGCGACCGAACGAGTAGGTGGCGCCGAGCGTCAGGCCATGGAAGACGCCCTTGTAAGCGATCGTGTTGTCGCTGCGCGCATTCGGGATGTAACTGTCGAGCGAGCCGCTGCCGTAGAGGTCGGGGCCGAGAATGTCGGCGTCGCCCATGACCCAGAACGTCATTGAGTACTGCCGACCGAAAGACAGCGTGCCGTAAGGATTCGACAATCCCACCCACGCCTGGCGGCCGAACATCCGGCCGCCCTGGTTCAGGTCGCCTGCGCGAACGTTGAAGCCGCTCTCGAGCGCGAATACGGTGTGCAGGCCACCACCGAGATCCTCATCGCCGCGCAGGCCCCAGCGCGATGGCAGCGAGCCGGTGTTCGAAGGCATGCGCACGAGCGAGCTGTTGTTCGTGCCGGCATGCGACAGGTATTCGATGCCGGTGTCCAGAATGCCGTACAGCGTTACGGTTTGCGCCGAGGCGGATGTGCCGGCCAGCGCCAGACCGGCGGCCAGCGCGAGCGCGGGCAGTCCCTTGTGGGTCACGGTGTGTCTCCATGGAGTCATGTGGTGGTCCGGCCTGTATCGGCCGGTGAACGACGAGAAGCGCCGCCGCGCCGAGCGTCGGGGGACGAAGGCGTGGCGGATGCTGCGAGGGCGAACGCGTGGCGTTCGCCCCGTAACCGACGAAAGGGATCAGACGGCGCCCGCCGCGGACTTGGCCGCCGACGTCTGCGCGCCCGCCCAACTCACGCGACGACGCATCACCAGCATGAGCCCCGCCGCGAGGAACGCGGGGATGGCAACGATCTGGAACGCCTGCGCGATGCTCGACGACGATGCAATCAGCACGCCGCCCAGACTCGACCCGAGAATCGAGCCGAGACGTCCCACGCCCAGCGCCCATGCGACGCCGGTCGCGCGCGACGCCGTGGGGTAATACGCCGCCGTCAACGCGTTGGCACCGGTTTGCGAGCCGGCCACGCCGAAGCCGGCGAGGAACACCACGAGCATGAGCCATCCGGCCTGGTGCGTCACCGAGCCAAGCACGCACAGCGCGACACCGGCCATCACATACGATGCCGCCAGCACGCGGTACGGGCTCGTACGATCCATGGCGAAGCCGATCAGCACCGCGCCGACCGTGCCGCCGAGCGGCAGCATTGCGCCGATGCGCGCCGCCTCGGCGAGCGAATAGCCCGAATCCTTGACGACGAGCGGCATCCAGCTCGTCAGCAGGTAGAACGCGCAGAGCGTGCAGAAGTACGTCGCCCAGAGCAGCATCGTGCCGACCACGTAACGACGGGCGAACAGTCCACCCACCGCCGAATCCGAGGCCCCGGCCGGGGCGACCTCCGGGTCGATGCGCGTGACCTGCGGGTCGATTTGACGCGCGATGTCCAGCAACTGCTCGGCGCGATCGCCGCGCGCGGCGAGGTAACGCATCGACTCCGGCAACCAGCGCATGAGCACTGGCACGACCGCGAGCGGCACCACGCCGCCGGCGATCAGCACGCCGCGCCAACCGATGTGCGGCAGCGTCTGCGCGACGATCTCGCCACCGATGGCAAAGCCCAGCGTGAAGCCGCAGAACGTGGCCGTCACCAGCAGCGAGCGCATGCGCTCGGCACAGTACTCCGAGCTCAGCGTGATGGCATTGGGCATGGCGCCGCCCAGCCCGATGCCGGTCAGGAAGCGCATGACGGCGAGCTCGTTGGGGCTATGGACGAAGGCCGAGGCGATGCTGCCCACCGAGAACAGGATCACCGAGAGAATCAGCACCCGCTTGCGGCCGATACGGTCGGCCAACGGGCCGAAGATGAAGCAGCCGAGCATCAGGCCGCCCAGTCCGGCGCCGAACACGGTACCAAGGCTCGTTGTCGCCATCGCCCATTCCGTGCGAATGGCCGGCGCGAGATAGCCGATGGCGGCCGTGTCGAAGCCGTCGAGCGTGACGATCAGAAAGCACAGGGCGATCACGCGCCATTGAAACGGCGTGATGCCCCTGCGATTCATCAAAGCGGATATTTCCATGTCTGTCTCCTGTGCGGTCGTGACCGCGGGCAAGGCGGCGGGCGGTGGCATCTGTTGTCGACGCTCTGTGAATGCCGCGCCACCGGTTGGGGGCGATTACCTGAAACAACTGCGCATGACGCAGTTTCGCTGCGTGTTACGCCGCGCGCCGCGGCGTCACCGGATAGGGGGAAATTCGGGGTCGCCCGCCGAGAGGTATTCCCACATGCGCTCGATGATGCGGCCCGAACGTGTGGCGCGAGCGCCGCACGCCTCCGCGTCGAGCACTGCGGCGGAAAACGACGCGGGCTGCGCGGCTTCGAGTGCAAGCACCTCCAGGTCGACGCGTGCGGCGTCTTCGAGGTACCAGGTGAGCGCGACCATCGCCTCGAGCGTGTCCGCCGCGACGACCGCGCCGTTGCCGCGCATGACGACGGCAGCGTTGCCGCCCATCGCCGCGATGACCGCTTCAGCCTGCGCGTCGGTGCGAATCAGTTGCGGATCGTCCCAGAGCGGCACGCCGGGCGCGAAGTAGGTGCCGGGCCCGTGCAGCGCACGTGGCGTGCGACGCAGCGTCGAGAGCGACATCGTCCGGGGCGGCATGGTGCGGGCGACTGCGCCGATGTCGGGCCGCGTGCGATAGATCTGCTGATGCAGACGGACCTCGCCGAGCACGCCTTCCGGCAGCGGTCCGTCGACGGGCACGACAGTGCCCGCCTCGCCCACGCCGATCAGTCCCATCGGGCGGGCAGCGCAAACGACGAAGGAATCGGCATCCAGACGCGCGCTGCAATGGCCATAGGCGTGGGCCAGACCGGCGCGGGCGAGCGTGCGAGCCGCCACGCGCACGGCGCGATCGAGGTCGGCGACGCCGTCGGGTGTGTGTGGTGTCATGGGCAAACGCGGCGCTTGTCGTCGCCGGAGAAATCGACGCGATGCGTCAGGCCGAAAATTCGGGAATCTCGGGCTTCGCGCCCCACATGCAAAAGCCGGTCGGATCGAACGGGAACTGGCGTGGCACGTACGTCGCTTCGTCTTCCGGGGCAATCGTTCGTACCCCGGTGGAGTATTCGTAGACCATGCCGTCGGGGCCCGCGAAGTACAGGAACATGGCGTGCGACGTCGGATGGCGGCCGGGGCCGAAGCGAATCGGCACGCCTTGCTCGCGCAGGAAATACCAGGAGCGCATGAGGTCGTCGATACCGTTGACCTGGAAGTTCACGTGCTGGATGCCCGCGCGGCGCGCGGGGAACAGCGCGATCTTGTGATGCACCTCGTCGATGCGCAGCAGCGGGGCTTCGCCAATGCGATCCGACACACGCGCGTTGCACACGCTGGTCCAGAACGCTTCGTCGCGTCGTGCGTCGGTCGTGCACAACCCGACGTGACTGAACGAATCGATGCCCGCGTCGCGCTCGCCGTGGTAGCCGCGCCCGGTCTGCGCCGCGCGCAGCACCAGCTCGATCCGGTTACCCGTGGGATCTCGGAAGGCAAGAAAGTCCGCCACGCGACGCAGGTGCGCCTCGTCGCGCGTGCCCCGGCGAAAATCGATGCGCATCGCCTCGAGCTGGGCCGCGGCCGCGTCGAAGTGAGCGTCGCTCGCGATGTCGAACGCGACCGTATGATCAGTCGGATCCCCCTCGAAATAGCACACGGAATGATCGCGGCTGTCGCTGCGAAGGAATACGCAACCGGCCTCGCGGCGCACTTCCTGCAAACCGAGAATGGTGCGCGCGTAGCGCGTTGCACCTTCGAGGTCGCGCGTGCCCAGCCGCACGTAACGGATGTCGTGCAGATTGATCACCGCCTGTCTCCTGCGGATAAAGTTTGTGTCCCGGACGAGCGCCCGGTTTATGTCGTGAGGGATACGATAAGGAGCCGCGTCGTATGACGCCAACAAATTGCGTAAATGCGCGGTATTTACGCCGTGAATCGAGGGTGCAGCATGGACACGGTGCCACGCGGCCTCGGGCGATGACGGACGCGCGCCGAACTCGCCTGACCGGCGCGAGGTGCGGGGTGTGAGACGAGGATGCGGCCGACCGGGATCAGTCTTCGCCGTGGAAAAGCCGGAAGATGGTGCTGCGCAACCAGCGATGGCCGGCGTCCGCATGAAAGCGCTCGTGCCAGAGTTGCGAGATGTCGAACTCGGGACCGTTGAACGGCAATGCGTGCGTTCGCAGATCGGCGGCGGCCTGGAGTGCACGTCCGAGCCGCGTGGGCACGCACACCACGAGGTCGCTCGCGGCAATCAGCGCTGAGAGCCCCATCGAATGCGCCATGCGCAACGCCACGTGCCGCTGGCGCCCCGCCTGTGCGAACCACTGCTCGACGGCCGTCTCGAAGAGGTCGTGATTACCGGCGGTTGGACGATAGACCGCGTGCGCGGCGCCGAGGAACGCCTCGCCCGTAAGCCGCTCCCGAATCGCGGGATGTCCCTCGCGCACCAGAGCGACATAGTGCTCGCGAAACAGGCGTTGCTGATGGAATCCTGACGAAAACCGGGTGAACAGGCCCAGCGTGAGGTCGATCTCACCCATCGCCATGGCGTTCTGCGCCTCGCGCGGCGTGGTGTCGACGGTCACGATGCGCACGCCGGGGGCCTCGGTCGCGAGCGTGGCCATGAGCTTCGGCATGAAGATCAGCTGACCGATGTCGCTCAGGTACAGGCGGAAGGTGCGTTGTGCGTTGGCGGGCTCGAAGTCCTGCGGCGCCTCGAGCGCGCTGCGGATGAGGGCAAGGCCTTCGGTGACGGGCGGCGCGAGCGAGCTGGCGAGATCGGTCGGCAGCATGCCCTGGGGCGTCTTCACGAAGACCGGATCGCCAAACGCGAGGCGCAGACGCTTGAGGGCGTTGCTCACGGCCGACTGCGTGAGGTTCAGTTCCTCGGCCGTCACCGTCGTGCTCCGAGTGCGCAGCAGCGACTCGAACACGAGCAACAAATTCAGATCGAGCGAGCGTAAGTTCATCCCCAGCCGTACCGTCCTGCAAGAAGCTGCCGCATTTTAGGCAACGTTCGGGCGTGTGCGCAGTGCGGTAAACCCGCCCGCGCGCGCGGCAACGTTCGTGGTATCACGTGCGCGCGCCCGCTTGCACCGCCGCGTGCAGACGGGCGATGACTTCCAGTACCTCGGGGCGCTTCTCACGTTTGGCGGTCACGATGTGGTACTGCAACGGACATTCGACTTCCACTTCGGACACGCGCACGAGCCGGCTGCGCGCGAGCCAACTGTCGGCCAGCGGCGCTCGGGCGAGCGCGATGCCCAACCCGGCTTCGGCCGCCGCCAGCACCACGGTGTAATCCTCGAAGCGACGATCGCGCGCTCGCGGGCGCAGGCTCACGCCCTGCGCGCCGCACCACGCGCGCCAGCCGGTCAGATCGGAGTCGTGCAGCAGCGGCATGGACAGCATTTGCGCCGCCTCCGCGCCCTCGATGCGCGCCGCAACCTCCGACGACGCGACGGGATACAACGTTTCGGACATCAAGGGTTCCGCGTCAATACTTGTCCAGCCGCCTCGGCCGTAGCGCAGCGCGATGTCGACTTCGCCCGCGGCGACATCGGCGTTGCGGTGTTCCGTCGTCACCTGAATGTCGATGAACGGCTCGCCGGCTTCGAGCGATCTCAGGCGTTCGAGCAGCCAGAGCTTGGCGAACGACGGCACCACGCTCAGGCGCACGGCCGGTGTCTTGCGTGCCTGATGCCACTGGTCGGCGGCGGCGTCGATAACGTCGAACGCGTGCTCGACGCGTCCGAGGAAACGCTGGCCGTCGCACGTCAGACTCACGCCGCGCCCGTGCCGCTCGAACAGCGGACATCCGAGCCAGTTTTCCACGGCGCCGACCCGGCGGCTGATCGCCCCGTGCGTCAGGCCGCTCGCCTCGGCCGCCGCGGTGAACGAACCGTGACGCGCCACTAGGCAGACGGTTTCCAGGTTGGCCAGTGGCGGGCGCGAGCGATGTTGTGCATTCATGGGCGGAGGCCGAAATCCCAGGGGGGGTAAGACACGATGGGGCACGATGGGGCGCTTGCCGACGACACGACCTGCTGTGAACGTATCTCACAGCAGGTCGCCGATTCGTGTCGTAGCTTATCACTGCGGGTGTGCGGCAAGATAGGCCTGTGCGGGCGAGGGTGTCGGGCGCTGATGTCGGAGTTCATGCCTGGCGTCACGCGTCGCCCGCCGTTCACTTTTCGAGGAGTCCCACGTGCCTGCCGCAGCCCCCGCCCCGTTCACGCTATACGTGGACGCGCAATTCACCAGCCCCTATGCCCTCTCCGTTTTCGTCACGCTGCGCGAGAAAGGGCTGCCCTTCGAGCTGCGCACCGTCGATCTGCTGCAAGGCGCGCATTGCGAGTCGCGCTTCGCGGACATGTCGCTCACTCGCCGCGTGCCGACGCTCGTGCATGGCGATTTCACGTTGTCGGAATCGTCGGCGATCAGCGAATACCTGGAGACGATCGCGCCGGAGGTGCCTGTCTATCCCGCGCAGGCACGCGCGCGTGCCCGAGCGCGTCAGGTGCAGGCGTGGCTGCGCAGCGATCTGGGGGCGTTGCGGGCGGAGCGCTCGACGGAAGTGATTTTCTACGCGCCCGCAGCCGAGCCGCTGTCCGACGCCGGCTTCACGGCCGCAAGCAAGCTGATCGCCATCGCGCAAAGCCTGCTGCCCGATGGGCGTGAGTCGCTGTTCGACGCGTGGTGCATCGCCGACGTCGATCTCGCGCTGATGCTCAACCGCCTGATCTATAACGACGACGTGGTTCCTGCGCCGCTCGTCGACTATGCCCGGCGTCAGTTCGCCCGCCCCGCCGTGCAGGAGTGGATGGCCATGGCGCGTCCGCCACGCCCGGGCGATGGCGTGCCCCAGGCGCCCGGAAAGGCGGTCGCCTGAGCGCAGGCCGGCGCGGCGTCCCCGCGGGCCCGTGCGCTCAGCGGGCGCGCGCGGATCGGCCGTAGATCGACAGATCTCGGACCGGCTCAGACGGCCGCGGCGGCCAGTGGTTGGCGGTGGATGAAAATGTGAAACAGGACAAGCCAGCGATGGGGGCAATCGTCGCGCAACGCGACCTTTCTCCCCTCGCCGTCCACGCTGGCGTGGCGGCTCGAGAGCGCCGCCTGGTAGGCGACACCGGCCAGCGACCGCGCTGCGAGCATGAGCAGCAGCAGCGAGCCCGCCATCGCGATACGGAAATCGGCCGACGTGAAGACGGACTCCGGCACGTCGAACACCAGCATGGCAATCACCACGCAGGCGTCGATACATGCGGCACCGAGCGAGGCCACGAGCAGATAGGCACGCAACATACGAATCGTCGTCGATTTCATTCGCTTCTCCTCCCTTTCCCTTTGCCGCCCGACTGGCAAAACGCCCGTGGCGCCCACCCGGTCATTCCGGGCACATCGTGTCCGCCGGCGTTGCCGCCATCATCCGCCCCCGATCTTAAATGTCCAGCGTGCGCGCCTCGTGTCCGGAAATGCTTTTTTACACACTGTTACCCCTCTTCAACCCGCTCCTGGCAATCCCCCGTCACCCGTTGGCGGAATTTTCGCGATTTTCCTGCAAAAAACGGTCAAATTCCGAGATTTTCCGGCGCTCAGGGCCTGCGCGCCCCGACGTGACGGGATTCGCGGTGAATTCAGTCGACAGCCGGGCCCCGAAAGGAGGAAAATATTGGCACGTTGCCGTTTACGTTAACGGCACTGACGACTCAAGCCACCTCTGCCGAGACATTGAAGAAACATGAGCGCTGATAATCCTTTGCGTTTTGTCGTGGAGCCGCACGCCAACCCCACCCCCGCCGACCAGATCGCCGCCAAGCTGGCCAACCCGGTGTTCGGCCGCGTATTCACCGATCACATGGTCACGATCCGCTGGACCGAGGGTACCGGCTGGCACGACGCGAAGGTGGAAGCGCGCCGCCCGTTCCAGATCGACCCGGCTTGCGCCGTACTGCACTACGCGCAGGAAATCTTCGAGGGCATGAAGGCCTATCGGAGCGAAGACGGCAAGATCTCCCTGTTCCGCCCGCAGGCGAACGCCAGGCGCTTTCGCGAATCGGCCCAGCGCATGTCGATGGCCGATCTGCCGGAAGCCGTGTTCCTCGAAGCCGTGGAAAAGCTGGTCGACATCGATCGAGCATGGATCCCGAGCGCGGAGGGCAGCAGCCTGTACATCCGCCCGTTCATGTTTGCCTCGGAAAGCTTCCTCGGCGTGCGTGCCGCGCATGAGTACATTTTCTGTGTGATCGCCTGCCCGGTCGGCCCCTACTTCAAGCCCGGCAAGTCGGCGGTGACCGTGTGGGTCTCGGACCAGTACACGCGTGCGGCGCCCGGCGGCACCGGCGCGGCGAAGTGCGGCGGCAATTACGCGGCCAGCCTGATCGCGCAGACCGAAGCGAGCGCCAAGGGCTGCGACCAGGTCGTGTTCCTCGACGCCGCACAGCATCGCTGGATCGAAGAGCTCGGCGGCATGAACGTCTTCTTCGTCATGGACGATGGTTCGCTCCAGACGCCGCCCCTGTCGGGCACGATCCTGCCGGGCATCACCCGCGCCTCGATCATCGAATTCGCCAAGCGCGAAGGCCTGACGGTCAACGAAACACCGTACGAATTCGCCCAATGGCAGGCGGATGCCGCCAGCGGTCGTGTGAAGGAAACCTTTGCGTGCGGTACGGCGGCGGTCGTCACGGCGATCGGCCAGGTGCGCCACGCGAACGGCGAATTCACCATCGGCGACGGCGGCGAAGGCCCGGTCACCAGGCGCATTCGCGACCAACTCACCGGCATTCAACGAGGCAAGGTCGCGGATCCGTTCGGCTGGGTCCACCACGTCGCGTAATTTCGCGCAATCGCCTGCGGTATCGACATAACACGCTGTGAAGCTGCGCGTCGCCCGAGACAGCGACGCGGGAAATCTTGGGCGGTGCGTCACGACATAAGGAGAGTCGGGCGCGCCGTCTCGTTGTACTTGACTTGCAGATCATGAAACACGATTCGGGCGCCGCATCCGGCGTCATTGCGGCAGCCGACACAATCGGCGTTCCGCACTCCGTGTTCGAAGACATCTATGCGATGGTCATCGGCATGGCATTTGTGGTGGTCGGTCTGGTGCTGCTCAAGGCTGCCGGGTTGGTCACCGGCGGCGTGGCCGGCATCGCGCTGCTCGCCTCCTACGTCTTTCCCTTACCGGTGGGCACCATCTTCACGTTGGTGAACATTCCGTTCTTCCTGTTCGCTTACTTCACGATGGGCTCGCGATTTGCGCTCAAGTCCACCGTCGCGAGCTTCGGCATCACCTTCGCACTGGCGGCCATGCCCAAGACGTTCAACGTTGCCTTCGTCAATCCGCTGTTCGCGGCATTTGTCGGCGGCACGCTGTGCGGCATGGGTATCCTGGCGCTCGCCCGTCACGGCGCGGGCGTGGGCGGAACAGGTATCGTCACCCTGTGGCTGCAACGCAAGCGCGGCATCAATGCGGGCATCTCGCAGGTCTGCATCGACAGCACGATCCTGCTCGCTTCGCTCGCCACGATCCCGGCGGGACGCGTCGCCTGGTCGGCACTGTCGGCCGTCGCCATGAGCGGCATGGTGGTGGCGTGGCACCGACCGGGACGCTATACCGGTTGCTGAACCGACGCCGATCGTCGGAATCCTTACTTCAAGCGGTTCGAGCGCTTACCGAGCGCCCTGCCGGCCCGGCGGCCGGTAGGCGCTCGCCTGCCCAAGCAGCCACTCGCGAAACACGCTGAGCGGCTGCCCGTGCGTGAGCTCGGTCGGATAGACGAGGTAATAGGCCGACCCCGCCACGCTCTTCACGTCGAACGGAATCGTGAGACCAAGCGTGCGCAATTGCCCCTCGACGAAAAACTTCGGCACGAGCGCTATCCCCAATCCCGCCGCGGCCCCCGCGATCAGCATCGTATGCAACTCGTAGCGCACGCCCTGCAACGTACGGTTGTCCTCGATGCGTTGCTCGGCGAACCATTGCGTCCACGCGCTCGGCCGTGTCGTGGAGTGCAGCAACGGATACGCGAGCAGATCGGCCGCCGTGCGCACCGGCCCCCGCAGCAACGACGCCCGGCATACCGGCACCACCTCCTCGCCGAACAGATAATCCGACGACGTCCCCGGCCACGTCGGTTGACCAAAGTGAATGGCCGCCTCGAAGTGCGTCTCGTCGAACGTGAAAAGGTCGGTGTGCACGCCCATGTTCACGCGAACGTCCGGATGCCGGTCGTCGAAGTCTTTCATTCTGGGAATCAACCACTCCGACGCGAAGGTCGGCAGCACCGCCAGCTCCAGATAGCCGCCCCCACTGCCGTGCGCCATGATCGAGAGGGTGTCGCGATCGAGTTGCTCCAGCGTGCGCCGCACCTGGGTACCGTACAGACGTCCGGCCCGCGTGAGCACCACGCGCTGCTTGGCGCGCACGAACAGGCGTACGCCCAGTTGCGCCTCAAGGGTGGCGATCTGACGAGACACGGCACTCTCCGTCAGAAACAGTTCGCGCGCCGCATGGGTAAAGCTCTCGTGCCGGGCCGCCGCCTCGAAGGCGAGCAGCGCCGCGGTGCCGGGCGTCTTGAATTTGCGCATGATGATTCCCAAAAGGCATCAAGTGGCAATTTTATCTCGCTTTACGGGCGTCGCGTCCGTTCCAATAATGCTGTCACTGCAAGAAGGTATGGGGAAATGCGCCCCATGCCCGCCCCGACCCCCTGCGACGCCGCCCGAGACGGCGTCTTCCCTGCGAGACATCACGATGCGCAATGCGAATGTGCAATCCTTGCTGGTTTCCCTGATCGGGCAGGCGCGTACCGACGCGCTGTTCGCCACGCTCAATTCGCCGTCGATTTTGTCGGATGGCGAGCCCGGTCTCGTGACCCGCGCCGAACTGGCGCAGGCGATGAACATGGCGCTGTTCGAAGACTTGCTGGCGCGCTCCCCGAACGGCCGCACCTATACCGAGGAAGCGATTGCCGCAGGCGGCAGCGTCTATCTCGACCACGGCGCGCTGCGCACCGTTCGCTGGGCCGACAACGGTGCGCTGCCGCCGGGCGAGGCAGCCTTCACGCGCATTCTGCGCCCGCTGGGCTTTCGCCCGAATGGCCGCTATCCGCTCGATCGTCTGGGCATGACCGGGCGTGCCTACGCTCACGAGGACGCCCCGGAAGAGATCTCCCAGTTCTTCGTGAGCGAGCTGCATCCGGAACGCTTCTCCGAGACCTTCCAGCACGCGGTGTCCCGCGTGGTGGGGACCTCGAAAGACCCGCTCACGCCGGCAGCCGTCGCGCAGCTCTGGGAACTGGAGCGCGACGGCACGTTGCCGCTCGATATCGCGCAAGCGCTCCTGCCGGTGATCGTGGGCGCGTTCGCGCGCCAGCACGACGTGCCGAGCGAAGCCGATTACGAACTGCTGCTGGCCGAATCCGCCGAGATGGCCTGGATCGCGACCGAAGGCAACGCGTTCAACCATGCGACCGATCGCGTGGACGACGTCTTCGCCCTGTCGGACGCCGAGAAGGCCAAGGGTCGCCCGATGAAGCCCGAGGTCGAGCGCTCGCGTTCGGGCCGCGTATTCCAGACGGCTTATCGCGCCGACACGGTGCGTCGCGAATTCCGCGGCAAGGATGGCGGGATCGTGACGCGTGAAGTGCCCGGCTCCTTCTACGAGTTCATCACGCGCCATCGCGAGTACGACACCGTCAACCGTCGCTGGAAGATCGATCTTCGCTTCGATGCCGGCAACGCGCAGGGCATCTTCAAGATGACGGCCAACGCCAAGTAACCCAGTCAAGCGAGCCATGGCGACCTCGGCGCACAATACCCATGTGCTCGTGTCGCCACCTCACCTGCCGACACCGGTGAACGGCACCGGCGGCCAACACTGAATTCCAAAGGGGTATCCACGTGAACGCAACTTCCATCCTCAACGAACTGGGCATTGCCAAGCTGGCCGAAGCGGGCGACATCGCCGTGCATTCGCCGATCAACGGCGAACTGATCGGACGCGTGGCCAGCGCGTCTGTCGCCGACGCCCAGGCCGCACTTGCGCGTGCGCAATCCGCATTCACCGCCTGGCGCAACGTGCCCGCGCCGCGCCGCGGCGAACTGGTGCGTCTGCTCGGCGAAAAACTGCGCGAACGCAAGCAGGCGCTGGGCGCGCTCGTCACGCTCGAGGCCGGCAAGATCCTTCAGGAAGGCCTGGGTGAAGTCCAGGAAATGATCGACATCTGCGACTTCGCCGTCGGCCTGTCGCGCCAGCTCTACGGCCTGACGATCGCTTCGGAGCGTCCCGGCCATCGCATGGCGGAAACGTGGCATCCGATGGGCGTGTGCACGGTGATCTCCGCCTTCAACTTCCCGGTGGCCGTCTGGTCGTGGAACGCCGCGCTCGCGCTCGTGTGCGGCAATGCCGTGGTGTGGAAGCCGTCGGAGAAGACGCCGCTCACCGCACTGGCAGTGAACAAGCTGATGGAAGAGGTGATTGCCGAATTCGGCGATGCCCCCGAGGGCCTGACCGCCCTCGTCATCGGCGGTCGCGACGTGGGCGAGGCGCTCGTCGCCGACCCGCGCTCGGCAATCGTGAGCGCGACCGGCAGCACCGAAATGGGCCGCAAGGTCGGCGTGGAAGTCGCACGCCGCTTCGGCCGCTCGATTCTCGAGCTCGGCGGCAATAACGCCGGCATCGTGACCGACAGCGCCAACATGGAACTCGCGCTGCGCGGCATCCTGTTCTCGGCCGTGGGCACCGCCGGTCAGCGCTGCACCACGCTGCGCCGCCTGTTCGTGCACGAAAGCGTGTATGAACAAACGGTCGAACGCCTGAAAACGCTGTACGGCAAAGTCGCCATCGGCAATCCGCTGGAGCGCGGCACGCTCATGGGGCCGCTGATCGACGAGGGCGCCTTCGCGCGCATGCAGGCCGCGCTCGATCAGGCACGCGCCCAGGGCGGCAAGGTCACCGGCGGCGAACGCCACACCGTGGCCGGCCTGGAGAAAGGCTTCTACGTGAAGCCGGCCATCGTCGAAATGCCGTCGCAGACGGAAGTCGTGCTCACGGAAACGTTCGCGCCGATTCTCTACGTACTCAAGTACCGCGACTTCTCCGAAGCCATCGACGCCAACAACGCGTCGTCGCACGGGCTGTCCTCGTGCGTGTTCACCAACGACCTGCGCGAAGCCGAGCGCTTCACGTCGTCGGCCGGCAGCGACTGCGGTATCGCCAACGTCAACATCGGGCCGAGCGGCGCCGAGATCGGCGGCGCCTTTGGTGGCGAGAAGGAAACCGGCGGCGGTCGCGAGTCGGGCTCCGACGCGTGGAAGGGCTACATGCGGCGCGCCACGAACACTGTCAACTACTCTTCCGCCCTGCCGCTCGCGCAAGGCATCGACTTCTCGATCGAGTGAAGTCGCGATAGCGGACGTGCGGGACGACGTGCGCCAGGCACGACGCCCCGGCGCCCGCCGCCGATATCGCCGCGGGGGCGCTGCTGTCGCCCCGACTCGCCCCCCGCGGAACAACGCCCAATCCGTCACGCCTTCGCCGGCGACGCTCACATGTACGCCTTCACTGCTCCGTTTGCCAAACCGACCGGTTCGCCGATTCGCGAATTGTTCAAGTACCTGTCCGAGCCGGGCATGATCTCGTTCGCGGGTGGGTACCCGGCGAGCGAACTTTTCGACGTCGAAGGTCTGGCTGCCGCGCAGGCGCGTGCCTTCGCGCAACCGACGCGTTGCCTGCAATACGGGCCGACCGACGGGCTCGCCGAACTCAAGACCCAGCTCATGACGCTCATGGCCTCGCGCGGCGCGCCGTGCGCCGCCGAATCGCTCGTCGTGACGACGGGCTCGCAGCAAGGGCTCGATCTGCTCCTGCGCGTGATGGTCGCCCCGGGCGATGTCGTCGTGACCGAACAACCGGCGTATCCCGCGACACTTCAGGCCTTGCGCCTTGCGCAGGCGGCAATCGTGACGATGCCCGTCGACGCCGACGGCCTGGACGTCGAGCATCTGGACGCCTGGCTGCGCGAGGGCAAGGCCCCGGTACCGAAGTTGCTCTATACGGTGCCGACGTTTGCCAATCCGACCGGTGCCACACTCTCGCGCGCGCGACGCCTCGCGCTGCTGAGGCTCGCCGTGAAGTACCGCTTCGTGATCGTCGAGGACGACCCGTACGGAGATCTGCGATTCGCGGGGGAGACTGTGCCGACGATGCTCGCGCTCACCGCCGAGGTCCCCGGCTCGCGTGACTGGGTGGTGCACTTCTCGAGCCTGTCGAAGATCGCGGCACCGGGGCTGCGCGTGGGCTGGACCGTCGCACCGCCCGAAATCGCGCGGCGTTGCGTGGTCGCCAAACAAACCGTCGATCTGTGCAGCGTGCCGTGGACGCAGGCGATTGCCGCCGAGTACCTCGCGGATGGCGCGCTCGCACGACACTTGCCGACGATCACCGAGGCGTATCGTCGCAAGTGCGAAGCGATGTGCGGCGCGCTGCGCGCGCAACTGGGCGATGCGATCCAGTTTCACGTGCCACAGGGCGGAATGTTCGTGTGGGCGCGCCTCTCGTCGGTGAAGACCAGTGCGCTGCTTCCGCGGGCCATCGCCGAGAAGGTGCTGTTCGTGCCCGGCACCGCGTTCTTCGCCGAGACACCCGACGAGGCATCGCTGCGGCTGTCGTTCGCCGCACCGGACGTGCCGGCCATCGAAGAAGGTGCAGCGCGCCTCGCGCGCGTGATTCAGGCGATCGGCCAGTAAAGCCGCCACTCGCCGTTCGACATTCGGATCAACATGCCGATCCGGCGGCAAGGGCCTCGCCAGCCGTCCCCGAGGGGGCGGTGGGCGAGGCCCTTGTGCCGACCCGCCCGCGAATCAACCGGGGGCGGGCGCCAGCGTCGTAGCGGATCCGCGTCGAATCACAGCTTGATGCAGACGTTGCGCAATTCCGTATAGAACTCGAGCGAGTGAACGCCGCCTTCACGGCCGATGCCCGATTGCTTGGCGCCGCCGAACGCGGTTCTCAGGTCGCGCAGGAACCAGGCGTTGATCCAGCACACGCCCACTTCGAGCGCGGCGCCCATGCGGTGTGCCCGGCCGACATCGCTGGTCCACACCGTGGCGGCCAAACCATACGGCGTCGCGTTCGCCATGGCGATGACTTCCTCCTCGGTGTCGAACGGCGCGATGTGACAGCACGGCCCGAAGATCTCTTCGCGAATGACCGAAGCCGTCTCCGGCAGGCCGGTCCAGATCGTCGGCTGCACCCAGGCACCCTCCTTCATCGACGCCGGCATGTCCGGCACGCCGCCGCCGGTCACGACCGTCGCGCCCTCTTCACGCGCTTTGGCGTAATACGACAGCACCTTCTCGCGATGCACCTGAGAGACGAGCGGACCGAAGTTGGTGCCCTCGGCGTACGGGTCGCCTAGCCTGAGCGACTCCGCGCGTTCCTTGAGCGCGGCGACGAAGCGCTCGAAGATCGGCCGCTGCACGTAGACACGCTCCGTGCCCAGGCACACCTGACCGCTGTTGTCGAACGCCGAGCGCATGATGCCCGCTACCGCCTTGTCGAAATCCGCGTCGGCAAACACGATGCCCGGATTCTTACCGCCGAGCTCGAAGGACACCGGACGCACGCCGTTGGCCGCAGCCTTCATGATCGCTTCCCCCGTGCGGGTCTCGCCGGTAAACGTGATGCCATTCACGCCGGGATGCTCCGTCAGGAATGCACCCGCCGACTCGGGGCCGAAACCGTGCACCACGTTGTAGACGCCCGCCGGCACGCCGACTTCGTTCATCACCTCGCCCAGCAACGTGGCGGTGGCCGGCGTTTCCTCCGACGGCTTCACCACGACCGTGTTGCCGAACGCGAGCGCCGGGCCGACCTTCCACGTCATTAGCAACAGGGGCAGGTTCCACGGGCACACGACAGCGATCACGCCGCGGGGCGTGCGAACGCCGTAGTTCACCGCGTTGCCGCCGTCGGGCGTGGTCATCGCAAAGGACTCGGTGGGCACGTTCTTGATCATGTCCGCGAACACCTTGAAATTCGCGGCGCCGCGCGGAATGTCCAGATGGCTCGCGAGACTGTGCGGCTTGCCCGTGTCGGCAATCTCGGCGGCCAGGAAGTCGTCGAAGCGTCGATGGATGCCGTCGGCGACCGCGTGCAACAGGTCGACGCGCGCGGCCACCGTCATCTTGCCCCACGGCCCGGCCAGCGCGGCGCGAGCGGCACGCACGGCGGCGTCCACCTCAGCGCGCCCGGCTTCGTGCACGTGTCCGATCAGGCTGTTGTCGACCGGGTTGCGGTTCTCGAAGGTGCGTGCGCTAGACACCCACTCACCGTTGATGAAGTTGCGGAAATCCTTCATGGCTCACTCTCGTTCTGTTAGTTGGTTCGCGACGGCCTGCCATGCCCGGGTACGTCAGGCGTCCCGATGGCGGCATGAGGCAAACGATACGGCGATGCCATGGGTCTCGTCAACATTTTCTCGAGAATTTTTATTTATCTCGATTTTATGATGATTTTGCGACAATCGAGCAGAAGCTGCTTATAATCTCGGCACGCCACCCTTGCGGCGGTCGTCCCTACGCTTCCGACTCCCATTCGCATGCACAGCCCAACTCCGTCGTCGCCCCCGAGCGCCGATGCCACGCTCGCGCAAAGCGCCTACCTGCGGCTTCGCAGCGACATCGTCGAGGGGCATCTCGCGCCCGGGGAGAAGTTGCGCGTGGAGCATCTGAAGGATCGATACGACGTTGGCGCGGGCACGCTGCGCGAAGCACTGGCGTTGCTGGTGGCCGACGCGCTCGTCGTCCAGCATGGGCACAGGGGATTTCGCGTCACGCCGATCTCGCTGGCCGACTTCATCGACATCACCGAAACGCGCGTGCAGTTGGAGACCGAGGCATTGCGCCAGTCCATCGCGCTGGGGGACGACGTCTGGGAAGCCGACCTGACGAGCGCGTTTCACCTGCTCTCGCTCGCCGAGGAGCGGTTGGGCGACGGCATGGGGGACAACGGCGGTCACTTCGCCCAATGGGAGACGCGCAATCGCGCCTTTCACGAGGTGCTGATTCGGGCGTGTCCGTCGCGCTGGCTGCACCACTTCCTCACGATCCTCTACCGTCAGTCGGAGCGCTACCGGCGCTTGTCGATCACCCATCGGCCGGTGCCGCGCGACGTTCACGAAGAACATCAGGCAATCTTCGACGCCTGCCTCGCGCGCGACGCCGACAAGGCGACGGCACTGCTCGCGGCCCACATCCGCAAGACGCTCGAGGCGGTCCGGGAATTGCCGGACGCCGTCATCAACGCCGGCACGGTACCGCTCGCACCGGTGCGCTGAGCGGTTTTCACCGCATCGCGTGCCGCGCTCGGCGCCTGGCGTTTAGCTTCAGCGCGGAAGGCTGTCGCGCACGATCCGGGCGAAATAGCGTGCACCGAGCGGCAGGATCGCGTCGTTGAAGTCGTAGCAGGCATTGTGCAGCGGGATCGCCCCCGGCGCGTCGCCGCTGCCGTTGCCGATGAACATGAAGTTGCCCGGCACATGCTGCAGGAACACGCCGAAGTCCTCCGACGCCATCATGGGCGCAACGTCCGCGTCGACCGTTGCGGGTTCCGTCACCGACCGCGCTGCCTTCACCGCGAGCGCCGTGCTTTCGGCCCAGTTCACCGTCGGCGCGAACTCGTGCGTGTACTCGAACTCGCAGTGCGCGCCGTGCATCGCGCAGATTCCGATGCAGATCTCGCGCATGCGCGATTCGAGCAATTGCTGCACGTCGGGTGTGTAGCTGCGCGTGTCGCCCCTGATCACGACATGCGTCGGAATGGCGTTGCGAATGCCGTCGGTGACGAACTCCGTGCAGGACACGACCGCTGACTGGCCCGGGTCGACGTTGCGCGACACCACGGTCTGCAGCGCGAGGACGATTTGCGCGCCGATGACCAGTGGATCGATCCCCATGTGCGGTCGCGCGGCATGCGTGCCCTTGCCCCGAATGCGAATGACGAAGTTGTCTTCGCTGGCCATGATGCCGCCGGCGCGGGTCGCGAAATGCCCTGCGGGAATGCCCGGCATGTTGTGCACGCCGTAGATCGCGTCGATGGGAAAGCGCTCGAGCAGGCCGTCCGCGATCATGGCTTTCGCGCCTCGGCCGTGTTCCTCGGCCGGCTGGAAGATGAAACGCACCGTGCCGTTGAAGTCGCGCGACTCGGCGAGCAGTTTCGCGGCGCCGAGCACCATCGACATGTGCCCGTCGTGGCCGCACGCGTGCATCTTGCCGGGTACCTGCGACGCGTATGCGCGCCCCGGCGCCTGCTCGGCGATCATGAGCGCGTCCATGTCGGCGCGGATGCCGATCGCGCCGCCCCCCTCCCCAACCCGCAGGTTCGCCACGATGCCCGTACCGCCGATGCCGCGATGCACCTCGAGCCCCAGGCTCTCCAGGATCGTGGCCACGCGCTGCGACGTGCCGACCTCCTCGAAGCCGGTCTCCGGCTCACGGTGGAACGCATGGCGCCAGCTTTTGAGCGCGTCGGCGAAGTAGGTGTCCTGAGTCATGCGAGCGTCTCCCTGAGTCGATGTCCGATGGCGCCGTTCAGCGCGCCATCCATGCCTGCTGACGTCCGGCGACCGACGCGGCCGTCTCGCCGACGAGTTCCGCGTAGACGGACGGCGCCGTCGCACCCTCGGTGCTGATGAGCAACACGCGCGATTGCGCCGTCAGGCCGATCGCCGACGCGATGGTGGGGGTTGCCGCCGCCCGGATCAGTCCGGCCAGCCCCGCCGCCCCCGACTCGCCTGCCACGAAAGGCACGTCGTGCTCGCTGCCGCGCGCCAGACGCCGCATGGCCTCGACCGCCTGCGCATCGGTCACGGTCATGAAGGCATCGACCGACGGCTGGAGGAATCGCCACGCGAGCGGCGACGTCTCACCGCAAGCCAATCCCGCCATGACCGAGTCGACGGAACCCGACGCCGACGCCGCGCGCCCCGAGATCGCACTCTGATACAGGCAGTCGGCCTGCTCAGGTTCCACCACCACGAAGGTCGGGCGCCACGCGCCCCAACGCTCCCAAAGATAACTCACGATACCGGCCGCCAGTCCGCCCACGCCACCTTGCAGAAAGACGTGCGTGACCGGGCAGGCATCGTCCGCCGGCGAAGCCGTCGCGATCAACGCCTCGACGACTTCCGCCACCACCGTTGCGTAGCCTTGCATGACATCGCGCGGGATCGCCTCGTAGCCATCGTATGACGTATCCGATACGACATGCCAGCCATGACGCGTGGCGAGCGCCGCCGCCGTCTCCACCGACGCATCGTAATTCCCGGCAATGCGCACGATCTCGGCGCCATGGGCGGCGATGGCCTGCTCGCGCTCGTCGCTCACGTGCGCATGCAGCACGATCACGCAACGGCAGCCGATGCTCTGCGCCGCCGCAGCCAGCGCGCGGCCGTGATTGCCGTCCGTCGCGCTAATGACGGTGACGCCGGCGAGCGCCGCGCGGTGCTCGCCGGCGAGCAGGGAGCGCGCGGTGAAGTGGCTCCCCGCGAACTCCCGCAGCAACAGGCGCACGAGGGCGATCGGCGCACCGAGCGCCTTGAAGCTGCCCAGCGGCGAGCGCAGCGCTTCGTCCTTCACAAGCACGCTGCGCACGCCGAGCGAGGCCGCGAGATCGGGCAGCGCACGCAGCGGCGTGCTTCCGGGCGCGAGGCCCTGCCAGTGCGAAAGCCATTCGCGGCTTTGCTGCGCACGCGCGATGCTCATGATGTCCTGAAGATCCGCGGGATATGGCGCACGCGTGGCATGCGGGTTGACGTAAAACATGGGGGGCTCCGGAAAATTCGGTGTAGCGGCGCGGGCTTGGGTGCGCGGTGGGATTACGTCGTCGCGCCCAGACGTTGTGCGACGACGTCGAGCAGGACTTGCGCGCCGCGCACAAGCTGATCGTCGTCGGTATGCTCGCGCGGGTTGTGGCTGATGCCGCCGCGGCTCGGCACGAAAATCATCGCCGCCGGCGCGATCCTCGCCATCATTTGCGCGTCGTGCCCCGCGCCCGAGGTCATGCGCCGATACGAAAAGCCGCGACGCTTCGTGCACGTCTCGATGACGTCCGTCAGCCCGGCGTCGAAAACGACGGGTGAGAAGCGTGCGAGACGCTTCGTCGAAATGCGCACGCCCTCCTGCCCGGCAATCGTCGCGAGATACGCGGCGAAGCGGGCCTCGCCAGCAGCCAGGCGTTGCTCGTCCGGATCGCGCATGTCGACCGTGAAGACCGCTTTGCGCGGAATGACATTGACGACGCCCGGCTCCACTCTGAACGTGCCGACGGTGGCGAGCGTCGTGCCGGCGTCGACGGCGATGCGTCGCAGCTCGGCGACGGCGGCGGCGGCGACGTAACCTGCATCGTGGCGCAGGTGCGTCGGCGTCGTCCCCGCGTGATTCGCATTGCCGTGGACCGTCACCTGCTGCCATGAAATGCCCTGCAGGTTTTCCACCACGCCGATTTCCAACCCCTCCGCTTCGAGGATCGGACCCTGCTCGATATGCAGTTCGAGATACTCGTGCGGCACCAGCGTGCCCGGTACCATTTCGCCCGCGTAGCCGATGCGCACGAGTTCGTCGCCCAGACGCGCGCCGTCAGTGCCGATGGCGTCGAGCGCTTCATCGAGAGGCAAGCCGCCCGCATGCACCAGCGACCCCATCATGTCGGGATGAAAGCGGGCACCCTCCTCGTTCGTGAATGCCGCCACCGTGATCGGACGAGACGGCACGATGCCGGCATCGCGAAAGGCGCGCGCGACCGCGAGGCCACCCAGTACTCCGTAGCAGCCGTCGAGCGCACCGGCGTTGACCACGGTGTCGATGTGCGACCCCATCATGAGCGGGCGCGCCGTCGGATTCGACGACGCCAGCGTGCCGAAGATGTTGCCGATACGGTCGATCTGCACGTCGAGATCAAGTTCGCGCATCCAGGCGACGACCTGATCGCGGCCCGCTTTTTCGTCGTCGGTCAGCGCCACGCGAGTGCGCCCGCCCGCCACGGGATCGGCGCCGATCTCCCCGAGCTCGCGAAGTTGCTGCAACAGGCGCGCGCCATTGAGTTCGAGCGTGCCGGAAGGATTCGTCTGGGGCATGGGAAAGTCTCGGGTGTCGCGCTCGTCGATGGGAGTGTCGACGCTGGCGGAGTATCATCGTCAAGCCTGAATAATATTCCGCGGCATGCGTACGATTTTCGCGTTTTGTCGCCTGCAATCGAATTTTTATTGCGCACCATGAGCCTCGACAGTTACGACATCGCCCTGCTCGCGGCGATTCAGCAGGACGCCACGACACCGCAGCACGCGCTCGGCGCGCGGGTGAACCTGTCGTCCGCGGCCGTCAACCGACGCCTGAAGAAACTCGCCGACGAAGGTGTGACGTGCGGTACCGCCTCGCGCATCGATCCGGCGAGCGTCGGCTATCCGCTCACCATCATCACCGAGGTAGAAGTCGAGAACGAGCGGCTCGACCTGCTCGATGCGATGAAGCGCAGTTTCCTGGCGTGCCCGCAGGTCCAACAGTGTTACTACGTCGCGGGCGAGTGCGACTTCGTGGTGATCATGGTGGTCCGGAATATGGCGCAGTACACCGAACTCACCCGCTCGCTCTTTTTCGAGAGCAACAACGTCAAGCGTTTCAAGACGCTCGTCTCGATGAGCAACGTGAAGGTCGGTCTGGAAGTGCCGCTGGACGCGGTTGTCGGGAAGTAGCCGCTTAGGCGGTGCTCATGCCTGCGGCGCAATTTCCTCGCGCAGCGCGTCGACGAAGGCGCGCATGGTGGCGACGCGTCGTTCGGCAATGGCCCGCGCGGCCGGCGTGAGGAGGCCGTCGACCAGTCGGAAGAGTTTCGTCTCGAAGTGATCGAGCGCATAGCGGCGGTCGTCGAGCGGGCGTTGCGCGGCGAACGGGTCCAGGGGTGCGTACAGGCGCGAGCCCATGCGGCCGGCCACGTAGAACGTGCGCGCAATGCCGATGGCGCCGATCGCATCGAGCCGGTCGGCATCGCGCAGCACCTGGGCTTCGAACGAGCGAGGCGTGATCCCGGCCGAAAAGCTGTGCGCCTCGATCACATGCGCCGTGGCGTCGATGCGCGCCGCCTCCCAACCCATCGCGTGCAGGACCGCGCTTGCCTTGTCGGCGGACAACCGCGACGCCAACGCGCGACGCGGATCGTGCTTCTCCACCGGCACGCAATCGTGCAAGACCGTAGCCACGGCAAGCATCTCGAGATCGGCGGCCCGGGCGCTCGCCGCAATCTCCTTCACAAGCTTCCAGACGCGAATCAGATGCGAGGCATCGTGGGCGCCATCAGGCGTGCCATCGGGCGAACCGTCGGCTTGCGGATCCTGCGTGTTGATGCCCAGCGCGTCGAGGACGGCGGCAATGGTTGTCTCGAACGGGGCAAAGGCGTGCGCAAGCATGGCGGTGAAACGGCTGACGAGGGAATGCCCTCGATTCTACCGGTCATCGACTTCGCCATGCCGGCAGACACTGCGCGTCTTCGCGTGTGGCACGAGAAGCCTCGGACGTGCGGGGACCGCAGCCGCTTCGCCCAAGCCGACGCAAACGCTCACCGTAACCGGCGTGACGCCCGGGGTCGCGCCCTCGGACGTCGTCCCACAAACAAAAAGCCCGTATCCGGACGGGATACGGGCCTCTCGCAATTCTCACGGACTAGTCTGGCGGTCAGAACGGAATATCGTCGTCCATGTCGTCGAAACCGCCGGACGGCTTGGCCGGCGCCTGCTGACGGCCACCGCCACCACCACCGCCACGCGAATAGCCACCGCCACCGCCGCCGCCCTCGTCGCCACCACCGCGCGAGTAGCCGCCACCGCCGCCACCTTCACCGCCGCCGCTGCGGCCACCGAGCATCTGCATCTGGTCCGCCACGATTTCCGTGCTGTAACGGTCCGTGCCGTCCTGCGCCTGGTACTTGCGCGTGCGGATACGGCCTTCGATATACACCGACGAGCCCTTCTTCAGGTACTCATTGACGATTTCCGCGAGCCGGCCGAAGAACGACACGCGGTGCCATTCCGTCATTTCCTTGAACTCGCCGGACTGCTTGTCCTTGTATCGGTCGGTCGTGGCCAGGCGGATGTTCGCGACCGCATCGCCGCTCGGCATGTAGCGGACTTCGGGGTCGGCGCCAAGGTTGCCGACCAGGATCACTTTGTTGACTGATGCCATAAATCTTTCTCCGGTATTGCTGAAATCCGTTCAGGATTGACGAGGCGCTGGCGTCCTCATCGGTGCGGCGATTATAAGCCACACCAAAACCCCGGCCGCACAGGTCATGAAGATTGCGTTTTGTCCGAAGTGGGTCATCAGATACCCCCCAAGCGCGCCACCGGTGAACAATCCGAGTGCCTGGGTCGTATTGTAGACGCCCACCGCCGCGCCCTTGCGCTGCCCCGGCGCCAGCTTCGACACCAGCGACGGCTGCGACGCCTCGAGCACATTGAAGCCCAGAAAGTACACGAACAGCACCCCGGCGATCACGCCCACCGTCGGCGGCAACTCGCCCAACGCCACCTGCGCCACCGCCACCAGCGCGATCGCCGAGAGCAGCACCGCCTTCATCTTGCCGCGCTTTTCCGCCGCAATGATCGCCGGCACCATCGCCACGAACGACAGCCCCATGACCGGCAAATAGACCTCCCAGTGCTGCGCCACCGGCAAGCCCGCCGCGACGAGCATGCGCGGCATCGCCACGAACAGCGCGGTCTGCGTGGCGTGCAGGATGAACACACCGAAGTTCAGGCGCAACAGCTCGGGGTTGTGGAGCACCTCCGAGAACGGCGCCGGTCCCGCCTTCGGATGGGCCGGCGGCGTGGGCACGACCCACAGCACGACGAAGATCGCCAGTACCGCCAGAATGCCAATGGCCGAGAACAGCCCGCTCATGCCGAGCCAGTGATACAGGAACGGCGCGCAGACGATCGCCACGGCGAACGAGATTCCAATGCTCCCGCCGATCATCGCCATCGCCTTGGTGCGGTTGGCGTCGCTCGTGAGGTCCGCCACACAGGCCATGACCGCCGACGAAATCGCCCCCGCCCCCTGAATCGCCCGACCAACGATGATCCACGTCAGATCGTGCGCCATCGCCGCCACCAGCGACCCGATGGCAAACACGATCAGCCCGAAGACAATGACGGGCTTGCGCCCCAGTCGGTCGGACGCCCAGCCGTACGGAATGTAAAGCAGCGACTGCGTCAGACCATAGATGCCGATGGCCAGTCCCACGAGAAACGTGTTGTTGCCGCCCGGCAGGGTCTGCGCGAACACGGAGAACACCGGCATGATGAGAAACAGGCCGAGCATGCGCAGCGCGAAGATCCCCGCGAGCGACGCACTCGCGCGCACTTCTAGCGGGGTCATGCGGCCCCCTCGGCCGCGTGTCGAGGCAGGAGAAGCGGAAGTCACGGAATCGGTAGACATTACGTCCTGAGAGATGGAAAAAGCGCTCGCCGGATGGGTTTCGCTATCAGTTTGGCTGTCGAGCCGCCTCGGCACCGTCCGATGTTCGCGGCCCCGGGCGCCGTGTCAGCCGTCCGTGCGGCGCAAGCATCGCACCCAAGCCGGCGACCGGTCCGAGCCTCTGGATTTCGGGCGGTTCGTCCCCATCTGAGTCGCTGGCCGTTGTGCCGTGCGAGACAGCCCGTCAGCCGGTTCAGCCCTGGCAATCAAACTTAGGTATATTAGCAGGTTTAGCCGCCCGGATTTCCCCCCAGCGGCCCGCCCGACCGCTCCCGCCGCCTGCCGCGTCGACGCCCGGCCAATGCCGCGTGGACATGGCGCGACGTCCCGGGAAATTCGGACTCTTGGGGGCCGGAAACCGCCCCGCGACAATTCGCCGCGCGGATTCCTCGGCGACGACCCGGAACCGTCAATGGAAACCATTCGTATTCGTGGGGCACGCACCCACAACCTCAAGAACGTCAATCTCGACCTGCCGCGTCACCAGCTGGTCGTGATCACTGGCCTGTCCGGCTCCGGCAAGTCGTCGCTCGCCTTCGACACGCTCTACGCGGAAGGTCAGCGCCGCTATGTCGAGAGCCTTTCGGCGTATGCCCGTCAGTTCCTGCAACTGATGGAAAAGCCGGATGTCGACCTCATCGAGGGCCTCTCGCCCGCGATTTCCATCGAACAGAAGGCCACGTCGCACAATCCGCGCTCGACGGTCGGCACCGTCACGGAAATCCACGATTACCTGCGCCTGCTGTACGCCCGCGTGGGCACGCCCTACTGCCCCGATCATGGCCTGCCGCTCGAATCGCAGAGCGTCTCGCAGATGGTCGACGCCGTGCTCGCGCTGCCCGAAGACACCAAGCTCATGATCCTCGCGCCGATCGTCGTCGATCGCAAAGGGGAACATGCGGACCTGTTCGATTCGATGCAGGCGCAAGGCTTCGTGCGCTTTCGCATTCGGTCGGGTGGCGGCGCGGCAAACGAGGGCACCGCACGCGTCTACGACATCGACGCGCTGCCCAAGCTCAAGAAGACGGAGAAGCATTCGATCGACGTGGTGATCGACCGCGTGAAGGTGCGCGCCGATCTCAAGCAACGTCTTGCGGAGTCGTTCGAGACGGCACTGCGTCTGGCCGACGGACGCGCCGTCGCGCTCGAGATGGACACCGACAAGGAGCACGTCTTCAGCTCCAAGTTCGCCTGCCCGGTGTGCTCGTATTCGCTCCAGGAGCTCGAGCCGCGCCTGTTCTCGTTCAACAACCCGATGGGCGCCTGCCCGACCTGCGACGGTCTGGGACAGATGACGTTCTTCGACCCGAAACGGGTCGTGGCCTTCCCCGCGCTCTCGCTCGCTTCCGGCGCGATCAAGGGCTGGGATCGTCGCAATCAGTTCTACTTCCAGATGCTGCAAAGCCTGGCGGCGTTCTACGACTTCGACGTCGACACGCCGTTCGAGGACTTGCCCGAGGCCACGCAGAAGATCGTGCTGTACGGCTCCGGCGAGCAGGAGATCCCGTTCACCTACGTGAACGAGAAGGGCCGCACGTCGGTGCGCTCGCATGCGTTCGAAGGCATCATCCCGAATCTGGAGCGCCGCTATCGCGAGACCGACTCGGTCGCCGTGCGCGAGGAGCTCGCCAAGTACCAGAACAACCGGGCCTGCCCCGATTGCGAGGGCAGTCGCCTGCGCCGCGAGGCGCGCTTCGTCAAGGTCGGCGAAGACAAGCAGGCTCGCGCCATCTACGAGATCGGCAACCTGCCGCTGCGCGACGCACTCGGCTATTTCCACGAGCTGGTGCTGCATGGCGCCAAGCGCGAGATCGCCGACAAGATCGTGAAGGAAATCGTGGCGCGGCTCTCGTTCCTGAACAACGTCGGACTGGACTACCTGTCGCTCGAGCGCAGCGCCGACACGCTCTCGGGCGGCGAAGCGCAGCGCATTCGTCTCGCATCGCAGATCGGGTCCGGCCTCACAGGCGTGATGTACGTGCTGGACGAACCCTCGATCGGGCTGCACCAGCGTGACAACGACCGCCTCATCGGCACGCTCAAGCACCTGCGCGACCTCGGCAACTCGGTCATCGTGGTGGAGCACGACGAGGACATGATTCTCGCGAGCGACTACGTCGTCGACATGGGACTCGGCGCCGGCATTCACGGCGGGAAAGTGATCGCGCAAGGCAGCCCCGCGCAGATCGAAAGCGCGCCGGAATCGCTCACCGGGCAGTACCTGTCGGGCGCGCGCCGCATCGAAGTGCCAGCCGAGCGACATGCCCCCGGCGAGGACCACCTGCGCATCGTCGACGCCACGGGGAACAACCTCAAGCACGTCAATCTGGATCTGCCGGTCGGTCTGCTCACCTGCGTGACGGGCGTTTCCGGATCGGGCAAGTCGACGCTGATCAACGATACGCTTTACCACGCCGTCGCGCGCCATCTCTACGGGTCGTCGGCCGAGCCGGCACCGTACGAACAGATCGATGGACTCGAGCACTTCGACAAGGTCATCAATGTCGACCAGTCCCCGATCGGCCGCACGCCGCGCTCGAACCCGGCCACGTACACGGGCGTTTTCACGCCGATTCGCGAGCTCTTCGCGGGCGTGCCCGCCGCCAAGGAACGCGGTTACGATCCGGGCCGCTTCTCGTTCAACGTGAAGGGCGGGCGTTGCGAGGCCTGTCAGGGCGACGGCGTCATCAAGGTCGAAATGCACTTCCTGCCGGACGTGTACGTGCCCTGCGACGTCTGCCACGGCAAGCGCTACAACCGCGAAACGCTCGAAGTGCAGTACAAGGGCCGCAACATCTCGGAAGTCCTCGACATGACGGTCGAGCAGGCGCACGAGTTCTTCAAGCCGGTGCCGGTCGTGGCGCGCAAGCTCAAGACACTGCTCGACGTAGGCCTGGGCTACATTCGACTGGGCCAGTCGGCCACCACGCTCTCGGGCGGCGAAGCACAGCGCGTGAAGCTCTCGCTCGAACTCTCCAAGCGCGATACGGGCCGCACGCTGTACATCCTTGACGAACCGACTACTGGACTGCATTTTCACGACATCGAACTGCTCCTCACCGTGATTCATCGCCTGCGCGACCAGGGCAATACGGTCGTCATCATCGAGCACAATCTCGACGTGATCAAAACGGCAGACTGGGTGATCGATCTCGGCCCCGAAGGCGGTGCGGGGGGCGGGCAGATCATCGCGCAGGGCACGCCCGAACAAGTGGCTGCCAACAAGGCCAGTTTCACCGGGAAGTATCTCGCCCCGCTGCTCGCGCGAACGAAGTGAGCCGCGCCATCACGACGAAGCGCTTATAAAGGACGTCATTGCATGGAATCGCGATCTGGCTGGAATCCGGACCGGAATTTCTGGGTCGAACTGGCGAGCTACGTATTCGCCGCCGTGGGCCTGTGGCTCATTCTCGGCATCCATCTGCTCTCGGTAGTGCTCGCGGGCATGGTGGTCTATCAGCTCGTGCACGTGCTCAGCCCGCGCCTGCAACTGCGCATCTCCAGCGATTGGGCGCGGCTGGCCGCCGTGGCGCTGCTCTCGGCCGTCATCGTGGCGCTGATGACCGCGCTCATCTTCGGGATCATTGCCTTTTTCCGCAACGACGCCGGGCATCTCGAGCACATCAACGGCCGCATGATGGACGCGCTCGAACAGGCGCGCAGCCAACTGCCCGCGTGGGTGACGGCGCGGCTTCCCGCCGATACCGACGACATCCACCAGGCCATCACGGGGTATCTCAAGGATCACACTCAGGAGATGTCGCTGGTCGGCAAGGAAGCGCTCAACGCGATGGTGCACATTATCGTCGGGCTCGTACTCGGCGCGCTCGTGGCACTCTCGTCGGTGCGCCCCGTCCAGCACATGCGCCCGCTGGCCGCAGCGCTCACGCGCCGCGTCACGCTGTTCGGCGACGCCTTTCGCCGCATCGTGTTCGCGCAGGTGAAGATCTCGGCCATCAATACGCTCTTTACCGGCATCTTCCTGCTCGCGGTGCTGCCGATGTTCGGCGTTCACCTGCCGCTGCGCAAGACGATGATCATCGTGACCTTCGTGGTCGGGCTGTTGCCGGTCATCGGCAACCTCATCTCGAATACGTTCATCGTGGTGCTGGGGCTGTCGATGTCGCTTTACGTGGCGATCGGAGCGCTCGTGTTCCTGATCGTCATCCACAAGCTCGAGTACTTCCTGAATGCGCGCATCGTCGGCACCCAGATCCAGTCGCGCGCATGGGAGTTGCTGCTCGCGATGATCGTGATGGAGGCAGCGTTCGGTCTGCCCGGACTCATCGCCGCGCCCATCTATTACGGCTACCTCAAGAGCGAGCTCGCCGACAAACAACTCGTCTGAGACGAACGCCCGTGCGTCGCCCGACCCCTTAGTGCCTGGCGCAATCTCGCGATTGCGCCAGGCAGCGGGTCAGGACGGTCCACGGGCGTTTTTTCCGCCCTGGATTTGACATTTCGTCACTTAATGACATAATGTCAAATCATGAAATCCACCAAATCCATTGTCGGCGCGGGCAAGCTCGACGAAAACGCGCTGCTGCTGCGCGAGGGGCGCAAGATCGTCGAGGCACTCGGGCAGACGTTCGCGCCGCTCGTCGAGGTGGTGCTGCACGACCTGACCGATCCGGACAACGCAGTCGTGGCCATCGCCAACAATTTGTCGGGTCGCCAACCCGGTGACGCGGTCACCGAAATGGGCCTCGCCCGGATTGCCGATCCGGCTTTCCCGGAAGTCATCGCCAACTATGCGAACCGGTTTCCCGATGGACGTCCGGCCAAGAGCACGTCCATTGGGCTGAAGAACAGTCGTGGCGAGTACGTCGGCGCGATTTGCCTGAACATGGACATTTCCATGCTCGCCGCCGCAGCGTCCAGCGTGCAGCAACTGGTCAGCGTGTCGGCGCAAACGCCCGCGCCGGTGCGCGAGACGCTCGCCACTCGCCGACTCGACGACATCGCCCCGCTGATTGCCGATTTCGCGGCCCAGCGCAACACGACACCCCTGGGCCTCACGCTGACGCAACGCCGCGAGGCAATCCGTCTCGTCGAAGCGCGCGGCCTGCTCGATCTGCGTCATGCGCATGCGGAAGTCGCGCGTACGCTCGGTGTGGCGCGCTCGACCGTGTACACCTACCTCACCGACCCGAAAGGCGCATCATGACCCCCACCCCGTTGGCGATCACCTACGGCGACGTCGTCGCCGCTCACGACCGGATTCGCGAAGCCGCCCACCGCACGCCCGTGCTCACTTCGCGCACGGCAGACGCCATGACCGGCGCCAGCCTGTTCTTCAAGGCGGAGAACTTCCAGCGCATGGGTGCCTTCAAGTTCCGCGGCGCCTACAACGCGATTTCGCAATTCACCGCCGAGCAGAAGCGGGCCGGCGTGCTGGCGTTCTCGTCGGGCAACCATGCACAGGCCATCGCCTTGTCCGCTCGGGAACTCGGCGTGCCGGCCGTCATCCTGATGCCGCAGGATGCGCCGCAGATGAAGATCGACGCCACTCGCGGCTACGGGGCGGAAGTGATCCTGTACGACCGCTATCAGGAAGATCGCGAAGCCTTGTCGAAGCGCCTGGCGAGCGAGCGCGGCATGACGCTGATCCCCCCCTACGACCATCCGCATGTGATGGCCGGCCAGGGCACGGCGACCAAGGAGCTGATCGAAGATGCCGGCGAGCTCGACACGCTGGTGGTCTGTCTCGGCGGCGGCGGGCTGCTCTCGGGCAGCGCGATCGCCGCGCGTGCGCTCAATCCGAACATCGAGATCTACGGGGTTGAGCCCGAAGCGGGCAACGACGGTCAGCAAAGTTTCCGAAGCGGCGCCATCGTTCACATCGACACGCCGCGAACGATCGCCGACGGCGCGCAAACGCAGCATCTCGGCGCGCTGACCTTTCCCGTGATCCACTCGCTGGTCGACGACATCCTGACCGTGACCGATGACGAACTCGTGCACACGATGCAGTTCTTCGCCAGTCGCATGAAGATCGTCGTCGAACCTACCGGGTGCCTCGCGGCGGCCGCGGTCCTGCAGAAGAAGATCGACGTGCGGGGCAAGCGTGTGGGCGTCCTCCTGTCGGGCGGCAACGTCGACATGGCGCGCTTCGCGAAACTCACGCTCGGGGAGGCCGCATGAGCACGCGCGAACGCGGTATCGAATCGATCAACGCTCCCGCGCTGCAGCCGCCCCGCGGACACTATTCGCACGGCGTTTGCGCGGGGGGCTTCGTGTTCGTGTCGGGACAGTTGCCGATCACCCCCGATGGCGAACGCCTGGTCGATGCCCCCTTCGCCGAGCAGGCGCGGCAGGCGCTGGAGAACGTGGGGGCGATCCTGAACGCGTGCGGCACGAGCGTGAGCCGTCTGGTGCAGGTGCGCGCGTACATCACCAACGTGGACGACTGGGGCGCATTCAACGAGGTCTACGCCGCGTGGGCCGGCAGCGCAAAGCCCGCCCGGGCCGTGGTTCCCGTGCCAGGGCTCAGTCACGGCCTGGCCGTCGAGATCGAGGCGACGGCACTGGCCGGCTGAGGCGCGTCCGAAGGCCGCCCGAAAGTTGAGCGGCAGGCGCGCTGACGGCGCGCGGGGTCGGCGTCAAACGCCAGCCGTTTGGGAGACGGCGCCCCCGCGCGCAAGCCATGTCACAAATCACGGCAGCGGCATGCAAAGGGCGGGATATTTATCTGCGAAGATCCGTCTCAGGGATATCTCATCGCCCCCTTCGCCGATACACCAATCAGCCGATACGCCGCTCACCATGACCGCACCTGCCCCCTCCGCCGCCCAGCCTGCCGCTGAATCGAGCCTTCCGACGCCGCAACGCATCGACGACGAGCCGTTGCGACTTGTCACCAGCTTCAACGACATCTTCGTCGTGATCGCAGCGTGGTTGCTCTCCTTCGGCACGCTATTCCTGACCGGGGGGCTTCCCTCCTGGCTGCAGATGCTGATCGCGACAGCCATCACGTGGGGCCTCTCCGAGATCTTCGTGCGGCGTCGTCGCATGGCCTTGCCCGCGTTGTGCTTCGCCTTCAGTTTCGTGAGCACCGCCGCGTTGCTCGGCTTCGGCAACGCATCGCTCATGCATCAGGGTAGCGAGACGGTGCGGGCCTCGATGAGCCTGTGGACGCTTGCCGCCACCTCCGCGTGCACGCTCCTGGCTGCCGCACTGTACTGGTGGCGGTTCCGCGTTCCCGCCGTCATCGCCATGGGTCTGGCGGGCGTGGTGATCGTTGCGTGGGCGCATGCGCTCGTGCTCGACGAGCAGGCCGTCGGCTGGCTGCTTGTCGCCAACATCGTGGCCGGCCTTGCGATCTTCGTCTGGGCGCTGCGTTGGGACGCACAGGATCCGCAACGCACCACGATCCGCTCGGACGTCGCCTTCTGGCTCCACCTGCTCGCCGCCTGCATGGTCACCCATCCGATCTTCTGGATGCTTGCCCCGCATCATCCGGGCGCCGTGATCGCCGTGTTCCTCGTGCTCACCGCGGTGTCGCTTGCGATCGACCGGCGCGCGCTGATGCTCTCGTCGCTGTTGTACGTGATGAGCGCGATGCTGCGCCTGATGGTCACGCCATCGCCGGTCGGCGGCGATCTTCCGGGACAGTCCTACGACCTCGCGCCAATGTCGCTGCCACTGGTCGCCGTCGTGGTCGGCGGGGCGCTGCTGTTGCTCTCCGTGTTCTGGAAACCCTCGCGCGCCGCGGTGCTGCGCCTGCTGCCTGCGGCGTGGCGGGCGCGTTTGCCGCGCTGACCGGCCCGCGCTTGCGCACCACTCCCCCCACCGCTATTGCAACGTCACACGCGTGAGCACCGCCATGAAGTGATCGAGCGACGGTGTGGCCAGACCGGCCACCTTGGCACGATCGTCCCATCGGCGCAGGCGCAACGCCGCATCGGCATGCTCGCGCTCGAGGAATGCGCGCGCCTGCTCGTCGCTGAACACCCCGCCCTGCAATGTCAGGCTGCGAACGGAGTCCGCGGACAATTGGCCGAAATACGCCGCATCGATGGCACACAGGCATCGCTTGGCGTCCACATGCAGGCGAATCGGATCGAGCACGGCGTCGCCGAACAGCGGCCTCAGAAAAGGCAACGCGTAATACTGGTGCAGATCGTCGATGCCGCGCTCGGTGGGCGTTTCGCCCTGAAGATTGAGCAGATGGCCGAGGTCGTGGAGGAAGCTTGCCGCGACGAGCGCCTCGTCGGCGCCCTCGCTTTCGGCAAGCGCGCCGCATTGCAGCGCGTGCTCCAGTTGGGTGACGGGCTCGCCGCTGTACGCGAGCGAACCGAATTTATCGAACAGGGTGCGGATGTCCGGCAGGCTCAGGGCCATCGTGTGAACTCTCGTTGTCGTCGCGAGATCCGGGGGCGGCTGCCGTCGCGACATCGGCGAGCGCCGCCAGCTTGGACGCCTTCGCTTCCTTGGGCGGCTTGGTCGCATCCTTGGGCTTGTCACGCATGCGGCTCTTGCGCAGCGCGCCGGCGTCGTCGAGCACCGGATAGGCCGTGGAGCAGAACAGCGAGTTGAGACGCTTCATGTCGCTGATGATGTCCAGATGCAGCGAACTCGTCTCAATGCTCTGCACCGACTGGCCCGCCAGCCGATTCAGGTGCGTGTACGAATAGGCACGCTCGAGATCGCGGAAGCTCTCCTTTTCGGCCATCAGGCGCTGCGCGCTCTTGAGATCGGTATTCAGGAACACCGACAGGCCCAGTTGCAGGTTGGTCACCAGACGCGCATGCATGTCGCAGATCTCCTGCAGGCCAGCCTCCGAGAACGACAGCTTGTGCGAGATCTTCTTCTCCTCGACCTCGGTCACCATGCGCTCGATGATGTCACCGGCATGTTCCAGGTTGATCGTGAGCGAGATGATGTCGGTCCAGCGACGGCTGTCCTGCTCGCTCAGGTTCTCGCGCGACACGCGCGTGAGATACAGCTTCACCGCGGTATAGAGATGGTCGACGTCGTCGTCCAGCCGCCGCGTCTCCCTGGCGCGCACCACGTCGTTGCTGCGAATCACGTCGAGCAGACCGTTGAGCATCTGCTCGACGATGTCGCCCATGCGCAACGTTTCGCGCGTGGCGTTGGCCAGCGCGAGCGACGGCATCTCCAGCGCACTTTCGTCAAGATGGCGCGCACGCGTGGTGCCGTCGGCCTCTGGCTTCTCGGCGAGCAGGCGCTCGCAAAGCCGTGCCATCGGTTCGGTGAACGCGAGAAACACCAGGCAGCGAATCAGGTTGTACAACACATGGAAATTGACGACGGCCTGCGCGGGCGCGTCGGAGATCCAGGCCACGAGATGCGGCGCATAGTCGACGAACGGCAGCACCAGCACGCACCCGATCAACTTGAAGATGAGACTACCGAACACCACGCGACGACCCGCGGCGTTCTGCCCTGCCGACGTGAGCATGGCCAGCATGCCGCTGCCCAGATTCGCGCCGATCACCAGGCACAGCGCGACCTTGAGCGAAATCACCCCCGAAGACGCCAGCGTTGCCGTAAGCAGTACCGCCGCCAGACTCGAATACGACACCATCGCAAAGAGCGCGCCGATCAGCGTATCGAGCATCACGTCGCCCGTGAGCGAGCCGAACAACACCTTCACGCCCGCGGCTTCGGTCATCGGCGTGGTCGCCGCCACGATCAGTTGCAACGCGAGAACGATCAGACCGAGCCCGATCGACACGCGCCCGAGCTGGCCCGCGCGCGTCTGCTTGCGCGACAGAAAGAAGATGACGCCAAAGAAGATCAATAGCGGCGAAAGCCAGTGCAGGTCGAACGTCAGCACCCGCGCCATGAGCGCCGTCCCGACGTCGGCCCCCAGCATGATCGACAACGCCGGCGCCAGTGCAATGAGCCCCTGCGCGCCGAATGACGACACGATCAACGCCGTGGCGTTGCTGCTCTGCACGAGGCCCGTGACGAGCACGCCGGCCGCGAAGGCAAGGAAACGGTTGGAAATGCTGTGCGAAAGAATGCGCCGCAGATCGGCGCCGTAGACGCGCAGCACGCCGGTACGCACGATATGCGTACCCCAAATCAGCATCGCCACGCCGGAAAGGAGGTTGAGTAGAGTCAGCATGCCAGTGTTCCGTGATCTTCTTGTCGACGGGACTGGCGACGCCCTGCGCCGCCGGCATGACGCGCCCACTGGTTTGCCAAACCGGCATCCCGCGTCAGTCCATCACTGGCGTCGGGATGCGTATGAAGTTCACGCGTCATGCGTATCCCCAATCGGTACACCGTACACCAAATCGATCACTGCAACAATCGTGTCATCAAATTGTCACAATTTTCGGCTCGATTCTGCCAACCCTTGTTGCGTAAGGGGGACAGACGGGTGGTCGGTCTTCCGGCCACCCCCGCTTCCCCTGCGCATACCACCGCCCCCCTGACGGCTTCAAATTCCCCAGGGCAACGTGAAGGTCTTGGTGTTGGTGAAGCTTTTCATTGCCTCCTGCACACCCTCCTTGTAGCCCAGCCCCGAATCCTTGATGCCGCCGAACGGCGTCAGTTCGATGCGGTAGCCGGGCACTTCCCAGACGTTCACGGTGCCGACCTGCAGCTCGTTGGTGAAGCGCGTCACGTAGTCGAGCCGGTTCGTGCACACCCCCGAGGACAAGCCGAAGGCGGTGCCGTTGGAGATGGCGATGGCCTCGTCGATGCTGCCGAACGTGATGATCGGCGATACCGGACCGAACGTCTCCTCTCGCACCACGGTCATTTTCGGATCGACACGATCGATGACGGTGGGCGAATACAGCGCGCCGTCGCGGTGATTTCCCACCAACAGCCGCGCCCCCTGTGCGACCGCTTCGTTCACGCGCGCTTCGAACAGGCGGGCCGCCGCTTCGTCGATGACCGTACCCATGTCGTTGTTGCCGTCGGCCGGATCGCCGTATTTCCATGCGCGGGTCTTCTCCACCACCAGCTCGGTGAACCGGGCGGCGATGTCCTGATGCACGAGCATGCGCTTGACCGCCGTGCAGCGTTGGCCGGAGTTCTTGTACGAGCCCTGCACCGCGAGATCGGAGGCGCGATCGAGATCGGCGTCTTCCATGACGATCAGCGGGTCGTTGCCCCCGAGCTCCAGCACGATGCGCCGATACCCCGCCTTCGACGCAATGTACTTGCCGATCGACACACCGCCCGTGAACGTGATCAGGTCGATGTTCTCGTTGGTGATCAGCTCATCGGCGATCTCCATCGGATCGCCCGTGATGACCTGCAGCATCTCCGGCGGCAGTCCCGCCTCGTACAGTGTGTCGGCCAGGTAGTACGCCGAGAGCGGCACCTTCTCGGATGGCTTGAGCACCATGCGGTTATTGGTCGCGATCGACGGTGCCACCTTGTGCGCCACCTGATTCATGGGGTGATTGAATGGCGTGATGGCCGAGATCGCGCCCAGTAGCGGCTCGCGCTGCGTGACCACGCGACGCTTTTTGCCATGGGGCGTGAGATCGCACGAGAACGCCTGCCCATCGTCCTTGAGCGCCTCGCCGGCGGCAAAGCCGAGTACGTCGGCCACGCGGCCGATTTCGTAGACGGCATCTTTTTGGCACAACCCCGACTCCATCGTGATGATGGCTGCCGCCTGCGGGGTGCGCTCACGCAGCAACGCGGCAGCCTTCTCGAGGATATTCGCGCGCTCGAAACGCGTGAGCGTGGAGCGGAATTGCTTGGCGATCGAGAACGCGCGTCGCACGTCGTCGAGCGACGCTTTCGGCACGGTGCCGACGAGGTCGCCCGAGTACGGATTGAAGACTTCGATGATCCGTTCGCGGGTCACTTTCTCGCCACCGATGCGAAGCGCTTCGGCGCGGAATTCGGGGTGCAGCTTGTGCGGCGCGTTCATGGGGTTCTCCACAGCGTATCCAGCTGGACAGGGGCCCGGCCGCGCAAACATGACGAGGTTTGCGCGCCGTTGGTTCTCATCAAAAATCGTTCGGATGCGGCATCGGTCGCGCGTCAGACGTGGTTCAGCGCCACATCGAGAATGTCGAAGTTGCGCAGGCGCGCCTTGCCCGGAATGCCTTCGGTCTTGCGGTTGAAGAGCAAGGGCACCGTCTGCTCCGAGATGCCACCGTGCGAGCGCAGCGGCACGGTCAGCCCGGTCAGGTCGTGGCGGCTCGCGCTCGTGCCGAGCACGACCGACTGATCGCTCACGACCACGAGGTCGCCCACGCGATCGGGCGGCAGTTCAAAACGCGCGCACGCTTCCGAATTGGTCAGCACGACGTCGATACCCGGCAGCGCGGCGATGCGCGCGCGAATGGCGTCGCGATCGACTTCGCCCGGCAGGTAGATCGTGGCGTATGAACCCAGCGCGCCGTGATGCACCACGTAGGGATCCGTGATCGGCAGAATCACGCGCGCACCGCCAGCCTCCACGCCCTTGCCCAACCAGTCGTCGAGCAGATCCTGCAGGTAGACGACGTTGGGTTGCCCGGTCGCCGGATCGTGCTTGGCATTCATCCCGTGATCGGCCGTCAGACCGATCACCGCGCCCAGTTCGTCCATGCGACGCAGGTACTTGTCCATCATGGCGTAGAACGCGTTCGCCCCCTGCGTGCCCGGCGCCCACTTGTGCTGTACGTAGTCGGTCGTCGAGAGATACATCAGGTCGATCCGGCGCGTCTCCAGCAGGCGCACACCCGCCGCGAACACGAACTCCGAGAGCTCGGCGCTATAGACATCCGGCACCGGCATGCCGACCAGACCGAGCACGTCTTCGATGCCGTTCTCGCCAAGCGTGACCTGATCGGCTTTCTCCGAGGAGAAACAGATGCCCTTCATGCGGTACCCGAGCAGCTTGCGCAGCTTGTCCTTCGCCGTCACCACGGCCACGCTGGCGCCGGCGTCCGCGGCGGCAGCCAGCACGGTGCCCGCGCGCAGGTAGGCCGGGTCGTTCATCATGACCTCGGCGCCACGCCCACCGTCGGCGGATGGATCAAAGAAGTAATTGCCGCAGATACCGTGCACGGCAGGCGGCGCCCCCGTCACGATCGACAGGTTGTTCGGGTTCGTGAACGACGGCACCACGCAGTCGCCCTGAAAAACGGCGCCCTCGTTGAGCAGATGCGCAAGATAAGGTGCCACTCCGGCGGCCGCGGCCGCTTCGAGATATTCGAACTGGCAGCCGTCGACACACACGATGACGGTCGGCTGTTGCGGCAGCCGGTACTGGCGGCCGTTCACTTGAATCTGTACGGGCTGGGTCACGTCGGATCTCCTCAAGCGCCACTGGGTGACTGCCGCAGGCATCGTCGTTGGGGGCGACGGCCTGCCGGCGGCCGGGTGTTCAACACAATCGGTGCATCGATGGGCGCGGGCGCAATCAGCCCGCCTTCGCCTGCGTGCCCCCTCCCGGCGCACGCGCCAGGGCTTCGCGAATGCGGGCGCGGCCGCGCGAGAGGTGCTCGCGGGTGACCTGCGCCGCGCGCTCGGGGTCGCGTGAGGCAATGGCGCTCACGATGTCGCGGTGTTCTCGCTCCGACTTCGGCGGCGCGGACGTGTCCGCCGTCAGCGCCTCGTGACGGAACAGGCTCAGTTCCTTGACCAGACGGCGGTAGGTCTCGAGCAACTTGCGATTGCCCACCATCTCCACAAGCGCATCGTGAAACGCCAGGTTCAACCGGTAGTACGCCTCGCTGTCCCCCGCCTCCACCGCGCGGTGCATTGCCTCGACGGATTCGCGCAACCGCGTGAGCTGCTCCGACGCGATCGTCTCGGCCAGCGTACGCGCCACGTATTCGTCGAGCACGCCGCGCAGCGCGTAAATCTCCTCGGCCTCTTCCAGGGAGATGACCCGCACGAACACGCCGCGATTTTTCTCCGTGCGCAGTAACCCGGCTTCTTCCAGTGCGCGAAACGCTTCACGCACCGGCCCCCGCGACACCCCCAGGCGCCCGGCCACCTCGATTTCGTTGAGCTTGGTGCCGGGCGTGAGCGTGCCCGCCATGATCTGACGCTCGATCTCGTGCTGAACGAGCGTGGTGAGCGACTGACTCTGCAGCAACTCGATCGCCGTGGGCGAGGTGGGCTTCGGGGTCATACCGGTCTTCCTTTTCTCTGGACACTGCTCTGGACATTCATGCGATCCCGCGCTGCCACCCTTGCCAACGCCGTTGCAATTTGTGGCATACCGTGATTATTTTTGTTGTTGACATTCAAGCACAGCAATTTGTAGATTGTCAACAAAACACATCCGACATTGCAGGCAAGTTTGGCAACAACGTCGGGGTGAGTCGGTTGAGGCAACGACAAAACCCTATCTGAATCAATGATTTCCATACTATTGGAGGTATTTGACGAACAGATGACAAATGCAAAGGGTTTCAAGAAAAAGACATAATTTGCCAATAATATGCAACACAACACCCCAACAGAGGGCGTTGACCGACTCATTCACGCGATCTGGATTCGCGACCCACAGGAGCCATCCATGAACCAACCGTTGCGCCGTGCCATGCGCGTAGCCGCCTCGCTTGCCGCCGGACTCGTCTGCGCCGCGCAGGCCGGTCAAGCGCTCGCGAAGACCACACTCACCGTCTATACGGCCTGGGAAGTCGAAGTCATGCGACCGTATGCCGAGGCGTTCCAGAAAGCGAATCCCGATATCGATATCAAATACGTGCGCGACTCGACCGGCGTGGTCACCGCCAAGTTGCTCGCCGAGAAAGCCAACCCTCAGGCCGATGTGATCGCCGGACTCGCGGCCTCGAGTCTCGAGCTGATCAAGCAGGAGGGCTTGCTCACGCCATACACGCCCAAGGGTTTCGATCAACTCACGCGCGCCTACAGCGACAAGGCAACACCGCCTTCGTGGATCGGGCTGGACGTGTGGGGCGCCACGGTGTGCTTCAACACGGTGGAAGCGGCCAAGCGCAATCTGCCGAAACCGACCTCGTGGGAAGACCTGGCCAAGCCGATCTACAAGGGCATGATCGTGATGCCCAATCCGGCCACCTCGGGCACCGGCTTCCTCGACGTGACGGCGTGGCTGCAGATGTTCGGCAAGGAAGGCGGCTGGAAGTACATGGATGCACTCGACAAGAACATCGTCAAGTACACGCACTCGGGCTCGAAACCCTGCCGGGACGCGGGCGCCGGCGAATACCCGATTGGCATCTCGTTCGAGTTCAACGCGCATCGCACGAAGGCCGCGGGCGCGCCGATCGATCTCGTGTTCCCCAGGGAAGGGCTGGGCTACGACATCGAGGCGGCAGGCATAGTGAAGACCACCAGGAAGCTCGACGCCGCCAAACGATACATGGACTGGCTCGCCAGCAAGGAAGCCAACGAGATGTACGCGAAGGACTGGGCCATCGTCGCCTATCCGGGGGTAGCGAAGAAGTTCGACACCATTCCGGCGAACTACCCCGACATGCTCGTGAAGAACGATTTCACGGAGATCGCGAAGCAACGCGAGTCGGTGCTCGCCGAATGGCAAAAGCGCTACGGGGCGAAGTCCGAGAAAAAATAAGCGCGGCGAACGCGCCGGACACTTGGCCCATCGGACATTGCGAACCCTGCAGGAGGTCCCCCGAATGAGCGACGACACGTATTTGCACCTTGCCGGCATTCACAAACGTTTCGACCACACGGTGGTGCTGCACGACATCCACCTCAGCGTGCGGCGTGGCGAAATGTTGTGTTTCCTCGGCCCGTCAGGCTGCGGCAAGACAACGCTGCTGCGCATCATCGCGGGCCTGGAGGCCCAGACGCAGGGAACGCTGTCGCAGAACGGCCGCGACATCTCGACGCTGCCGCCGATGCAGCGCGATTACGGCATCGTCTTTCAGTCGTACGCGCTGTTTCCCAATCTGAGCGTTGCGCAGAACGTGGCTTACGGGCTCACGAACCGGCGCGTCGCGCGCGCCGAGCGCGACGCCCGCGTGGCCGAGTTGCTCGCGATGGTCGGCCTGCCGGACGCGGGCGGCAAATTCCCCGGACAACTCTCCGGCGGCCAGCAGCAACGCATCGCCATTGCGCGGGCGCTCGCCACGTCGCCCGGCCTGCTGCTGCTCGACGAACCGCTCTCGGCGCTCGACGCGCGGGTGCGCGTGCGTCTGCGCGGCGAGATCCGCGCATTGCAGCAACGGCTCGGCATCACCACGATTCTCGTGACCCACGACCAGGAAGAAGCCTTGTCGATGGCCGACCGCATCGTGGTCATGAACCAAGGCGTGATCGAGCAAGTGGGCACCCCCGGCGAGATCTATCAGCACCCGGCTACGCCGTTCGTGGCCGACTTCGTCGGCAAGACCAACATCCTGCCGGCCCGGCTCGGCGATGCGGGGCGCGTGCACGTCGGGCAGTACGAACTCACCTGCGGCACGCTCAACGGCTGCCGCAGCGGCGAGGACATTCGCGTGTTCTTCCGACCGGAGGATGTCCGTGTGCGCGATCTCGACGACCTCGACGACGAAGCCAACGTTTTCGACGGCGCGGTCGAGAAGATCGAGTTTCTCGGCGCCTACTCGCGTGTGACGCTGCGCATGCACGCTTGCGAGCATCCGCTCTACGCCGACCTCTCGCCTGCCGACATGCAGGCCTTGCAACCGGCCGCGGGCGGCGCACTGCGCTTTGCCGTGCCTAGCGCCGCCGTGCGCGTCTTCCGTCAGGGGTGAAGCCACGATGAGCTCCGTACCGTCCACACTGCGCAGCGCACCATCGGCGCACTCGGCCGACGACCGCCCCGGTCGCCTGGACCATCCGCCTGCGGCCACCGCGCGAGCAGTGCGGCTCGCGGCGCACTGGACCGATCGCCTGGCCCACGCGCTGTTGCTCGTCGCGGCGGCCGCGGGCGTGCTGTTCCTGCTCGCGCCGATGGGGGCGATTCTCGTCAAAAGCGTGCAGGACAACGACGGGCATTTCGTCGGGCTGCGGCACTTCCGCGAATACTTCCATTCGCCCGCCCTGCTCGGCTCGATCTGGAACAGCGTGTGGGTTTCCCTGGTGACGACGTGCATCACCGTGCCGCTCGCATTTCTCTTCGCGTACGCGCTCACGCGCAGTTGCATTCGCGGCAAGACGCTGTTGCGCAACATCGCGCTGATCCCGATTCTCGGCCCGACGCTACTGCCCGCGATCTCTTTCATCTTCTGGTTCGGCAACCAGGGGTTGCTGCGGCCGTTCATGGGCACCGTGGACATCTACGGCCCGCTGGGCATCGTGATGTCGCTCGTGAACGCCACCTTTCCCCATGCGCTCATGATCCTGATCACGGCGCTGTCGCTCACCGACGCGCGTCTGTACGAAGCGTCCGACGCGCTCGGCACACCGATGGTGCGGCGCTTTCTCACGATCACGCTGCCGGGCGCGAAGTATGGCGTGATCAGCGCGGCGATGATCGTCTTCACGTATGCGATTTCCGACTTCGGCATTCCCAAGGTCATCGGAGGCGACTTCAACATGCTCGCCACGGACATCTACAAGCTCGTGATCGGCCAGCAGGATTTCTCGAAGGGCGCCGTGGTGGGGCTCGTGCTGCTCGTGCCGGTCGGCATCACGTACCTCGTCGACTCGGTGGTGCAACGCAAGCAGCAGGCACTGCTCTCGGCCCGGGCCGTGCCTTACACGCCCAAGCCGTCGCGCCGCTTCGATGCGCTCATGGCCGTGCTGTGCTGGTCGATGGCGGCGATCATGCTCGCGATTCTGGGCATGGCGGTGTATGCCTCGTTCGTGAAGTTCTGGCCTTACAACTTCAGCCTGTCGCTCGGACACTACCGGTTCGGCCTGATCGAGAGCGGCGCGTTCGACGCCTACATGAACAGCGTGCAGATGGCATTCTGGTGCGCGGTCTGGGGCACGGCGGTCATCTTCGCCATCGCCTACCTGCTGGAGAAGACGCGCGGCATGTCATGGGTGCGCGGCCTGATCCGCATGATGGCCGTATTGCCGATGGGCGTGCCCGGCCTCGTGCTCGGCCTGGGCTACATCTTCTTCTTCGTTCCGGAATCCAATCCGCTGCATGGCCTGTACGGCACGCTGGCCATCCTGGTGATCGTCAACGTGGTGCACTACTACTCGTCGAGCCACCTCACCGCCGTGACCGCCCTCAAGCAGATCGATCCCGAATTCGAGTACGTGTCGGCGTCGCTCAAGGTGCCGTTCTACCGGACGTTCTGGCGCGTGTCCGCCCCCATTTGCCTGCCGTCCATCATCGACATCAGCCGGTATCTCTTCGTCAACGCGATGACGACGGTGTCCGCCGTGGTGTTCCTATACGCCGCCGACACGTCGCTCGCGTCGGTGGCCATCGTCAACATGGACGAGACCGGCTCGATCGGACCGGCCGCCGCCATGGCCACGCTCGTCGTGCTCACGTCCATGCTGGTCTGCCTGCTCTATCACGGTGTCCAGATCTTGGTGGAACGCTATACGCAGGCATGGCGACGGCCGTCGGGCATGGTCGGCAAAGGTCATTGAAGTTCGCCGCAAATACGAGGTTTCACGTATCGGGACCCGGCACTGTGTCCGCAGCTTCCGGGTCCGTCGCAGCACCGCATTTCGACGACGCTGTGACTTCTCTCGCTTGTTTCCCCGCTTGATAGGAGGCGGTCATGATTCTCGGTCAGGAACCGATTCTGCTCACCCCCGGCCCGCTCACCACGTCGCCGGCCACCCGACAGGCCATGCTGCGCGACTGGGGCTCGTGGGACGCCCAGTTCAACCGCATCACGGCGTCGCTGTGCCGCGACCTCGTGGACATCGTGCATGGCGGCGATGACTATGTCTGCGTGCCGCTGCAGGGCTCCGGGACGTTCTCCGTCGAGGCCGCCATCGGCACGCTCACGCCACGCGGCGCGCGGATCCTCGTGCCGGACAACGGCGCGTACTGCCAGCGAATTATCAAGATCTGCCGCTATCTGGGGCGCGACGCGATTGCCCTGCCCATTCCCGAGGACGCGGCGGCAAGCGCCGCCGCCATCGACGACGCACTGACGCGCGATCCGTCGATCACGCACGTGGCCCAGGTGCACCTTGAAACCGGCGCGGGCGTGCTCAACCCGCTCGCCGATATCGCGCGCGTATGCGAGAAGCACGGCAGGGGACTCATCGTCGACGCCATGAGCTCGTTCGGCGCCGTGGAGATCGACGCTCGCTCCATGCCGTTCGACGCCCTCGTCGCCGCGAGCGGTAAATGCCTCGAAGGCGTGCCGGGCATGGGCTTCGTGATCGCGAAGCGCCCGGTGCTCGAAGCGAGCGCCGGCAACAGCCACTCGCTCGCGATGGACCTGCACGATCAGTACGTCTACATGCAGAAGACCACGCAGTGGCGCTTCACGCCGCCCACGCACGTGGTCGCCGCACTACGCGCCGCCGTCGATCAGTTCCTCGTCGAAGGCGGCCAGCCGGTGCGCGGCGAGCGCTATCGCAAGAACTGCCGAACGCTCGTCGACGGCATGGCCGCGCTGGGCTTTCGCCCCTTCCTCGCGCCCGAGGTGCAGGCACCGGTCATCGTCACGTTCCACGCGCCGGCCGACAGCAAGTACGACTTCAAGGCGTTTTACGCCGCGGTACGCGAACGCGGCTATATCCTGTATCCAGGCAAACTCACGCAGCTCGAAACATTCCGCGTCGGCTGTATCGGTGCCATCGACGAAAACGAGATGCGCAACGTCGTGACGGCGATCGCGCAATCTCTGGCATCGCTTGGGATCCGTCAGGTCGCGCCGCTCACGCGCGCGGCGTGAGGCCGCGCCCCCGGCCTCGTCCATCGACGCGGCCGGGGGGCTCCGGTAAGCTTGCGGCTATTGCGCGCGAGTGCGCGCCCCTTTCCGAGGTGATCCGCATGCCATCGCCGAAAACCACCGGCGCCAGCGGCCGCGCCAAACACGCCGACATTCGCTTCAAGCGCGCTTACGACGCCCCCGGGCCCGACGACGGGCAGCGTGTCCTGGCCGACCGGCTGTGGCCGCGCGGGCTGGCCAAGGCCAACGCGCAAATCGACTTCTGGGCCAAGGATGTCACGCCCACCACGGAACTTCGCAAATGGTTCCACGAACATCCGGAACAGTTCGACGCGTTCCGTGAACGCTATCTGCACGAACTCGCCGCACTCGATGCCGACCACAACGTCACGTTGACCGAACTGCGCACGCGCTTGAAGGCGGGTCCGGTGACGCTCCTTACGGCGGCCCATCGGCTCGTCGAACACGACGCCCATACGCACCTCGACGTGCTTCGCGACTTCCTCGAAGCCAAGTGACCGGCGGCGTCTCGCCTCTCGAAACGTCGTATCGCGCCGCGACACGGCATTCCACCGACTGAAACGCGACGGCCTCGCGCGACGCCGTTGAAACCCCGCATGGCGACTGGATCGACGGGCAAGCCCGGCGGGCGGCGGGGAAGTTTGCTATAAGGCTCTGTGCGCCGCCGGCGCGTCATGCCCCTGTTCATGCGTTTTTTCGCGCTGCCGCGATGGCAGCGCCATGTCTCATGCTCGTTCCACTTATCGTTGCCTGCGCGCTCTTCATGGAGAACATGGATTCCACCGTGTTGTCCACCTCTTTGCCATTGATCGCGAAAGATCTTGGCGAGAGCCCGATCACGCTCAAGCTCGCCCTGACGACGTACCTCATCAGCCTGGCTGTCTTCATTCCGGTGAGCGGCTGGATCGCCGATCGCTTCGGCACGCGCAACGTCTTTCGCACCGCCATCGGCGTGTTCGTCCTCAGCTCAATCTGCTGCGGCATTTCCACGAACTTGCCCGAGCTCGTGATCGCGCGCTTCATGCAAGGCATGGGCGGGGCCATGATGGTGCCGGTGGGACGCCTCGCCCTGCTCAAATCCGTGGAGAAGCGCGATATGGTGCGCGCGCTCAATTACCTCACGATCCCCGCGCTGGTCGGCCCCGTGCTCGGACCCCCGCTGGGCGGCTTCATCACCACGTTCTGGCACTGGCGCTGGATCTTCTTCATCAACATCCCCATCGGCGTACTCGGTTTCGTTCTCGCCACCAAGTACATTCCCGATCTCTACGAGGAAGACCTGCCGCCGCTGGACGTCAGGGGCTTTGTGCTGTCGGGCCTCGGCCTGTCCATTCTGATGCTCGGACTCTCGACCATCGGCCGGCACCTGATTCCCACACCGCTTGCGCTGGGCCTCGTCGCGCTGGGCGCCGGGTTGATCCTGGTGTATCTGCGTCACGCGAGAGGCCTGGCGCATCCGCTGCTGCGGCTCGACCTGTTCCGCATTCCCACCTTTCGCGCGGGCGTGGCCGGCGGCACGTTGTTCCGCATCGGCGTGGGCGCCACCCCGTTCCTGCTGCCGCTGATGCTGCAACTGGGTTTCGGCATGACGCCCATGGAGTCCGGCGCGCTGACGTTCATCTCGGCCGCGGGCGCCATGTTCATGAAGACGCTCTCGCTGCGAATCCTTCAACGCTGGGGCTTCCGGCGTGTGCTCATGATCAACGCGCTGATCGCATCGGCCACCATCAGCGCCTACGGTCTGTTCACCGCGCAGACGTCGCATCTGGTGATTCTCGGCACGCTGCTGTTCGGCGGCTGCTTCCGTTCGCTGCAGTTCACCAGCCTGAACGCGATCTCCTACGCCGACGTGCCCGCGAACCGCATGAGTCAGGCGACGAGTCTGGCCAGCGTCGCCCAGCAGGTCTCGCTGACCCTCGGCATCACGATCGGCGCGGCCGTGCTGCAAACGTCGTCCTGGCTGCATGGGCGCGATCATGTGACAAACGTCGACTTCCCGTGGGCGTTCCTTGTCGTGGGGCTGGTCGCGATCAGCTCGACGGTGTCGATCGCCCGGCTCGAACGCGACGCCGGCAACGAACTCGCGCAGCGCAACGCACGCTGAACGCGCACGGCCCAAAACGAAACGCCCGGGACATGATGTCCCGGGCGTTTCGTTTTCGTCGCTCGTCCGTGCGCTTCGCGAAGCTCAGCGGAAGATCACCGTCTTGTGCCCGTTGAGCAGAATGCGGTGCTCGGCGTGATACCGGACCGCACGCGCCAGCGCCACGCACTCGACGTCGCGGCCGATGGCGGTCAGCTGCTCCGGATCCATCGTGTGATCCACACGCTCGACTTCCTGCTCGATGATCGGACCTTCGTCGAGGTCCGACGTGACGTAATGGGCCGTTGCCCCGATCAGCTTCACGCCGCGATCGAAGGCCTGGTAATAGGGCTTCGCGCCCTTGAAGCTCGGCAGGAACGAGTGATGGATGTTGATCGCGCGACCGGCGAGCTTCTTGCACAGATCGCTCGAGAGCACCTGCATGTAGCGGGCGAGCACCACGAGGTCGACGTTGTTCTCCTCCACGAGCTCGAACACCTTCGCCTCCTGCGCCGCCTTCGATTCCGGTGTGGCGTTCATCAGCGGCAGATGGTGGAACGGAATGTTGTAGCTCGCGGCGAGTTGGTAGAAATCCTTGTGATTCGAGACGATCGCCGGGATTTCGATGTTGAGCTGACCGGTCTTGTAACGGAACAGCAGATCGTTCAGGCAGTGGCCGATCTTCGAGACCATGAGCAGCACGCGCGGCTTGATGGCGGCGTCGACCAGCTCCCATTGCATTTCGAACTGCTCGGCGAGCGGCGCGAAGTCGCGTTGCAGCGAGGCGAGATCGGTCTGGCCCGGGCGCTGCTGGAAATGCACGCGCATGAAGAAGCCGCCGGTGAAGCGATCGTTGAACTGGGCCGAGTCGAGAATGTTGCCACCGCGCTCGACCAGGAAACCGGCCACCGTGTGGACGATGCCGGGACGGTCCGGACAGGACAACTTCAGAATGTAGCTATTTTCGATCGGTGCCATGATTGCTCCTGGGCAAAGGCTTGCAATGTCGTTGCAGTGTTGAAATTCTGTCGGTTCGGCGGCTTGTGGACCGCCCTCGTGGCGCGCGGCGTGCCGACGCGCAAAGCCGGGGTCGCGCGATCGCGCGCTATTCTTCCGCCGGCTTGAACAACGCCTCGATCCCGGGGCAGTCCTTTACGCGAATGGCGCCCTCGCGAAGCAGGAAGTCCAGGCTCGCGAGGCTCGCATCGACGGTCATCTTGCCCCGCGCGATCACGTCGCGAACGTCGCCGGCCGAACACAGCCAGTGCGCGCTCGCCTCGCCGTCCTGATTCACGGGCACGAAGCCGCGCGGCAGCGCGAGATCGTAGACGAAGATCTGCTCGGACTGCACGCCCTCGGGAATTTCCGCGAGGATGTGCAGCGTGCGGCCCGGCCGCGCCTCGTTGGCGAGATGCGCCGGAATGCCCGCTTCCTCCCAGCATTCCTTCACGAGCGTGTCGCCCACGCCGATGCCGTTGCCGATACCGCCCGCCGCCGCATTGTCGAGACAACCAGGGTCGGTCGCCTTGAGGACGCTGCGCCGTGCGATCCACATTTTCGGCGCTTCGCCCACGAAGCGCGCCGGCACGAAGCCGTTCACGTGCACGGCAAACGTGCGCGTGCCGAAAAAGCGCGATGCCGCCCGCTCGATCCACGCCAGCGGGGCGTCGTACAGCCGCTGGCGAATGGCGTAGCGCTCGTTGCGCCAGCCGGTAATGCGCCCCTCGGCAGCCAGCGTCTCGACCACCGGCGCGAGGGCCGCCGTGCGGGCTTCGCACGTGTCGTGGCGAGGATGGATGCGCACCGCGAGCGAACTGATCTCGAAGACGTCGGGCCAGCGGCACAACGACTCGACATCGCTACGGCGGACCCAGCCGTAACGCTGCGAACCGATCACGAGCGGCAGATGCGCCCTGTCGTCGAAGCGGCGCGCCGCCGCAATACAAGCAAAAGACATACGTCAGAGACCGGACGCGGCCCCCCTTTCGAGGCACGCGAAATCGAGGCAAAAGCGGCATTTTACAGAAGCGGCGACGAGTACGCCCGTGGCAGCGATTTCCCGGGACGCGAAGGCGGCGCCATGGTCCCGATGCCGGACCGGCGGGACGATCCTGCCGCCGTCGATACAGCCGCGCCACACCCGCTCGGGGACCGTGGTCCGGCACGCTCGAAGCCATCAGGCCTTCACGCGTTCGCCCTTTGGATCGTAAAGCGCGCACAGCTGCACCCTTGCGTCGATGCGTTCGCCCGCCAGATCGACCTGATAGCGTCCCGTCTCGACGTACGCGGCGCTCACCGCCCCGTCGGGATGGGTCACGAACGCCAGTCCCACCGGCGCATCGACGGTGTGACCGTAAGCCGCCGACGTGATGAAGCCGACCGGCAGGCCATCGCGCAACACGGCCTCGCCGCCCCACAGCATCTTGTCGTGAGCGCCGTCGAGCGCCACGCTCACGAGCCGACGGCGCACGCCGTTCGCGCGGGCCCGTTCGACGGCCGTACGTCCTGTGAACGGGTGCCCGCTCGCCAGCTTGCACGCGAACGTCAGTCCGGCCTCGACAGGATTGGTGTCCGGCGTGAGCTCTCGGCCCCACGCGCGATATCCCTTTTCGATGCGCAGCGATTCGATCGCATAGTAACCGGCGTCCTTGAGCCCCAACGCCCGACCTGCCGCATGCAGCGTCTCGTACACCCCTACCGCGAATTCGACCGGCACATACAGCTCCCATCCCAGTTCGCCGACGTAGGTCAGGCGCGTCGCGCGCACGGTCGCATAGCCAAGCCCGACCTCCCGGCTCGTGCCGAACGGAAATGCCTCATTGGAAAAATCGTCCCCGGACACTTGCTGCAACAGCATGCGCGAGTTAGGCCCCATCAACGCCAACACCGCAAACTGTCCCGTCACGTCGACGACGGTACAGCGGGCGTCGCCCGGCAGGCTCGCGATGCGTCGCTCGAGATAATCCATGTCGCGCGTGGTCTGCGCCGAACCGGTCACCATCAGGTACTGGTCCTGCGCGAGGCGCGTGAGCGTGAAGTCCGATTCGTAGCCGCCACGCTCGTTGAGCATGGCGGTGTAGACGGTGCGGCCCGGCGGCACGGCGACATCGTTAGCGCACAGGGCTTGCAGCACGGCCTCGGCGTCGCGTCCCTTGATGAGCAGCTTCGAGAACGAACTCATGTCGAACAACGCCACGGCTTCGCGGCACGCACGATGTTCGGCGCCGCTCCACGCGTGCCAGTTCTGTTGACCGAATCGATAGTCGATGCGCGCTTGCGCGCGCGTCGGCGCAAAGAAGTTGGGCCGCTCCCAGCCCATCTTGCTGCCGAAGCACGCGCCCTTGGCCAGCAGCGTGGCATACAGCGGCGAGCGCCGGAACGGCCGCGCGGTATCGAGTTCCCGGTTCGGCCACGGCATCGCGTAGTGCAGCCCGAGCGTCTCCTTCACGCGATCGTGCAGCCAGGCGTCATTGCCGTTGAAGCCCGCAAAACGGCGAATGTCCACGGGCCAGAGATCCATGGTCGGCTCACCGGCCACGATCCACTCTGCGAGAGCCATGCCCGCGCCGCCCGCCGACGCAATGCCCATCGAATTGAAGCCCGCGCCCACGTAGAAATTGCGCAGCGCCGGCGCCTCGCCGAGGATGAAGTTGTTGTCCGGCGTGAACGATTCCGGCCCGTTGTAGAACTGGCGTATCTGTGCGGTCTCGAGCGCCGGCACCCGAATCAGCGCGTTCTCCATCAGGATCTCGAACTGGTCCCAGTCGTCGGGTAGCAACTGGAACTCGAAATTCTCCGGAATGCCGTTCATTCCCCACGGCTTGGCGTTCGGTTCGAAGCCGCCCATCACCAGCCCGCCGACTTCTTCCTTGAAATAGATGTAGCCGTCGGGATCGCGCATGACCGGCAGATCGGTATGCACGCCCGGGATGCGCTCCGTGACGATGTAATAGTGTTCGGCCGAATGCAGCGGCACCGTCACGCCGCACATCCGGCCGACCGCCTTGGCCCATTGCCCCGCGCAGTTGACGACGATGTCCGCATCGATGCGGCCGGTCTCGCCCGCCTTGTTGCGCCACGACACGCCCGTCGCCGTGCGTACGCCATTGGGGGATGCCGTGTGGATGTCGGTGATTCGCGTGTGCTCGGCAATGCGCACGCCTCGCTGACGCGCACCGCGCGCGAGCGCCTGCGTGAGATCGGTCGGGTTCGCCTTGCCGTCTCCCGGCAGCCAGACCGCCCCGATGAGGTCGTCGGTGCGCATCACCGGCCAGAGTTCGCCCGCCTCTCGCGCGGAGATCACGTCGCATTGCACGCCATAGGCGCGCGCCGCGGCCGCCGTTCGCTTGAGCTGCGTCATGCGCTCCTGCGTACGCGCCACCGACAGCGAGCCGCACGGCTTCCAGCCGGTACCCAGCCCCGTCTCCGCTTCGAGCTCGCTGTAGAGCTTCGTGGAGTAGCGAATGAGCTTCGTCATGCTCTCCTGCGAACGCAACTGCCCCACAAGCCCCGCCGCATGCCATGTCGTGCCGCAGGACAACTGCCCCTGCTCGAGCAGGACGATGTCTGTCCAGCCAAGCTTTGCCAGGTGATAAGCGACGGAACAGCCGACGATGCCGCCGCCGACGATGACGACGCGGGCGTGCGTGGGCAGTGCTGAGGTCATGGTGAGGCTCCCGGGTTGGCCCGCGCCGAGACGGCGTTCGCGCGACGGGCAATGTCGTGTGCAATGCCCCGAGATTACGCAAAGCGCACTTCATTTGCAATAATTTGCAAAATAACGACAAACAATGCAACAGATAAATGCGACACACCTATGTCATCCCCGCCGGGCATGGCGGGCAGCCGGACGTCCGGGGTCGGCCATCCCAGGCCATCCCGGGTTGTCCATGGCGACGCCGGGACGCCCTTCGAACACGGCCTCAGGCGTTGTCCGGACCTTGAAGCACCGCCAACAAGCGCTCGCCTGCCTGCGCAAGCGTGACGTCGTTGACGACGACGGAAAGCGGCACACCCTCGGGTGCCGACCATTCGACGCGGTGCGTCACGCGCTTGTGGAGCGCGTCGCCGGTTTCGCGTCCGCGACTCGCAAGCCGCATTGCGCGCACCTTGGGATCGACGCGTATCTCCACCAGATGCAGCCGCTCGCCATAGCGACGCACGACCTGCGGGAGAAACGCGCGCGAGCCGTTCACGACGACGCTTGCCCCCGCCGCCATCCACGCGTCGATCTCAATGCCGATGCCATACCGGCAATCGTGGCTCTCCCAGTCCAGCGCAAAGCATCCAAGCGCGCGGCGCTGCGCGAATTCCTCGCGAGACAGCGCAATGTGGTTCTCGCCTTCCGCCGGCGCGCGCGTGATGTAGCGGTGCGCAAAGAGTACCGGTACGTTGCCAAGTCGCTCGCGCGCATAGCGCAGCAACGAATCCTTGCCCGCCCCCGACGGCCCCATGACGTAGAAAAGGCGTGCGCGATTCATGTCTGGCCTCCCAGTGCGAAACGTTCATACAACAAGAACGACTCCCCCGGGCGCCGACTCGCCGGCGATCGGCGGACTGTCGACATGCACGCGGGCGTCCGATTCAGGGTTTTGTCGATCGTCCAACCCGTCATCGCCGGCCGATCCCCCGGAGGACGATACTAGTACGAGAAGCGGGTCGCGAAGGCCGGGTCCGGCGATAAAAATCAAAGGGCGCCGAAGCGCCCTTTGTTCCGTCCGTTGTCCCGGCGCGTTGTCGCGGCGTCAGATGACCATCTTTCGCACGCGCGCCGAAAACACGTCGATGCAGGTGACCACGACGATCATGATCAGCATCACGGCGCATGTCTGGGCGTACTGGAAGCTGCGGATCACTTCGTAGAGGACCACGCCAATGCCGCCCGCGCCCACCATTCCCACCACCGACGCCGAACGCACGTTCGACTCGAAGCGATACAGCGTGTACGAGATCCACAGTGGCATGACCTGGGGCAGCACGCCGTACAGGATTTCGTCGACGGCCCGCGCGCCGGTTGCGCGAACGCCCTCGACCGGACGCGGATCGATGGCCTCCACCGCCTCGGCGAAAAGCTTCGAGAGCGTGCCCGTCGTGTGCACCCACAGCGCGAGCACGCCCGCGAACGGCCCCAGTCCCACGGCCACGATGAACAGCATGGCAAATACCATCTCGTTGATCGCGCGGCACGCATCCATCGCCCGGCGCACCGGCTGATACACCCACGCAGGCACCATGTTCGACGCCGAGAGCAGCCCCATCGGAATCGAGCACACCACCGCCAGCGCCGTGCCCCACACCGCGATGTGGATCGTCACGAGCATTTCGTGAACGTAGACGCGCCAGTCCTTGAAGTCCGGCGGGAAGAAGTCATGCGCGAACTGGCTCATGTTGCCGGAATCGCGAAACAGGTCGAGCGGACGCATGTCCGCGCCCCCCCAGGACCACACCAGTACCAGGAAGCATGCCCCCCAGCCGATCAGGGACAACCACGAACGCTTGGGCGGCTCGCCCGGCAGACGGCCATTTGCAGTGAGGGGAACGCTGGAGTTCATGTCGAGTACCACAGGTCGTACCGGTCGCCGCGCCGTGCCGCGCGACGCCACCGGCGAAATTTCGTTCGGCATCGAATCCGGCGAGCCGCAACGGGCCCGCCGGATTCGATGGCAGGGCAGCGGCCGCCACCCTGCGAGTGAACGTCGAACTGCGTCTGCATCGATGCATTTGCGAGACGCATGCCACTGACGTCGTATGACTTACTTCGTCTTGGCGATTTGCTGATCGAGCGCGGCGAGCTTGCTGTCGATGTCGGCCAGTTGCGCCTTCTTCTTCGCCGCGTCCACGCTCGTATCGGCTTCGAGCTGCGTTTTCTGCTTGAACAGCTCGAGCTGGCGGATCGGCAGCAGTTGGGCATCGGACGACGCGCGGAAGCCGCCGTAGTTGTAGATGTTCTTGAGCACTTCCTTCTCGTGCGCATCCTTGCCGTAGGCGAGGAAGAAGTCACGAATCTTCTTCTTGGTCGCGTCCGGCAGGTCCTTGCGCCACAGCAGCGGGTCCGACGGGATCAGCGGCGACTTCCAGATCACGTGCACCAGCTTGGCCTTCTCCGGCTGCGTGGCTTCGAGCTTGTTGAGCTCTTCGGTGTTGTTCGTGGCCACGTCAACCTGATTGTTGATCACGGCCATGAGGTTCGCGCCATGGTTCGAACTGCGGGCCGTCTTGAAGTACGTGCGCGGGTCGATGTTGTGCTTGGCGAACACGTAATAACCCGGCACCAGCGTGCCCGACGTCGAGGTCGGATCGCCCAGGCCGAAGTTGATCTTCTTGCCGTTCCTGATCACGTCGTCGAGTGTCTTGTACGGGCTCGACGCGTTCGAGATCAGCAGCGAGTAGTAGCCTTCGGTGCCGTCGGCGTACAGGATCTTCGCGAAGACTTCGCCCTGCGAGCGATCCACGGCCTCCATTGCGCCCTTGTTGCCCATCCATGCGAGCTGCACCTTGTTGAAGCGCATGCCTTCGATCACGCCGGCGTAGTCCGTCGCGAAGAACGGGGTCACCTTCAGGCCCGTTTGCTTCTCCATGTCGTCGATCAACGGCTGCCAGCGTTGGCGCAACGCCGCGCTGGAGTCCGTCGAGATGATGCCGAAGTTGATTTCCTGCGCGTGCGCCGCCGCTACCGAGGCGATCATGGCCGCGCCGGCCAGCAGGGTTTTCCACAGTTTCATGAGAGCAAGCTCCTGGTCAGTTCAGGCTTAGGGACATCGAAGTGAGAAAGGGCGCCTGCTCGTCGGCAGGCTTGGCATGCGTGCCGACGCCCGTGCTTTCCGGGCTGTCGGCGGATTCGTTGAGCAGCTCGCCGGCTTGCACGCCATACAGTCGGCGCAGCAGGTCGGGGGTGAGGGCCGAGGAAGGACCGTCGTACACCACGCGCCCCTGATGCAGCGCCACCGTGCGCACGCAATAGCGCATGGCCACATCCACCTGATGCAGCGAGACGACGACCGTCAACTTGTGATCGCGGTTCATGCGCGCGAGCATGTCCATGACCTTGCGCGCCGACTCGGGGTCGAGCGAGGCGATTGGCTCGTCGGCGAGAATGACCTTCGCGCCCTGCACCAGCGTGCGCGCCAGCGCCGCACGCTGCTGCTGGCCACCGGAGAGCGTGCTCGCCCGCTGGAACGCCAGATCGGCGATCCCCACTTCGGCCAGTGCCTCGATCGCGGCCTGACGCTCGGCCGACGTGAAACGGAACAGCAGGCTGCGCCACAGCGGCACGCGGGCGAGCAGCCCGGTGAGCACATTGGTGATCACCGGCAGGCGCCCCACCAGATTGAACTGCTGGAACACGAAGCCGATATCGCGGCGAATCTGACGCACTTCGCGCACGATGCGGCCATCCTGCTGGATCGGGCGGCCGAAGACTTCGATGCAGCCCGGCTGCGGATCGGCTGCCACGAAGCCGGCGATGTGACGCATCAGCGTCGACTTGCCCGAGCCCGAGGCCCCGATGAGGGCAATCATCTCGCCCGGCATGACTTTGAGCGCCACCTCATCGAGCGCACGTCGGCCGCTTCCGAAAGTCTTGGTCAGTCGCTCGATTCGAATCGCTTCGTCCACGGTTCACCTGTCGTTCAGTTCGCCTGCCGGGCGGTGCGCCCCGTGAGGGATGCCCCCCCCCCGAAGGGATGCATCGCCGGCGCCTTCCGACTAGCTGTTTTGTGGCAATTTGTGCCAAAAGTGAACGCAGTCTAAAAAGCGTCGATGACACCACGGTGACAATCGGCCAGCTTTTTCGTGGACGACAAAAACCCTTATCGGGTCAATGATTTGGGAACGCTTTCAGACGATTGAACAGGGCTGCCCGCGGGCGTCACAGTCGCGTCGGGAGAGTCGCTGCGCCGGCATCCGGCGTTTCGAGAGGTGATTTTGTCTACATGTTTTGCCGAACGCCACCGCCCCGGACGTGCCGGGCCGTGCGCGGTGGTCACCGCCCGACCGGCGTTGCCCGGCAGCGGCCACGCGCGGCCTCAGACGAGCCCCGCCCGGTCACTGCGGACGATTGGCGACGATTGGCGGAGATTGGCGATCGAGGCAAGGGTGCGGCGAGCGAGGACGCGACCGCCTGGCGCCACACCCGGTGCTTATCAGGCGATCAGCAGCTCCGGGCCGCGGGCGCGCAATTGCGCGAGCATGCTCTTGTGCGGCGCGGCGTCGCTGATGAGATAGCGCGCGGCTTCGAAGTGGCGAATCCGCACCGGCGTGACGCGCCCGAACTTCGTGTGATCCGCCACCACCGCGGCCACGTTCGCACACAGCAGCATGCGCGCCCGCAGTTCGGCCGCCGCGCGATTGAAGTCGGTGATACCGCCGTCTTCGGTCACGCCGCCTACCCCGATGAAGGCAAAGTCGGCGTGGTATTGCGCGATCTGGTTGATGGCGTCCCAGCCCTGCACGGCATCTTCGTTGTCCTGCAATTCACCGCCGAGCAGCGTCACCCGGTTGTCATGGTGACGCCCGAGGAGCCGGGCGATCTGCCAGTCGTTCGTGTAGATGCGCAGCCGGTGCTTGGAAAGCAGCGCCTGCGCCACCGCGCGCGTGGTCGTGCCGTAATCGATGATGACCGAGGCGCCGTCGGGCACCAGTTCCGCCGCGCGCACGCCGATAGCCCGCTTGCCCACCGCATTGACGTTCTCGCGCAGTGTCCAGTCCGGCTCGCTACGATCGGCCGCGAGCGCGCCGCCGTGCGTCATGAGCAAGAGCCCGCGGGCGGCCAGCGTATTGAGGTCGCGCCGCACGGTCTCTCGCGAGACACCCAACTCGCGCACGAGGTCGCTGATCGCGAGGGCCCCGGTCTTGGCAAGTTGTTCGAGCACGTATTGTTGGCGTTGTTCGGCAAGCATGATCGGGCAATGTCGGTTGGACTACGAAATCTTGATGGCGCGGTGGATGTCGGGCCGAAGGCCCGCTATCCTTGCAACGCGACGCGCAGTCCCAGGCCGATGAAGATGGCCCCGGCCACGCGATCGAGCCAGCGCCCCGCGCCCGGACGACGCTTGAGCCACCCGCCCAGCACCCCGGCGAACCAGCCGTACGCGCTGAAGACGACGATGGTCTGCGCCATGAACACGAGACCCAGCACCAGCATCTGCCAGCCAGGATGCGCCGCGTCGGCGCTCACGAACTGTGGCAGGAAGACGAGGAAAAACAGGGTGACCTTCGGATTGAGCATGTTCGCGAACACGCTTTGGCGAAACACCGCGCCGAGCGGCTGCGGCGCCGCGCTGCCGGCCAGGGTCAAGGCGCCGCGCGCGCGCAACGCCTTGATGCCGATCCAGACGAGGTAGGCCGCCCCCGCGAGCTTGATCGCCTCGAACGCCCACGGCGACGAGCGCAGCACGGCGGCCAGCCCGACAGCCGCGACCGTCGTGTGGAACAGGCAACCGAATGTGAACCCCGCAGCGGCCGCCAGGCCGGCACGCCGGCCCTGCGCAATCCCTCGCGCGATAACCTGCATGTTGTCCGGGCCCGGCGCGAGCGTGATCGCCACCGAGGTCAGCAGAAACAGCCAGAGATTGGGCATCGGAAGATCCGGGGCGTAGTTGGCGCGGTGGGCGCAGTCAGGTTCAGCAGGCGAAGCGGGAAGGCCGCCTTAGTGGCCCTCGAACGAACACAACAGGAACAGCGGCAGGCCGGCATCGCGAATCAGGCGCGAACCACCCAGCTCGGGCAGGTCGACGATGGCCGCGCCTTCGATGACCGTCGCGCCGAGACGCTCGAGCAGCTTCTTGCCCGCGAGCATCGTGCCGCCGGTCGCGACCAGATCGTCGATGAGCAGCACGCGATCGCCCGGCCCGCAGGCGTCGGCATGAATCTCGACCGTCGCGCTGCCGTACTCCAGCTCATATTCTTCGGCGACGGTCTGGTACGGCAGCTTGCCCTTCTTGCGGATGGGGATGAAGCCGATGTTCAGCTCGTACGCGAGGATCGATCCGAGGATGAAGCCGCGCGCATCGAGGCCGGCGATGTAATCGGGGCGCTGCGCCATGTAGCGATGCACGAACACGTCGATGAGCACACGCAACGTACGCGGGTTCTTGAGCAACGGCGTAATGTCGCGGAATTGCACGCCGGGCGCGGGCCAGTCGGGTACGGTGCGTATCTGGCTCTTGATATAGGCGGCAGGGGACTCGTCGATCTGCACGGGGATCCTTCGTGGGGAACGGATGGGGAACACGCCACATTATGCCAAAAAGGACCCGACTTTCCCCTGACGGCGGATTTGCGATCCGACGCCGCGCCGCCTCAGCGCCGCCGCTCGCTCTCGTGGCCGAGCAGGCGCTCCTGCGCGGCCGCGAGTTTCTCGGGCAGCCCCCGCAGCACCACGATGTCCTCGGCCATCAGACGGGTCTCCGACACCGGCTCCACGCCGCGAATGCCATGGCGTCGGATGGCCGTGACCGTCACGCCCAGCCGGTCAAGACGAAGCTCGCCCAGCGTGCGGCCCACGGCGTCGGCATTGAGCGGCAGCGGTACGGACTGCAGTCGGACCTGCTCCCGCTCGCCGCCGTCGTCCTCGTCGTCGAGCCCGTGGAAATAGCCACGTAGCAAGCTGTAACGCTCGTTACGGGCCTGCGCCACACGACGCAATACGCGACGCATCGGCACGCCCATGAGCACGAGAGCGTGCGAGGCGAGCATCAGGCTGCCCTCCACGATCTCCGGCACGACTTCCGTGGCGCCCGCCGCGATCAGATCGTCGATGTGCGTCTCGTCGACCGTACGCACGACGACGGGCAGCGTCGGCTCCAGCGCCTGCACCTGCGCGAGCACCTTTAGCGCCGCCGGGGTGCTGTCGTACGTCACCACGATGCCCGCGGCGCGGTGAATGCCGGCGGCCACGAGCGCCTCGCGACGCGCGGCGTCGCCGAAAACGACAGTCTCGCCGGAACGGGCCGCCTCCATCACGCGGTCCGGGTCGAGATCGAGCGCCACGTAGGCGATGCCCTCCGGTTCGAGCATGCGCGCGAGGTTCTGGCCGCATCGGCCGTAGCCGCAGATGATCACGTGTCCGGACGTCTTGATGCTCTGTGTGGCGATCTTCGTCATCTGCAACGACTGCATCATCCATTCGTTGGCGACGAAACGCAGCGCGATGCGGTCGGCGTTGATGATGAGAAATGGCGCGCACAACATCGACAGCAGCATGCCGGCGAGCACCGCCTGCGAGAGCGACGCATCGAGCAAATGCCGATCGATCACCAGATTGAGCAGCACGAAACCGAATTCGCCCGCCTGCGCGAGACCGAGGCCGGTGCGGATCGCCGTGCCGGGCGAGCTGCCGAACAGACGCGCCAGCCCCGCGATGAGCGTGAATTTGACGACCAGCGGGCCAACGAAAAACAACAGTACGAGCAACGGTTGCTTGAGCAGGATGGCGGGATCGAGCAACATGCCCGTGGTGATGAAAAAAAGACCGAGCAGCACGTCGCGAAACGGCTTGATGTCGTCTTCCACCTGATGCCGGAACGGCGTCTCGGCAATCAGCATGCCGGCAATGAACGCGCCCAGCGCCATCGACAGGCCCAGATGTTCGGTGAGGTACGCCAGACCGAGCGTAAGGAGCAGCAGATTGAGCATGAAGAGCTCTTGCGAGCGCCGCGCGGCCACGATGTGAAACCAGCGCCCCACCAGCTTCTGTCCGACCCACAGCAACAATGCGAGGGCGCCGGTGATCTTGAGCGCCGCGAGCGACAGCGCGAGCACGAGCGCCTTCGAGTTGCCGCCAAGCGCCGAGATCACGATGAGCAGCGGCACCACCGCCAGATCCTGGAACAGCAGCACTCCCATGATGTTGCGCCCATGCTCCGTTTCCAGCTCCAGCCGCTCGGCGAGCATCTTGGTGACGATCGCCGTCGACGACATCGCCAGCGCGCCGCCCAGCGCCACCGACGCCTGCCACGAGAACGACCAGAACAGGTTGACGAGTGCGCCCAGGCCCACCGCCACGAGTAGCGTGCCCATCACCTGGGATACCCCCAGCCCGAGCACCACCCGGCGCATGCTCTTGAGCTTGGGCAGCGAGAATTCGATGCCGATGGAAAACATCAGGAAGACGACGCCGAACTCGGCGAGGTACTGCACGCGCTGCGAGTCGGCCGCCACACCGAGCGCGTGCGGACCGATCACGATGCCGACACTCAGATAGCCGAGCATCGGCGGCAGATGAAGCATGCGGAACAGCACCACCCCGACGCAGGCGGCGAACAGCAGGACAAGAGTGAGTTCGAGAGGCGAAGCCATCGGCTGGGGTCGGTTTCCTGAGTCAGTTGGAAGGCGCGCGGCACTTCTCACGCAAGGGCCGTGCCAGATTGCACCCGGACGGCAGGATCGAGGCAGAAACCGGAACGGTTCGGGACGTCTCCCGAATCGCGCAATCCCAGGCGTGGTGCGGCTGTCCTCGGCGCGGCGTCCGTTTTGATATACTCCGCGCATGATAGCGAAAATCAATCCAGACCGGGCACTCGAGGTCGCCCGGGAGGTGTTGCGCACCGAAGCCGACGCCATCGAACGAGTCTCTTCGCACCTCGACGACAGCTTCTTCGAAGCGGTTTCGCTGCTGCTTGCGTGTCGCGGTCGCGTCGTCGTGACGGGCATGGGTAAATCGGGGCACATCGGCCGCAAACTGGCCGCCACGTTCGCCAGCACCGGCACGCCCGCCTTTTTCGTTCACCCCGCCGAAGCCAGCCACGGCGATTTGGGCATGATCACGGCGGATGACGTCGTCGTCGCCCTGTCGAACTCCGGCGAAACGGGGGAACTCGTCAGCATTCTTCCGATGATAAAGCGCCTCGGCGCAAAGCTCATCGCCATGACCGGCAACGCCGCGTCGAGCCTGGGCCGCCTGTCCGACGTCCACCTCGACGCGCACGTGGACCGCGAAGCCTGCCCGCTGGGCCTGGCACCTACCGCCAGCACCACCGCCGCGCTCGCGCTCGGCGACGCCCTGGCCGTGACGCTGCTCGACGCCCGCGGCTTCGGCGCCGAAGATTTTGCCCGCTCGCATCCGGGCGGCGCCCTCGGCCGACGCCTGCTCACGTTCGTGCGCGATGTCATGCGCACCGGCGAGCGCATTCCCAGCGTGCGCGCCGACGCAAGCCTGTCGGAAGCCCTGCTCGAGATGACCGCCAAGGGTCTCGGCATGACGGCCATCGTCGATGCCGACGATCGCGTCGTGGGCATCTTCACCGACGGCGACCTGCGCCGCCTGTTCAAGCGCACGCTCGACTTCAGCACGCTCAAGCTCGCCGACGTCATGAAGGCCGACCCGCGCACCATCGGGCCGGATCAGCTCGCCGCGGAAGCCGCCGAGCTCATGGAGCGCTTCGGCATCACGCAGTTGCTCGTGACCGAGAACGGCCGCCTCGCCGGCGCGCTGAACGTCCACGATCTGTTCGCCGCCAAGGTCGTGTGAGTCCGTTGCCCATGAATCGACCCAGTACCGCCCCACTCGCCGCATTCGACGAGGCTGCCGCCGTCCGGCGCGCCGCCCGCGTGCGCGTGATGGTGTTCGACGTCGACGGTGTGCTCACCGACGGCGGTCTGCGCTACGGCCCGTCCGGCGAACTCATCAAGACCTTCGACTCGCTCGACGGCCACGGCATGAAACTGCTGGCCGAAGCCGGCATCGTCACCGCCATCATTACCGGTCGCCAGTCCGACATCGTTGCCAAACGCGCCGCGGACCTGCGTGTCGAACATGTCTACCAAGGCGTACGCGACAAGCGCGAGGCGTTCGAGGACCTGTGCGGCAAGTTGTCCGTGACGGCCGACGTCTGCGGCCACATCGGCGACGACTGGCCGGACCTGCCGGTGCTCACGCGCGTGGGCTTCGCCGCCTGCCCGGCCAACGCACACGCCGAAGTGAAAGCGCGCAGCCACTGGATCGCCGCCACGCGCGGCGGCGACGGCGCCGTGCGCGAACTGTGCGACTTCGTCCTGCGCGCGCAGGGGCGTTACGACGCCCTGCTCGCGGACGCCCTCGCCTGACCGCGCCGAAGGAGCCCATCCCCCCATGGCCATTCAACGCGTCTCGCCTGCTTCGCTGATCGCGATCGCCGTGCTCGCCGGGCTTGCCGCCGGCACGTACTGGCTGGTGCAGCGCACGCTGCCCTCGGACGCCGATCGCGCACCGTACGTCAAGCAACACATCCCCGACTACTATGCCGACGACATGGTGATCTCCATGCTCTCGGCAAGCGGCATGACGCAATATCGCGTCAACGCCGATCACATGACGCACTTCGAGGACGACCAGACCACCGCGATGACGATGCCCGCCGTGCGCGCGTTCACCCCGGATCAGCCCGAAGTGACTGCCACCAGCAAGCGCGGCACGCTCAACGCCGACATGTCGGTGGTGGATCTGTACGACGACGCCGTGGTGGTGCGCCAGGCCGGCCCGCGCGACCCGGAAATGCGCGCACTCTCGGAACATTTCCAGGTGCTCGTGAACGAAGACATCGTCCGCACGGAAAAACCCGTCCAGCTGTACCGCGGGATGTCCGTGATGTATGGCGATGGCATGATTTTCAATAACATCTCGCGCGCCGTACAATTGCTCGGCAACGTGCACGGCACGATCCAGCCGGCGGAACTGGGCAACAAGTCCCCGGCACCGCCCGCCACGCCCGGCGCGCCATCCCAGACCAAACAGGGCCCCAAGACCCCATGATCGATCGCCGCAATCCGCGACCCGCTTCCCTTTCGCTGCGCGCCCTGCGCTCGCTGGCCGCCGCCTTCGCCGTGCTCGGCGCCCTGGCGTCGCCGCTCGCCCATGCCGAACGCGCCGACCGCGACAAGCCGCTCAACATCGAGTCGGATCACATGAGCTACGACGACCTCAAGCAGGTCAACATCTTCACGGGCAACGTGACGATGACCAAGGGGACCATCCTCCTCAAGGCCGATCGCGTCGAAGTGACTCAGGATCCCGAGGGCTACCAGTACGCCACCGCCTACTACAAGCCGGGCGGCCCCCTCGCCTACATGCGCCAGAAGCGCGACGGCCTCGACGAATATATCGACGGCTGGGGCCAGACGATCTACTACAACGGCAAGACGGAAGTCGCCACGCTCACCACGCAGGCCACGCTCAAGCGCCTGGCCGGCGGCACGCGCGTGCTCGACGAAATCCATGGCAGCGTGATCACTTACGACACGTACAACGAGGTCTATACCGCGAACAGCGGTGCCGATCAGGTCAACGCCAACAATCCGAACGGCCGCGTACGCGCCACGCTCGCGCCGCGCAATGCGACGGGCGCCGCACCCGCGACCGGCGGCCCGGGCAGCAAGCCGGCCGCAGCCCCCAAGGGCGATCTGCCGCCGCTGTCTCCCTCCAAAAGCATCGGGAATCCGCGTGAGTAATTCTGCCAACAACGCCTCGACCATCAACCCGGGCGCCGGGCCGTCAGGCAAGCCGAGCGCGCTGGTCGTGCGCTCGCTCAAGAAGCAATACGGCGCGCGCACCGTCGTGAAGGACGTGTCGCTGGACGTGAAAAGCGGCGAAGTCGTGGGATTGCTCGGCCCCAACGGCGCGGGCAAGACGACCTCGTTCTACATGATCGTGGGGCTCGTGCCCGCCGACGACGGCGAAATCCAGCTCGATGGCAACCTGATCAGCGAATTGCCGATTCACGAGCGCGCCCGCATGGGGGTCTCGTACCTGCCGCAGGAAGCGTCGGTGTTTCGCAAGCTTACGGTCGAGGACAATATTCGCGCCGTGCTCGAACTACAGGTCGACGCCCAGGGCAAGCCGCTCAAGCGCGACGAGATCGAGCGACGCATCGAAGCCCTGCTCGACGAGCTCCAGGTGAGCCATCTGCGCGAGAATCCGGCCATGTCGCTCTCCGGCGGCGAACGCCGCCGCGTGGAAATCGCCCGGGCGCTGGCAACGCAACCGCGCTTCATCCTGCTCGACGAGCCGTTTGCCGGCGTCGATCCGATCGCCGTGCTGGAAATCCAGCGAATCGTGCGTTTTCTGAAAGATCGGGGCATCGGTGTCCTGATCACCGACCATAACGTGCGGGAAACGCTCGGTATCTGCGATCACGCCTACATCATTAGCGAAGGCTCGGTGCTCGCCGCAGGCACCCCCGATCAGATCGTGGCCGACGAGAGCGTCCGGCGCGTGTATCTGGGCGAGAATTTCCGGATGTAAAGCAAATTTTTCGCATGTAAACCCTGCCACCGATAGGGCGCCGGGCCGGTTCCGCTGGCGTGACAAAGCCTCTACAATGAAGGCGAGACACGCTATGAAACCGACTCTTCAACTCCGCACCTCGCAGCACCTGACCCTCACGCCGCAGTTGCAGCAATCCATCCGGTTGTTGCAACTGTCGACGCTCGAACTTCAGCAGGAAGTCGAGCACGCCCTCACCCAGAACCCGATGCTCGAACGCGAGGACGACTGGCTCGCGGGCTCGGTACGTGTCGGCACGGACGGGTCGCTGCGCAACGAGCGCGGCACGTCGGCGAGCAGCGGCAGCGAAGGCCCCGAGTCGGCCAACGGCCATGACGAAACCCGCGAGCTCGACGGCCAGACCCGCTTCGACGACAGCAACCAGGACAGCGGCAGCGATTGGAGTCTTAACGATTTCGCCCGCTCGGGCAGCGCCTCAGACGACGACGACAACGCGCGTCCGCAGTTGCATGTCGATCACCCCAACCTTCGCGAACACCTGCTCGCGCAGTTGCGCCTGACCAAGGCCGGGCCGCGCGATCGCGCGCTCGTCGAATTCCTGATCGAATCGCTCGACGAAGACGGCTACCTCGGTACCATGCTCGACGAAATCCAGGCGGACATGCCGGAAGAGCTGGCGCTCGAGACCGAAGAGATCAACGCGGCGCTCGCGCTGCTGCAGAGCTTCGATCCGGCCGGTGTGGGCGCGCGTACGCCGTCCGAATGCCTGCGTCTGCAGTTGCAGCGCCTTCCGCCAAGCAGCGTGCGCACGCTCTCGCTACGCATCGTCTCGGATCACCTGGAACTGCTCGCCGCACGCGATTACACGCGTCTGCGTCGCCTGCTCGGCGTGAGCGAGGACAGTCTGCGCGCGGCGCATCACCTGATTCGCTCGCTCGACCCGTTCCCCGGCGCGGCCTATGGCTCGCCGCAGGCCGATTACGTGGTGCCCGACGTGCTGGTGCGCAAGCAGGGCAGCAACTGGATCGCCGAACTCAATCCCGAGGTCATGCCGCGACTGCGCATCAACGAGATGTACGCGCGAATTCTGCGAAACAACCGCAACGATCCGGGCACCGGCAATCTGCAGCAGCAGCTCCAGGAAGCCCGATGGCTGATCAAGAACATCCAGCAACGGTTCGACACGATCCTGCGTGTCGCGCAGGCGATCGTCGAGCGACAGAAGAACTTCTTCACGCATGGCGAAATCGGCATGCGGCCCTTGGTTTTACGCGAGATTGCTGATACGCTGGGTTTACATGAATCCACGATTTCACGGGTGACAACCAGTAAGTACATGCTCACTCCATTCGGGACTTTCGAGCTCAAGTACTTCTTTGGTTCGCACGTGGCCACGGAAGCGGGCGGCGCAGCGTCATCGACGGCCATCCGCGCACTCATCAAGCAACTCATAGGAGCAGAAGACCCGCAGAGCCCCCTTTCCGACAGCCGTATCGCGGAACTGCTGGCAGAGCAAGGGTTCGTGGTGGCGCGGCGCACTGTCGCGAAGTACCGCGAGGCCATGCGAATCCCCGCAGTCAACTTGCGCAAATCTTTGTAGTACGGTCCTGGTGCGCCATGTTGGCTCGCTGGGGCGTTACGCCGCAGTGCGACATTGCGTCACGCCAATGGCTCTCATCAGCCGGCGTCGCTCGTGACGCGGCCTGCACTTCGGCATTTCAGCAAGGAGAGCAGCTATGAATCTGAAGATCAGTGGACATCATCTCGAACTCACGCCGTCGCTGCGCGAATTCGTCGTCAACAAGCTCGAACGCGTGTTGAGGCACTTCGATCAGCTCATCGGCGCCGAGGTGATCCTCTCTGTCGACAAGACCAAGGAGAAGACCGGGCGCCAGATCGCCAGCATCACGGTGTATCTCAAGGGCAAGGAAATTTTCGTCGAGAAGTGTGACGAGAATATGTACGCTGCCATCGACAAGCTGATCGACATGCTCGACCGCAAGGTAATGCAATACAAGGACAAGGTTCAGGATCACGGCCGCGAGGCACTCAAGCACCAGCAACCTCCAGAGGCGGAACCGCTGCAATAAGTCCATCCGGGAGAGGTCGTCGCATTGACCGACACTGACGAGAAGCCGCACGGAACCTCACGCGCGAACCTACGTCTGTCATAAGTCTGGCATCACCCACCGCGGGGCCGTTGAACGGCCCCTTTTGTATGGTCCCGACGAGTTCCGCGCGTTGGCGCGGGCGCAGCGACGGGTGGTCTATAATGCGAGGTCAATCGGGGGTTGGAGGGCGACTACGCGTTCGCCCGTATTACAAGATGAATCGTTTAGTCAAACTCTTACCTGCGTCCAACATCCTGCTTGGACTGTCCGTCACCAGCAAGAAGCGCGTCTTCGAGCAAGCCGGGCTGCTCTTCGAGAGCAATGCCGGGCTCACGCGCGCGCTTGTCACCGACAATCTGTTTGCGCGCGAGCGTCTGGGCTCGACCGGGCTGGGGGAAGGCGTGGCGATTCCGCACGGCCGGATCAAGGGCCTGAAGCATCCGATGGCCGCCTTCGTGCGCCTGGCCGACCCGATTCCGTTCGAAGCCCCCGACGGCCAGCCCGTCTCCCTGCTCTTCTTCCTCCTGGTTCCGGAACAGGCAACCCAGCAGCATCTCGAGATTCTGTCCGAAATTGCCCAGTTGCTCTCCGATCGCTCGATGCGCGAGACATTGACCACGGCGCCCGACGCCGAAGTCATTCACGCCGCGCTCGCGAACTGGCAGCCCTGAGCCCGCAAGGGCTCGCCGATTTCCGCCGATATTCACGGGTATCGCCGCAAAGACAGACGAATTCCGTAGCTCCCACACCCAACCGAACGAGGCGACGCGGTGGAACTGACCGGCATCAACGCGCAGAGCATATTCGACGACAACGCGGCCACGCTGCGCCTGTCGTGGCTGACCGGCCATGAGGGATGGGAGCGCGGCTTCACGCCCGAAAGCGTGGCTACCGCGACCTCCAGCGCGGACCTCGTGGGTCACCTGAACCTCATTCACCCGAACCGGATCCAGGTGCTCGGCGAGGCCGAACTGCGCTATTACCAGCGCCTGACCGACGAGAACCGCAAACGCCACATGGGCGAAGTCATCGCCCTGGAACCGCCGTTCCTGGTCGTCGCTGACGGCCTCGAAGCGCCGCCCGACCTGGTGCTGCGCTGTACCCGTTCCTCGACCCCGCTGTTCACCACGCCAATGTCGACGGCAGCCGTCATCGACAGCCTGCGGCTGTATATTTCGCGCGTGTTCGCGCCGCGATGCACCATGCACGGCGTATTTATCGACATTTTGGGCATGGGCGTGCTGCTGACCGGCGACTCCGGCCTGGGCAAGAGCGAGCTCGGCCTGGAACTGATCAGCCGGGGTCACGGGCTGGTCGCCGACGATGCCGTCGATTTCGTGCGTCTCGGCCCGGACTTCGTGGAAGGCCGCTGTCCGCCCTTGCTGCAGAACCTGCTCGAAGTGCGCGGTCTGGGCCTGCTCGACATCAAGACGATCTTCGGCGAGACAGCGGTGCGCCGAAAGATGAAACTCAAGCTGATCGTCCAACTGGTTCGCCGCCCCGACGGCGAATTCCAGCGCCTGCCGCTCGAGGCCCAGACGGTCGACGTGCTGGGGCTGCCGATCAACAAGGTCATTTTGCAAGTGGCCGCCGGGCGAAACCTTGCCGTGCTCGTGGAAGCCGCCGTGCGCAATACGATTCTGCAATTGCGCGGCATCGATACGCTCAAGGACTTCATGGAGCGCCAGCGCCAGGCCATGCAGGACCCGGACGGGATGCAAGGTAAGCTCCTCTGAGCGGCGCGACGCGTCGCCGTCCCCTTTTTCCCCGGGTTTACCGCAATTTTTGCGATTTTCTGTCAACGCCGCGCGATTGCGGCGCGTTTTCTTTCATGTTGTAATCGCCACGCGGCCCATCCCCGTGCGTGTCGACCTTATGGAGAGACGATCATGAAGAAAGCACTTGCTGCATTGCTCCTGGTATCCCCGCTGCTCGCATCGCCCGTGTTTGCCCAGACGGCCGCGCCGGCCCCCGCACCCAAGGCGTCCAACTCGCAACAAAGCAAGATGAGCGCCTGCAATGCACAGGCCGGCGACAAGAAGGGCGATGAGCGCAAGGCGTTCATGAAGTCGTGCCTGTCGAACAAGCCGGCACCGGCCGCCAAGCAGACGCAGCAGGAAAAGATGAAGGCTTGTAACGCTCAGGCCGGCGACAAGAAGGGCGACGAGCGCAAGGCGTTCATGAAGTCGTGCCTGTCGAACAAGCCGGCAGGCTGATCCGCCGAGCTCCGGCACCCAGCGATTTCCGCCAGACGGCGCCCCTTGCGGCGCCGTTTTTGTTGGCGTGCCGCGAATTCGCGCTCCGGAGCGCGACGCGTGCGGAACATTATCCCGTTCCGCGGCTCGACACCCGTACGACACAATCGCTTAACATGAGGGTTGTATCCGGGAAATGTCATGAAGATCGTATTGATTACCGGCGTTTCGGGCTCCGGCAAGTCGCTCGCGCTGAATGTCCTCGAAGACGCGGGCTACTACTGCGTCGACAATCTGCCGTCACGGTTCCTGCCTGAACTCGCCGAGTACCTAGAGACGCAAAACTACACGCGCCTGGCCGTTGCCATCGACGCGCGCAGCGGCGGCGCCCTCGCCGATCTGCCGCCGATCATCGGCGGCCTGCGCCGCTTCGGCCACGACGTGCGCGTGCTGTTCCTGAACGCCAACACGCAAACGCTGGTACAGCGCTATTCCGAGACGCGTCGCCGTCATCCGCTGTCGGTGGCCGGGGACGATACCGTTTCGGCCAACGGCTCGCTCGTCGAGGCGATCGAGAAAGAGCGCGAAATGCTCAACAGCGTGACCGAGCTCGGTCACCAGATCGATACGAGCAATTTACGCGCAAGCGCCCTGCGCCGCTGGATTCGCGAGTTCGTGCAGCACGATCACACCGGACTCACGCTGATGTTCGAGTCCTTCGGCTTCAAGCACGGCGTGCCGCTCGATGCCGACCTCGTATTCGATGTCCGTTCGCTACCCAATCCGTATTACGACTCGCAATTGCGCCCGCTCACGGGCCGCGATCAGCCCGTGATCGACTTCCTCTCGGCGATTCCCGAAGTCGACGAGATGATCCACGATATCGGCAATTATCTGCAAAAGTGGCTCCCGAGCTACATGCGCGATAACCGCAGCTACCTGACGGTGGCCATCGGCTGCACCGGCGGCCAACACCGCTCGGTTTTCATCGCCGAGACACTGGGCGAGCGCTTCCGCACCGAAGCCAGCGTGCTCGTGCGCCATCGCGAGCTCACACCGGCCGATTCGACCTGAGTGCCGGGCGATTGTGTCGGGATGCGCAGGGAATCACGCGGGCAATCGGAGTTGGCCGTCGTCCTGCACGGCAAGCGAGAGCGCGTCGGCGATCTTGCGAATCGGCGACGGCAGGCCGGCAGCCGCCATGCCCGACGCGTCGAACCATGCGTGACGCGAACCGGCCGCCGACGCGGTTGGCAGCGTCACCAGCCACGGCCGCAGGAACAGCTTGAAGTGCGTGAAGACGTGCGTCATCCCCTGCAGAGGAACGATCGAGGGCCCCGCTTCCCGTGCGCCCAGGCCCTTGTCGGCTCCCTTGTCGGCTCCCTGGGCAAGCGTCAAGGCCAGGGCCGTGAGGCGCGAGCGCAACGAGGCATCGTCCGGCGCGGCGGCATCCGCCGGCGGCGCGAGTTCGGGCAAGCTCCACAGTCCGCCCCAGATGCCGCTGTCAGGACGCCGCTCGAACAGCACGCGGTCGGCCGCACGAATGACCAGCACATCGACGTAGCGCTGCGGCTGCGCCTTCTTCGGCTTGGCCGTCGGCAACGTGCGCTCGCGGCCCGTGGCGTGCGCCACGCAATCGCCGTCGAACGGACACTCGCCGCAGCGCGGCTTGCCCCGCCCGCAAAGCGTCGCGCCGAGATCCATCATCCCCTGCGTATAGGCAGGCAGATCCCGTTCGGGCAGTAGCGACTCTGCCAGCGCCCACATCTCCCGCTCGATCTTCGGCGTGCCGGGGAATCCTTCGATGCCGAACACCCTTGCGAGCACGCGTTTGACGTTGCCGTCGAGAATGGCCGCGTGCGCGTCATACGCGAATGCCGCGATGGCGGCGGCCGTCGAACGGCCGATGCCCGGCAGCGTGGCAAGGACCTGCGGATCGGACGGAAAGCGGGCCCCATGCTCCGCCACCACGACCTGGGCACAACGGTGCAGATTGCGCGCCCGCGAGTAGTAGCCAAGTCCGCTCCACAGGGCCATGACGTCGTCCTGCGGCGCGTTGGCCAGCGACGTCACGTCGGGAAAGCGCTCGAGAAACTTCGTGTAATACGGAATGACGGTAGCGACCTGCGTCTGCTGGAGCATGATCTCCGAGAGCCAGATCCGATAGGCATCGCGGGTGTTCTGCCACGGCAGGTCATGACGACCGTGCTCGGCCTGCCACGCGATCAGGCGCTCGGCAAACGTGGCCGCCAGCGTCTCGGCGGCAGCGTTTTCTGGAGATTCGTTCATAGGCGTTTCGGGGGGATGTCGGATGCCGTGCGCGGGGTACCGTGCTCCGCGCTACTTCTGACAATGGGGGCAGAAGAACGTGGAGCGCTGCCCCTGCACGATCTGCCGGATCGGCGTGCCGCACACCCGGCACGGCAGGCCGGCGCGATCGTAGACGAAATATTCCTGCTGGAAATAGCCGCTTTTGCCGTCGCTGCCGACGAAATCCCGCAAGGTACTGCCGCCCTTCTCGATGGCGGCGGCGAGTACATCCTTGACGGCCGCGGCAAGTCTCTCGGCACGCGGTCGCGTGAGCTTGCCCGCCGGCATGCGCGGATGAATGCGTGCACGAAACAGGCTCTCCGAGGCGTAGATGTTGCCCACACCCACCACGATGCTGCCCGCGAGCAATGCCTGCTTGATGGAGACCGTTCGCCCACGCGTGCCGGCATGCAGCCAGGCGCCATTGAAGGCGTCGGTAAGCGGCTCGACCCCCAGGCTGGCGAGCAGCGGGTGCAAAAGCACATCGCCCGAGGTGCGCGGGTGAAACAGCACGGCGCCGAAGCGCCGGGGGTCGCGATAACGCAGCGCACAGTGCTCGAAGACCAGATCGATGTGGTCGTGCACGCCGGCCGCGGGCAATGCATGCGGCTCGGGCATGACGCGCAACGTCCCGGTCATGCCCAAATGCACGAGCAGCCACCCGGGCGCGTATTCAAGCAGCAGGTACTTGCCGCGACGGGTCACGCCGATGAGCGTTTCGCCGCGCAGGCGTGCGTCGAGCCCGTCGGGTACCGGCCAGCGCAGCGAGGCGTTGCGCACGTCGATGCGCGCAACACGCGTTCCCGCCACATGCGGCGCGATACCGCGGCGGGTGACTTCGACTTCTGGGAGTTCAGGCATGCCTGCGAACGTTTGCTGAGGATTTAGACTCTATTGTATCGGGCGCGCTACAATCGCTCGAAACCTGCCGTGGATCCCTATGCCGAACACCCGATTCCAGTCCGATTCCGCCGTTGCCAAACCGGCGGCACCCGTGGTTTTGCGCCTGCGCGGCGCCCTGGCACGCGGGGCCTGGGCCGGCGCAGCGGCGCTTGGCATGACCTGCGCGACCGCCGTCATGGCGTTCCTGCCGTCGACGAGTGCCTTCGCCCAGAGCGGCCCCGCCGCCCAGTCGGCACCGAAGGCCCCCGCCGCACCGGCCGTCGCGCCGGGCAAGGCCAACGGCGCGGGCGCGGCCGGCGACGCCCGGACCGACGCCGACAGCGAGGACGTGCCGCCGAACGCGAGCGTGCCGCATGAAAAGCTCCCGAACGTCGCGTTGACCAGCGAGATCGTCTTCGAAGTGATGGCCGCGGAGCTGAGCCTGCAGCAAGGCAACCTCGCGCCGGCCTTCAATACCTACATCGCCCTGGCCAATCGCACGAAGGACCCGCGCATGGCACGCCGCGCCGTGGAGATCGCGCTCGGCGCGCGTCAGCTCGGCGACGCACTCGTCGCGGCCCGGCTGTGGCACCAGCTCGATCCGACGTGGCGTCCGGGCACGCAGTTGCTCGCGAGCCTCGAAGTCGGCACCGGCCACCTCGCGGAAGCCGAGCCGCTGCTCGTCGACGAACTGAACAAGGTGCCCGAAGCACGTCGCGGTCAGGCCATTCTCGAACTCCAGCAGATGATCGCGCGCAGTCCGGAACGCGCCACGGGCATCGAGTCGCTCAAGCGCATGCTGGCCAACGACATGCAGCGCCCCGAGGCGCAACTCGCGATCGCCCGCTCGCAGCTTGACGCAGGCGACACCGCCGGCGCCCGCGCGTCGCTCGAAGCCGCCCTCAAGCTCAAGCCCGACTATGAAGCCGCCGCGCTGCTGTACGGTCAGATGGGCCCCGCCGAGCGCACCAGCGCGATCGCCGGACTGAAGACCTTCCTCGATCGCAACCCCAACGCGAAAGAGGCGCGCTTCGCCTACGCCAAACTCCTGCTCGCGGACAACCAGCTCGACGCCGCGCAGAAGCAGTTCGAGACGCTGGAGAAGCGTTATCCGCACGAACTCTCGACGCTCATGGCGCTCGCGTTGCTCAATCTGCACGCCAAGCATCCGGAGATCGCCGAGCAGTATCTGCAGAAGTACGCCAGCGAAGCCGAAGCGCAGAACACCGACGGCGCGCAAGCCTACATCTATCTGGCGCAGATCGCGCAGGATCGCAAGGACTACCCGGCCGCCGACAAATGGCTCTCGAAGATCCGCGAGGACAGCAACGCGTATCTGCCCGCGCAGATCGGACGCGCGCAGTTGCTCGCCGATCAGGGCAAAGTCGAAGAAGGCCGTGCGCTGTTGCACGGTATCAAGCCGAGCGATCCGCGTGAGCAGCTCGCGCTCAAGCGCGCCGAGTCGGATCTGCTCGTCAAGGCCAAGCGCTACGACGACGCCGAGAAACTGCTGGCCGTCGAAGTGAAGAACCATCCGGACGACGCGGACCTGCTGTATCAGTACGGCATGGTGGCAGAACTCAACAAGCACTACGACGTCATGGAAAAGGCGATGCGCCGTGTCATGACGGCGCAGCCGGATAACGCGCAGGCCTACAACGCACTCGGCTACTCGCTCACGGAGCGCAACACGCGCTTGCCGGAAGCCCTCAAGCTGCTGCAAAAGGCATCGGCGCTCGCGCCCGAGGATCCATACATCATGGACAGCCTGGGCTGGTTGAAGTATCGCCTCGGCGACAAGCAGCAGGCGCTCGAACTGCTGCGCCGCGCCTACGGCATCCAGGCGCAGGCGGAAATCGGCGCACACCTGGGCGAAGTGCTGTGGGAAACGGGCCAGCAGGACGAAGCACGCAAGACCTGGCGTGAAGCGCTCAAGCTTGACGGCGACGACGACACGCTGCGCTCGACGATGAAGCGCTACAACGTGGCACCGTGATGGATCAGGTACGACGGATGCAGGGTTTGATGAAGGGATTGATGCAAGACATGGCGCGCGCCATCGCGCAGCCCCCGTTGCGCGGCGGTCGGTCGTTTCGTGTCATGCGCGGCGCGGCACTGGCGTTGGCCTGCTCGGCCACCGTGTTCGCGACCGGCTGCGCCAGTCTCGCGCCGCCGGCCGCTGTCGAACAGGCGCCCGGAGCAAGTGTCGAGCACTATCGCGGCCGCTTCGCCGTGCGCTATGAGCAAAACGGCGAGACGCGCAATACCTACGGCAACTTCGACTGGCAGCAAAACGGCGAGAACGCGACCGTCCAGTTGCTCGATCCGCTCGGGCAGACGCAGGCAATCGTGCGCGAGAGTCCGCGCAGCGCTTCGCTCGAATTGCCGGGCAAGGCGCCGCTGACGGGGCCGCGCCTCGAAGACGTGATGCACGACGCGTTGGGATTCGCGCTCCCGGTCGGCGGGCTGCGCTACTGGCTGCGCATGCGCAGCGCTCCTGGCTCACAGGCGAGCATCGAAACCGATCCGCAGACGCAGCGCCCGTCACATCTCAAGCAGGATGGATGGACGATCGACTATCAGGCGTTTTTCGATGGCACGCCGTTGCGGGTCAAACGTCTTGACCTGTCGCGCGATCTCGACGGTTCGCCGCTCGCCGTGCGTCTGGTGATCGACGAGTAGTCCTCCGCGCCCCATCTGCTGCACGCGTCCCCCGTCCCCCGTCCCTCGCGCGGCACGCGCACTCCCAAACAGCCTCACGTCGGCGGTGCTATGCTTGGCACCGCCCGCGCCGGCACCTGGGACGCCGCACGGGCAACGCGCTCCCGTTTCCGGCTGCCGGTGTCGCCTGTCGACGGCGACGGCGACGGCACCCCATAAGTCTTCGTTCGCATTGCCATGTACGAAATCCTGCGTGACTGCCCCGCTCCGGCCAAGCTCAATCTCTTCCTGCACATCGTGGGTCGCCGGCCAAACGGCTATCACGAATTGCAAACCGTCTTTCAGCTGATCGACTGGGCGGACACGCTGCATTTCGAGCGCCGCGACGACGGACGGGTCGTGCACACGAACCCGCTGCCGGGCGTGCCGCCCGAGACCGACCTGACGGTGCGTGCCGCCCGCCTGCTCCAGACGCATTGCGGCGTACGCTTCGGCGTGGACATCGGCATCGAGAAACGATTGCCGGCGGGCGGCGGCATTGGCGGCGGCAGCTCCGACGCCGCGACCACGCTGCTCGCGCTCAACCGCATGTGGCAGTTGAACCTGCCCCGCGAAACCCTTCAGGCGCTGGCTCTCGAACTCGGTGCCGACGTGCCGTTTTTCGTCTTCGGTCGCAATGCGTTTGCCGAGGGACTCGGCGAGGCGCTGCAGGCCGTGGAATTGCCGCAACGACACTTCCTCGTGGTGAACCCGCGCGTGCACGTCGCGACGGACAAAATATTTCGCGATCCCCTGTTGACAAGGGATACGAAGATCGTCACAATGGCGTTCTTTCTTGAGCACGCCAACAAAAACGTGTTCGAAACGGATGAAATTTTCCGTAACGACATGCAGGCGGTAGTCACTCGAGAATACGCGGAAGTCGCTGCTGTGATTGACTGGTTCAGAACCTTCACCCCGGCACGCATGACAGGATCCGGCGCCAGCGTGTTTGCGGCATTCGACACGAAGGCGGAAGCGGAAGCCGCATGCAAGCGATTGCCAGAGCGCTGGATCGGTCAGGTGACCACCAGTCTGGCCGAACACCCGATGTTCGCCTTCGCGTGAAAAAGTTTTACTTTGTTGCGTTTCCTACGGCGCAGCAAAGGCAACGGTTAGTGTAGGGGAGTCGCCAAGTTGGTTAAGGCACCGGATTTTGATTCCGGCATACGAGGGTTCGAGTCCTTCCTCCCCTGCCAATTTCTCTGTCGTGCAGTGTCAGCATCCATACGTCCCGCAGGTAGCCAGATGAGTAGTGATAACCTAATGGTATTCACCGGGAACGCCAATCCCGCCCTGGCCCAAGCGGTCGTCGACACCCTGGGAATCCCGCTTGGCAAGGCCATGGCGAGCCGATTCTCTGATGGTGAAATCCAGGTTGAAATTCAGGAAAACGTGCGCGGCAAGGACGTCTTCGTCTTGCAATCGACGTGCGCGCCGACCAACGACAACCTGATGGAACTGATGATCATGGTCGACGCGCTCAAGCGTGCTTCGGCCGGCCGCATCACCGCTGCCATTCCGTATTTCGGCTATGCCCGTCAGGATCGTCGCCCCCGCTCGGCGCGCGTGGCGATCTCGGCGAAGGTCGTAGCCAACATGCTGCAGATCGCGGGCGTCGAACGCATCATCACGATGGACCTGCACGCCGACCAGATTCAGGGCTTCTTCGATATCCCGGTCGACAACATTTACGCGTCGCCGTTGCTGCTGGCCGATGTGCGCGAGCAGAATCACGAAAACCTCCTCGTGGTTTCGCCGGACGTCGGCGGCGTGGTGCGCGCCCGCGCGCTGGCCAAGCAACTGCATTGCGATCTGGCCATCATCGACAAGCGCCGTCCGAAGGCCAACGTGGCCGAAGTGATGAACATCATCGGTGAAGTCGAAGGCCGCACCTGCGTCATCATGGATGACATGGTCGACACCGCAGGCACGCTGTGCAAGGCTGCGCAAGTGCTCAAGGAGCGCGGCGCGAAAAAGGTTTATGCGTACTGCACGCACCCGGTGCTCTCCGGCGGCGCGGCAGCCCGTATCAATGCCTCGGAACTCGACGAGGTCGTCGTGACGGACACGATTCCGCTGCGCGACGACTCGAAGGGCGGCAAGATTCGCCAGTTGAGCTGCGCCAATCTGCTTGCCGAGACGTTCTCGCGTATCCGTCGTGGCGACTCGGTGATGTCGCTGTTCGCGGAGTAAGCGGTCGGTAAAGTTATGCGACGGCGCCTGGGTGGCGCCGTTGTTATGTTGGCAGGGAGCATCTCCCTGCCTTTGTCGTTCCTGAAGCCTGCTTTTTTTGCGGAATATTCGGGAAGAAATCGCTGCCTGGTCGCGGGCAGTCCAAGGAGTTGTTATGAAAGTCGTCGCTTTTGAGCGTACTCAGCAAGGTACGGGTGCGAGCCGCCGCCTGCGCAATGCCGGTAAGACCACGGGCATCGTGTATGGTGGTAACGTCGATCCGAAACTGATCGAACTGGATCACAATGCACTGTGGCACGCCCTCCGCAAGGAAGCCTTCCACTCGTCGATCCTCGATCTGGAAGTGGCTGGCAAGTCCGAACAAGTGCTGCTGCGCGATGTGCAGTATCACCCGTTCAAGCAACTGGTCCTGCACGTGGATTTCCAACGTGTCGACCCGAACAAGCCGATCCACGTGAAGGTACCCCTGCACTTCCTGGGCGCCGAGAACGCCCCGGCCGTGAAGCTGGCTTCGAACGTCATCAGCCACACCGTGAACGAACTCGACGTCAGCTGCCTGCCGGGCAAGCTGCCGGAATTCCTGGAAGTCGATCTGTCGACGCTGGAAGCCGGCAAGACCGTGCATGCGAAGGACGTCAAGCTGCCCGCCGGCGTGACGCTCACGCTGCACGTCGAGCAGGAAAACCCGGTGGTGGCGCAAGCCGTTCAACCGGCTGGCGCTGCTGCTGACGAAGCGGCCGCACCGGCTGCCGAAGGCGAAACGCCGGCTGCCTAAGCCACGCGTGTTGGCCTTCAGCGGCGACGCTGGACGCAAGACCCGCCGCGACATCATGTCCGGCGGGTTTTTTTATGGCTGCGCGCACGCCGAATCGGCGCGCGCCAAAATCCTGACACCGAAATGATCAAGCTGATCGTAGGGCTCGGCAATCCGGGCGCCGAATATACAGCAACGCGTCACAACGCCGGCTTCTGGTTCGTCGACGCATTGGCGCAGCAATGCGGTGCATCGCTGTCCAACCAGAAAAACTTCCAGGGGTTCGCCGCGCGCGCACGCATCGCCGGTCAGGAAGTGTGGCTGCTCGAGCCGCAGACCTTCATGAACCGATCCGGTCAATCGGTCGTTGCGCTCGCACGCTTCTACAAGATCCTGCCGGACGAAATCCTCGTGGTGCACGACGAGCTCGATCTACTGCCCGGCACCGTGAAGCTCAAGCGAGGCGGTGGCAGCGGCGGTCACAACGGTCTGAAGGACATCGCCGCGCACCTCACCACGCCGGAGTTCTGGCGCCTGCGCCTGGGGATCGGTCATCCGCGCACGCTCCAGCCCGCCGGCAGCCAGCAGCAGGTGGTGGACTTCGTACTCAAGCCGCCACGCAAGGAAGAACAGGCGCAGATCGACGACGCCATGTCGCGCTCGCTCGACATCGTCGATCTGGTCGTCAAGGGCGACATGGAAAAGGCGATGATGCGTTTGCACGCCACGCCGGGAAAATAGGCCGGAAACGAAAATGAGCGGCTCGCAGGCCGCTCATCTCATTGCCCGAGGTGCCGCCGCGCAACGCTCGGGCCGATCGCTACGAAGCCTCGGGTCTCGCCCGGCAAGGACACACGCGAGCCTCGCTCAGGCCGACTTGGCCGCTTGCAGATGGGTGTACTTCTCAAGCAACTGCTCGGGCGTCTCCACGTGCTCGGGGTTGACCGGAATGCACTCTACCGGACATACCTGCACGCACTGCGGCTCATCGAAGTGTCCGACACACTCGGTGCACTTGTTCGGATCGATCTCGTAAATCTCGATCCCCATCGAAATCGCGTCGTTCGGGCACTCCGGCTCGCACACGTCGCAATTGATGCATTCATCGGTAATCATCAAGGCCATACGGCACCTCCAGCCGTATCGCCGCGCCGGATCACCCGGCGCGCACGATACTTATCCCTGCGACGCCTGACCGCCGACTTTCGTCACCAGCCACTTCTCGACGGAGGGGAACACGAACTTGCTGACGTCGCCGCCCAGTTGCGCGATCTCGCGCACGATCGTGCCGGAGATGAACTGGTATTGATCGGACGGCGTCATGAACATCGTTTCCACATCGGGCAACAGGTAGCGGTTCATCCCCGCCATCTGGAACTCGTACTCAAAGTCCGACACGGCGCGCAAACCGCGCACGATCACGCGTGCCTGATGCTTGCGCACAAAATCCTTGAGCAGCCCGGAAAACCCTTCGACGCTCACGTTCGGATAGTGGCCCAGCACCTCACGCGCAATGTCGATGCGCTCTTCCAGCGTGAAGAACGGCTTCTTGTTCTTGCTGTCCGCGACGCCGACGACGAGCTTGTCGAAGATGCCCGCCGCGCGGCGAACCAGATCCTCGTGTCCTCGGGTAAGCGGGTCGAAAGTCCCCGGATAAATCGCCACTACCATGCCAACGTCTCCTCGCGGCTGGGGACCGGTGCTGCGTACTTTTTCATTGTGGTCTCTGGGTTTTCGGAATCGATTCAAGCAAATGATAATGCACCGCTCCGGCTTTCGCCCGGCGCACGCACGCAAGGCCAAGCACGGCAAGCGCATCGTCTTCCAGCGCGATGTCGGATTCGGCGTAGATCACGCCGCCCGGCGCCAGCAGGCGTGCCGCAGGCGCCAACAGATCCTGCAGCCACCCGCTCGCAAACGGCGGGTCGAGAAACACCACGTCGAAAGCCCCGGGCGCCAATGTGGTTATCAGACGTCGCGCGTCGGCCTGCACGATCTCGATCTGATCGGCCCCAAGCTTGGCCTGATTGGCGCGAAGCTGGCGCACGGCTGGCGCGGCCTGCTCGATCATGAGCACCCGCACGGCACCACGCGATGCGGCCTCGAACCCGAGCGCACCGCTGCCAGCGAATGCGTCCAGGCATTGCATGCCGCTCAGGTCCTGCCCGAGCCAGTTGAAGAGCGTTTCCCGCACGCGGTCCGGCGTCGGCCGCAAGCCATCGCCAGGGGGCACCGGTAGCGGCGTGCGCTTCCACTGACCGCCGATGATGCGCACCTGCTGGGGAGCCCCGCGCGCGACGTTGCCTGCGCCGGACTTCATACCGCCCCCCGCAGCAAAGCGTTGCCGGATGCGCCGATGCCGACGCCAGAATGAGATCGCGCGCTTCGCGGCGCGCGCACGGAATCCAAAATCATGACAATTCACGCTACATTGTTGAGGCGAAACATACCACATCGTCCGAGCCCCGGCCCCATCGGGGACCACGTCGATCGCGGCAAGGCACCCAACCCGGCCGGCCCACGCGGCGCAAACGACTCTCCCTCGTTCGCCACCGGGCTCCTGGATGCGCCTGCCGCCAAACAGGAGAGCGCCCGATCCGCCATGACCGATGCCGCCATCGAGGTAGTTGAGCTATGCAAGGCCTATGAGGGCCGCCCCGTCGTCGATCACCTGTCGCTGCATGTGGCGCCGGGCGAGTGCTTCGGTCTGCTGGGCCCCAACGGCGCGGGAAAGACCACGACATTGCGCATGCTGCTCGGACTTGTCACGCCCGATGCCGGCAACATTCGCCTCGGCGGACTGCCGGTGCCGCGTCTGGCACCGGAAGCGCGGCGTCGCGTCGGCGTGGTTCCTCAGTTCGACAACCTGGACCCCGACTTCACGGTACGGGAAAATCTGGCGGTCTTCGGCCGCTATTTCGGACTCTCCCGCGCCGACATGCGCGAACGTGTGCCCGCCCTGCTCGCCTTCGCCCGTCTGGAATCGAAGGCCGATGCACGCGTGGGCCAGCTCTCCGGCGGCATGAAACGACGCCTCACGCTCGCGCGTGCGCTCATCAACAATCCGGATCTGCTTATCCTCGACGAGCCCACGACGGGTCTCGATCCGCAGGCGCGACATCTGATCTGGGAACGCCTCAAATCGTTGATGAGCGAGGGCAAGACCATTCTGCTCACCACGCACTTCATGGAGGAGGCGGAACGCCTGTGCCACCGCCTGTGCGTGATCGACGCCGGCCGCAAGATCGCGCAAGGCACGCCGCCTGAGCTGATCGCTCGCGAGATCGGCTGCGATGTCGTCGAAGTCTTCGGCGACGTGCCGCATTCGCTGCTCGCGCGACTGGCGCCTCTGGCGGAACGCATCGAGACCAGCGGCGAGACGCATTTCTGCTACGTACGCGATGCGGCCCCGGTGGTCGGCACCCTGCAGGACCAGCCCGGCGTGCGCTATCTGCACCGCCGCGCCAACCTCGAAGACGTCTTTCTCAAACTCACCGGCCGGGAGATGCGCGATGAGTGAACACGACCGTCACGCCCCCGGCCCCGGCCCGCTTCCCAATGCCGACGCCGGCGAGAACACCCGCGCCCACCCCAACCCCAACGCGCACACAACGGAAACCGAACCGGTGCGAGCCTCGCGAATTGCCTGTGGCTCGCATCCGGCAACACCTCCTGCTTCGCCGCGCTACCTGCCGGGCGCATCGGCATGGACGGGTGTCTGGCGACGCAATTTCCTCGTATGGCGCAAGCTCGCCATCGCGTCGATGTTCGGTAATCTGGCCGACCCCATGATCTATCTGTTCGGACTCGGCTTCGGCCTCGGGATGATGGTTGGCGAGGTCGATGGCACGTCGTACATTGCGTTTCTCGCGGCGGGCACGGTCGGGTCGAGTGTCATGTTCTCGGCGAGTTTCGAGTCGATGTACTCCGGCTTCTCTCGCATGCATGTGCAGCGCACGTGGGAAGCGCTCATGCACACGCCGCTGACACTCGGCGACGTGGTGCTGGGCGAGGTCGTGTGGGCAGCCAGCAAGGCCGTACTCTCGGGCGTTGCCATTCTGCTGGTGGCGAGCGTGCTCGGCTATGCGCGCATCGACGCCCTGCCCGTGGTACTACCCGCGGTTCTGCTCGCCGGTCTGGCGTTCGCGAGCCTGGCGATGATCATGACGGCGCTCGCGCCGAGCTACGACTTCTTCATGTTCTACCAGACGCTGGTGATGACGCCGATGCTGCTGCTCTCCGGCGTGTTCTTCCCGTTGTCGCAATTGCCGGCGGCGGCGCGCCACGTGACCGAATGGCTGCCGCTCGCGCATGCGGTCGCGCTCATCCGTCCGGCGATGCTCGGGCGCGCCATTGACCTGCCATGGCTGCATGTCGGCGCGCTGCTCGTCTATGCGGTCGTCGGCTTCGCCGTGGCCCTGCGGCTTTTGCGCCACCGGATTCTGCGCTGACACACCACAAAAAAACGGCACCGGGAGCGTTCCGGTGCCGTTGTCGTTCGACATTCCAACGTCATTCGCGCCGCAGCAGATCGCGTCGCCCAATGCAGTCCGTGCGTTACTTCGCCTTCCCTTTGCCGTTTGGCCGTGGACCGCCCGGCGTCGCGGCGGCTGCGCTCGCCGCACCGAACACATCGCGCGGTCCGACCACGACAGTCGCGAGCCGCTCCGGCTGAACATGACGCGAAAACGCGGCTTTCACCTGTGTCGCCGTCACGGCTTGCACCATGCTCGTCCACGTGTCGAGATAATCCAGCGGCAGATTGTAGAACCCGATGGCCGCCACGTTCGCCAGCAGCTTGCGGTTGCTGTCGAGTCGCAGCGGGAACCCGTTGGTGAGGTTGTCCTTGGCGGCCTGCATCTCCGCGTCGGTCGGTCCGTCCTGCACGAACGCCGCGAGCGTGTCGCGCACCACGCGCAGCGCCTGCTGCGCCTGCTCACGACGCGTTTGCAGGCTGATCTCGAACGGCCCCTCCTGCAATTGCGGCGAAAAGCTGCTCGACACGCCATACGTCAGACCGCGTTTCTCGCGCACCTCGGTCGTGAGCCGCGAGACGAACCCGCCGCCGCCGAGCACGTAATTGCCCACGAGCAGGGGAAAGTAGTCCGGATCGCTGCGCGCCACGGATGCCTGCCCCGTCACGATATGCGCCTGCTCGGCCGGATGCGGCAGATCGATCTGCACGGCGCTGCGCAGCGGCGCGACAGCGGGCATTGCGGGCGGCGTCACGCCCGCCGGCATCGCGTCGGTGAGCAACGCCACGAGCTTCTCCGCCTGAGCACGATCGATATCGCCCACGATCGTCACGACCGCCCGCTTGGGACTGTACATGTCACGATAGAAGCGCAGCAGATCCTCACGCTTGATGGCATTGACGCTCGCCACCGTGGGACTCACGCCGTAGGGATGGCTGCCGTAGATGGCATGGCGGAAGGCCTTCTCCGCAATCGCCTCCGGCTTCGTATCGGATTCGGCGATCGCCGAAGACAGTCGTGCCGCTTCGCGTTTGAGCACCGCGTCGGGGAACGTGGGATGCTGGAGGAACTGCGCCACCGTATTGACGGCCGCGTCCCGCTCGGCGGCCGACGACAGTGTGCGCATGGTCACGGTCGCGGCGTCGCGCCCGGCGCTCGTCGCCTCCATCGCGCCGACATCTGCGAAGCGATCGGCGATCTGTGCCTCGGTGAGGCCCGGACGGCCCGTCGCCGCGGCCGCGCCGGCATCGAGCAGGCCCGCGGTCAGCAGCGCCAGCCCGGACTTGCCCGGCGGATCGTAGCGGCTGCCGGCATCGAAGTCGATGTTCAGGTCGATCATCGGAATCGAGCGGCTCTCGACGAACATCACCTTCGCCCCCGACGGGGCGATCCAGCTCTGGATCGGCAGCGCCGCCTGTGCCGACAGCGGCATGACTACCGCGACGGCGCCGGCGGCGACCGAGGCCATCAACCCCGAGCGCGCAGGCGCGCCAAACGCACGCAACAGTGCGGAAATCTTCATCATCGTGTGGCCCTCTCAGCGCATGTTCTTCAGGTCTTCCGCCCCTTGGGCGCGGCGCTTGCGTGTCGCTTCGTCGATCGGCTGTGGCACCAGCGTCGCCACCGTCAACGTTTCGTCACCGAAGTATTTGCCGGCCACCGCCTGCACCTGTTCGGGCGTGACGGCCTTCACCTTCTCGAGCATGCGATCGATCTGGCGCCAGGAGATACCCGACATTTCGTTCAGGCCGATCTCCATCGCCTGTCCGAAGACCGAGTCTCGCTTGTAGATCTGCCCGGCAATTACCTGCGCCTTCACGCGCTTGAGTTCGGCCTGCGTCACGCCGTGCGCGGCAATGTCGGCGACCTGTGCGCGCAACGCCTTCTCCATCTGCTCGGGCGTCTTGCCCTGAGCGGGCGTGCCGTCGAGGATGAAGAACTGCGGCCCGCGTCCGACGCCGTCATAGCTCGCGCCGACGTCGTTTGCAATGCGCTGCTCGCGCACCAGACGACTTGTCAGACGTGCGTTGCCGTATCCGTCGAGCACGGCCGCGAGCACTTGCAGCGCGTAGACGTCGTCATCCTTCTCGACATCTTTCAGGCGCGGCGCCCGCCACGCGAGCATCACGTTCGGATTCTCGGCCGGCGCCTTCACGAAGACCCGCCGCACGCCGAGTTGGGCCGGTTCGTTCTGCGGACGACGATCCGGCAACGCGTGCGACCTGATCGGCCCGTAATACTTCTCGGCGAGTTGCCTGACCTGTGCGGGGTCCACGTCGCCGCTCACGACCACCACGGCATTGTTCGGGGCGTACCAGCGCTCGTACCAGTCGCGCGCGTCCTGCACCGTCATGTGCTCCAGATCGTCCATCCAGCCGACGATCGGACGGCGATAGGGATTGGCGACCAGCGCGGTGGCCATCAACTGCTCGTAGAGCAAGGCGCGCGGCTGATCGTCCGTGCGCAGGCGACGCTCCTCCATGACGACCTGGATTTCCTTGGCGAACTCGTCCGCCGACAAGGTCAGGTTGGCCATCCGGTCGGCTTCCAGGCGCATCATCTCCGGCAGGCGCGACTTCTCCGTCTGCTCGAAATAGCCGGTGTAGTCCTTGCTGGTGAAGGCGTTCTCACGGCCGCCGAGCGCGGCAACCTGACGCGAGAACTGGCCCGGCCCGACCGACTTGGTGCCCTTGAACATCATGTGCTCCAGCGCGTGGGCGACGCCGGTGGTGCCATTGAACTCGTCGAGCGAGCCGGCGCGGTACCAGACCACGTGCGCCACCGTCGGCGCCCGGTGATCTTCGCGCACGATCAGCCGCAAGCCGTTCGATAGCGTGAATTCCGATGTGTTGTCGGTCGTTTTGCTGCCCGTCGTGTCGGCCGCATGGCTCAGGCTCATTACCCCCGCCACGGCCAATCCGACCAAGGCGTGGCGCCAGCGCATGGTTCCCGTCATGGATCCCCTTTCGCCCGTCGTGGACGTCGATTCGCGTCTGATAAAATACGTCGCATTTCCCGCGTCGGAAACAACGACCCGCCCATTGTAGGGGGTTTTGTGCCACGCGAATCGCAGGACAAATCACAGTCGCACGCCGCTTGCGCGTCCCCACGTCGAGTTCTTCACCCCATGTTCAGCTTCTTCAAGCGCTTCAAGTCAGGCGGCAACAAGACCGCCGAGACGAGTCCCGCACCGACCGAATCTCCCGGATTGCCCGAGTCCGATGCGTCGGACGAGGCGGCCCGCCCGCCTGCCGCTCCCGCCACGCCCGCCACGCCCGCCACGCCCGCGGTGCCGCCGCTGGGCAACGACGCCAGGGCAGACATCGCGCCAACGCCGACCGCCCCGCCCGTCGGCGTGCCGGACGACTTGCCAAATGTGTCGGTCGCGCCCCCGGTCTCCCCTGCGCCGAGCACGCCTGCCAGCCCCACGGCGCCGCACGTCACCGACGCCCGCGTGAGCGAGCCCGTCCGTCACGCCTCCTCTGCCGAAAACGCGGCGGCGTCCGAGCCGGCGATGGCGAATGTCCCAACGACCGACGCCTCCGAGACGTCCGGATGGCTAGAATCGCTCGAATCGTCTGACGTGTCGGCATCGGCCGCGCCGGTCGTCGTGAAGGACGCCAGCGGCGAAGCCATCGGCGAGATCGTGTCCGCACCGGCCCCCGCACCGGCCGCCAAGCGTTCGTGGCTCACGCGACTCAAGGCGGGCCTGTCGAAGACGAGCGCCGGCCTCACGGGCATCTTCGTCGGCGTGAAGGTCGACGAAAACCTGTTCGAGGAACTCGAGAGCGCACTGCTGATGAGCGATGCCGGCGTGGAAGCGACCACCTTCCTGCTCGACGCCCTGCGCAAGAAGGTCAAGGCCGAACGGCTGACCGACGGCGAACAGGTCAAGCGCGCATTGCACGACCTGCTCGTCGAACTGTTGCAACCGCTCGAGCAAAGCCTCGTGCTGGGCCGCGAAGCGCCGCTGGTCGTGATGATCGCGGGGGTGAACGGCGCAGGAAAGACGACCAGCATCGGCAAGCTTGCCAAGCACTTCCAGCACTACGGTCAGTCGGTTCTCCTTGCCGCCGGCGACACGTTCCGCGCGGCCGCTCGCGAGCAGCTCACGATCTGGGGCGAGCGCAACAACGTGGCGGTCGTCTCGCAGGAGAGCGGCGATCCGGCCGCCGTCGTGTTCGACGCAGTCAACGCCGCCCGCGCCCGCAAGATCGACATCGTGATGGCCGATACGGCCGGTCGCCTGCCCACGCAACTGCATCTGATGGAAGAACTCAAGAAGATCAAGCGCGTGCTGGGCAAGGCCGCCGACGGCGCGCCGCACGAAGTGCTGCTCGTGATCGATGCCAATACCGGTCAGAACGCACTCGCGCAGGTCAAGGCGTTCGACGACGCCCTGCAGCTCACCGGCCTCATCGTGACCAAGCTCGACGGCACCGCCAAGGGCGGCATCCTCGCCGCGATCGCCCGCCAGCGTCCCGTGCCGGTGTACTTCATCGGCGTGGGCGAAAAGGTCGAGGACCTGCAACCGTTCTCGGCGCGAGAGTTCGCCGACGCCCTGCTCGGGTAAGACGCGCGAATCGCGCAGCCGAACGACGCCGCCCGCCGGCGTCAGACGAACCGACGGCCCGCCACGTCACGTGTGCGGGCCGTTTGTCTCTCGGGGCGGCGCAACCGACGGCAACCGACGGCAACCGACGGCGCCGCCGGTCAGCTCGCTACAACTGTTGCGCGAGGAGTCCCGCGCACAGCCCCCACATCATCGTGCCCACGAGGCCGTCCAGGATCTGCCAGGCCCTTGCCCGCGAGAACAGCGGGGCGAGCAGGCGTGCACCGTAGCCGAGCAGCGTGAACCAGAGGACGGACGCCGTCATCGCTCCCGCCGCGAACCAGACATTGCCGGGCGCGGCCTCGCGCGCGCCAATGCCGCCAAGCAGGATCACCGTGTCGAGATAAACGTGCGGGTTGAGCACGGACAGCATCAGCACGAGCACGAATGCGCGTTGCCAGGTCATGTCCTGCGTCGCCGCGCGGCTGCCATCCGCCTGCAGCGCGCCGGTGCCGCGAAACGCTGCGCGCCAGGCCCGAAGTCCATACCAGAAGAGGAAAGCGGCACCGCCCCACGTCACGGCGGTCAGGAAACGCGGATACGCGTCGATGAGCCCGCCCATGCCCGCCACGCCCGCCGCGATCAGCACCATGTCGCAAACGGCGCACACGGCCACGACCAAGCCGACATGCCGCTTGAGGATGCCCTGGCGCAACACGAACGCGTTCTGCGCGCCGATGGCAATGATGAGACTGGCGCCAAGGGCCATGCCCCGCCAGAAAGCCGGATCGAACATGCAACGCTTACTCGGCGTCCGGTTGCGCTTCCGGGGCAGCGCGACGGAACGCGTCGAGCGTCTGGCAGTGCGCGTCGATGGCGGCAATGCGCGGGAACGGTGCCATGTCCACCTTGAATCGATTGGCGTTGTAGACCTGCGGCACGAGACAGCAGTCCGCCAGGGTAGGCGTGTCGCCGAAGACGAATTTTCCGGGCGAGGGCTGGGCCGCCAGACGGGCCTCGAGCGCCGTGAAGCCCTCCACGACCCAATGGACGTACCACGCGTTCTTCTGCTCCTCGCTCACGCCCAGGTCCTGCTTGAGATAGCGCAACACGCGCAGATTGTCGATCGGATGGATGTCGGCCGCGATGTCGAGCGCCAGCGCCCGCACCTGCGCCCGCGCGACCGGGTCGGCGGGCAGCAGCGCCGGCGTCGGATGCACATCTTCCAGATATTCGATGATGGCCAGCGACTGATGAATGTTGACGTCGCCGTCGACGAACGTGGGCACGAGCCCGTTGACGTTCAGCGCACGGTACGCCGGTTTGAGCTGCTCGCCACCATCGCGCACCAGATGCACCGGCACGATCTCGTAATCGAGCCCCTTCAGATTCAGGGCGATCCGCACGCGATACGCGGCGGAACTGCGGAAATAGCTGTACAGCGTGGACATGACAGGACCTCGGAGGGCAATGGGGGAAGGCGAAGGCCGCCACCAGTTGTGTGCGTGCGCCGCGCCCGAACACGAGATGGTACTTCAAGCACTGGCACCGGGCACCCCCATGTGCGTATCATGAGCGAACCATCCCCAGCCGGAGCGCGCCTCGCCGCCCCGGTCTCCCATGAACGACAACGCCGAAGTGCCATGACCGCCGCCGCCCCCCTCGCTCCCTTCGCCTGCGCGCCGCTGCTCAAGACCATTGCCCGGGGCGCCAAGGGGGCGCGTGCGCTCACCGCGGCCGAGACGCGTGAACTCTTCGACGCCATCCTCGCCGGACGTGTGGCACCGGCGGAGCTGGGCGGCGTGCTGATCGCGTACCGTATCAAGGGCGAGACGCCGGTCGAGTTGCGCGCCATGCTCGATGCCGCCCACGCCACCTTCACCCCACTTGTCGCCCCCGCGGACGCGCCGCCCCCCGTTCTGCTTCCAAGCTACAACGGCGCGCGCAAACAGCCCAACCTGACCCCCCTGCTCGCGCTGCTGCTCGCCCGCGACGGCATTCCGGTGCTGGTGCACGGTCAGCATCACAGCGGCGCGAACCGCGTCGGCACCCAGGCCATCTTGGCCGAGTTGGGGCACGCCGCGTGCGGCTCGGCGACGGACGCGCAAGCGGCGCTGCGCGACCGACGCGTCGCCTACCTGCCGATCGCGGCGCTGTCGCCCGCGCTTGAGCGCTTGCTGGAGATGCGAGCCGCGCTCGGCGTGCGCAATTCAGGGCACACGGTGGTGAAGTTGCTGCAGCCGTTCGCCGGTCCGGCGCTACGCCTGGTGAACTACACCCATCCCGAGTATCGGGAAACGCTCGGCGAACTGTTTTCCGACCCGGCGAACAGCCCCGCCCCCGGCGTGCTGCTCGCGCGCGGCACGGAAGGCGAGCCGGTCGCCGATGCCCGTCGTCAGGCGGCCATCGAGGGCTTTAGCGACGGCGTGCCTACGTTGTGGCAGGCCGCTGAAGAAGGCGCGACCGGCACGCCGCCGGCGCTCCCTGGCGCGGACGCCCCCGCGACTGCCCGGTGGATCGAGGCGGTGCTGGCGGGCGACCTCCCGATCCCCGCCCCCATCGCCCGACAGGTCGAGGTGATCCGCCTGGCGCTGCGCCTCGACACGCCAGGGGCGCTGGCCTGAGCCACCTCGTGCCCACGCTTCTCGCTTGCCCGCGCCCCGCTCGGGCAAGCGTCCCCGCGATGCGAACGGCCACCGCCGTCCGCCGCCGGACAGGCGGACAGGCGGACAGGCGGACATGACGGATATGACGGATATGCCGGCATTGACGCATCATCCGAGCGCAATTTCATGCATTGCTCCCGATAAACGCAACAATCGCTTGGACGACACGCGAATTCCGTTTTTCCTGGAACATTTTGTTCCGGAATTTGTCAAACGTTAGGTATTGAGGCATGCATCCGGCGAGCGCCGGACGTCAGGGCATCGCGTCAATCGGCCGACGCCATGCGCGTCGCTTGCCAGGAGATGAGGTGCCAGGCGTCCGCTTCGAGCACGTGGACCGCCGTGTAAGTCATCTGCGACTCGAGCGAGCCGGTAGCGGTCTCCAGTTCGACGCGGAGCTTGCCCGTCACGACCACGGTGTCGCCGAACTGGCGCAACTCCTGCGCCTTGACGTCGATGTCGATGTAACGACGCCGCCCGGAACTGAGCGCCTCGAGAAACTCGCTTTTGGTTTCTCGTTTGCCGTTTGAATGAACGTAATGAAGATCGCTTGCCAGCAAGGCATCCAGTTGTTCGACGTCGCACTCGACCATCGCGTCGAAGCGCGCCGATTCGAGTTCCCGTACCGCGTCAATGTGCTTTCCGGCCATGCTGTCCTCCCATCTTCGCCACCAATAAACGCTCGCGGCTTGGGTTGCAATTTACACCATCCACGTGACGTTTGCGCCAGTGACTTCTCCCGTTTGACGGGGGGTGCTGGAAAACCCCGAGACGCCGGAAACTTCCCGTCCGGTAAGGGTTCTAACGTCTTTAGCACTCACGGAAAGAGAGTGCTAAAATGCTTTCCTAGAGGCTAACCAGGAGTCCACCACTTGAGTACTGCCGCCACTTTGCATCCGACGACGCCGGCCACCGGCACGGCGCCGACTTCGCGTGCCCTTGCGCTTGCCCCGTCCGCGTTGATGCTGCCGGGCAGTCTGGGCAATATCGACAGCTACATTCAGGCTGTCAACCGCATTCCGCTGCTTTCCGCCGAGGAAGAGCAGTCGCTCGCCAAGCGTCTGCGCGAGAACGACGATCTGGAAGCCGCCCGCCAACTGGTGCTTTCGCACCTGCGTCTGGTGGTGTCGATCGCGCGTAACTACCTCGGCTACGGTCTGCCGCATGCGGACCTGATCCAGGAGGGCAACATCGGCCTGATGAAGGCCGTCAAGCGCTTCGACCCCGCCCAGGGCGTTCGGCTCGTGTCCTACGCCATGCACTGGATCAAGGCCGAGATTCACGAGTATGTGCTGAAGAACTGGCGCACCGTGAAGGTCGCCACGACGAAGGCGCAGCGCAAGCTGTTCTTCAACCTGCGCAGCCAGAAGCAAGGCCTGCAAGCGTTCACGCCGGAAGAGATCGACCAGGTCGCTCGCGATCTGAACGTCAAGCGCGAAGACGTCATCGAGATGGAAACGCGCATGTCGGGCGGCGATATCGCCCTCGAAGGTCACAGCGACGACGGTGAGAGCGCCAGCTTCGCCCCGATCGCGTACCTGGCCGACTCGCATCAGGAGCCGACCGCCGTGATCGCCGCACGCGAGCGCGACCACCTGCAAAGCGACGGTCTGCAAACCGCGCTCGGCCGACTCGACCCGCGCAGCCGTCGCATCATCGAAGCCCGCTGGCTGTCGGTGGCCGACGACGGCAGTGGCGGCGCCACGCTGCACGAACTGGCGGAAGAATTCGGCGTGTCCGCCGAGCGCATTCGCCAGATCGAGGTCGCCGCGATGAAGAAGATGAAAGGCGCGCTTCAGGCATACGCATAAGTCGACCGCACCGCAACGCCCTGTCGCCGGTCATCAAGCCCCGTGAGATCCACGGGGCTTTTTTATTGGACTTCGAAAGTTCGTCGCCCATTCGCTCAAGACTTGATGCATCGCAAGGTCGCCGGCAGAGCGCGCCGATAGAATCGGATCGTACGTGGCCATGCTGCGTGCGAAGGACGGCCCGGGGGCCGTTCGGCGCGCCGGACCCTTGTCTCGAATCCGCTTCTCATCTGCCGTGCATCACGGGCGGCAGATCCGCATCGAACCAGCGTCATCTGCGTGTCATCCGCCCCCGCGCTCCGCGGTTTGACATTTTCAAGCGTTAAGGCACAATGCGCCGGAAGTCGACGCTGTTTCCGACATCACGACTTTCGACGCCAGGAGCCGTCACGGATGGACACCCACTCTCCTAGCAGTCTGAAGCCTCCCGCCACGGCCGCGCCCGCAGTCGCGCCGCGCCCCGTTGCCTCCGGCATCGTCGCCTGGCTGGTCAGGCGCTGGCGCAACCGCCCTTCCCGTTTCATGTTCGAAATCCTGATCGTTCTCGCGATCAAGGTCGTACTCCTGTTCATTCTGAAACATGCGTTCTTCGACGCGCCGATGGCCAAGCACATGCAATTGCCGCCGGACGTCGTGGCCCGCGCCCTGATCGGGCCGCAGGCAGCAGAAGCGCAGTCCCCCACCCCAAGTCAAGGTGTCCGCCATGATCAGTAGCGAAGTCGTAGACCTCTCGCGCTTGCAGTTCGCCGCTACGGCGCTGTATCACTTCCTGTTCGTCCCGCTCACGCTCGGCCTGTCGTGGCTGCTTGTCATCATGGAGTCGGTCTACGTGATGACCGGCAAGCAGATCTACAAGGACATGACCCAGTTCTGGGGCAAGCTCTTCCTGATCAACTTCGCGATGGGCGTGACCACGGGTCTCACGCTCGAGTTTCAGTTCGGCACCAACTGGGCGTATTACTCGCACTACGTCGGCGACATCTTCGGCGTGCCGCTCGCCATCGAAGGCCTGATGGCGTTCTTCCTCGAAGCCACGTTCGTCGGCCTGTTCTTCTTTGGCTGGAACAAGCTCTCGCGCATCGGCCACCTGGCGACCACGTTCGCGGTGGCGCTCGGCTCGAACCTCTCGGCGCTGTGGATTCTCGTGGCCAACGGCTGGATGAACAATCCGGTCGGCGCGCACTTCAACTACGAGACCATGCGCATGGAGCTCAACAGCATCTGGGAGGTGATCTTCAACCCGGTCGCCCAGGTGAAGTTCGTGCACACGCTCTCGGCCGGTTACGTGACCGCCGCCATGTTCGTGCTCGGCATCTCCGCGTGGTATCTGCTCAAGCGTCGCGACGTCCCTTTCGCGCTGCGTTCGTTCGCCGTGGCTGCGGGCTTCGGCCTCGCATCGACGCTCTCGGTCATCGTGCTGGGCGACGAATCGGGCTACACCACCGGCGAAGTGCAGAAGGTCAAGCTCGCCGCGATCGAAGCGGAGTGGGAAACGGCGAAGCCGCCCGCATCGTTCACGCTGTTCGGGTTCCCGAACCAGAAGGAAGAGCGCACCGATTACGCGGTGAAGATTCCGTGGGCCATGGGCCTGATCGCCACGCGCTCGATCGACACGCCGGTGGTCGGTCTGACGCAACTGCGCGACGAACACAAAGACAACATCAAGCGCGGCATGCTCGCCTTCGCGGCGCTTGAAAAGCTGCGCGGCGGCGACAAGTCGCCGGAAGTGAAGGCCGAGTTCGAAAAGTACAAGGATGATCTCGGCTACGGCCTTCTGCTCAAGAAGTACACGCCCAACGTGGTCGACGCCACGCCCGAGCAGATCCTGATGGCCGCCAACGACACGATCCCGCCGGTCGCACCGGTGTTCTGGTCGTTCCGCATCATGGTCGGCCTGGGCTTCCTGTTCCTCTTTACGTTCCTGTGGGCGTTCTGGCTGTGCGCACGTCGCCGTCTGCTCAAGCCGCGCTCGGCCTGGTTCCTGCGCTGGACCGTGTGGGCGATTCCGCTGCCGTGGCTCGCCGCCGAATTCGGCTGGATCGTCGCGGAAGTGGGCCGCCAGCCGTGGACTATTGCCGGCATTCTGCCGACGCACCTATCGACGTCGTCGCTCTCGGCCACCGACCTTTATCTGAGCCTCGCGGGTTTCATCGTCTTCTACACCGCGCTGCTCGTCATTGAAATGTTCCTGATGGTGAAGTACGTCAAGCTCGGCCCGTCGTCGCTGCACACCGGCCGCTACCACTTCGAGACCGAAGGCGCGAACGGCACCGACCGCGCGGCCTCGGCCTGATCGTCAGGGAGACACGACATCATGATGATCGATTACACCGTACTCAAGCTGATCTGGTGGGTCCTCGTCGGCGTGCTGCTGATCGGCTTCGCCTTCTTCGACGGCTTCGACATGGGCACCGGCACGCTGCTGCCCTTCCTCGGCAAGACCGACGCGGAGCGCCGCGTCATCATCAATACCGTGGCGCCCACGTGGGAAGGCAACCAGGTATGGTTCGTGACGGCCGGCGGTGCCATGTTCGCCGCGTGGCCGCTCGTCTACGCCGCGGCGTTCTCGGGGTTGTACTGGGCGCTGCTGCTCGTGCTCTTCGCGCTGTTCCTGCGCCCCGTGGGCTTCGACTACCGCAACAAGCTGCCGAGCGCGCGCTGGCGCAATTCTTGGGACTGGGCGCTGTTCGTGGGCAGCACGGTGCCGTCGCTGGTCTTCGGCGTGGCGTTCGGCAACCTGCTGCTCGGCCTGCCGTTCTCGTTCGACAACACGCTGCGCTCCACGTACACCGGCTCGTTCTGGGCGTTGCTCAACCCGTTCGCGTTGCTTTGCGGTCTGGTGAGCCTGCTGATGCTGCTCACGCACGGCGCCGCGCATCTGCGCATGAAGGCCGATCCGCGGGTGGCGGAGCGGGCCGGTCGCATCATGCGTCTCACGGCGCTCGGCACGCTCGCGCTGTTCCTTGTGGCCGGCGTGCTTGTCGCCACGCACGTCGACGGCTTCGCCATCACACAGATGGGTGCCACCGACGCACCGGCGAACCCGCTGCTCAAGCAGGTCACCACCGGCCCGGGACTGTGGCTCACGAATTACCACACGTATCCGTGGATGATCGCAGCGCCGGTCGTCGCCTGCCTGTGCGCGCTGCTCGCCGCGCTGCTCGCTACCAGCCGCGCCTACGCCTGGACGTTTGTCGTCACCGGCCTGATGATGGCCGGCATCATCCTGACCGCCGGTTTCTCGATGTTCCCGTTCGTGATGCCCTCGGCCACCGCGCCGGGCAGCAGCCTCACGGTCTGGGATGCCACGTCGAGCCAGCTCACGCTGCAGATCATGCTGATCGCCGTGATCGTCTTCCTGCCCATCATCCTGCTCTACACCGGTTGGGTGTACCGCGTGATCCGTGGCCGCGTGACGATCGAGACGGTCAACGACAACCCGCACACGATGTACTGATCAAGGAGTCGCGACATGTGGTACTTCTCTTGGATTCTTGGCCTCGGCCTAGCACTCGCCTTCGGCATCATCAACGTGATGTGGTTCGAAGCACACGATGACCTCGAGCGCCGCTCGCAGGAAGGCAACTGACACCGCCGGCGATCTCGGCGAGAACGAAAAACGCGCCCGTGGGGCGCGTTTTTTTGTGTGTGGCGCGCTCGGACGCGCCGCGGTTCACGATCAGCTCAAGAGCGTCTTCAGATCCTTGGCCATCGCGTCGACGGATTCGTCCGGGCGCATGAACAGGCGCAACTGGCCCTTCGGATCGAACACATAGATGCCGGCGGTGTGATCGATGGTGTAGTTCGTCGGGGTGGAGCCCTCGACCTTGTTGACCACCACCCGGAACGACTTGGTGAGCGCCTTGAGCGCGGCGTCGTCCGCCGGGCGCAAACCCACGAACGCCGGATTGAATGCCGGGACGTACTGGCCCATCAGTTCGGGCGTGTCGCGCTGCGGATCGACGGTCACGAAAATCACCTGCACGCGCTTGGCATCCTCGGGGCCGAGCTTCTGCATCACCTGGTTGAGTTCGGCCATCGTGGTCGGGCAAACGTCCGGGCAATGCGTGTAGCCGAAGAACATGACCACCGCACGCCCCTTGTAGTCGGCGAGCGTGCGCGTCTTTCCCTGCGGGTCCTGCAACGAGAAGTCCTGCGCGAACTCCTTGTTGCCGGTGATATCGAGACTTTGGAACGTCGGACCTTCCTTGCCGCACGCAGCGAGCAGCACGGTGAGCCCCAGCAGCAACAACGCACGACGCGACCAGGTAAGCGCAAGATTCATGAACGAATGACCCCAGAACGTATGGAAAAAGTGCCTTCCGAAAAGACAACCGGCGCGACGGCGAGAATACCGTAACGCGCCTGTCTTCGTGACTCGCATCGCCGCAGGCGGGCCCGCCGTCGACACGGCAGACGTCGTGTCAGCCCAGCAGGAAGATCTGGACGTAGTGATCGACCAGCAGCGCCGCGAACAGCAGCGACAGATAGACGATCGAGTAGCGGAACATGGAGCGCGAGAGCGCATCGGAATAGTTGCGCCACAGCTTGACCGCGTAACCGAGGAAGATGCCCGAGAGCACCACGGCCGACACGAGATACAGGTATCCGCTCATGCGATGCGCGAACGGCAACAGCGAGACGGCGAAGAGGACCACGCTGTAGAGCAGGATCTGCAGGCGCGTGTACTTTTCGCCATGCGTGATCGGCAACATCGGCAGACCGGAGTTCACATAGTCCTGCCGGCGGTAGAGCGCGAGCGCCCAGAAGTGCGGCGGCGTCCAGACAAAGATGATGAGCACCAGTATCCACGCGTCGGCCGGCACCGCGCCGGTCACTGCCGCCCAGCCCAGTGCCGGTGGCATGGCGCCGGATGCCCCGCCGATCACGATATTCTGCGGCGTGGAAGGCTTGAGGATGATGGTGTAGATGAGCGCATAGCCCACGAACGTGGCGAGCGTGAGCCACATCGTGAGCGCATTCGTGAACGTATAGAGGACGGCCATGCCGGCGGCGCCGAGGATCGTCGAGAACACGATGATCTGCCACGGCGCAATCTCGCCGCGCGCCGACGGACGCCACGCGGTGCGGCGCATGAGCGCATCGACGCGTTGCTCGATCAGGCAGTTCACCGCGAAAGCGGATCCGGCGAGCAGCCAGATACCGATGGTCCCGCCGATCAGCACCTGCCACGGCACCATACCGCGCGTGGACAGGAACATGCCGATCACGGCACAGAAGACGGCCAGCTGCGTCACTCGGGGCTTGGTCAGCGCCCAGTACTGCGCGATACGGCTAGCCGGCGGATGGGGAAGGGTCGTGCTTTTCATACATTCAGAGGCAATGCGCTACGCCGAGCCGGTCGGGGTGCCAGCAATGGGCGCGGCGGCCGGTTCCGCTGACGGGAGGGGCTTCTGGCGGGCCGAAAGGTCTGCCTGAGCCAGGCTGGCCGCAACGGGCGCCGCCTCGACATGGCGGGCGGCGCGAATGCGGTAGTTTAACATGACGAGCAAAAGCAACAGGATCGCCGCCCCGCCATTGTGGGCGATGGCGTTGAGCAACGGCCACTGGAAAACGATATTGGACAGCCCGGTCGCGAATTGCACGACCACCAGCACCCACACCAGCGTCGCCGGTGTCTTGAGTGCGGGGTAGCGCCGCAAGCGGGTCGCCAGCCACGCCAGGTAGGCCACCACCACCACGGCGAACGTACGGTGCACCCAGTGAATCGCTACGAGCGCCTGCATCGGAATGACCTCGCCGCCGGCGGTCTTGCCCAGCTCGCGCCACAGCCGGAAACCGTTGTGGAAGTCCATCGGCGGCACCCACTGGCCCTGACAGGTCGGGAAGTCGGTGCAGGCCAATACCGCATAGTTGGTGCTCACCCACCCCCCGAGGGCGATCTGGAAGACGAGCAACGCCAGCCCGGCGAGCGCCGCCCAGCGCCAGCGCAGGGCCTCGGGGTCTGCCGCCACCTGGGTGAGCGGCATCTGACGCGACGCCAGCCAGGCAAGCGATCCGAGCAAAGTGAGGGCCAACATCAGATGCGTCGTGACGATCACCGGCTGGAGCTTCATCGTCACGGTCCATGCGCCGAAGGCCCCCTGCACGCAAACGAGGACGAACAGCCAGGTTGCAAGCCATGGCGATTGCTTCAGGTCGCGTCGTTTGAGCCATGCCATGACCATCAGCACGATGATGAGCACCCCCACCGACATGGCGAAGTATCGGTGGATCATCTCGATCCACGCCTTGACGAATGTCACCGGCCCGCTCGGCAGCAGCACTTGTGCGGCGTGGATGTCGGCATGCGCCGCGAACGGCGAGGACGTGCCGTAGCAGCCCGGCCAGTCGGGACAGCCGAGTCCCGAATCCGTCAGGCGCGTGAAACCGCCGAACATGATCAGGTCGAGCGTGAGAAAGGTCGTCACCCAGGCCAGCTTGCGGTACTTGTTCGGGTCGCGGCGCAGCAGCACCCAACCCAGCGGCAGTACGGCGATACACAGGCCGATGAAGCCCAGTTCCAGAAGGTAAAGCATCGGTTTTGCGTCAGTTCTTCGTCATTTCCGGCGCGCGGCGCCGGTCTCGTTCCTGCAGGCGACATCGCCCCTCAACCCGTACCCGACCACTTGAGCAGTCGCGCCAGGTCGCGCTTGATCTTGCTCGGGTCGGCGTTCTTCGGAAACGCCATCATCAGGTTGCCCAGCGGGTCGACGAGATAGATATGGTCGCGCAGGCCGGTGCCCTCCTGCGTCGGCAACCACGACGCGAGCGCGATCGGGTCGGCGCGCAGGCGGCGAGTGTCGGGATACGCCGTGTCGATCGTCTCCGGCACTGCGGCACCATCCGTCACCAGCCACAACGTTTCCACACGTGTGCGCTCGTTGCCCTGCAATACGCGGATCTGCCGCATGTAGAAGAGCTTGCTCACACAGTTTTCGTCGCAGGCGCCAGTATCGGCGCTGATCATCAGCCACTTGCCCTTGAGCGACGACAGCGCGAGCGACTGGCCCGTCTCGTCGTCGCGCACCATCAGCGATGGCAGCGGGCGCTGCGGTTCGATCAACGTGCCGTACGCCGACGTGCCGCCTGCGGGCTTGAAAACGTAATACATCAGGTAGGCCGCGATTGCCGGTGCGGCGCACACTACAAACAGCAAAATCAACATGCGCCGCGCGCGACGGCGTTGCATCGGATCGGTCGGGTCGACTCGGCCCGGGCGTCCGGAACTCACATCTGCACTCATGCTTGCCTCATGCCCGCTTGAAGTTGTCGGGGGCCACCCCGAGGCGGCGGCCGCGTCGATATGCCAGACGCAGCCCCAGCAGCGCAAGGATCAGCGACATGCCGAACCACTGCGCCATATATCCATAATTGCGATCCGCGCCGCTCGCCGGCGCGGGCCAGTCGCGCAACAGGTGATCGCCCGTGTCGTTCGTCTGCATGATCACGAAGGGTTGCAGCGGCAGCGACGTCTCGCGCGCATAGTCCGCGACATCCAGATTCTGGCGGATGCTCAATCCCGGCGCCGAGCCGCCGTGCCCCAACTCGAAGGCCCGCGACGGGTCGGGCTGCGCAAGACCCTCGATCGTGACATCGCCCGCCGGCGTTGCGTAAGGCATGATCGCCGTGCGGTCGCGCAAGTCGCGCGGCAACCACCCGCGATTGACGAGCACCACCTGATTCGGCGAGATCTGCAGCGCCATCACCACGTAAAAGCCAGGCAACTCGTTGCGCGGACGATTGTCCAGGTACACCACGCGATTCTGCAGAAAACGGCCCGTCACGCGGACGCGCCGGTTGGCCACGTCCGCCAGGTGGTACGACTGCGCACCCAGCGTGATCACGGGCGCGCGCTCGGCCTGCTCGATGTGCGCCTGACGCGACAGGCGCATCTGCGCGCGCTGGTATTGCCACACGCCGAGCGCCGCCGTAAGCAACACGCCCAACAGAATCAGCAGCGCCGGCACCGGGCGCATGCCCCGCAAGAGGGTTTTCAACACGTGAGTTCCTTGTCTGACCGCCGTTCGACCGCACGGAACACTCGCGCCTCGCACTGCATTGCAGCGTGCCAGCCTGTGTCCGTTGCCCGATAATGACGCATTCCCGTTATCGGACAGATCATGCGCATCATCGTTGCCATCGCCTTCGTCCTGATTCTCGGCAGTCTGGCATCCGCATTATTCTTCATGATGCGGGACAAGGGCCGATCGAATCGCACCGTGCATTCGCTCATGGTGCGCGTCGGCCTGTCGGTGACGCTGTTCCTGCTCATCCTGTTCGCCAACTGGATGGGGTGGATCCACAGCACGGGCATACGATACTGAGTCTCGCGCCCCTCACCTGCGGCAAATCGCCGCACCGCACCCGCGTCGTCCCGCCGACATCGCCTTATCGCGCCTTATCGCGCCTTATCGCGCTATATCCCTCCATAGCGCGCCGGGTCATGCCGGGTCATGCCCGGCGACACCGCCGTCCACCGCTCAATGCGGTGCATTTCAGGTCGGTCCCGGCACATCCTCGCCAGCGTCCAGGCGGTTTCGCGAGCGCTGCGACATAAAGCCGCATTCCGCGCTGCCCGGCCGGCCGCCTGACTGAATACCCCTACTGGCGTGAGGCCATATCGCCTGCCGCCATGCGCTGGAATCGCGCAAACGGAAACGCCGCCGGAATCCGGCGGCGTTCCGACAGCGACAGGCGCTCTGGCGTCAGAGCCAGTAGACCACGACGTACAGGCCCAGCCACACCACGTCGACAAAGTGCCAGTACCAGGCTGCGCCCTCGAAGCCGAAATGGTGCTCGGGCGTGAAGTGTCCCTTCATCAGGCGAACCAGCATGACGGAGAGCATGATCGCCCCCATCATCACATGAAAGCCGTGAAAACCGGTGAGCAGGAAGAACGTCGAGCCATACACGCCGGAGGTCAGTTTCAGGTTCAGTTCGGTGTAGGCGTGATGATATTCGTAGGCCTGGAAGCCCAGGAACACGAAACCGAGCACCACGGTGGCGAACAGCCAGAAGATCGCGCTCGCCCGATGGTTGGCCCGCAGGGCGTGATGCGAGATCGTAAGCGTGACGCCTGACGTCAGCAGCAACGCCGTGTTGAGCGTCGGAATCGGCCACGGGCCCATGGTCTCGAACGCATCGATCACGCCGGCGGGGCCAGTGTTCGGCCACACGGCGGTGAAGTCAGGCCAGAGCAGCTTGTTGTCGAGATCGCCGAGCCACGGCATGGCCAGCGTGCGGGCATAGAACAGGGCGCCGAAGAACGCCGCGAAGAACATCACTTCGGAGAAGATGAACCAGCTCATTCCCCAACGGTACGACACGTCGATGCGCTTGCCGTACAGACCGCCTTCCGACTCGGCAATCGAGTCGCCGAACCAGCCGCGCAGCACCCACAATACCCACAGCAGGCCGACGAGCGCCGTCCACGGGGCCCACGTTTGACCGTTCACCCACGCTGCCGCCGACGCCAGCACCACCAGCAGGCCGACACTGCAGCTCACCGGATGGCGCGAGGGGGCCGGCACGAAGTAGTAAGGCGCCGTTTGGTGTTGACCACTCATTCTTATCTCTCCAGGCTTGGTTCTCTTTGTCTATGCCGATTACGACGTCGCGAGCCGGATGGCGAGCTTCGCCAGCATTACCAGCGCCACGACGAACAGGATGCCCCCGATCAGTCCCGCCGCGATCAGATGCACAGGGTTGAGCTGCGCCATGTCGCGGTCGTGATCGCGCCCCTTGCGCACACCGAAAAACGACCAGAACACCGCCTTGACGGTCTGGACGAAAGACAGCTTGCGCCGGGTCGCCTCCTTCAGGTCATCCATTGCCGCCCTTGCCTCCTCCTGTCGCTCCTGCGTTGACTTCACCCGCCGGCGCGCTCGTCGAAACGTCCGCACGCTGGTTGGCATCGTTCTTGCCAAGATCGAAAAAAGTATAGGACAGCGTGATCGTATTCACATCCTTGGGCAGCTTCGTGTCCACCACGAAAACCACCGGAAATTCCTTGGCCTCGCCGGCCTTGAGCGTTTGCTGCGTGAAGCAGAAGCACTCGATCTTCCTGAAGTAGCTGGCGGCCTGCGCGGGGGCGTAGCTCGGGATCGCCTGGGCACGCACCTCGTGGGACTGCTGGTTCGCCACTTCGTACTCGATGGTCGCGATCTCGCCCGGATGTACCGTCAGGCTGCTCTTCGCCGGCTTGAAACGCAAAGGTCCCTGCGCGTTGGCATCGAACTCGACCGTGATCGTACGGCTCTTGTCCACCTGCGTATTACGGGCAGTGATCTCCGCGGTGCGGTCGCCCAGCTGGTTGATGCCGACGAGATCGCAGAACGCCCGGTAGAACGGCACCATCGCGTAGCCGAAACCGAACATCACCGCGACCAGCAGCAGCAGCTTACTGAAGGTACGCACATTGATTCGTCGCAAACCGCCCATATCCGCCTTGAAGACTGCCGTGAAGACACCTCGTGCTGCCGCGACCGCCGGGGCCACCCTGCGTCCCGCCCGGGCCGGACGCAGGGATCAGATACCGCCCATCAGCTTGGTCTTGATCATCACACCGAAGAAGAAGACCAACACGACCGAGGCGAGAATCAGCCCGGTGCGAAGGTTCTTCGTTCGCTGCTCGCGACTTGCTGCCATGTTCAATGCACCTTCGGCGGGGTCTCGAACGTATGGAACGGCGCCGGGCTCGGCACGGTCCACTCGAGTCCTTCCGCGCCGTCCCACGGCTTGGCTTCGGCTGCGGGGCCACCGCGCCATGTCGGCAGCGCGACGAAGAACAGGAAATACACCTGCATCAGGCCGAAGCCGAACGCACCGATCGTGGCGATCTGATTGAAGTCCGTGAACTGCGCCGGGTAGTCGGCATAGCGACGCGGCATGCCCGCGAGTCCCAGGAAGTGCATCGGAAAGAACGTCACGTTAAACGTGATCAGCGAGCCCCAGAAGTGGAACTTGCCGCGCCACTCGTTGTACATGTGACCTGTCCACTTCGGCACCCAGTAATAGAACCCCGAGAACAACGCGAAGAGTGAGCCGGCCACCAGTACGTAGTGGAAGTGCGCCACCACGTAGTAAGTGCCGTGCATCTGAATGTCGAGCGGCGCCAGCGAGAGCATCAGGCCGGTGAAGCCCCCCATCGTGAACACGAACAGGAAGCCGACGGCGAAGAGCATCGGGGTCTCGAACGTGAGCGAGCCCTTCCACATCGTGGCAACCCAGTTGAACACCTTCACGCCGGTCGGCACCGAGATCAGCATCGTGGCGTACATGAAGAAGAGCTGCCCGGTGACCGGCATGCCCGTCACGAACATGTGGTGCGCCCACACCATGAACGACAGGATCGCGATCGACGCCGTCGCGTACACCATCGAGCTATAGCCGAACAGCGGCTTGCGCGAGAACGCCGGGATCACCTGCGACACGATCCCGAACGCCGGCAGAATCATGATGTACACCTCCGGGTGTCCGAAGAACCAGAAGATGTGCTGGTACATCACCGGGTCGCCGCCGCCCGCCGCGTTGAAGAACGACGTACCGAAGTGACGGTCCGTGAGCAGCATCGTGATGGCGCCCGCGAGCACCGGCATCACGGCGATGAGCAGATAGGCGGTGATCAGCCAAGTCCACACGAACATCGGCATCTTCATGAGCGTCATGCCCGGCGCACGCATGTTCAGAATGGTCACGATGATGTTGATCGCGCCCATGATCGACGAGGCGCCCAGAATGTGCGCGCCGAAGATCGCCAGATCCTGCCCCGGGCCCATCTGCACCGACAGCGGCGCATACATCGTCCAGCCGGCCGCCGTGGCACCGCCCGGCACGAGGAACGACGAGATCAGCAACAGGCCGCCGACCGGCAGCAGCCAGAAGCTGAAGTTGTTCATGCGCGCGAACGCCATGTCGGAGGCACCGATCTGCAGCGGAATCATCCAGTTCGCGAAACCCACGAACGCCGGCATGATCGCACCGAAAATCATCACCAGCCCGTGCATGGTGGTGAGCTGGTTGAAGAACTCGGGACGAATGAACTGCAGGCCCGGCTCGAACAATTCCGCACGGATCATCAGCGCCATCACGCCGCCCGAGAGCAGCATGACGAACGAGAAGATCATGTACATCGTGCCGATGTCCTTGTGATTCGTCGCGAACAGCCAGCGACGCCATCCGTGCGGATGGTCGTGCGCGTGATCGTCGTGACCCGCCACGTGATCGTGAGCGATGGAACTCATACCCAATCTCCTTGCTTCGAACTGGTCGAACGACTTAACTGTTCTTCGCTGCGTCTGCGGCGGCCCCTGCGGCATTCGCCGACTTGTTGCCGCGTGCATCGCGCACCTGCGCCGGCTGAACCACGTCGCCGGTCTTGTTGCTCCACGAGTTGCGCTCGAACGTGATGACGGCCGCAAGCTCCACATCGTTCAGATGCGACCAGTTGGGCATCGCGTTCTTGCCGTGCAGCACGATGCTGATGTGATCGGCCACCGGACCCGTCGCGATCTTCGATCCGTCGAGCGCAGGGAACGCGCCGCCCCCCTTGCCGTTCGGCTGGTGGCAAACGGCGCAGTTCGCTGAGTAGACCTTCTGACCGCGCTCCATCAGCTCCTGCACGGTGTATGTCTTGTTCGGATCGTCGGCGGAAGCGGCCATCTGCTTCTTCTGCGTGTCGACCCACTTGCTGTAATCCTCTTCCGAGACGACCTTCACCACGACCGGCATGAACGCATGTTCCTTGCCGCACAGCTCGGTGCAGAAGCCACGGTACTCGCCGACCTTCTCGGCCTTGAACCACGTATCGCGCACGAAGCCCGGAATCGCGTCCTGCTTGATGCCGAACGCCGGTACATAGAACGAGTGGATCACGTCATTGGCGGTGGTGATCAGGCGCACCTTCTTGTTGACCGGCACCACGAGCGGGTTGTCGACCTCCTGAAGGTACGTGTTGCTCTTTGCTTCCTGGCCGTCGATCTGGCTGCGCGGCGTGGCGAGCGTGGAGAGGAACTTGATGCCCTCGCCGTCGCCCTTCAGGTAGTCGTAGCCCCATTTCCACTGATAACCGGTGACCTTGATCGTCAGATCGGCGTTGGAAGTGTCCTTCATTGCCACCACGGTCTTCGTGGCGGGCAGCGCCATGAGAATCACGATGATGAACGGCACGACCGTCCAGATCACCTCGACCGTGGTGCTCTCATGGAAATTGGCGGGTTGATGGCCCTTGGATTTGCGGTGCTTGAAGATCGAGTAGAACATCACGCCGAACACGCCGATGAAGATCACCAGGCAGATGATCAGCATCATGGTGTGGAGGCTGTGAAGCTCTTCCGCGAGTTTCGTGACCGGCGGCTGGAAGTTGAGCTCGTTGACGGCCGGCCCCCCCGGCATATCCGAGACCGCCGCCAGCGCCAGTGAAGGAGCGCCGGCGAGCAGTGAGGCGCCCGCAAGGAAAGCCGCCAAGGCGTGTTTCGTTGTTTTCATAGCTTCCTTACCCAAAATTACCATCCAAATCCTCCCTGGCGGTCGCCCGAGATCGTCTCCATCTCTCTCAGGCCTGTTGGGCAAGACAACGGCGCAGCTCGCGCGCAAACGTTTCGCGGCGATGCGGCGCAAGATAGGCGCCGACGGTGATCGAGCGGCCGCCCGAGCGCAATACGATGCGCGTGCGCGGCGGTGTCTCGACGTCGATGCGTACCCAGCGGGGATTGAACTCGTACTGCGTCAACCTCTGTGCTGAACGTTGCTCGACCACAAGGCTCATGGGCGACAACCGAATGACCTCGTAATCTGTGGCATGCCGGGCATGAATGACGAACGCAACGCCCACCACGAGCAAGTCCAGGCCTGTGAACGGCAAGACCAACCACCCACCGCGCCACGCCGCAATCAAGGCAACACCCAGCGACACGGCGGCCAACGACAGGTAGAACAGGACAAACTGGCGCGGCGATATCGCGCAGTTGCGCTTGTGCGTCCATTCCTTCGTCACCGATCCGACGTCGGAGGAAGAGGCTGCGAGCATCGCCGTCACCCGTGGGGCATTTTGGGTCTTTCATGTCCGACGGCCGGGAACCAACTGCGTCCGGGCCGCGACAAACTGCCGCATTATAGAACGCGCCTTCTCGAAGCGACAACATTGATACCGAGTATTTGGCGCGCCATAGCATTCTCCTGAACCCATTGATGCAAAAGGGAAATCCGGTAATTCCCCTAGCCGAAAAACATCGCTGCCAAGCATCTACGGGATACTCCCTATGTGCCCCGCGTTTGACACAATGCAGCACGGAATCACTCGTTGCGGTGTCCTGAATACCGTTCGGTCCACCGCGATGCGGGTCGACAGTCACGCATGACGACCGGTAATCACCGGCATCTCCAGCTCCGTCATTCACGCCTTGCCCGATTTCGCGAGACACGTCCGCGCCGAACCGGCATCGCTGCAATGCGGGATTCGTCCGATATCCATCCACAGTAGACGCTGCACCCGATTTCGCGTGCGACGTTATGTCGCGGCTGCTGAGGCGTGCCGTCGATGGCGCGCCTGACGCACCGTCGCGCCCCGCGGCGACACGCCGTGCGCGCACCCCCTACCCGCATGCTACAAGCGAACATCGTCCCTACATCGCCATGCCATGCGTGCCACACGCTGCCCCACACCTCGTTCGTTCACCGACCATCTGAGCACACTGCACGCGGCCAGCGACGTCGATGGCGTGCGCGCCGCGCTGGTCCCGCTGTGTCGCGCGCTCAGGCAACGCTACTTCTGCTATCGCGGTCATTTTCCGTTGCCGGGCGATGGCGTGGCCGTGCCACGACTCGGCAATCTGCCACGCGCTTGGGAGGCGCGATATGAGCAGCGGCGATATGGCGTGATCGACCCGGTACTCGCGCTCGCCGCTCGTCAGCTCACTCCCGTGGAATGGACGCCCGCGCTGTACGCCTCGCCCGAGGCACGTGAACTGCTGCGAGAGCAGCGCGCGGCGGGACTGCGCGCCGGAATCACGTACCCCGTGTTTGCCCCTTCCGGGGCATCCGGCACGTTGAGTCTGTCGTCGAGCCATGCCTCGGCCCGACGCCTTCGCGCAAACGGCACCCATGCCTGGGTGTTGCATGCGGGCGCCGTGCTGGCCATGCACGTGCATGAAGCCGTCTGGCGCATCGTGCAACGCGACGCCTCAGGCGCGCATGCCCCGGTTCTGACGCCGCGGGAGCGCGAATGCCTGCAATGGGTCGCGCGTGGCAAGACGTCATGGGAAATCGGGCGCATCCTCACCATTTCCGAACACGGCGTCGTTTTCCATTTGCGAAGTGTCATGCGCAAGTTCAACGTCTCGAGCCGACATCGGGCGGCAAAGCTCGCCAGCGATTACGGCCTGCTCGATGACGGGCCGGCCATCGCGTCGTCCCAGGCTCAGGTCTCCACGCCGTCTTGCTCGCCAACGGTTGCGTCGCTGGAACCGGCATCCTTGCCAACGCAGGCGCCGCCTCCCCCGCTGTCGCTCGTCACTTTCGGTTGGCCAGATCCGCGAGCGTCCTGTACCGCGTCAAGGTGAACGTGTCGCTTGCGGCATTCACGAACGATCCTCCCCCCAGCCGGCCGATCGGGCGAAGCCCGGCAAGATCGACGTGATGCGAGACCGGATCGAGCAGTGCCGAATCGACGTGCACCGCCAGCACGGTCCCTAGCACGACCCACCCACCACCGGGCGACGCACTGATTTCGATCACGTCGCGCACAAGACATTCATAGGCGACCGCCGCCTCCCGCACACGCGGCGGCCGTACGCGCGACGAGGCGACGGGCGTCACCCCGGCCAGATCGAACTCCGACTCGCCCGGAGGCAACGGCACGGCGGAGAGATTCACGGCGTCGATATTCGACGCGCTCGCCACATTCACGACGAACTCGGGCACGGCCTCGATGTTGCAGAGCGTGTCCTTCTTGCGCTTCGGCGGCGGCGGCACCACCGGGCAGAACAACACGGTCATCGGCACGCAACACACCCCCATGAAGTATGCGTACGGCGCAAGATTCGGACGCCCGTGGGCATCGACCGTGCTGACCCATGCGATAGGGCGCGGCAGGATCGTGCTCATCATGAAGTTGTAGATGCTCGACTCGTCGAGGGTGGTCGGGTCCAGTTCCATGTTGCCGCTCCGGGTGGCGCGTCGCGCCGATTGATAGGGACGATTGCTGCGTTCGCACGCCCTCGGTGAGGGAGATGTCTGGGCTGTCCGGGCTGTCTGAGGTGTCAGGGCCGTCAGGAGCACGGGTTTGAGCGACGCGATCCGTCAACCGCCCTCCTCGACCATGCGCACGACTTCGTCGGCGCATCCCCATGACAACGTGAACCCACCGCCGCCGTGGCCGTAGTTGTGGAGCAACCTCGCATGCCGCGAGTCGCGCGCCACACGCGCCGTCCGCCGCACGGGCCGGAAACCGACCCGCGCTTCGATGACACGAAGTCGCGCCACCCCCTCGCACAACCGCGAGCAACGTTCGACAATGTCGTCGATTCGCGCGTGGCCAACGAGCGTCGATGTGAGTTCCGCGTCGGCCGTTCCACCGAGAATGACGTCATGTCCGCGATCGACGACATAGGTTGGCGAGATCGGGTCGGAATCGTCGATGAAGCAGCCGTTCACGCACGGGTCACTCGCCGCGCGCAGCACCACGGCTCGCGACAACGCAAGGGCGTCGTCGCCGAACCGTCGGCTGCCGTAGCCACAGCAATTCACCACCCAATCCGCTTGATCGAGCAGAGGTATCGGGTCGTCGACCCGTTTCAGCACGCACCGACCGCCGGCGTCGAGGAAGGTATTCATGAGATAGCGCAGATAAACGGCGGCGTCGGCAACGGGCACGTCCATCCGGTACGCACATGCAAATCCTTCGGGAACGTTATGCGGTGCGACCCGGCTGAGGCGGTGGGCGCATTCGGCCCACCATGGCGCTCCCGCGTCGTGACGAAAGTACTCGGTCAACTCGCGCATGCGGATACCCGATGACGCATCCTCAGCGAGCCGGGCCATCGTTGCGTAGGTTTTTCCGGCGCGAGCCAGATAAACAAAGTCCGGCGCCTGATAGAACGGATGCCAGATCGCGGCGGCAAGTGCCGAGGTCGTCTGCGACGGCCCCTCGGCGGCGTGCACCTCGACATCACATCCTGCCAGGCAAAGCGCTACGGCAGTGGTCAGTCCGCTGACGCCTGCGCCGAGCACGACGACGTGTCGACGACGTGTCATGGTCGCGTATCCGCCTTCCCGGCGAGCCGCCGGTTGTCTTGCGCATGGTGTGGTCCGACATCCAGGATGTCGGAGGCGCCATCCAATGGCGCGTGTTCCGACGCCTGTACGGATTTGAGCCCGCTGCCTGTGCCGAGCACCACCACGCGCGCTCCCGGTGCGATCAGCCCGCTTGCCAGACAATCGCGCAGCGCGGCGTAGCCTGCCGCCGAAGACGGCTCGAACCAGAGGCCGAACCGCTGCGCGAGCGCGCGCGAGGCTGTCATGATCTGTGCGTCGCTGATCACAACGCAATCGCCACGCGTCGCCCGCAATGCGCTCAATGCAGCGAAGTGATCGCGCGGACGCTCGACACAGAGGCTGTCAGCCACCGAATCGGGATGCACGGCAACCGGCGCGTCCGGCAGGTCGATGTCGCGGTGCCTCCCGTGCGCCCGCCAGTCTCGTGCAATGCTGTTCGAGCGCTCGGCTTGCGCGGCGAGCAATCGGGGGACGGACGACGTGATGCCAAGAGAGAAGAGATCGAAGAATCCCGTTGCGATCCCGGAGAGCAGGTTACCGTCGCCTGTCGGGACGATTACCCAATCCGGTACTTGCCAATCGAGCGACTCCGCAATTTCGAATGCACACGTCTTCTTTCCCTCTCGGGTGAAGGGATTGACGCCGGTGTTTCGGCAGCAGACGCGCGCGTCGTCGGCCATCCGCTCCGCAATATCGAACGCGGCGTCATACCCGCCCTCCACCAGTCGAACCGTCGCGCCATACGCGCGGATCTGCGCCAGTTTCGCCGGCGGCGCCGAGGCCGGCACCAACACGGTCGCACGCATGGCATGCGACGCTGCGATACAAGCGAGCGATGCACCGGCGTTGCCGGTCGACGCCGTGACGACTCGCTTGCATCCCGATCGTCTCGCGACGGCGAGCACCAGCTCCGTCGCCCGGTCCTTGAGCGACCCGCTCGGGTTGCGCGCTTCGTCCTTGATCCAAAGGTGCGCGCTGCGCTCGGCACCGCAGTCGACCAGTGGCGTTCCGCCAACGTCCAAGCGGCTGCGCCAGCGGTCGTCGACAGGCAAGAGCGCCGCGTAGCGCCACATGCCCCGACCACGAAACGCACGGACAAGATCCGCCGCGGCGGGCGAGTGACTGTCGGCTTTGCGTTCGACCCGCAGGTTCTGGCCGCACACGTGACAGCGATACCGAATGCCATCCCACGGTTGCGGCGTCGCGCATCGCACACAGACATAGTGGTAGGAAAACGCGCAAGTCATGCCAGACATCCCGGGTTGAGCAAATGGGCCATCACGGCGTTCTGCGCGTGAAGCCGATTGGCCGCCTGCGCGAAGACCCAGGACGAGGGCCCATCGATCACGTCTTCCGAGACTTCCTGTCCGCGGTCAGCCGGCAGACAATGCATGTAGCCCGCACTCGGCGCCGCGCGCTGCATCACCCGCGCATCGATGCGCCAGTCGCGGTGGCGCTCGAAGACATCGCGCATCGCGGCTTCATCGACGGACTCCCCAAGTCGCTTCGGGAGATGCGCAAGACTGCACCACGACTTCGCGTAGACGACATGCGCACCGTCCACGCCGGCCGGCCATTCGTGCGTGACGCGAACGGATGCGCCGGTCTGTCCGGCAATCTGCGCCGCCGCCTGCATCACGTGAGGGTCGAGCGCGAAAGCGGGAGGGTGCGCAAGCGTTACATCCATCCCCGTTTTGACCGCTGCGAGCAACAAACTCTGCGGCACCGCCACCGGCTTGTGCCAGCTTCCCGAGTACGCCCAACTAATGCATAGCCGTCGCCCCGGGAGTTCGCCCAGCGCTTCGCGCATCGTCATCACGTCGGCCAGCGCCTGACACGGATGAAATCGATCGCATTCCATGTTGATGACCGGCACGTCGCTCCACTGCGCGAACGCCTCGAGATGACGATGCGCCGCGCCGTACACCCATCCTGCGGGCTCGCCGTACATGCGAATCGCGATGGCATCGCCGTACGACGAGAGGACTCGGGCGACGTCCGCGATGCGCTCCGTCGCGTAGGGAATTTCGGCGTCCGGAAGCGCCGGCGTATAGATGCCGTGACGCGGATCGAGCACCACCGCGTGCCCACCCATTCGCGACAACCCGGTCTGGAAGCTGCTTCGCGTGCGCAACGAGGCGTTGTGGAAGAGGAAGTAAATCGTACGGCCACGCAACACCGCTTCCGTGTGCATCGGATAGCGTCGTTTGAATGAAAGCGCGGCATCAAGCAGCGCGCAATAGTCCGCCGCGCGCAGGGTCATGTCGGGCGCCAGCCAATGGCAAGTCACACGCTCCTCCTCATCCTCATCATGCGGGGGGCCGCCAGCGACCCACGCGATGCGCAAACCGCTCCGTACACGACATGCCGAGTCGCTCGAACAGGCGCCTTGGCACCAATGCCGCCTCCATCATCTGCACGCCGACCTGCAACGGATCAACGCTGTCCCGGAGGATCCGATCCGCATCTTGCGACGTCATTCCCACAGCACACAGATGCGCGTGCCACGTTGGAAGCTCGGGCGCGAGAAAGGCCACCATCAACTCCGGCACGATCGCGTCGAGAAAACCACGCTCATCCGGCGAGAGCAGGGGCACCCACTCCCCGACAAAGCGCACGAACGCCGCTTGATGCCGCATCTCGTCGGCGCCATGTTCGGCCAGCAGCGTGCGCACCGGCGCGTAGACGCTGTCGCCTGCGCCCGCCTCACGCAGCGTGCCGGTAATCAGCGTCTCGGTGATCGCCGCCGCCGCCACGACGGCCGTCCCCCGACACGACTCGGGGGCAGCCTCGCACAGCGCCATGACCCGCGCGACACTGAGCGAGGAACATTGCGTCAGCGAGTATCCGGTGGCCGCATGGCAATGGCGGCGAAAGCGCTCCATCATCCACGTATGAAATCCCTCATCCGTATAGATGGCGAGAAGATCGTCACGGGTTACCGACCGAACGCCAGGAATGTCGAGCATCTGTTCAACGGCGCGATTGACGATATGCAGCTCGACGCGTTCCGTCCGGTTCAGGTAATCGGCCAGACGCAACACGCTCAGGTGTTGTCGCGTTGCTTGTCCCCGCGCGCACACCAGCGGATGCATGGCATACGGCATGAGCGACACGTTGAACAGCAGATCATCGGGGCGAAGCGCGGGGAACGGCGTCTCCGTTGCGCACCGCGTGACGGCCGCGACATCGCGCCACGGTCGCAGCTCGGGCCGGGATCCGGGGGCGTCGATCGATGATGGATCAGCCATGCGCCTCCCCCACTGGAGCCGGTGTTGGCGGATGCGAAGCAAGCGACACCAGGCCGGCGCGCTCGGGACCGAGGCCGATACCCGCCAGCGGCGCGCCGATATGTCGTTCGACGAATTCGACGAAGCCGCGCATCGCACTGTCCAGTGTTCCGTCTCGGCTGCGCGCGATGGCGCTTTCCGTCAACCCCGTGTAGATCTTCAGTTCGGACGCCTCGCCGCCGGACAGCGCATCGCGTTGCACCCTGACGGGCACGCCCTGGTAGGTCGACTGAAAATAGTGCGTCAGACAATCCACCTTGTTGAGGTAGACACAATCGACGGCGTGCATTCTCACGACGTCACCCAACGCGGCGAGATCCAGGATACCGATACGGCGTGGCCGCCCCGTGCCCGTGCCATACTCGCCCGTGAGCATGCGAAGCGCCGTGCCGACATCGAGCGGATCCTGGGACCGCAACAGCGTGTCGGGTGAATGACGTTGAGCCTCTTCAACGACACCCACTCGCGATTGCGACGCCGCATGGCAATACTGCGCGGAACGCTCGCCGCCGAGTTCCGAAGGGAACGGGCCACGTCCGACGCGCGACATGATAGCCTTGGCCACCCCGATGGTTCGGCGGTGGAATTTCGGCGGCAGGTCGCCGCCCACATACGCATAGGCCGGCACCGTGTGGCTCGACGTGACGAAGGGCTGCGTGCCGTCGACGACGTCGAGCAACACGGACTGGGCGCCTTCGAACAACACGCGCCCGCCGGCCATCACGCGACGGGTGAGCCAGCTCCGATCCGGCTCGAGATAGGGACGCAGGGTGTGAGCGACCCTCGGCAGGCTCAACAGCAAGTCCGATAGCTCCGCCATCCAGGGGCACGCGCCGCCTTCTGCGTTGATCATGCCCGTGAGCACCCGGCGCATGGCCATCACCGTCTGCGCCTCCCGTTCAAGCAAATCGCCGAGCATCAGATTGACGCGCGTATCGTTGCGCACGCGCAAGGCGCGGTCGGCGTAGCACGGGCCGATACCGTTGCCGGTCGTGCCGATGGTGTCGCTGCCGCGACGGTCATGCGCAATGTGATGAGGCTGAACCAGCGCGGCTCTCGCACTGATGTGCAGCCGCCCGTCCAACGAGATCCCCATGTCGCGCAACTGCTCGATTTCGTCAGCCAGTTTCCAGGGATTGATGGCACAGCCCGAGCCGATGTACAGCGAGGCATGCGGGTGGAACACGCCCGACGGCAATTGCTTGAGGGCGATCTTGCCGAGCGGCGTGTCGATGGTGTGTCCCGCGTTGGCGCCACCATTGAAGCGTGCGATCACGTCGTAGTCCTGCGCCAGGGCGTCGATGATTTTTGCTTTGCCTTCGTCGCCATATTGCAGGCCGACCAGGACGTCGGCATAGCCGGCTTCGCGCTTCGACGCGTGGTGGGAACAGCGGGAGACGGTGTTACGGGTTGCGGAGGTCATGCGCGTTGCATATCAAGGAAGAAACGAGGAACAGGTGCTTGCCGAGCCGCCAGCCGTTCATAGACCCAGTGGCCGACGGCGACGTCCAGAATGCCGAGACCGAATGGCGAAAATACGACCGGGCGGTCATGCTTTGGAGGCTCGCCGCCACATAGCAGATGCGGCAGCGACGTCGTGACGAAGCGACGGTGGCCGGTCGCCATTTCGGCGAGGTGCAGCGATGTCTGCGCGCGCAGGCAATGATCGATATCGTCGACGACGTTGCACGACGCGAGCACGATCTCAGGAGCGAGATCACGCAACGACAGGTGAAGTACGAGCGGGCAGTGAGAAAACCACGCGACATCGTCGACATACGGCGCCGCCGCCGTCGTCGCGAACACGATCACATCGGCCTGCCGGACAGCGCGTTCGAGCGATGGCTCGCCATGCGCGGGGTAGCCGAGTTCCGTTTCGACGCGCGTGGCCAGTGCTCTCGCCGAATCGGGACGCAGATCGTGCACAATCACCCGTTCGATCGGCATTGCGCCAAGCGGGAGGCATTCCGCCACATGGCGCGAAATCACCCCCGCGCCAATGAGTGCGACGCGCACACCGCCGGCACGGATCGACGTTCGATTGGCAAAAAGGCGGCGCAACGCGCTGATCGCACTCGCCGCGGTCCGCGCGGCGCTGATGATGCTCGCCTCCATGCAAGCCATCGGATAGCCGGTCAACGCGTCGTTCAGAATGAGCACCGCCGACGCGCGTGGCATGCCCCGCTCGACATTGCCGGGAAAACTGGATATCCATTTGATTCCGGTCACACCCTCGCCATCGCCATCGCGAATATGCGCGGGAAGCGCGATGATCCGATTGGACCGCTCATCCGGGAAGCGAAGAAACTGGCTTTGCGGAATCACGGTGCTCCCGGCATGATGCGCTCGGTACGCCGCCTCGACCACGACCAGGATGTCGGACATTCCTGCGCGAACGGCAGCGTCGACCTGCTCGCCGGTGAATACGCGAAATTGAGGGGATGGCAGCGCGTTCATGACAGCGACGCGCTCGCAACGTCCACCGGATCGACCGTGGCCCGCCGCCCGCCCTCATCGACACCGATGCATGACGCCGCCCAGTCGGGGTCGTAAATCGTGTCGAGATACTTGTCGCCCATGTCGGGCGCAAGTGCCACGACCGCGTCGCCAGCGGCAATGTCGGCAGCCGACATTCGCACCGCATGCAGCACGCTGCCCGTCGATCCGCCCGCGAGCAACCCACGCCGTGCCAGGGCGTGGCACATGCGTAGCGTGTCCGTTTCGTCCACATGGACAATGGCATCCGGCGACTCGGCATTCGGGCCCTCGCTCAGCGCCGGACGGCAACTGGTGCCCAGCCCCGGAATGCGGCGCGGCCCCGGCGGACCGCCAAACGTGACGGAACCGGTCGCATCGACGGCCACGACGCGTGTGTTCAGGCGATGCTCCCGCACGTAGCGCAGGCATCCCGTCAACGTTCCGGTGGTGCCTGCGCCCACGAACAGATGATCGACGCGAGGCAGCGTCGCAAAGATTTCGGCCGCCGTCCACCGGTAGTGCGCGCGCCAGTTCTCCGGATTCGCGTATTGATTGAGCCATACCCATCGCGCATCGCGCGCCACGATCTCGCGGATCCATGCGATACGCGTGCCCAGGTAGCCACCCTGTGCGTCCCGCTGCGCCACCCGCACGATCCTGGCACCCGCCGCTTGCATCGCCCGGGTCGCCTGGCGCGAGGTGTTGGGATCGGTCACGCATGTGAAGCGATAGCCGCGATTGGCGCAGATCAGCGCGAGTGCCACGCCCAGGTTGCCGGATGACGACTCGACGATCTGCGTATCGGCGCGAAGGCGGTCCGTCGTCTCCAGGGCTTCGATCAGTTGCAGCGCCGTCTTGAGCTTGATCGACCCGGCCGGGTTCAACCCTTCAAGCTTGAGATGGACGGTGGCCGGGCACAATCCGTCGATGCTCACAAACGTTGGCCGCGACGGCTGGAGAAATGCGCCGTTCACGCAAAGCGTCAGTCCGTCTCGCGAACTGGCGCCCATGGCGGCGGTCGCCATCGTTTCGTGCTGATACCCCACGGCTCACCTCCCGAAATCGCGCCCGAAGGCAACGCAATGACATGCTGACGCGAGCGATTCGAGCGCAGGGAATCCGCAGCCGGATGGTGCCGGAATCGCGGAATGATGCTCCCGAACGCGCCATGCTCATGCATGCCGTGAAGCGTCATTTAAGCGAACAGGGCGCGCGCCGGCCACCTGCATGGTCGTGTAGGACGCAGGATGCGGTGAGCTAGCCGGTCCGGCACCGCCGGGCGGAAAACTTGATCGAAGGGGGAAACTTGGTGGGGGAAACCTTGTGAACGCAAACGCGTTCAGCGCGGTCGGCCGCCGCGCCCGATATCCTGAATCCGGACCACGGCATTGCCTGCCGCGTCCGTCTTTTCCGGAATTTTCCAGGCATGACCGTAGACGAGCTCGAACGTCAGCGAGATCGTCCCGTCGGCGCCGCGCTGGCGATCCAGGGCAGCTCGCAACGCGGCCAGACGATGGCGTCCGGTAAGGCCCGCGCGGCGCTCCGGCCGGGGGTTCACCCCCAGCAGCCGCACGTCGCGCAACAGCGTGTCCGGCGACTCGAATGTGAGCGTGAGGCGCTCCATGTCGGTGACCGGTGTATCGAAGCCGCTGGCCACCATCATGTCGCCAAGATCGTGCATGTCCGTCGGCTCGAGCGCGTGCGGCAGATCGTCGACCTCCGCCCACGCGGCACGCAGCTCGCGCAGCGTATCGGGACCGTAGGCCGAGAACATCAGCAAGCCGTCGGTACTCAGCACGCGGTGCCATTCCGGAATGACGCGATGCGGCTCGCGATACCAGTGCAGCGCGAGATTCGACCAGACCAGATCGAACGAGCGCGCCGCGAACGGCAATGCGGAAAAATCGGCCTGCACCACGCCGTACGGAGGCGCGCTGCGCAGCAAACGCCGCCATCCCGTCGCCGCGCCCGCTGCGGCGGCCGCTCGCGCCATGGCGAAGGAAGCGTCGAGCCCCACCCGATAGGCGTCCGGATAGCGCTCGCCGAAGCTCAGCAGGTCGCCCCCCGTGCCGCAGCCGGCATCGAGCACGCGCCCGGGTTTGAGCTTGATGTAGTCAAGCCGGCTCGCGAGTCGCGATGCCACCTCCCGCATGAGGAAATCGGCATCCGACCAGTGCGGCGCACGGCGATCGAACGCGGTGCGCAGAAAACGTGCGCTGAACGCGGGGGACAGGTTTTGGGGGGCGGCGGAAGGCTTCATGGGACAGGCGAAAAGGCGAGTCGGCAGTATACTCGCTGCTGCCCGAGCGCATTGGGCACCGCGGCGTCGCCCTCCGTGCCCGTAAGTGCCGGACAGCCCCGGCCAGTAGCTCGTTTGCACGCGTGCACGTTCGCCCATGGCAAAATCCGGCCTTCCGTCGACGGACATCGCCAGGCAAGGCAGTTCCCGCACAACGCCCCGGCCCGCCACACCACACCACCGACGCCCACTTTCGCCCGTGTCCATCCTTCGTGCCACCCTACCGACGCTCGCCCGGTTTGCCGAGGCACTGCTGCACGCGGCACTGCCCGATCATTGTGCGCTCTGCCATCGCCGCGCCGCGCGGCAGATCTGCTCGGATTGCGCCGATGTCTTCGACGTCGATCGCGCAGATCCGCCACGACGCTGCGCCCGATGTGCCGTCGCGCTGCCCGCGGTACGCGACTGCCGCTTCGAAGCCGACGCGCATGCTCATGCGACAATTTGCCGCACCCCGCCAAGCGTCGTCTGCGGACAATGCCTCCGGTTCCGTCCGGCCTTCGACGCGACGATCACCCTCGCGGACTACGTGGCGCCACTCGACGCGCTGATGATTCGTCTGAAATACCATGGCGCATTGCCGTTCGCTCGCGAGTTCGGACATCGCCTCGGCGACGCGCTTGTCGAGCCGGCTGGCGACGAGCCCCCGCTAGTGGTGCCGGTGCCGCTGGCGCCGTCGCGGCTCGCCGCGCGCGGCTTCAACCAGGCGTGGGAGCTGGCACGCGTAGCCGCACGGCGCGCGCGCCTGCCGGCGAGTGCCCGTGCGCTGCATCGCGAACGAACGACCGCCGCACAGCGCCGACTTTCACGCGAAGCGCGGCAATGCAACCTGCGCAACGCCTTCACGGCGAGCGCACAAGTTCGCGGACGCCGCGTCGTGCTGGTCGACGATGTGATGACGACCGGCGCCACTTGCGATGCGGCCGCGGCCGCGCTCAAACTGGCGGGCGCCACGCATGTGCGCGCTGCGGTCGCCTTGCGTACGCCGCCTTCCCGATAACCCTGCCCCGACCAACATGTTCAACGTCGTTCTCGTCTGCCCCGAAATTCCGCCCAACACCGGGAATGTGATCCGCCTGTGTGCCAACACCGGTGCCCGGCTGCATCTGATCGAGCCGCTGGGCTTCCCGCTCGACGATGCGCGCATGCGCCGCGCCGGCCTGGACTATCACGAGTATGCGCAAATGAAGGTGCACAAGGACTGGGCTGCGTTTCTGACCGCTGAAACCCCCGATCCGTCGCGCATGTTCGCGCTCACCACGCGCGGCTCACGCCCCTTCGGCGAACTGTCGTTCGCGCCGGGCGACTGGTTCATTTTTGGTTCGGAGACCCGGGGCCTGGATCCCGCATTGCTCGACACGTTTGCGACCACGCAGCGCGTGCGCCTGCCGATGCGCCCCGGGAATCGCAGCCTCAACCTGTCGAATACGGTGGCCGTGGTCGTCTTCGAAGCATGGCGTCAGCAAGGCTACGCAGGCGGTGCCTGATTGACGAGTTCCTTCCGATAAAGCGCGAGCATGGCCTTGTCGAAGCAAACGAACTCCACGTGCTGGATCTTTGGGAAATGCGCCAGCGCGTCGCGCACCGTAAACACCGCCAGAGGCACCGCCAACTCGGCGGGATAGCCGAAGACGCCGCAACTGATCGCGGGAAACGCCACGCTGCTGCATCCATGTTCCGACGCCAGGCGCAGGCTCTCGCGGTAGCAACTCGCGAGCAGTGCGGGTTCGTCGTTGGCGCCGCCGTGCCAGATCGGGCCGACCGCGTGAATCACATACCTGGCCTTGAGGTGGAATCCCGGCGTGAGCTTCGCCTGTCCGGTCGGACAGCCATGCAGCTTGCGACAGGCTTCGACGAGCTCCGGTCCGGCGGCACGGCGGATGGCGCCATCGACGCCGCCACCGCCCAGCAGCGATTCGTTCGCTGCATTCACGATGGCGTCGACCGGGGATTGCGTGATATCGCCTTGTGAGGCGTGCAGACGGGCAACTTGCGACATGGGCGGGACTCCCTTGCAGCGAGTGTCGGCGACGGAATGCCGTCGTCGGGGAAGCAAAGTGCCGACCATCCGTGGGAACAGTCGACGCACCTTGCGATTCGTCGCGGGAGACGTCAGCCGGAGTAGCTGTCGTCTTCGCGCTCCGCGCGGGCGTCGCGCCGCAACAGCGCCTCCACCGCGGCGCGCGCGGGCAAACCTTCGAACAGCGTCGCACACACGGCTTCGGTAATCGGCATCTGAACGCCGTGGGCATGCGCCAGATCGCGTACCGCACGTGCACATCGTACGCCTTCCGCTACATGGCCGAGCGATGCCAGCACCTCGTCGAGCGATTTGCCCGAGGCAAGTTGCAGTCCCACGGTGCGATTGCGCGACAGATCGCCGGTGGCCGTCAGAATCAAATCGCCCATGCCGGCCAGCCCCATGAATGTCTCGGGTTTGCCGCCCAGGGCGACGCCCAGACGCGTCATCTCGGCCAGTCCTCGCGTGACCAGTGCGGCACGCGCATTCAAGCCGAGGCCGAGTCCATCGCTCACGCCCGTGGCGATCGCCAGGACGTTCTTGACGGCGCCGCCCACTTCCACGCCGACCACGTCGTCGCTCGAATAGATGCGCAATGCGCCGAAATGACACGCGGCGATCGTCAGTTCGCACAGCGACGGCACCGCACTCGCGATCGTCAGCGCCGCCGGAAGACCCTGCGCGACTTCACGGGCGAAACTCGGCCCCGACAGCGACCCGCCCGCGACCTTGGGAAAGACCTCGGCCACGATCTGGTGAGGCAACAGTCCGGAATCGGCCTCGAAGCCCTTGCACAGCCAGATCAGATGCCTCGGCGCGTTAGCGGCCTGTGCCATATGCCCCGCCAGCGCGCGCAGGCCTGCCACCGGGACGGCGGCCACGCACAGCGCACGCTCGCCCGTACCGTGGGCCAGCGCCGTCGCGAAATCGGCTTCGAATCGCAAGCGTGGGGACAGCGGACAACCGGGGAGATAAGTGGAATTCTCGTGGGAGCTGGCGAGTTGCTGGAGCAGCGCCGCGTCGCGCGCCCACAGGACAACGTCATGGCGTGCCGCCATGTGACTCGCCATCGCGGTGCCCCAGGCACCCGCACCGAATACGGCAATCTTCATGAGGTGGACCCCGACGCGCGGGTCCGAGGCAGACGGACCGACGCGTCGATGGAGCGCGAGCGCTTAGTGGGTCTGGGCGGACGAGCCGTCGGGCATCACGATGCCCGGGGCCGGCGTCTCGCCGTTGGCCGCCTGCTGCTCGGCCAGTTGGGCCAGACGTTGCTCGTACAGCGCCTGGAAGTTCACTTCGGCCAAATGGATCGGCTGGAAGCCCGCGCGGCTGATGGCGTCTGCCACGTTCGCGCGCAAGTACGGGTAGACGATCGTCGGGCAGGCAATGCCGATGAGCGGATCGAGTTGCTCGACCGGCACGTTGCGAATCTCGAAAATACCGGCTTGCTTGCCTTCGACCAGGAACGCGACCTTGTCCTGGATCTTGGCCGTCACCGTCGCGATCACCGCCACTTCGAAGACGTGCTCGTTCAGACGCTCCGCCGCGACATCCAGTTGCACTTCAACGGTCGGCATCTCCTGCTCGAGGAAAATCGCGGGCGAATTCGGCTGCTCGAGCGACAGATCTTTCAGGTAAGCGCGCTGGATGCTGAAAAACGGCTGATTCTGGTCGGACATTTGTTCGTTTCCTTGGATATGAGACGGCCGCGCAGACACGCGGCCGAACGACTATTTTGCGGGCGGTATCAGGCCGCTTGCAAGAGCGGCACCAGGCCGCCGGCACGATCCAGCGCCGAAAGATCGTCGTAACCGCCAATGTGACGTTCGTCGATGTAGATCTGCGGCACGGTGCGGCGCCCCGTACGCGTCATCATTTCCTCGCGACGGGCGGGTTCCTTGTCGATCAGAATCTTCTCGATTTCCTGGACGCCACGCTGGCGCAGCAGACGTTCCGCCATCTGGCAGTAGGGACACACTTGCGTGCTGTACATCACGATCTTCGGCATGACTTGCAACTCCTCGATTACTTCACGACCGGCAGGCCGGCTTCCTGCCAGGCGGCAATGCCACCCTGGAGGCTGAACGCCTCAGCATAGCCAAGATTGCGAAGCAGCGTCTGAGCGCGCGCCGAGCGTTGGCCGCTCTTGCACACGATGAGTACCGGCGCCGCCTTGTTCTTGATGACCTGCGCGACCTTTTGTTCCACGTCGTCGAGCGGCACGTTGCGTGCCGACGGCAGGTGGCCCGCGGCGAATTCCTCGCCGGTCCGCACGTCGAGCACCACGGCGCCCTTGCGGTTGATGAGCTGGGTCGCTTCCATGGTCGACAGACCGCGACCGCCGCGCTTGAAGACCGGCCATGCGAGCATGCCGCCGGAGACGAGCGCGATGGCGATCAGCGCGAGGTTGGTGTAATCGGCAAAGAACTTCACAAACCACCTGAAAAAGGTCAAAAGAATCCGATCATTATAAAATATTCCGTGATTGCGCCGACGGGTCTCGTTGCCGATCGCTGCGCCGGACGCCGGCGGCCCCTTCGCCGCCCTCCCCGACGTCCCTCGACGTCAGCCGCAAACCCTTGCCGGGCGCGGCTGCACGAGGTAGCAGCGGCCGGACGCCCCCCCTTCGGCTGCCCCCGCTTTCCAACTCTGTTTGAAGTCTGCACATGTACAAGCTCGTTCTCATCCGCCACGGCGAATCGACGTGGAACAAGGAAAATCGCTTCACCGGCTGGGTCGACGTCGACCTCACGGAGAAGGGCGTTGCCGAAGCCGCCCAGGCCGGCGAGTTGCTCGCGCAAGCGGGTTTCAAGTTCGACCTTGCCTACACGTCGGTGCTCAAGCGTGCGATCCGCACCCTCTGGCACGTGCAGGACGCCATGGACCTCATGTGGATCCCCGTGGTGCACAGCTGGCGCCTGAACGAGCGCCACTACGGCGCGCTCGCCGGCCTGAACAAGGCCGAAACCGCCGCCAAGTACGGTGACGAACAGGTGCACGTCTGGCGCCGCAGCTACGATACCCCGCCGCCGCCGCTGAGCACCGACGACGAGCGCAGCTCGTTCAACGACCCGCGCTACGCCAAGCTCAAGCCAGAAGAAATTCCGCTGACCGAGTGCCTCAAGGACACGGTGGCGCGCGTGCTCCCGTTGTGGAACGAATCGATCGCCCCGACCGTGCGCGCCGGCAAGCAGGTGCTCATCGCCGCGCACGGCAACTCGCTGCGCGCCCTCATCAAGCACCTCGACAACATTTCCGACGACGACATCGCGGGCCTGAACATTCCGAACGGCACGCCGCTCGTGTATGAACTCGACGCCGAACTCAAGCCGATCCGCCATTACTACCTGGGCGATCAGGAGAAGATCGCCGGTGCGCTGGCCGCCGTGGCCGCACAAGGCAAATCGAAGTAAGACCTTCCGGCCTCGGCCCCGCGCCGGTCGATCCGGCCGGAATCGAGGCGTCGGGTAGCACGCCGCACCGTTGCGCCGTGCTACCCCCTCCCAGCCGCCCCCCGGTAATACGCGGTAAACGACGCCTAGCGCCTTTTGCGTACCCCATCTCACGTACGCCCGCCCATCCGGCGCGTGATTTGCCTGCAAAAGTGCGACCCTGCCAGCGGGCATCCCGCAAAAAATTCGTCCCGAGCGCGATTTAAACGACACTTTTCGGAGAACCACTCCGGAAAAGTCCCTGTCGAATGGGCAATGTCCCGCCTGCGGGCAAACGGTTATACTTCGCCAAAGCGCGCGCGCCCATTGGCTAGCGCCCCGAAAATCCCGGAATTTCCACGCCTATATGCGCCAAACCCTCAAACACATCGGCCTGATCGTGCTGGGCCTCGCGACCGGTGCGGCGGCCACCCTCGCGTTCTCGCAGGCCTCCGCCCAAAGCGCCACCACGCCACTGCCGCTCGAGCAGCTTCGTCTGCTGGCCGAAGTGTTCGGCCGCATCAAGCGCGAGTACGTGCAGCCGGTCGACGACAAGAAGCTGCTGACCGCAGCCATCAAGGGCATGGTGTCGAGCCTCGACCCGCACTCGTCGTATCTCGACAAGGACGAGTACAAGGAACTGCAGGAACAGACCCGCGGCCGCTTCGCGGGCCTGGGCATCGAGATCTCCCAGGAAGACGGACTCGTGAAGGTCATTTCGCCGATCGAGGACAGCCCGGCGTTCAAGGCAGGTCTCAAGCCTGGCGACCTCATTACCCGTATTGACGACAAGCCCGTGCGCGGCATGACGCTCGATCAGGCGGTGAAGCGCATGCGCGGCGCCCCCGGCAGCAAGGTCACGCTGACGATCTTCCGCAAGTCGGAAGAGCGCACCTTCCCCGTGACGATCGTGCGCGCTGAAATCCGGGTGCAGAGCATAAAGGGCAAGATGCTCGACTCGGGCATCGCTTACGTTCGTATCACGAGCTTCCAGGAACGCACCGTGCCGGATCTGGCCAAGAAGCTCCAGGAGCTGGCCAAGGATCAACCGGTCAAGGGCCTCATCCTCGATCTGCGTAACAACGGTGGCGGTATCCTCCAGTCCGCAGTGGGCGTTTCCGCGGCGTTCCTGAAGGAAGGCGCCACGGTCGTGACGACCAACGGCCAGATCGAAGACGCCAAGCAGAAGTACACGGCAACGTTCGACAACTACCGCCTGTCGGCCAGCCCGGACGATCCGCTCAAGGGTGAAGCCGCGATCTGGAAGACGGTACCGATGGTCGTGCTGGTGAACGCCTACTCCGCCTCGGCCTCGGAAATTGTGGCCGGCGCGCTGCAGGATTCGAAGCGTGCGCTCATCATGGGCAAGACGACGTTCGGCAAGGGTTCGGTGCAAACGGTGCAGCAGCTCTCGCCGGATACGGCGCTGCGCCTGACCACGGCGTACTACTACACGCCGAGCGGTCGCTCGATCCAATCCATCGGCATCAAGCCTGACGTGCCGGTCGACCAGAATCCGAAGGGCGATCCGGACGACGTGCTGGTCACGCGCGAAATCGATTACCAGAACCATCTGCACAACACGCAAACGCCTGACGAGCAGAAGGAAATCGACGCCCGCGAGGCCCGTCGCCTCGAAGAGCTGCGCCGCCTCGAGGAAGAGAACGCGAAGAAGACGCCGGAAGAGCGCAAGAAGGAGCGCGAGCAACGCCTGCCGGATCTGGGCAGCCCGGACGACTTCATGCTCCAACAAGCCGTCCACCAGCTCAAGGGCGAGCCGGTCCAGCGCACGAAGTCGCGCCTGGAAGCCAACGCCGGTCCGATGCCGAACGACGCCTCGAAGCCTGCCGCCGCCGGCGCCAGGACCGATGCGAAGCCGGCTGCGGCCGCACCGGCCAAGCCGTCGGACAAGAAGTAAGCTTCGGCTTTACACTACAAACCGTGCCAGCGAAAGCCGGCACGGTTTTTTTATTCCTTTTCCGTATCCCCCGTTTCGCAATGAACGACGATCAGTTGCTGCGCTACTCCCGCCATATTCTGCTCGACGAGCTCGGTATCGAGGGGCAGGAGCGCTTGCTCGCCGCCCACGCCGTGATCGTGGGCGCCGGCGGTCTCGGCTCGCCGGCCGCACTGTATCTGGCGGCATCGGGCGTCGGGCGCATCACCTTGATCGACGACGACGACGTCGATCTCACCAACCTGCAACGCCAGATCCTGCACGACACTCACAGTGTGGGGCGTCCCAAAGTGATTTCCGGGCGCGAACGTATCGCTCGGATCAATCCGGGGGTCGTGGTCGAGGTGGTCAACGAACGCGTTGACGAAGCGCGGCTCACGGCGCTGGTCCGCGAGGCGAGCGTGGTACTCGACGGTTCGGACAACTTCGTCACGCGACATGCGGTGAACCGGGCCTGTGTGGCGGCAGGTGTGCCACTGGTGTCGGGCGCCGCGTTGCGGTTCGACGGCCAGATCAGCGTATTCGACGTCCGCAACGACGCATCGCCCTGCTATGAGTGCATCTTTCCGGCCGACGAACCGTTCCCGGAGCAGGCGTGCGCCACCATGGGCGTACTCGCGCCGCTCGTGGGCATCATCGGCAGCATGCAGGCCGCCGAAGCGATCAAGATCATCACGGGCGTGGGCACGCCACTGGTCGGTCGCCTCCAGATGCTCGACGGACGCAGGATGAGCTGGCACACGATGCACTGTGCGCGCAATCCGGAATGCAAGGTCTGCTCGCGGCGGCACTGAACGCCCCGGCGCCCGTCCACCAGACAGGCGCCGGATCGCGAGATTGAATGCAAAAAAAGCGGACACCCGTCCACCGGGGTCCGCTTTTTTCATGCATCGGTCGACGCGCGACGCAACGCAACGCAACCGTTGTCAGGCGATGGCCAGCCGTGCCAGCGCGGCCTGCATTTCCTCGGGTTCCGTGGCGGCCAGCAATTCCTGCACGGGCCGTTCCAGATCGGGCAGGTGCGCCCGAAGGATCTCCTGCTTGACCTGGAGCAGCTGGCTCGGATGCATGGAAAACTCCCGCAATCCCATTCCCAGCAGCAGGCGCGTTGCCGTCGGATCGCCCGCCATTTCGCCGCAAACGGCCACCGGCACGCCGAATGCGTGCGCCTCGCGAATCGTCATGGCAATCAGGCGTAGCACGGCCGGATGCAGCGGGTCGTAAAGATGCGCCACGGCATTGTCCGCCCGGTCGATTGCCAGCGTGTATTGAATCAGGTCGTTGGTGCCGATGGACAGGAAGTCGAGCCGCTTCAGGAACATCGGCACGGTCAGCGCCGCCGCGGGCACTTCGATCATCGCCCCGAGCTTCACGCCGGGGTCGTAGAGCAGGCCGGCGGCGTCGAGCTGCGACTTGGCCTCGCGCACGAGTTCGAGCGTCTGATCGATTTCCTGCGCATGCGCGAGCATCGGGAACAGAATCTGCACCTTGCCGAATGCCGAGGCACGCAGGATCGCTCGCAACTGCGTGAGGAACATGCGCGGCTCCGACAGGCTCCAGCGAATGGCCCGCAGGCCGAGCGCCGGGTTCGGTGCGGTCTCGTATGTCTCGTGACTGTCGAGCGGCTTGTCGGCCCCGACGTCGATGGTGCGGATCGTGAGCGGCAGCCCGTGCATCGCTTCCACGGCGCGTTTGTAGGCTTCGAACTGCGCTTCCTCCTCCGGCGCTTCCTCCTCGTTCATGAAGAGGAACTCCGTGCGGAACAGTCCCACACCGACGGCACCTGCCTCGACCGCCGTCTTGGCGTCTTCCGGCAGTTCGATGTTGGCCAGCAAGGCAATGGGCGTGCCGTCGATCGTCTGGGCGGGGGAATGCTTCAACCGTTGCAGGCGACGCTCTTCCAGTGCGCGCTCGCTCTGTCGATAGCTGTACTCTTCGAGGACGATCGGCGCCGGATCGACGATGACGACGCCGTTGTCGCCGTCGATGATGATCACGTCGTCCTGCTTGACGAGCAGGCTGGCCTGCGCCACGCCAACGGCGGCCGGAATGCCCAGACTGCGGGCGACGATGGCCGTGTGCGACGTCTTGCCACCCAGGTCCGTGACAAAGCCCTTGAACGTCTGCGACTTGAATTGCAGCATGTCGGCCGGCGCGATGTCGCGGGCCACGACGATCATGTCGTCGCGCGGCGTCTCCGCGACCACATGCCGAATGCCGGGTGCGCCGGCGAGCGCCTTGAGCACACGCTCGGTCACCTGTTCGATGTCGGCACGGCGCTCTCGCAGGTACTCGTCGTCGATATCCTCGAAGCGAGCGACGAGTACCTCGAGTTGCGTCGTCAGCGCCCATTCCGCGTTGTAGCGTCGTTCACGGATGAGCTTGAGGACGGCGTCGGCCAGCAGCGTGTCGTTGAGAATCAGCGAGTGAACATCGAGGAACGCGCCCATCTCGCCGGGCGCGTCGTCGGGCAGTTCGGCCTTGAGCGTGTCGAGTTCGTGCTGGACAGTTGCCTGCGCGCTGTGAAAGCGCGCGATTTCGTCGTCGATCTGCGAAGGATCGAGCAGATAATGCGGAACATCGAGCGTGGCGGGCGCGAGCAGATACGCTCGGCCGATGGCGATGCCGCGGGAAACGGGAATACCGTGCAGGGTGAAAGACAAGGAAGTCTCCCCAGTTCAGAGGCGGGTGATACGACCGTATTCTGTGTTTATTTTACGTTTCGGGGGGCGTTTTCGGCGCATGTCTCGCGCATGTTTTGCGCGTGGATCAGGCCTGTATCACGGTAGGCGGCAACGGGGCGACGCATGCGTCCATGTCCCCGCGCGCGGCGGCGCGCCTGCAAAGCGCCGTGACTTACCGCGATCGCCGCAATGGCGTGTTATTCGCCTTCGCCGAACTTGTTCGCGATGAGCGCCAGGATTTCGTCCATGGCCTGCTGCTCGTCCTCGCCTTCTGTTTCGACTTCGATCGTCGAGCCGATCCCGGCCGCCAGCATCATGACACCCATGATGCTCTTCGCGTTGATTCGCCGACCGTTCCGGGTCAGCCAGACCTCACTCTGAAATTTCGCTGCCAGTTGCGTCAGCTTTGCGGATGCCCGGGCGTGCAAGCCCAATTTATTTACGATCGTCGTTTCTTGTCGAAGCATGTTTCAGTGTGACGTAGTGTGTGTGGCCGGCGCACCCGCGCCGACTTCCAGAATACCTTTAGATCCGCCCGAAAGCACCTTCTCCGCCAACGTGTCGAGCGGCACGGAGCGATAGCACACCGCCTTGATCAACATCGACAGGTTCACCCCGGCGAGCACGCGCACTTTGGGGCCGACGAGTTGCGCCGCCACGTTCGACGGCGTCGCGCCGAACAGATCGGTCAAAACGAGCACGCCATTCTCTTCGTGCAAGTCGACCAGACGTTCGCGCGCCGTTTCGACGAGCGCCGCCGTGTCCTGGTCGGGAACGACGTCGATCGCGCCGATGCGCGACGGGCAGCCGCCGTAGATGTGCGAAACACACTCGCGCAGTGCGGAGGCGAGCGGTGCGTGAGCGATGATCAGAATGCCAGCCATGATGCTAGGCACGCCGTGCGCCGCGGGTGTTCGGGATACAAACACAACGACGAACGCGCGCCTGTCGATTTTGGGACTCTTATTTTAGCAGGCGCGCAAAAACCCCGAAATTTCATGGTCTTAGCGTCTACCCCAAGCGTTACCTGGCAGCACGCTCCCGTCGAGTCTCAGACGGCCAGTTCCAGCGCGTCGATAAACATCTTCGGCACGTCGAAACCCGTCTGATCGGTGATTTCCTGGAAGCACGTCGGGCTCGTGACGTTGACTTCCGTCAGATAATCGCCAATGACGTCCAGGCCCACGAGCAGCAGGCCGCGCTGCCAGAGCACCGGGGCAAGCGTCTCCGCGATCTCGCGGTCGCGCGCGGACAGATCGCGCGCTTCGCCCAGTCCCCCAGCAGCGAGATTGCCGCGCACTTCGTTGCCTTGCGGGATACGCGCGAGCGAATGCGGCACGACCTTGCCACCAATGACGAGCACCCGCTTGTCGCCCAGCTTGATATCCGGGATGAAGCGTTGCGCCATGACCGAGCGCGCCCCGTACTCCCCGAGCATTTCGATGACCGATCCCAGATTGCGTCCGTCCGGGCCGATACGGAACACCCCCGTGCCGCCCATGCCGTCGAGCGGCTTGTAGATCACGTCGCCGTGCTCGGCATGGAACGCCCGCAGTCGCGCGGCGTCGCGCGTGACCAGGGTCGGCGCCACGAACTGCCCGAACTCGGCAATGGCCAGCTTTTCCGAATGATCACGGATCGCGCTGGGCTTGTTGAACACGCGGGCGCCCGCGCGCTCGGCGATCTCCAGCAGCCACGTGGAATTGATGTATTCCATGTCGAACGGCGGGTCCTTGCGCATGAGCACGGCGTCGAACTCCGTGAGCGCGGCCACGCGCGTGTCCACCACGTCGTACCAGACTTGCGCGTCGCCCGTCATGCGGATCTCGCGCACGCGCGCATCGACGATGGCGCCTTGCCATGCCATCTCGTGGGGTTCGCACGCGAAAATACGGTGTCCGCGACGTGCGGCTTCGCGCATCATCGAGAACGTGGTGTCCTTGTAGATCTTGAACTGGTCGAGCGGGTCGGCAATAAAGAGAATCTGCATCGATCGGCGGGAGTCTTTGGGGGTTCGGATGCAAACACCGCTGCTAGCGGCGACAGGCAACTATTCTAGCCGAGCCGTCATTTTGCCGCTTCGCACCGGCGCGCCGCCACGGCCAGGCGTTTCAGGACGCTTCCTGCGCGAAATTCGCGCACGCATCATCCGGCGCCCACCCCGGCCCGCCCCAACCCGGCCAGCAGCGGCGCATCGCGCACCGGATCCAGCCGCGCTCGCATGAGCGACAAATGCGTCTTGAGCGTCTGCACGCCGATCGCGCAGGCTTCGCGCGTCTGCGCGCGGGACTGGCCCGCGAGCAATCGCATCGCGATCTCGCGTTGCACTGGCGTGAGCGCCGTGGCACGCAAGCGTTGCAACAATCGAACGGCCGGCGGCACGGCAAGATGCAGCGCAATGCGCACGCGGTCGGTGGCACGCCCTCCCATGCCGCAAAGATGCGTGGCATGCAGATGCAGCGTACCTCCAGGAACAAGCACCGCACGACTCACCTGGCGGCCTGCCCCGGCCTCGTTCGGTGGTTGCAGCATCAGGGCATTCGCGAGCGACCGGCAGACGTGCACCACGGCGCAGGCGTCGGGCCATGCGCCGCCGGGGGCGGCGCGCCAAACCCGGCGCATCAGGGCAAGCGCCGACCGGTCGGCCCACTCGGGCTGGTGTCGATGCCAGACGAGCGTTCCCGTGACATCGTCGTCGACGGCCCGCCACGCCGCCGGCCGCGAGGGCGACGGGAGGGAAGCGGAGGATGAGAGCGTCGCCGCGGACGCAGGCGATGAGGGCGATGTAGACGACAAAGGAGGCGGAAACGGCGGGAAAAGCGGACGCCCGGGCGGCGCCGCGAACTCCGAGGCTGCTGCCTCGAATGTCGCCACGTCTCGCGCGTTGAAGCGCGGCTTCGACGGATGGCGCGCGACCAGCAGTCGAAGCGCGCCGATCGGCGTCGTGGACTGCGCGTCGACCATCGCGTCCGGCGTCGCCGCGAACGGCCGCACGCAGACATCGAGCAGGTCGCCGTCCGGCAGGCAACGGTCGAGCGCGGCAGGACGAGACAGCAGGATCGCCGCCTCCCCTCCACCCTTGGCCTTGCTGCGTCGCGCATGGGCGCGCAGCAGGCTGTCGCGCGAGGGCGAGCGGGGCAATAGGGCGCCGGCCGGCATGGCGGGCCCGCCGCTCACCGACAGTTCCTCGCACGCTGGAAGCGAAGCCTGCGGGGCGTACCATTCGGTAAGGCTGCTCGCCTGCGCAGACATCGAATCTTCTGTCGTGTCGACTTCCGTCCCCACGCACCATGCCGCCACCACCCCGTCTGCCCCCAACCCGACGCGCAAGGTCTCCAACCATAGCGACAGGTAACCGAGGGTGGGCACCGGCAATTGGTGGATTTGCCGAAGGCACGCCCGCAACTCGCCATGCATTCCGATGTAGCTCCCAGCCAGTCCCAAGGAAATTTCTTATTCCGCCTTGTCACGAGCCGCCATCCCCCATTCGGGGGATGTCTGGCGTGCCGAACCGTCGCATCATCCACTTACTGCTGACGCGAACCGTAAGGCGGATCGGCAAAGTACACGATCCGTCAGACGAGGGGGGACGCAGGAAAACCAGTTTGCGGGGGGACTCGCTCAGGGAAGCCCCGATTTCCGGCCGTTGCATGAGGCGGCCGGTAAATGTGACGCCCGGCTAGTCGGGGGGCCAGCCGGGCGTCTTTTTCTTTGCGCCGACCTGCACCGGACGCGCGCGAAGCCACCGCCGCGCGGATTCGGCTTCATAACGAATTCAGAATCTTCTCAAGCAGACGCAGAGGCCGATAGTGCGCGAGTCGATGTCACTCGCTCACTCGTCTCTCATTCGTTGACCGTTCGTCGTCAATACGTTTCCGGGTCCGGGTCGGTGCGCTCGAGTTCGACCGAGGCGGCCAGGAGCGCCAGACGCGCCACCACCCCGTACATGTAGAAGCGGTTGGGCGGGGCGGCACCCGGCTTGGCGTGGACGTCCGGCAAGGCGGTGTGTTCAAACGCCAGCGGAACGAAGTGCATGCCGGGGGCGTTCAGATTCTCGTCGGTGCCGCGTCCCGTATGCACGCGATAGAACCCGCCCACCACGTATCGGTCGATCATGTACACGACCGGTTCGGCGACCGCCTCATTGATGCGCTCGAAGGTGTACACGCCCTCCTGCACGATCACGTCGTGCACTTCGAGGCCTTCCTTGACCACGCTCATCTTGGTGCGCTCGCGCCGGTTCAGGCTTTTGATTTCTGCGGCGTCGCGCACCATCATCACGCCCATGCCGTAGGTGCCGGCATCGGCCTTGATCACGACGAACGGCTTTTCCGTGATGCCGTACTCGCGATACTTCTTGTTGATCTTCTTGAGCACCGCGTCGACGGTGTCCGCCAGCTTCTCCTCCCCGACGCGTTCGTCGAAGTCGATGTCCTCGCACTTCGCGAAGTACGGATTGAGCATCCACTGGTCGACGTCGATCATCTTTGCGAACTTCTTGACGATGTCGTCATAGGCCGAGAAGTGCTGGCTCTTGCGGCGCACGGCCCACCCTGCGTGCAGCGGCGGCAACAGGTATTGCTCGTGCAGGCCTTCCAGGATCGGCGGAATACCCGCCGAAAGGTCGTTGTTGAGCAGGATCGAGCACGGATCGAAGTTCTTGAGCCCCAGCCGGCGTGGCGTGCGCTCGAGCGGTTCGATCACCACATGCTGGCCGTCGGGCAGCTCGATGGTCGTCGGTTCGCTGATGTCGTCCGAGAGCGAGCCCAGCCGCACGTTCAGTCCGGCATGGCGCATGATCGTCGACAGGCGCGCGAGGTTTTGCAGGTAGAACGAGTTGCGCGTGTGCCGCTCAGGGATAAGGAGCAGATTTTTCGCGTCGGGGCAGATCTTCTCGATGGCGGCCATGGCGGCCTGCACGGCGAGCGGCAGCACTTCCGGCGCGAGATTGTTGAAGCCGCCCGGAAAGAGGTTGGTGTCGACGGGGGCGAGCTTGAAGCCGGCATTTCGCAGATCGACCGAACAATAGAACGGCGGCGTATGTTCCTGCCACTCGAGCCGGAACCAGCGCTCGATGGCAGGCGTCGCATCGAGGATCTTCTTTTCCAGGTCGAGCAGGGGGCCTTTCAGGGCCGTGACGAGATGCGGAACCATGCTTCTCTCATATCCAGATGGAATATCGATTGTAGAGCATACGCCCGGCCCCTTTGTCGTTCGCCATACCCCTGGCAGGGGCTCCGCGCCGGGCGGCGGACAAGACGGCACGTGCCGCGGGACAGTGCCGCGTGGTCGGGAGGGGCGGCGCAATGCCGCGATGAAGGGAGATGGGGGCAAAACCGCGGATCACAAGCGGGACACACCGCCGCGAACCCGCGAAGCCATGACGGCGCCGTGCCGCGCCGTCCGGGATCGAAAAAAAACGGGCACCCGCTGGGGTGCCCGCACAATGCCGGGACCGGCTGTCCGACCGGTACACCGGCGACGCTTCTCTCTCAACCCGTGTGGGTCGAAGCCAAACGCCTCTCAGCAATGCCCGCGATCAGTTGTGATAGGCCGATTCGCCGTGCGACGTGATATCCAGGCCCTCGCGCTCCTCGTCTTCCGGCACGCGCAGTCCCAGCACGATGTCGGCGATCTTGAAGGCAATGAACGCCACCACACCCGACCACACAAGCGTGGTCACCACGCCCTGGAACTGAATCCAGACCTGCCCGGCGATCGAGTAGTCCGGTGCGACCTTGTTGGCAACATAGTCGTAGATGCCCGTTCCGCCCAGCGACGGCGCAGCGAACACGCCCGTCAGAATTGCCCCGAGCATGCCGCCCACGCCGTGCACGCCGAACACGTCGAGCGCGTCGTCGGCCTTGAGCAGGCGCTTCAGGCCGTTCACGCCCCACAGGCAGACCACACCGGCGAGCAGGCCGAGCACGATCGAGCCCATCGGGCCGACAAAGCCGGCCGCGGGAGTCACGGCCACCAGGCCGGCCACCGCGCCCGATGCGCCGCCGAGCATCGACGGCTTGCCCTTGCCGATCCACTCACCCGCCGTCCACGACAGCGTGGCGGCGGCCGTGGCGAGCAGCGTGTTCACGAAGGCGAGCGCCGCGCCGCCGTTGGCTTCCAGACCCGACCCGGCGTTGAAACCAAACCAGCCGAACCAGAGCAGCGATGCGCCAATCATCGTCATGGTGAGCGAGTGCGGCTTAAAGGCTTCCTTGCCGAAGCCCACGCGCTTGCCGACCATGTAAGAGCCGACCAGACCCGCGATGGCCGCGTTGATGTGCACCACCGTGCCGCCCGCGTAATCGAGCGCGCCCTTCTGGAACAGCCAGCCGGCGTGTGCCGTGGCGGCGTCTGCTGCGGCGGCGTCGGTGTACGCGTCAGGACCGGCCCAGAACCAGACCATGTGCGCCATCGGCAGGTACGAGAACGTGAACCAGATCACGGTGAAGAGCAGCACGGCCGAGAACTTGGCACGTTCGGCGAAGGCACCGACGATCAGCGCGCAGGTAATGGCGGCAAACGCTGCCTGGAAGGCCATGTACGCGTATTCCGGCACGTTCACGCCCTTGCTGAAGGTCGCGGCCACCGAATCCGGCGTCATGCCCTTCAGGAACAGGCGGTCGAAGCCCCCGAAGAACGCCCCGCCCTCGGTAAAGGCAATGCTGTATCCGTAGATGGACCAGAGCACCACGATCAACGCGAAGATGATGAAGCACTGCATCAGCACTGAGAGCATGTTCTTCGAGCGCACGAGACCGCCGTAGAACAGGCCCAGGCCGGGCAGCGTCATGAGAATGACGAGCGCGGTGCAGGTGAGCAGCCACGCGGTGTCGCCCTTGTTGGGCGGCACGGGCGTCGCTGCGGCGGCGGGCGCGGGTGCGGTCGCCTGGGCTGCCGGCGCGGCGGATGCCGCAGGTGCTGCCACGGCGGCTGCCGCGGGCGCGGCCGCTTCCGAGGCGGCGGCGGGAGCCGACGCATCCTGTGCGAATGCGGCGCCGGAACCCAGTCCGACAGCGCCCGTCACGCCCAGGAAGGCGGCGGCGAGCAAGAGTTTGGCAAACAGTTTTTTCATGATGGATGTCTCTTATTTAGGACCTTTACAGCGCGTCTTCGCCGGTCTCTCCCGTACGGATTCGGACCACATGCTCAACGTTCGACACAAAAATCTTGCCGTCGCCGATCTTGCCGGTGCGGGCGGCCTGCTCGATGGCGTCGATCGCCTGATCGAGCAGGGCGTCGCCGATGACCGCCTCGATCTTCACCTTCGGCAGGAAGTCGACGACGTATTCCGCACCCCGATACAGCTCGGTGTGCCCCTTTTGGCGGCCGAAGCCCTTGACTTCGGTCACCGTAATGCCTGCCACACCAATGTTCGACAGGGCTTCACGCACCTCGTCGAGCTTGAAGGGTTTCACAATGGCGGTAATCAGCTTCATGATGAGTCGCTCCTTAGAATGTCTTCGACAACCCTACGACGACCGTCGCCTTGGAGAGTACTTTGCCCGAGTTCCCGGCCGTGTAGTACTTCTCGTCTGCGTTCGTATCGATGTAGGCGACCGACACGGTGAAGTTCTTGCCCAGATCCTTCTGCAGGCCGATCTTCCAGTCGGTGTAGCTTGCCGCACTGAAGTTGTGCACCCATTGGTGACCCACGTGCCCCACGGCCGACAAGCCCCAGAAGCCGATGTCGTAGGTGCCCGTCAGGTCGAGGTAGCCGCTGTTGGTCGTGTCCTGACCGTCCGGGCTCACCAGACCGAACAGGCGGGTCAGCGAGTGCGAGTACTTCAGCGTGATGGTTTTCCAGCCCACGGCGGCATACAGTTCGAACGTATGCGGACGCGGGAAATAGGCGCCGGACGGATAACTGCCCGGGTAGTAGTACTGCAGACCACCGAAGTCGACGGTCCAGTCCGGAACGATTTCCTTTTTCCAGCCGCCGTAGAAGTCCATTTCGATGGGCGCGCTCACCGCGGAATTTCCGTCCGAAATCCAGCTGATGTTCGAGGCCCATACGCCGGCGTAGAGGCCGGACTCATGCGCGAGGTCGAAGCCGCCCTGCACCGCCGGACGCTTTGCCGTTTGCGAGATGCCACGGAAACGGTAGTCCGAGAACAACCCGATGTTGGCGGTCACCGTAAACGGTTCGGCCGCAGCCGCGGCGGCCGGCGCCGCACCGGCGGCGGGCGCGTCGCCGCTCGCCTGCGCGAATGCGCCCATGGATCCCGCCATCGCCCCGAAGAACACAACGCCAGCCATCGCAGTTGACACTTTTTTCATCACTTTCCCCTAAGTTGAATATTGAAGTCTTGGTACAGCGTGCGGCAGGTTCCGGACTGGGTAGAGCAACTCCCGTGCCAGCTCCGTCGTCTGCGTTTGCTGCGACGCGCAAGATACGAATTACGGGATAAAAAAAGGGCAAAATTGTGGTGCGGCCGGCATGGCAGCGTGCCGTTCAGGAATGTCGCCACCTGCCGCAACCCCGCGCGGGGTATCGTGTCGAACCCTTGCGGGGCAACGGTCGGACGCCTCACCTGCGTTGGCTGGCCGCAAGAAACGGTGTTAGAGTTGCGCCAGCGTTATGGACCGCCTCCGATGCACCACCTTGCACCGGTCAGACCGGCACGACGCAGCACACTGACGGTGCAGGCACCACGTTGGTGCGAACAAACGAAGAGAGGAAGGCTTATGAAACCGAACGAGATCCTGCAAGACATGCAAGCCAAGGTGAGCGACCTGCTCAGGCAATCGCCCGCCAAGGATATCGAGCGCAACGTCAAAAGCCTGCTCAATCAGGGCTTCAACCGTCTCGATCTGGTGACTCGGGAGGAGTTCGACGTCCAGGCGCAGGTGCTCGCGCGCACGCGCGAGAAACTCGAAGCGCTCGAGAAGCGCGTGGCCGAACTCGAAAGCCTGCGCAGCGAAGCGCAGGACTGACGACCCGAAACGGGGCGCTGCGGCGCCCCTTGTCGTTTCTGGCCCGACGTCACGGCGTCGGCCAGTGGTTTGTGCGCCCCGCCCTCCGTGTCAGCCCCGCCCGGCCTCTGCCTCGACTCCCGCTGCGAGCGCTCCCCGAACATTCGCTGCGGCGGCGCGTCAACAACCGGAATCGTCCTAGCGGCGGCGGCGACACCTCCGACACACCCGCATCTCTTCTCCGAAAAACGTCCCCTGCGCCATATTTGCGCGGTGTGGCCATTGCGCCCGCCTCGCTCCGGGCCGACGATCGATGCTCAGGCGATTCGTCGCGACGTTCAAAGGGGGAGGGCATGTCATTGGCCATCGTGAGCAGCCGGGCGATTACGGGCATGGCGGCACGCGCGGTGACGGTCGAAGTGCATCTGGCCAACGGGTTGCCGGGCCTGTCGCTGGTGGGGCTGCCCGACACGGAGGTCAAGGAAAGCCGGGAGCGGGTACGCTCGGCGTTGCAGAACAGCCGGTTCGAGTTTCCGGCGCGGCGCATCACGGTCAATCTGGCGCCGGCGGACCTGCCGAAGGCATCCGGTTGTTTCGACCTGCCGATTGCGCTCGGCATTCTTGCGGCCAGCGGCCAGCTACCCGAGGCCGGCCTGCGTACGCACGAGTTCGCGGGCGAATTGTCGCTCACCGGCGAGCTGCGCCGCGTGCGCGGGGGGCTCGCCATGGCCGGCGCCGTCGCCGCCGAGGCCCCGACGCGCGCGCTGGTACTACCCATGGACAGCGCTCGGGAGGCGGCCCTGGTCGAAGATGCCACTGTCTTCGGCGCACGCACGTTGCTCGATGTCTGTGCGCATCTCGCCGAACCCGGCGTTGCGACGTCGTTGCCGCGTGCCACCGTGCCGGGTGGGTCGATGCGGCAGGACGGCGCAGCGATGTCGACCTGCACAGGCGAGCGGCCGATCCCCACGGACGCGGTGGCCGATGCGCCCGATCTGTCGGACATCAAGGGACAAGCCCCCGCCAAACGGGCACTGGAAGTGGCCGCCGCGGGTGGACATCACATTCTCTTCTATGGGCCGCCGGGCACGGGCAAGTCGATGCTGGCGACGCGGCTCGCCGGACTGCTTCCCGCGTTGAGCAAGGCACACGCGGTGGAATCCGCCACGCTCGCGAGCCTCAGCGCACAGGGGTTCGACTTGCGCCACTGGGGACGCCGACCGGTTCGCGCCCCGCATCACACGGCATCGGCTGCCGCACTCGTAGGCGGCGGCAGTACGCCGCGCCCCGGCGAAATCAGCCTTGCGCATCGCGGGGTGCTCTTTCTCGACGAATTGCCCGAATTTCAGCGGCGTGTACTCGAAGTCCTGCGCGAACCACTCGAGCAGGGGCACGTGACCATCTCCCGTGCCGGCGGACACGCCACGTTCCCCGCCGCGTTCCAATTGGTTGCCGCGATGAACCCGTGTCCCTGCGGCGATCTGGGGCATCCCTCGCGACGCTGTCGCTGCACGGCGGACGCGGTGGCGCGCTATCGCAACCGGCTCTCAGGGCCGCTGCTCGATCGCATCGACCTGCATGTGGAAGTGCCGGCGCTGAGCGCCGAGACGTTCGCCGGCCAGGCCGATGGCGAGCGTAGTGAGGTTGTCGCATCGCGTGTCAGGCAGGCGCGGGAGTGGCAGCTGTCGCGTCAAGGGCAATTGAACTGCGCGCTGTCCGGACGGGCCCTGGAGAGGCAGTGCGCATTGTCCCGCGACGCCGAAGCGGTCCTGCACCGGGCTGTGGCGCAGCACCACTGGTCGGCTCGCACCTATCACCGCGTGCTGCGTGTGGCGCGTACCGTCGCGGATCTTGCGCAATGCCAAGCCATCGATGCGCACCACGTCGCCGAAGCTGTGCAATATCGAGAGGCCCCCAGTTGACCGCATGACGACACGGCGGCAACCGGACGGCGTCACTCAAGAGTGAAGGAGTCGAGAAATTGGTCGACCTGGTCCTGCGTGGGCGCTTTCGTCGCCAGAACCACGACCTGATAAACGTGCTTGCCGCGCCCGACGAATCGAGCGGCAACGTAACGCGGTGTCTTGTCGCTTGCCACGCCTTGCGCGGCGACGGCCAGTCCGGGCACGGCCGGCGCGTCGCCCGCCTGACGCACCATCACCTGCGCCGGTTTGGCCGCGGCCTCGTTGACGTTAGCGAGCAATCCTTGCTGCAATTCGGCAAGCACCGTCTGTCGCAACGTGGCGTCGTCGGACGGCAATGTCACCACGCCCACGGCGAACAAGGCGGCGTCCACACGGGCGGCCTGCATGCGCATGGGCAACGCACCCGAGGCAAATTTGACCTCGCGGGCGTCCTGCGTCGGCTTGGCGGGGTACGTCACGGCATAGCCACCGTCCGTGTCGTGAACCTCACGCCAGTCGTAGCGAGGGGAACAGGCGGCGAGTACCACCGCTGAGGCGAGCATCACGCAGACACGGACAACACGGTTCATGGACGGGAGCCTTTCGAAGGACCGGGAAACGGGCATTATCCGTCATGTCGCGTCACTATCGCGCTTTGACGCACCCACGCACACACCCCGTTCCCGGTATCATCGGCGGCATGAAAAACGCATTCGCTCCCGCTCGCCCTGTCCCCGGGACCACGCGGACGACATGGCCTCGAAACGCCGTTCCGGCCTCACGCGCCCCACATGCGGCCGATGCGGCCCATACGGCACATGAGACCCATGTGGCCGATGTGGCCGATGTGGCCCGTTTGGCCCGTTTGGCCCGTTTGGCCCACGTGGCCCGTGCGGCCCATCTGGCCCGTTTGGCCCGTGCGGGCCTTGCCGCACGCACCGGGCGTCTGATGCCGGCCGTCACCCTGGCGGCGAACGCACTCGCGGTGCTGTCGATGCTCGGCGGCGTCCCCGGTGCGGCAAACGCCGCCCCCGGCCCCGGCGACGACCTGCGTCCGGTCACGCCCTGGCGAGAACCGGCGCAGCCGGGCGGCGTGACGTATCCGCGCGCAGTCTCGTCGTCTTCCTCGGCGCCTGCATCGCCCCTTTCGCGCGACGTCAAAGCGCCCGCGCGCGAGTCCGCCGCTGTGCCGCTGGCGACGGACTTCGCCGCACACGCAAAGCGCGCCAAGTCACTCGACGTGCCGCTGATCGTGCTGGTGTCGCTGCGGGACTGCGTCTACTGCGGGCCCATCCGCCAGCGTGAACTCGCGCCGCTGGTGCGCAGCGGCAAGTACGAAGTGCGCGAGATCGGCATGGACAGCACGGCGGCGGTACGCGACTTCGATGGCTCGACCACCACCGGCGTCGCATGGGCGCGCGCGCACGGGGCCAAGGTGTCGCCGACGGTTTTGTTCCTCGATACGCAAGGACGGCCCGTTGCCGAGCCTTTGATCGGCGCCGGCCTGCCGGATTTCTACGGCGCCTACCTCGACGACGCCATCGCGCGCGGCCGGGCCCGCCTTCACGGGGGAAACGGGAATTCCGGCGCTGCGACGCGCCGAGATTGATCGCAGAGAATCAGAGTAGAATCGACGTCACCCAATGAACAACCTCATTCCAACGGCTGTGTCATGAGCACCTCGACCTCCCGCAAGTCTCCGCTTGGCAAAATCGTCGCTGTGGCGATCGTCGCCGTCGTCGCGATTGCCGCCTACTTCACATTCGCTGGTCAGAAGCGCGCCCCGGACGCCACCTTCACGCTGCTCTCGGGCCAGAAGCTCGGCACCGAGCAACTCAAGGGCAAGGTCTACCTCGTCAACTTCTGGGCGACGAGCTGCACGACCTGCATGAAGGAAATGCCCACGATGGTGCAGACGTACGAGAAGTACAAGGGCCGGGGTCTGGAGTTCGTGGCGGTGGCCATGAGTTACGACCCGCCGATGTATGTGGTGAATTACGCGCAATCGCGTCAGTTGCCGTTCAAGGTCGCCATGGACTCCGACGGCAGCGTGGCAAAGCAGTACGGCAACGTGCAGCTCACCCCCACGACGTTCGTGGTGGACCGAGATGGCAAGGTGCTCAAGCAGTACGTTGGCGAGCCCGAATACGCGGAACTCGACAAGCTCATCGAGAAGGCGCTGGCCAAACAGGCCTGACGCCCTGCGCGCGTTCACGTCGCCAAGCATGAAACGACAGCGCCCTTCGGGGCGCTTTTTCGTTTCGGACGCCTCAGCGCACGCCCTCGCTCCCGTCGCCCTGCCCACGCGTTTGCAGCCCGTAGCGCTTGAGCTTTTCGTAGAGCGTCGCCTTGGGCACGTGCAGGGCTTCGGCCGTGGCGGCCACATTTCCCTTGCTGTGTTCCAACGCTTCTTGCAACACGGCACGCTCGAAGCGTTCCACCTGCTCCTTGAGCGGCAAGGGCGCGAGCGAATCGCCTTCCGGCGCGCTCGCCACCCCCAGCACGAGCCGGTCGGCGGCATTGCGCAGCTCGCGCACGTTACCGGGCCAGTCCGCCTGCATCAGCTCCTGACGCATCCGGTCCGAGACCACCGGCGCGGGACGTCCGTAGCGCACGGCAGCGTCGAGCAGGAAGTGCTCGAACAGCGGCAGGATGTCCTCGCGGCGCTCGCGCAGCGGCGGCAAGGCGAGCGTGACCACGTTCAGCCGATAGTACAGGTCGCGGCGGAACGTGCCCGCACGCACGAGCGCCTCCATGTCCCCCTTGGCGGCCGCCACGATGCGGCAGTCGACGCGAATCGACTGATTCGACCCGAGTCGCTCCAGCACGCCGTCCTGCAGCACGCGCAGCAGCTTGACCTGTAACGCGGCGGGCATGCTCTCGATCTCGTCGAGAAACAGCGTGCCGCCCGAGGCATGCTCCAACTTACCAATACGACGCTTGGCCGCGCCGGTGAACGCGCCGACCTCGTGGCCAAACATCTCGCTCTCGAAAATCGCTTCGGGCAACGCCCCGCAGTTGAGCGCGACGAATGGCGCATCGCGCCGACGCGACAACTCGTGCAGGCTGCGCGCCACCAGTTCCTTGCCGGTTCCGGTATCGCCGTTGATGAGCACCGGGGCGTCGGTCATCGCCACGTTGGCAATCAGCGTGCGCAGCGTCTCGATCGAGGGACTGCGGCCGATGATGCGCGACGCCCGACCGCCCTGCTCGGCCAGTTCGCGGCGCAGCGCCTGGTTCTCGAGCATCAGCTTGCGGGTTTCGAGCGCGCGCTTGGCCGACTCGATCAGACGATCCGGCGCGAAGGGCTTTTCGATGAAGTCGTACGCGCCGTCGCGAATGGCCTGCACCGCCATCGAAATGTCGCCATGGCCCGTCACGAGGATCACCGGCACTTCCGGCGCGTGCTGCCGCAGGTGCGCGAGCAGCTCCAGCCCGCTCATGCCGATCAGGCGAATGTCGGACACGACGATACCGGCGAAGTCCGGCGTGATGCGCTCGCGCGCCGCCTCGGCCGATGCGAGCCCAAAGGCGTCGAGGCCGGCGAGTTGCAGGCTTTGCAGCGTGGCGCGCCGCACGAGTTCGTCGTCTTCGACAAAAAGGATCTGGAGGTTCTTGTACATCATGCGAGGGTTGTACTGGTGCTGCGCTGCACGCGGCGCAGCGTCACGAGGAATTCGGCACCGCCGCCGGGAACATTGCGCGCCACCAACTGGCCGCCATTCTCCTGCGCGATGGACGATGAAATGGCGAGTCCGAGCCCCATGCCCTGCCCGCCCTCCTTGGTACTGAAGAACGGTTCGAAAAGACGAGGCATATGCGCCTCGGAAATGCCCGGCCCGTTGTCGCGCACGTAAATGCGCACCCACTGCGCGTCGGCGTCGACATCGATCCAGATCGACGGCGACGTATGTGCGCCGGATACGCCCAGCACGGCATCGATGGCATTGCCCACCAGATTGATGAGCACTTGCTCCAGACGCAAGCCTTCGCAGGCGACATGCACGTCGTCGAGACCGTCGGCGAACATGGTGGCGACCTGAATGCCGTCCAGCCGCCCGCGCAGCAACATCAGCGTATTTTCCAGCGCACGCCGCACCGACGCCTCCGAGTCGCCGCGCCGTGCGCGTCCGGCGAACAGACGCAGTTGCCCGGTGATCTTGCCCATGCGATCGGTCAGCGACGCGATAGCCTCGAGATTCTCGCGCGCCGCGTCGTGTTCGCCACGTTCGAGCAGCACGCGCGTGTTGTCGGAGAAGCTGCGCAGCGCCGAGAGCGGTTGATTGAGTTCATGTGTGATGCCCGCGGCCATCTGTCCGAGCGCCACGAGTTTCGATGCCTGCACGAGCTCGCTCTGCGCCTCGCGCAATTCATGTTCCGTGCGTGAGCGCTCCTGCACTTCGGTCTGCAATCGCTCGTTCGCGGATTGCAGATCCGCCGTGCGCTCGGCCACGCGCTCGCCCAGCTCGGCGTACGCGGCCTGGAGCAACTCACGGCTCTTGAGCATGTCGCGCACCCGCTGGCGACGCTGATTCCACGCCACGCCCAGCAAACATGTGAACGCCGCCAGGCACGCCGCGGCCACCGCCGCGATCCGTGCATTGGCGATCACCTGGTCGAGCGGGGCGAAGTACATGAGCGTCCAGTCCGGCTCCCCCAGCTTGCGCTGCACGGCGAGAAAGCGCCGGCTCCCGCCCGCGCCGCGACCGTCGCGCACGGTCACCACCTCGCCGTCGGCGTCGAGCCGCTCGTCCTCGTGCCACGCCAGCGGCGTGATGTGCTGGTTGTAATACTGGCGCGTGCTGTCGAGCGCGGCGGTCACCTCTGGCGAGAGCGGCGCAAGCGAGCGGTATTGCCAGCGCGGCTCCGACGACAGGAACATCACGCCGTGATCGTCGGCCACCACGACCGGCTCGGAGGCGTCGGCGCCCGCGCGCTGGAACCACTCCAGATTCAGCTTGACGACGACCACGCCGAGAATCGCCCCATCCACCATGATCGGCTGGGAGACGAAATAACCGGGTTCGCCGGACGTGGTGCCCACGCCGTAGAACCGGCCGAGGGCGCCCTTGATGGCGTCGATGAAGTACGGCCGGAAGCGGTATTCCTGTCCGACGAACGTGGCCTTCTCGCGCCAGTTGCTCGCCGCCAGCGCGAGGCCGTTGGCATCGATCACGTAGGCAGCCGACGCCTTGGCGCGATGGTTGACGTCGAACAGATAGTCGTTGGCGCGTTGCACGACCGCGCGGTCTTTGGGATTGCGCAGCAGATCGTGAACGTATGGGTGTAGCGACAACAGATAGGGCAGGAATTCGTAGCGGTCGACAGTGCTGCGCAGGCTCCCGGCATAGCGCTCGACGCGCGCGCCGGCATTCACGCGCAAATCGGCCACGCCCCGCTGCCAGCTCAGGGCGTAAGTCAACCAGCAGAACAGGACGCTCGCCAACAGCATGACGACGATCCACGACCAACGGCGCATCGGCACGGCCCTCTCGAGTTCGATGGGGACTTCGTCGCGCCGGGGATCCGGTGACCTCGCGGACACGCCGGCCGCACTCGCAGGCGAGTCGCGGCGGCATGCGCGGATCAGGGTGTCGTACAGGGTGGCCATTGGGGCGCTGGGTACCGAAGGACCACCGGGCGGCGAAGCACAGGCGCTATTGTGCCTGTGCCGCGCCGCCCGGTGGCGAACGTTGATGTGGCAGCGGGTTTCATGTCCGGCCGGCGCCGGCGCGCGAACCGAGTCGCGCACCGCACTGGCCGCCGCGGCCGCCGGCCGTCAGGCCAGCTCCGGACCTTGCTTGCCGGCCATCGCTTCGGCCAGCTTCTTGCGATCGAGCTCCTTCTCCCAGGCCGACACGACGACCGTGGCCACGCCGTTACCGACGATGTTCGTCAGCGCGCGGCATTCGCTCATGAAGCGATCGATACCGAGGATCAGCACCATACCCGCCACCGGGATCGTCGGAATCACCGCGAGCGTGGCGGCCAGCGTGATGAAGCCAGCGCCGGTCACGCCCGATGCGCCCTTCGAGGTCAGCATCGCCACGGCGAGCAGCGTGAGCTGCTGGCCCCAGGTCAGGTCGATGTTGGTTGCCTGTGCAATGAACAGCACGGCCATCGTCATGTAGATGTTCGTGCCGTCGAGGTTGAACGAGTAGCCGGTCGGAATCACGAGGCCCACCACCGACTTCGAGCAGCCGGCCTTCTCCATCTTTTCCATCAGGTGCGGCAGCGCGGCTTCCGACGAGCTGGTCCCCAGCACGATCAGCAGCTCTTCCTTGATGTAGGCGAGGAAGCGGAAGATCGAGAAGCCGGTGAACTTGGCGATCAGACCCAGCACCACCACCACGAACAGGAACGAGGTGAGGTAGAACGTACCCATGAGCTTGGCCAGCGGCACCAGCGAGGCGATACCGTACTTGCCGATCGTGAAGGCCATCGCGCCGAAGGCACCCAGCGGCGCCACCTTGGTGATGATGTGCACCACGCGGAAGAGCACCCCCGACACGCTGTCGATCCAGCTCGTGACCACGCGGCCACGCTCGCCGATCGCGCCCAGCGCGGCGCCGAACAGAATCGCGATCACGAGAATCTGCAGAATTTCACCCTTGGCGAACGCGTCGGTGATCGTGCTCGGAATCAGGTGAAGCAGGAAGTCGACGAACGTCTCGCCATGTGCCGCCTTCGCGGCATAGCCGGCGATCGCCTTCGGATCGAGCGAGTTGATGTCGACGTTGAAGCCCGCACCCGGCTTGAGGATGTGAGTCGCGGCCAGACCGATGATCAGCGCGAGCGTCGAGACGATCTCGAAGTAGATCAGGGCCTTGCCGCCGACGCGGCCGACCTTCTTCATGTCTTCCATGCCGGCGATGCCGGTCACGACCGTACAGAAGATCACCGGTCCGATGATCATCTTGATCAGTTTGATGAATGCATCGCCTAGCGGCTTCATCTGCACGGCCAGGTCGGGCTTGAAGTGCCCGAGCAGCACGCCGATGACGATGGCGATAAGCACCTGCACGTACAGGATGCGGTAGAAAGGTTTCTTGGTCTGGGTTTCCATGTCGTTTCCTCTTCAGGCGGCGGGGCAAGCCACCGCCCTTGTTATCAATCCGCGGTGACGCCGCGAATCTCGCTTTGCGCAAAGCGCATTTGCTCCTCCATCACCATCTGGGCCAGCGTCTTCTTCAGTTCGTTGAATTCGCTGCCCGCCGTGTCGCGCGGACGGGGTAGTTCGATGACCACGTCCTGCTTGACCGTGCCCGGCCGGTACGTCATGACGACGACCCGGTCGGCCAGATAGATCGACTCCTCGATGCTGTGTGTGACGAAAATGATCGTCTTCCTGAATTCCTCCCAGATGCGCAGCAGCTCATCCTGCAGCGTGCGACGCGTGAGCGCGTCGAGCGCACCGAACGGCTCGTCCATGAGCAGGATCGGGCTGTCGAGCGCGAGCACGCGGGCAATCGCCACGCGCTGGCGCATGCCGCCGGACAGATCGCGCGGAAACCGGTCGCGGAATTCGCGCAGGTTGAGCTTGCCGAGCAGCAGGTCCACGCGCTCGTTGATCTCGGCGCGCTTCATGCCCTTGATCTCCAGCCCGAACGCGATGTTCTGCGCCACGGTCATCCAGGGGAACAGTGCGTACTCCTGGAACACCATGCCGCGATCCGGGCCAGGCTCGGCGGCGGCACCGGCGCGCCCGTCGATGCGGATGGTGCCCGAGCTCGGCTGCACGAAGCCTGCCAGCGCGTTGAGCAGCGTCGACTTGCCGCAGCCCGAGGGACCGAGCAGGCAGACGAACTCGCCCGCGGCGATGTCCAGGTCGATGTCCTTGAGCGCGTCGACGACGCCGCCGGGAATGGGGAACTGCTTGTTGACGTGTTCGATTTCGATGAGCATGTCGTTCGCCTCACTTGGTTTCGAGACCACGGTGCCACTTGAGCAGGTGGTTGTTGAGGCGATCCATGCCCAGATCGATGACCAGGCCGAGCAGACCGATGGTCAGCATCCCGGCGATGATCTTGTCCGACCACATGTACTCTCGCGCTTCCAGAATGCGGTAGCCCAGACCGTTGTTCACGGCGATCATCTCGGCCACGATCACGACGATGAACGCCGTGCCGATGCCGATCCGAACGCCCGACAGAATGTAAGGCGTGGCCGCCGGCATGATCACGCGGCGAAAGATCGTGAACTGGTTCGCACCGAGGTTGCGCGCGGCACGCAGGTAGATCCCGTCGACATGTCGCACGCCGGCGATCGTGTTCATCAATACCGGGAAGAACGCCCCGAGCGCGATGAGAAAGAACGCCGGCGGGTTACCCAGGCCGAACCAAAGAATGGCCAGCGGAATGTAGGCGATCGGCGGAATCGGCCGTACCACCTGCACCAGCGGGTTGAACAACCCGTAGACGCGCGTGCTCGTTCCCATGAGCAGCCCGAGCGGCAATGCGATCACGCTGCCCACGAGAAAGCCCATCACGACGCGGTACAGGCTGTGCGTGGCGTCCATGAGCAGCTCGCTCGATTGCAGCCATGCGCCGAAGCCCTCCGCGATCGTCGCGGTCGGCTTGAGGTATTGCCACCACTTGGCCACCACGGCCACGGGCGACGGAAGAATGATCGGGTTGATCCACCCAAAACCCGTGACGATCTGCCAGATCGCCAGGACCGCGAGCGGAATCAGCACGCCACGCAGGATTCGCGTGGCGCGCGAGACGCCCGAATTAGCAAGTACAGCGGCCATCCGTGCGCCCCGCCTCACTTGATGTTGAGCTTGGCCTTGGCCTTGGCGAGCAGGTCGAGCTTGACCCAGTCGCTGGCCTTCGGCACCGGATCCTGCAGCTTGCCCACGCCGTACTTCTTCATGAGGTCGGTCGTGAGCTGCACGTGCGAGAGGCTCAGATCGTAGCTATACGGCGAGTTGCCGATCGCGTCGGTGAAGTCCTGCGAGGTGATCTGATTCTTGAACATGTCCTCGCGCACATATTTCTCGGCCGCTTGCGGGTTCTTGATGAAGTAGTCGGTCGCCTCCACGAACGCATACATCAGGCGCTGCGCGACGTCCGGCTTTTCCTTGTAGAGCTTCTCGGTGATCACGAGCGCGCGCACCGGCTCGCCGATCGGCGTGTCGTACGGCTTGAGCACTTCCACACCGAAGCCCTTGTTGATGGCTTGCGAGGCTTGGGGCTCCGACTGGCACATGGCGTCGATGCTGCCGGCGGCGAGCGCCTGGTTCAGGTCGGCGAACGCCATGAACATGATCTGCACGTCCTTGCCGGGCTGATCCGACCATGTGAGACCGGCCTTGGCCAGCTCGGCGTAGAGAATCAGTTCCTGAGCGCCGCCACGGGCCACGCCCACCTTCTTGCCCTTGAGGTCGGCCACCTTGGTGATCGATTCGCCCTTCTTCGCGACGAGGCGCACACCGCCCTTCGCGAAGCCGGCCACGGCATAGATCGGCGCGCCCTGTGCACGACCCGCGATGGCGGCGTCAAGCGCACTTGCCGACACGTCGATTTGGCCCGCCACGATCGCCGGCATGATGTCCACGCCCTTGGCGAACATGCGCTCCTCGATCTTCAGGCCGTACTTGGGGCCAATCACCTTCATGTACGACACCGCACCGTAGTGAGCGAACTTCAGGTTGCCCAGACGCACGAGGTCGTCAGCGAACGCGTGTAGCGAAGCCGCGCACAGCGCCGCAGCGGCAAGACATTGCTTGAACATAGGGTCTCCTCTCTTATTGGATCGGCTTGCCGGATTTGTCCGGATTTCCGTTGACACTCCGGACAACGCGGCAGCACACGATCAATAAAGCAAAACCTATGCCAATGACGCAAGTCATTGATTTTAAAGTGTCAAATTAAGGAAAACCCGATAGCCTGGGATACGGAAATCCAGAAAACCGGCGGACAGCTCTTCTGGATTTCCGGAAAATCGGGCAACGCGACGAGGCGGTTCCCGGCAGCGGCCGGGGTGTGTCGCGGTAATGCGGCGTGCTGCCGGCGTCAGGCCGAAAGGGCTTCCGGCACCGGCGTCTGGTAACCGAGGGCAGCGGAGATTTCGGCGGCGCACGCCGACAGGCGCGATGAGATATCGGGCAGCAGTGCACGCGTCATGCGCGACGAAGGTCCCGAGGCCGACAAGGAGGCGATGACTTCACCGGAGGCGTCGCGCACGGGCACGGCCACGGACACGGCCTCGGGAGCGAGTTCGCCGAAGCTCACGGCGCAATCCTGACGTCGCACATTGAGCAGTTCGGCCGCCAGTTCATCGCGCTCGATGAGCGTACCGGCCGTGAATCGCTTGCGGGGACGGCCGAGCACCTGCGCGCGCACGTCATCCGAGGCGAACGCAAGCAACACGCGTCCCGAGGCCCCGACGTATAGCGGACGGCGATTGCCGACCACGCCGTGCACGCGCAGCTCATGCGTCGACTCGACGCGCGCCACGCACAGCGACTCGAGGCCATCGCGCACGCGCAGTTGAATGTTTTCGTTGAGGGCCCGGTTAAGGGACTGGAGGTGACGATGCGCCACCTTCACGAGATTCACCTGCTCGTGCCCGGCCACGCCGAGCACCAGCGCCTGCGCGCCCAGCACGTACGTCACCGGGCTACCCTCGCGCACCACCCAGCGGTGTTGTTCCAGCGTCGCCAACAGACGAAACGCCCGCGATTTGTTGAGACCGGCGCGCTGCGCCAGTTCCGTCACACCCAGGCCAGGGCATTCCCCGACCAGCGACAACAGCGTAAGCGCCGTGTCGACCGAAGCGACTGTGTAGTCCATCAAACTTCCTCGCTATGTTGTTCGGCGTAGGCGGCGAGTGCCGCCGCGAATTGGCCTAGTTGCGATTGCAGCGTCGAGAAACCGTCATGCTTCTCGCCGCGCGATTCGTTCAGGTACAGCGCCTGATTCAGTTCGATCTGCACGCTGTGGCGCCGCTCGGCCGGGCGCCCGAAGTGGCGCACCAGATCGCCGCCGCGATAAGGCGTGTTGTAGGCCACCCGATAGCCCAGGCGCGTCAATGCGGCAATGACCCAGCGCGAGAACGCGGGGTCGGCCGTGGTGCCGTCACCGTCGCTCACCACGATGTCGGGGCGCGACATGCCGGCGTCCGGGTCCAGCGCGCCACCGCGCGAACTCATCGAATGACAGTCCAGATGCCAGACCACGCCATGGCGCTGGTGGGCCGCATCGAGGGCGTCGCGTAGCGCGTGTCGGTACGGCAGGTAGTAGTCATGAACGCGGCGCTCGACTTCGGCCACCGTCAACCGCCGGTCGTACAGCGGCACATTGGGTGCGGCGAAGCGGTGCAGCAGTCCGACGCCGCGTTCGCTGTAGGCTTGCGGACGCGCGTCGTGCGGCCACAGGCTCGCAAGCAATTCGGGATCGATGTCATGCTCCGCGCGATTCGGGTCGATGTACGCCCGGGGAAACAGGGCGGCGACAAGCGTCGCGCCGTGATGCGTGGCAACCGACCACAGCTCGTCCACGTAGGGGTCGCCACACGCGAGAATCGCCGCGGTCGATGCGATAGTGTCGAAATCCGGTGGGAACACGTGGCCGCTGTGCGGCGCGTCGATCACCAGCGGCAGGTCTTTTCCGCAGCCCGCCGAGCCCCGTTGTGGTGCTTCCACGAAATACCGGCCCTCGGTGACCTGACGGGACATGCCCTCTCCTTGCGTGCATCCGTGACTTCCGCTTGCCCGTTGCTTTGGGCGAACGCATCGTTTTGCCAAGCAAAACAAGGTTCGAATATTCTGAAACAACGGACAGACGCCGACAAGGTTCGACGTGTTACAACATATTTCGACGGCGTGAGCAGCCGCAAATCGACCAAGCGGAGAGGATTAAGCGGGGTTGCAGCCAGATGGAATCAAATTCGATGGACGTTGCCAGCATGCGCGAGCCGGCGCGGCGCGTATTGCACAGCGAAAGGCGCGCGTCTTGTGACGCCATGTAAACCAGTCTCGCCCCGCTACGCGCCCGGCGGGCTCAGGTGGCGCGGTCGCCAACCTGCCCGCGTAAATCGGTCAACCAGCGCGTGCGAGGTGACCTTCGCGCTAATCCATCGGGAATCGCGTTGCATCGGCTGCCGCGCAAGCCGGTGATCGGGGGCGGCAAGCGGGGGGAGGAACTGGCGGAAACCGCAAGTCTCGTCGGCACAGACGGTTGCCGCAGGGTGGACGAAGGCGGGATGGCGGGATGGCGGGATGGCGGGATGGCGGGATGCCGCCCCAGGCAAGGTCACGACCGTGCGCGCCTGCGTGCGGTGCGCACGACACCGAGGGTCAGGATGTCGGTGTCGTGCCCGGAGGGATGGGCGGATCGGCTGCCCGGGGGTAAGACGTTGGAACGGCGAATCGCGCGCCGCTCAGATCGCGTCGGCCACTCCGGCTTCGTGCGCCTGCACGTCGGCGTGATAGCTCGAGCGCACCATTGCGCCGACGGCAGCGTGCGTGAAGCCCATCTTGTAGGCTTCTTCCTCGAACATCTTGAACGTGTCGGGCGTGACGTAGCGGCGCACCGGCAGATGGTGCTCCGACGGTTGGAGATACTGGCCGATGGTCAGCATGTCGACGTTGTGCGCGCGCAGATCGCGCATCACTTCGAGGATCTCTTCGTCCGTCTCGCCCAGGCCGACCATCAGGCCCGACTTGGTCGATACGTCCGGATGCTTCGCCTTGAACTCCTTCAGGAGCGTGAGCGAGTGCTGGTAATCCGACCCCGGCCGCGCTTCCTTGTACAGACGCGGCACCGTTTCGAGATTGTGGTTCATCACGTCGGGCGGTGCGGCATTGAGAATGCCAAGCGCGCGATCGAGACGCGCGCGGAAGTCCGGCGTGAGGATTTCGATGCGGGTTTGGGGCGAGAGCTCGCGCACGTGCCGGATACAGTCGACGAAGTGCTGGGCGCCGCCGTCGCGCAGATCGTCACGATCCACGCTAGTGATCACCACGTACTTCAGCCGCATGGCGGCGATGGTCTTCGCGAGGTTCAGCGGCTCGTCGGCGTCGAGCGGATCCGGGCGACCGTGGCCGACGTCGCAGAACGGGCATCGGCGCGTGCACTTGTCGCCCATGATCATGAACGTGGCCGTGCCCTTGCCGAAGCACTCGCCGATGTTCGGGCAACTCGCCTCTTCGCACACTGTGTGAAGGTTGTGCTCGCGCAGGATCTGCTTGATTTCGTAAAAGCGCGACGTGTGCGTGGCCGCCTTCACACGAATCCATTCCGGCTTCTTCAGACGCTCGACCGGCACGATCTTGATCGGGATGCGCGCCGTCTTGGCTTGCGACTTTTGCTTGGCGGTGGCGTCGTATTCGCCGTCGATCGTGCGAACTTCCTTGCTCGCGTTGTCGTTCTGAGTCACGGTGGTCATGTTGGGGCTTTCCAGACGTCCATTCAGGCGGCGGCGTTGGCGCCGGGGGTCGACGCGGCGACGGCCGTCGCGGTGTGCTGTTCGAGGTGACGACCGAGTTGCTGCGCCAGTCGCGCGGCCACTTCGTCCCAGCGGGGGGCCACGCCGAGCGTGGCCATGTCTACGGTTTGCAGGCCTGCGTAGCCGCACGGATTGATCCACTCGAACGGGCGCAAATCCATGGCGACGTTGAGCGACACGCCGTGATAGCTGCATCCGTTGCGGATCTTCAATCCAAGCGCGGCGATTTTCGCACCGGCATGCGCTGCGGTGCCATCGCCGGGACTCACATAGATGCCCGGCGCGCCGGCCCGGCGCTCAACCTCGAGATTATACGCCCCAAGGGTGTCGATCACTGCCTGCTCGATCAAACGCACCATTTCGCGCACACCGAGCTTGCGACGACGCAAGTCCACGAGCAGATAAACGACCACCTGGCCGGGGCCGTGATACGTGATCTGGCCGCCACGGTCGACTTTGACGAGCGGAATGCCGGTGTCGGCGACGAGCAGATGCGCCGGATCTCCGGCCAGTCCGAGCGTGTAGACCGGCGGATGCTGGACGATCCAGAGCTGGTCGGGGCCGTGCGAGCCGCGCGTGTCGGTGTAGGCACGCATGGCGTCGAACGATGTGGCGTAGTCTTCGGTGCCGCGCCAGCACACTTCGATCGGGGAGGTCATGGCCGCAATTTTATCGAAACCGGCACAGTCTTGCTCGCAGCCCCGCCCCACGGGCGTGCGCGGCCGGTGTTGCCCGAGCGCAACGATGCCCACCGCGCGGTTTGCGCCCCGTTTGTGTCGTGCTTGCGCCGGATTCCCCCCTCCCGCTGGCCGATGACTCTCCCGCGCGCGCCGTCAGACGCCCTTTCGCGCAACGGGCGCGCCGAGCCCCCGAGCGTAACCGCCGGCGGCGAGCAGGATCATCAGCCCGCCCAGCCACTGCGTCGGATGCAACACGATGCCGAATGCCAGGAAGTCGACCGCCACCGCCACGACCGGATAGACGAAGCCGAAGACCGCGAGACTCGACGTCGACGCCTTCTGGAATGCGCCGTAGAGCAGCAGGTACATGAAGGTCGTGTGGAAAAGCCCCAGTGTCACGATGGCCCCGATCTCGCGCGGCGCCGAGGGCAGATGGCCGAAATCGGCCATCCAGACGAAAACGACCGCGCCAATGACCATATGCAGCGCCGCGATGATCTCCGGACGAATCGTGCCCGCCAGCTTCTTGGTAAACAGCGTGGTGGCCGCGTAAAGCGACGCCGCGGCGAGCGCGCTGGCCACGCCGAGCAGATAACCCTCACCGTGCGCCCCACCGGGCTCCGCCAGAATCACCAGCCCGGCAAACGCCACGCCCAGGCATCCCAGGGTGGCCATCGACGGGCGCTCGCGGGTCACGACCACGCCCGCGAGCACAAGCAGGAACGGCTGGACGTTATAGACGACGGTCGTGATGCCGACCGAGGTCAGCCGGTAGGCCGTGAACAGGAAATACCAGTTCGACACGAGCGTGATGGCGCCCAGGGTCACATTCACGATTTGCCAGCGCGCCATGCGCAATCCGCGCCAGTAGCCGCGCCAGGCGCACCAGGCGCACAGGCTGGCCGCCCCGATCAGGCATCGGAAGAAGACGACGTTGAGCGCCGGCTGCCCCGACATCAGCACGAAGTAGCCGATCGTCCCCGAGATCACCATGGCGGCAATCATCAACAGGCGGCCAAGGCGCTCGTCGGTCTGCGCGCGGCGGGACGGGGCGTCGTTCTGCGGTGGGCACGACACAGGGGCGGGGGATGAAGCGCGGGGGGGCATCAGGTAGGGACTTCTCCGGTTTTGACGCGCTATCGGGTGATTTTCGGACAGATTATTGCGCGTCTTGTTGTGAATTCGATTGACATATCCGGCGTGACAACCCGAGTGACTGAAACGAAACACGCGCTCCTCGGCGAATTTCGCTTCGGAGCGCGTGGCGTCGGTCGAACAACGTGCGCCAGGTTTCAGGCGGCCGCCGTGCAGGAGTTCGCCTCACGCGCCGCGCGACGTCCGGCGAGCCACTTGCGCAGCACGCGAACGAGCGGGAAACGGTGCGCCACCTGGCGTTCGAGCGCCGCTTCGGCGTCGGCGTCGGCGGAGATCCAGTAGCGGCGTCCGGGCTCGACGGCAAGCCGCTGACCGGGCGTCAGCCAGTAATCGCGCGGATCTCCCGCTCGGGTGACCCAAACCGCCGATCCGCGCGCAACCAGCGTATGCTCGTGGTGCAGGTCGAGGGTGATCACTTCACCCGGGCGAATACCGTAGAAGTACTGCACCTTTGTCAAATTGTTTTGCATTTTACGACCCTCACTCAGTGCGAGACAATGACTGAATCATAGGGACTGCCAAGCGCCGTACCAAACGACATATTTTCACGGCCTTGCGAATAGAGCTCACATGGACCTTCGGAGACTTCCCAACCTGAGCGCCTTGCGCGCCTTCGAGGCGGCCGCCCGCCTGGAGAGTTTCTCCCGCGCCGCGGAGGAGCTGTTCGTCACGCACGGCGCCATCAGCCATCAGATACGCGCGCTGGAGCAGGAGCTCGGCACCACGCTCTTCGCGCGCAACGGCAAGCGCATCAGCATCACACCAGCGGGACGCCAGTACGCCACCTCGATCCGCGCCGCGCTCGACGATATCGCGCAAGCCACGCGCAAATTGCAGGCGGGCACGCGCAGCGAACGGCGTCTGGTGCTCACGACCATGCCGTCGTTCGCCAGCCGGTGGCTCACGCCGCGCATCGGGCGCTTCATCGATCGTCATCCCGAGCTGGAGGTGGAACTGCGGTGCAGCGCGCACCTGATCGACTTTGAACGCGACGACGTGGACGTTGCGCTGCGCATGGGCAAGGGCAACTGGCCCGGATTGCACATCGAGAAGGTGCTCGACGACGTGTTCTTCCCGGCTTGCAGCCCGGCGTACAACGGCGGTCGGTTGCCGCGCACCGCCGAGGAATTCCGGCGCAGCACGCTGCTTCGCTCCGAGGGCGAGCCTTGGGCACCCTGGTTCGCGGCGGCCGGGTTCGCGCTGCCCGAACCCACGCAAGGCATGATGTACGAGGACTCGGGAATGTTGTCGCAGGCGGCGATCGTCGGTCAGGGCGTGGCGCTCGTGCGTCGCTCGCTCGCCGTGGGCGACATCATGGCCGGCCGGCTGGTGCGGCTGTCCGACGTGGACACGCCCTGCGAGTGGGATTACTACTTCGTCTGCCCGCCCGCCGTGCTCGAGACGCAGCGTGTTCAGGCGTTCCGGACGTGGTTTCTGGAGGAATTGGCGGCGTTCGAATCGGTGAAGGATATGCAGCGCCGTCCGACACAGCCGGGTCCCGTGGCCCTGGCGGCCGACCTCGCCGCCACGACGGGCGTGCGACCGGGCATCGACGCCGACCCCGCGTTGCCGCGCGACGACGGCGCGCCAACACACGCGTGAGGTGATTATCGGCGCATCAGGCTCGGCAAGGACTTCAGCATTCCGGACGCCTCAGCCCCCCCTTGGGGGCCTTGAGTCCACGAGGCGCCACGGGCGCAGCATGCCGATGCGCGAGCCCCGCATACGCGCCGGGCTCGCCCCAAGCGTGCCGCTTACAGCACGACCTTGACCATCGGATGGCCGGTAAGTGCGCGGTAGATGTCGTCGAGATGCGCCTTCGAGTGCGCACGGACGGTGACGGTCAGGCCAAGGTACTTGCCCGAACTCGACGGACGCATCTCCACGGTGGCGGAATCGAACTGCGCATCGAACTCGCGCAGCAGCGCCACGATGGCGTCGGCGAAACCGTCCTGCATCGCGCCCATGACCTTGATCGGAAAGTCGCACGGAAATTCGAGCAGACTTTCCTTCTTTTCCGTCGTCATAGTGCCTCCTTGGCCCGCTGATAGGCAGCGTAGAGCGCGCGGAAAACGGGTCCCGGCTTGCCGTCGCCTACCGGTTTGCCGTCGAGCGTGACCACGGCGAGCACTTCCTTCGTGGCCGACGTGATGAGCAGTTCGTCGGCGTCGCGCACTTCCGCTTCGCTGACCGCACGCTCATGGAACGCTATGCCGCACTCGCGCGCAAACGTCTCGAGCGCACCGTAGCGGATACCCTCGAGGATTCGATTATCGCGCGGCGGGGCGAACATTTCACCGCCCTTGACGACCCAAACGTTGCTCGACGACGCCTCGGTCAGATTTCCGTCGCGGAACTGGATCGTTTCCTGCACTTCGTGATCGGCAGCGTACTGCGCCATCAGCACGTTCCCGAGCAGCGAGGTCGACTTGATGTGGCAGTTCAGCCAGCGGCGATCCTCATGCGTGACCGCCCCCACGCCGTGCTCCACCTTTTCGCGCCCCGGCAGCGTGAGCGGTGTTGCGATGCCGAACACGGTCGGAGCGATGTCCTTCGGGAACGTATGCTGACGCGGCGCCACGCCCCGCGTGACCTGCACGTAGATGCTGTGTGGGTCGGCGGCACACGTGGTCGACAGGCGCGCGAACAGGGCCTCCCATTCGGCGCGCGTGTACGGGTTGGCGATGCGAATCTCCGCGAGACTGCGCTCGAGCCGGTCGAGATGCTGGGCGAGACGGAACGGCTTGCCGTGATAGACCGGCACGACTTCGTAAATGCCGTCGCCGAACAGGAAACCGCGATCGAACACGGAGATCTTCGCATCGGCGAGCGCGATCAGCTCGCCGTTGAGCCAGACAGTGGAGTTGTCCATGCGGCTTACTTCTTCACGAACATCAGGCGCAGCGCATCCCATGCGCGGCCGATGAAGCTGGCCTGGGGCACGTCGGCCAGCGCCACGACCGGGAACTCGGCCAGTTGCTTGCCGTCGGCCATGACCTTGACGGTGCCCACTTGCGCGCCGTTCGCCAACGGGGCGATCAGCGGTTCGCGCAGTTCCAGCTGCGGCTTGATCTTGTCGGCCATGCCCTTGGGCACGGTGATGAAGGTGTCCTTCTTAACACCGATCTTCAGCTCGCTTTCCTTGCCCTTCCACACCTTGGGCGTGGCCACGACCTGATTCGCGGCATACACGCGCAGCGTGTCGAAGTTCTGATAGCCGTAGTTCAGCGCCGAAAGGCTGTCCTGCACGCGCGCGCGCTCGGTGGGCTCACCCACGACGACCGACAGCACGCGGCGGTTCACGCCGGCGGCACCGGGCATCGGACGCGACGCCGTCGACACGAGACAGTAGCCGGCTTCCTTCGTGTGGCCGGTCTTCAGGCCATCGACGGTCGGATCGAGGTACAGCAGACGGTTACGGTTCGGCTGGCGGATGTTGTTGTAAGTGAAGCTCTTCTCCGAGTAAATCTTGTAGTACTCGGGGAAGTCCTGGATCAGGCGCGTCGACAGTGTGGCAATGTCGGCCACGGTCGTGTAGTGCTGCGGGTCGGTCAGACCGTCGACGTTGGTGTAATGGGTGTTTTTCAGCCCCATGCGCTGCGCGGCACGGTTCATGAGTTCAACGAAGCCCGGCTGCGAACCGCCGACGAGTTCCGCCAGCGCGATCGAGGCGTCGTTACCCGACTGGATGATCATGCCATAGACCAGATCGTGCACCGTGACAGGCTTGCCGGCTTCGATGAAGGTGCGCGATTCGTCGCGGCCGACCTTGCGGACCGATTCCCCCGGAATCACCGTCTGGTCCATCGAAATGCGCTTGTCGCGCAAGGCTTCGAAGATCAGGTACGAGGTCATGATCTTCGTGAGCGATGCCGGTTCCACGCGAGCATCCGCGTCTCCGGCCGCGAGCACCTGACCGCTGGTCACGTCGACGATCGTCCACGCCTTGGCCGTCATCGGCGGCGGCGGGATCTGTTGGGCACGGGCGGGAAGCGTTGCAAGCGAGCCGCAAACGACAAGCGCCGCGGCGGCGGCGGCACGGGACAGCGAAGCGTTGAATTTCATGGGCGAAGAGGAGGACGAAGTGAGACTCAGGAGCATCTGCGCTTGAAGAAGCGCCGTATCGTTGGCTTGGCGTTGGCATTGCACCGGTATTCCGTCGAGCCTGCGGGCCTGCGATACGGCGACGAAGACAGCGGCACCGAAGTGCCGGTGCCATGCCTGTCGGGGACATAGACCCCGAGGGACCTGACAAGGTTCAGGGGCGAATTATACCCGCCGGGATTTCGACCCCCCAGCACCAACCTCCCGAGCGGCCCAAATTCGACGAAATTCACCCTCGATGTATCAATGACGCCACGCGTCGACCACGATCTGTTTCAACAGGGGCAACAGACCATGGAAAAAGTGCTCGCCGCCCGGGATGACCACGATGGGCAGCTTCTGCGGCCGCGCCCAGTCGAGCACCGACTGAAGCGGCACCGTGTCGTCCACTTCGCCATGAATGACGAGCGTATCGGCGGGCACGTCGGCCACGTCCCAGTTGCTCGCGGCCGTTCCCACGAACACCAGGCGCTGAGCCGGCGTGCCGGCGGCCTCGAGCGTTTTGGCGACGTGCGAGAGCACGAACGTGCCGAACGAAAAGCCGGCCAGCGCGAGCGGCAGGGCATCCCAGCCGGGCTGTCGGCGCATCCATTCGATCACGGCAAGCAAATCGTCGCGCTCGCCGATGCCCTTGTCGTGCTCACCCGCCGATTGCCCCACGCCGCGAAAATTCGGGCGCACCACGGCGTAGCCCAGTTGCACGAAAGCGCGGGCGAGGGTCTGGGCAACCTTGTTGTCGAGCGTGCCGCCGAACAGCGGATGCGGATGCGCGACCAGCGTGATGCCGCGCGGCGCGCCGGCCGGTCGGTCGATGGCGATTTCGATGGCCCCGACCGGGCCGTCGATGGTGAAGCGTTCAGTCTGAGCGTTCATGGGCGATGTGAGGTCTGGGATGCGGCAGCGCCCGCGCTATCCCCACATGGGTGCGGGAGCGGGCGAGCCGGTTCGGGAAGTTCGGTGTCGGGCACACGCGGCGAGGCCTGGAGCAGACGAAGCCGCGATGGGATCAATCGATCAGCAGGCGCTCGACGATCTCGCCCTGCACGAGATGCTTTTCGACAATTTCGTCGATGTCGGACTCGTCGAGGTAGGTGTACCAGGTCCCCTCGGGGTAGATCACCACGACCGGGCCCTGTTCGCAGCGATCGAGGCACCCGGCCTTGTTCACACGGACCTTGCCGGGGCCGGCAAGGCCCAGCTGCTTGACCTTTTTCTTGGCGTATTCCTGCATCGACTGCGCATTGCAGTTCGCGCACGACGGACGGTCTGCACCGGGTTCGCGCTGATTCAGGCAGAAAAAGACGTGATGTTTGTAGAACTGCGGCTGGGTGGCCATGTCGGGGCTATCGGGAAGTGGCAACGTGTTCGCGTATTTCGGCCCATTCTAACCGACCTGCCCCGCGCGTGCGGAGACGACCGTCCTCACCCAAGCCGGCGTTGCACGGCCATGAACAACGCGCAAAACGCGGCAAGGCATGCAAAACCGAAGAAAACATTCACGCTGGCGAGCACCAGCGCCTGTTGCGACGCGAGATTGCCCACCCATGCCGATGCCATGTGCGCGGCCGTCGTCGCATCCACGCTCGCGCCGAACACCTGCTGCACCTGCGACACCGCGGCATTGTAGGCGGGATTGAGCGGCGTCATCGCCGGCGTGAGTTGATGCATGAACACTGCCTGACGATCCTGCATCAGCACGGCCATCATCGACACCGACATCGAGCTCACCAACTGGCGCACGATGTTCTTCGTCTGATAGCCATGCTGGAAGACGTATTCGTCCATGCCGCGAAACGTGAGCTCCGCGATCGGAATCATGGCAAACACGCCGCCAAGCCCACTGAGCACCATCGGCAGGATCAGCCATTGACTCGACACACCCGGGTACGACTGCGAAAGCAGGAACGCGTACCCGAGCAGGCACAGGTACCCGATCAGGACAAACGGCTTGAGCTGCACGAACTTCGGACGCGCCAGGGTGTACATGACGGCGACCACCAGGCTCGTGACCGACGCCACCGCCTGCAGATATCCGGTGTGCTCGACGCTCCAGTTCAGCCCCCGTTGCATGTAGATCGGGAACAGATACGACGTCGAATACGAGAAGAAGTAGTACACGGCATAGCCCCCCAACCCCAGCACGTAGACCGGGTTGCGCACCAGCACCCGAAAGTCGATCAGCGGCTTGTGGTGCGAGTACTGATGCCACATGTACCCGATCGCGCAGATCGCACCGACCAGGCACAACTCGAGCAGATGCAGCGGGTTGGAGAAAAAGTCGAACCGCGATCGCTGCATCATCACTTCGACGAACAGCACGCCCGCCGCAAAGAACACGATGCCGCGCATTTCGAATTCGCCCTCGTCGCGCAAGCGCTCGCGAAAATCAGGAATCACGATCCACGAAGCAAGTGCGCCGGCCAGCGCAATCGGCACAACCGCGAAAAACACCGATGACCATAGAAAATGGTCGACGAGATAGCTGGCGAGCAGCGGCGCGGAGATCTGTCCGCCGAAGAAGCCGTAGGTGAAGAAAAGCAGTGCGCGCAGCCGCAATTCCGGGGCGAAGCACAGGTTGATGAGGATACGGCTCGCGGTGAAGAGCGAACCCGCGCCCAGACCGAGCACGAAGCGGGCGATGGCGAGCTGCGTCGGCGTATGCGCCATGCCGCATAGCCACGCGCCGAACGCCATGAGCGTCAGCGCACCGGCGAGGAACGTGCGATACCCCAGGCGCGACGCAAGCCAGCGCTGCTTGAGGATCACAAGGATTCCGGCCACCGCGTAGAGCGTGGAGACGAAAGCGTATTCTTCGGGGGCGGCACCGACCCCACCCGCGATGTGCGACGACGCGAACACGAACATGCCGTTCTCAAGCATTTCGATACCCGTGGCGGCGGCGATCACGGCCATCAGCACGCGCTGTCGTGTCTTGTGCGCAAACGCCAATCCCCAGGTACTCATCTTTGCCTCGCCAATGAAAAAAGCCCGGGATCTGCCTGTCGATGCCGGGCGGTCGCGGCACGCGAAGTATCAGCGTGCCTTACATGGGAGTTTAGGATTCATGGCGCCGGGGACCAACCGGCAACGGGCCAATACGCTATTGCGAATTCGGAAACAATCCACCGCAAGATTCGATCGATTCCTCCTCTCCGAGCAAGAAAGAAGCGCGTCAGCGGGACTTTCCGACGCTACGGGCCGGGCCGCGATGGCTCGGATCGAACATGGCGAGCAGGTAGATCAGCACGAGGTAAGGCCACGTCCACGCGAGCCAGCGCGCAAGCACGTTGAAGTGAACGTATTGCCCCTGACGCCACGACTGGAGCGCGGCTTCATAGTACGGATTGGCGGGCAACAGATTGACCAGCACCAGCAATACGATGAGTGCCGCAAGGGCGACCGCACCGCGCAAGGCGCGCGGCCCCCTGCCGGCCAAAAACAGCACGAGGCCGCCGACGACCATGCCGTAGACGGCCCCTGCCGTCACCCAGTCGAAGGCCTGAGCCGCCGAGAACTGCCATGCCGAGGCAACGGCCTTGATCGCGAACGCGCTCGCGAACATGGCGCACAGCAATGGCACGCGCGGCGCCGTACGGCGCATTGCCAGCGTGGCGAGCAGACCGGCGAGGACCGTGCCGCATGCCGTGACGATCGTCTCCCACAAGGCGTGGCTGGCCACGGCATCGAGCGCGGAGAGGTAGTCCTGCAGTTGTCCCAGACGCGGCACCCAGTCGATCACCCGATCGGTCACGTCCGGGTCTTGCCAGAGCCAGATCTGGCGCACGAGGTCACCGTCTCCGAAGAGAAACTGCTGCGGGTACGCCTGGGCCCAGGGCCAAAGCGCCAGCAAGACGAGCAACATGCTCGCCTGGCGCTCGAACCAGGCAAAGCGGAGGTGTCGCAGCCATCCGCGATCGAGCAGCGGGCTGGTGAGCGGCACGGCAATCGCGCCGCCGATGAGCGCACCGAGCGCGTTCGTCGCCAGATCGACGTTCGACGCGACGCGCGTCGGCAGATAGGTCTGCAACGCCTCCATGCCGCACGAGAGCAACGCTCCGAGTACGAGCGCGGCGATCACCGCGCGCACGCCCCGCCAGGCCGGATGCAGCGCCAGCACCGTGAGTACGCCCAATGGCAGGTAGCCCAGCACATTGGTCACCACGTCGAACGTCGTCATCCAGCGGGGCAGCGGGGCGAACAGATAGTCGAACGGCCCGACGGCCGCGCGCTGAAACGTGAAGGGATACAGACTCGCGTAGGCGATCAGCAGAATCAGGCAGAGCAGCGCCTGACGCGTAAGCGGTGAAGCGCGTCGTTGCCAGGGTTTGACATCCGGCTCGGGCATCGGCGACGTCTGCCTATCGGGCGGGCGCTACGGCACCCGAAGTCGCCGGCTGCGCGGTGGCCGCCGGCGTAGCTTGCGACCGGGCCGGTGCCCGCGTCGTCGCGGAGGGCGTCGGCACGCGCCCGGCGAGCCACTGGATCAGTTGCGTCTGCACGGCGTCGCACGCTGCCGCCAGCGCTTTCACACCGCCGGCAGCATCCGCCGTCGCCGCTGGCGCCTGGGCACGCAACGTGGTTTGCGCGAGCAACTTCGGGCCGTCGAACAGGGTGGCGCGCATCTGCACGACCCCATGACTGGTCGAGGCACTGTCGAAGTACTGTGCAAACTCGTCGATCTCGACACGCAAAGCGGGCGCCGCCGTGGGATCGCCGGCAGCCAGTACCGGACGGTCGACCGACAGCGCCGCACGCAGACGGTCGCCGAAGAGCCGCACCGGCGACGCCAGCCACCGGCTGTTCGCATACACGCGCGCCTGGTCGCCGTCGCGGGCCGGCAAGCGGTAGTAGATCATCTCGGTATCCAGCCAGCTCGGCGCATTGACGACCACCTTCAGCGGCGAGAGACGCGGCGCTCCCGTCACGTCGGCGACGGCCGGATGTCCCGCGGCTACCGCGGCCGCCGGCATCATCGGCGGCCCGAGGTCGAATCGGGCGACCGAATTCGAGGGTGACGGGGCCGCGCATCCCGCGACCAATATCGCCGCGCCCAGACCCAGCATCCAGGTGCTCAGCAGGCGCAGCGGGCCGACGCGGGTGTGGACTGTGTGTGTGCTCGCCGTGCTCAGCTTGGTCATCTCGTTTTCCCCTTGCATCACGATGTCGCGCATTAGTGTCCTGCCACGCCGGGCCACGAGAAGCCCGCTTCGCCCGGACCGGGCGTCGGCGGCGTCGTGCCGAACAGCAAGGCGCGCGGATTGCGATTGATGGTGTCGGCGGCGTGCCCGACCGCCTGGGTCGTGAAGCGCAGATCGTCGGACAAGCGGTTCAGGCGCGGCAGCGCTTCTTGCTGCAGCGAACCCTCGAACGTATGCATCGTGCCTTCGAACGCCGCCAGACTCGACGTCGCCTGATCGGCCGCGCGTCCGACGCTGTTCAGATTGCGCACGAGCGGGCCTTGCGGGTCGGCCAACTGATTCGTCAGACGATTCGCGCCGGACAAAGTGCCGTTGAGTTCGCGCACCGTGTCGGGCAACTGACGGGTGACCGGCTCGAGTTGCTGCGCCACGCGATTCACACTTTGCGCGGCGGTCTTCACGCTGTTGATCGAGTCGAGAATCGCCTGCCGGTTCTCCGGTGCGAGCAGCTTGTTGACCGATGACGTCGCCTCTTCGAGCTGATGCACCAGATTGTTGCCGCGACGCTGAAGTTCGTCGACGAAACTCGGGCGCAGCCGCAACTGCGCCACGTGTGCCGGCGACGACGGCAGCAACGTCCGGTCGTGCCCGTCGTCGTCGAGCTGCACGAAGGCCAGCCCCGTTACGCCCTGGTAGCTCAGCGTGGCGAACGTCGACTGGGTCATCGGGGTGCCCTCATTGACGAGAATGCGGATCAGGATCTGTCCGGGTGTGCGCGGATCGAACTTGATCGACTCGACCTTGCCCACGGCCAGGCCGCGATACCGCACGGCCGATTCCGGGTTGAGCCCCGTGACATTCGTGTGCGCCACCAGGTCGTACGGGACGCGCTCGCGATTGTCGCGATTGAACCAGTACACCGACGCGGCGACCGCCGCGAGCAGTAGCAGCGTGAACAGGCCCGCCATGAAAGCGTGCGATTTATTTTCCATCGTCGAGTAACTCCGAAATCTTGGCGCGCCTTGCCGCAGGCAAAGCCAGCAACGCGCGTCTGCCGCGCTCACCGAGGAAGAAGCTGTGAATGAACGGGTGATCGACCCGAACCACGTCCTCGACGGGCGCGTTGACGATCACCCTGCGCTCCGCGAGCACTGCCACGCGCGTGGCGAGCATCATGACCGTATCGAGATCGTGCGTGACCATCACCACCGTCAGTCCGAGCGAGCGGTGCAGACCGCGAACCATGTCCACGAACTCATCGGACGCCTGCGGGTCGAGCCCTGCCGTCGGTTCGTCGAGAAAGAGCAGTTCCGGCTCGAGTGCAATCGCCCGGGCGATCCCCACCCGCTTGATCATCCCGCCCGACAACTCCGACGGCATGCGATTGGCCATGCGCCCCGACAATCCGACCATCTCGAGCTTGTACATCACCACGTCGCGAATCAGGTCCTCCGAGAGCGTGTGCAACTCGCGCAATGGCTGCGCGATGTTGTCGAACACCGTCATGGCCGAGAACAGGGCGCCGCGCTGGAAGAGCATGCCCGACCGACGGCGCAGCAAGTGGGCCGCGCGACGGTCGATCATCGTGATGTCGTGGCCGAAAATCCGGATATGACCGCTCGTCGGCGCCTCCAGCCCGATGATCTGCCGGATCAGTGTGGTCTTGCCCGAGCCCGATCCGCCGACGAGCGCGATGATTTCGCTTTGCCCCACCGTAAGGTCGAGGTGCTCGTGAATCGTATGCGTGCCGTAGCGTTTGGTCAGATCGTGCACTTCGATCACCGGCTGCGCTTCGCCCGGCAGGGTCGACGATACCGGCGGACAACCGTTGGGCGCGCCATGCAACACGTCGCCACCGGACTCCCGCGCGGCGCCGGAGCGAGACGGATCGGATACCGTGGTCGTGCGCATCAGCCAATCCCCACATTGCGGAACATGATGGCAAAGACCGCGTCGGCCAGAATCACCACGGTGATCGAAGTCACCACCGACTGCGTGGTGCCCTCACCCAGACTCTGCGTATTCGGTTTGACGCGCATGCCGAAATGACACGCCACGAGCGCGATGAGCATGCCGAAGACAACGCCCTTGCCCAGACCGATCCATAGATTCGCGACGCGTACGGCATTCGGCAGCGTCGTGAAGAAGTAGTGCAAACCGATGCCCAGCTCGTACTTCGCGGCAAGTGCGCCGCCAAGCAGCGCGATGATGTTCGTCCACATGATGAGCAGCGGCATGGCGATGGCCAGCGCGACGACTTTCGGCAGCACCAGCCGCAGTCCGTGCGGGATATCCATCACCCGCATGGCATCGAGTTCCTCGGTTACACGCATCACCCCGAGCTGCGCGGTAAAGGCCGACCCCGAGCGCCCCGCGACGAGAATCGCCGCGAGCACCGGACCAAGTTCGCGGATGACTGCGAGGCCCAGGATGTTCACGATGAAAGTGCTCGCCCCATACAGCTTCAACTGCTGGGCCGAGAGGTAGGACAGCACGATACCGATCAGGAACGCCACCAGCGCGGTGATGCCGAGCGCCTTGGCCCCGGCGCTGTAGACATTGGCGGACATCTCCAGCCACGGGGCGCGCACCGGGTGGCGAACCACGCGGCCGAGGTCGATCACGAACCGGCCGAACATCGCGATGCCGTCACGCAAGTGTTCTCCCAGCGAGAACAGCGAATATCCCAGGCGGCTGATCGGATCGACGCGGCGCGCCGGCACCGGACTCTGCCGCGTTCGGTCGAATTCGGCCAGATGATCGAACAGCGCGCGTTGAGTCGGCGTCAGCGAAATGCGCTCGGGATATTGCCGTTGCCAATACCGCCAAAGCGCCTGCGCGCCCACGTGGTCCAGCCTTTCGACGCACGTAAGGTCCCAGGCGAGCGGGCCAGTCGGCAATGCACGCACCAGACCAAGCAGCGTTTTCTTGCGCTGCGAGAGCGCCAGCGCCGTCCACAGGCCGCGCAGCATGACCACCGGGCCTTGCGCCGAGGTGGTCAGCTCCAGAGTGGGCACGGCATCGAGGTTCAAAACAGGGCGTCTCCTGACAACAAACCCGCTGGAATTCGGCTCGCGTCCAGCGAAACGCGGTCATTGTACGGTACAGGCGAGGCCAATCGATGGCAACCCGGTGCGGTCTGAAAAGCGCTCGGAATCAGCTCACCCGAGCGTCGGATAATGCCGAAAAACGGGCGTTTGCGCCGATCAGACCGGCGCACCGCCAGCCTCGCCGCTACAATAGCAGCCATGAATAACGCCGCATCTTCCTCCCCGAACATCCTTGACGCCGCCCAGGCTTGCTCGGCCGCCGGTGGCATCGAATCCGCCGTCGGCGCAACCGCCCGGACCCGGTTCGACGTCGCATCGCGCCGGCTCGACGGCGAACGCATTCGCTCGCGACTGAGCGGCGCTTGCCGTGGCTGGGAAATCGAGGTGGTCGAGACGACCGGCTCCACGAATCTCGACCTGCTCGCGCGGCTTCGCGAGAACGTGGCGTGCACGCCGACGGTGCGTGCCGCCATGAACCAGACCGCCGGGCGCGGACAGCGCGGCCGGGTCTGGCAAAGCCAGCCCGGAGACAGCCTGATGTTCTCGCTGGCCTATGTGATGTCCGGCGGACCGGCGGACCTGGCGGGCTTGTCGCTCGCCACCGGTGTCGCGGTGATCGAGGGACTTTCCGACTTGCCATTGTCGGCGCCACAAGCACTCGGTCTGAAGTGGCCGAACGACGTGCTGCTGCGCGGCGGCAAGCTGGCGGGCATTCTGATCGAAACCGTTCCCGCAGGGCCTGGGCGTATCGGCATCGTCATTGGCATCGGTCTCAATCTTCGGCATGCGGACGACGTGGCCGCCCGAATCGACAGCGCGGCGGTAAGTGCCGCCAGTGCCCCCAGTGCCGCGGGCGCGTCGAGCCCCTCCGCCTCGCCGATACCCGCCGTCCCGGCCACACCACCGGCGGCACTCGAATCCGTGTTTCCGGAGCCGGATATGTCGACGGTGCTCGTCGCTCTCGTCCAGCGCCTCACTGCCATGCTGGACCGCTTTGCGACGCAGGGCTTCGCGTCGTTTCGCGAAGACTGGGAAGCGATGCATGCTTACGGCGGGGCCTCCATCCGCATCATCGAGCATGGCCGCGACATCTTGCACGGCGTGGCACTCGGCGTTGACGGACGTGGCTGCCTGCGCGTGGCCACGCCACAGGGCGAGCGCGCCATAGCGAGCGGCGAGGTATCCGTGCGTCTGCTCGACCCCGCGCCCGGCGTGCAGGAGGCCCGCAGATGACCGATCCCCGGCAAGGGCCTGCGCGCTCGCCGACGGGTCTGGTGCCGTCGACGGAGTCCGGTTCGACCGAGGCCGCGCGCCACGCCCCGTGGCTCCTGATCGATGCTGGCAACAGCCGGATCAAGTGGGCGCTCGCGCCCGCGGTTCGACCGACGCACTGGCGTGCCGCGGCGCCGAGCTTTCTCGCCAGCGGCGCCGTCGATCACGTCGAGTGGCGCACGCTCGCCGCCCAGATTCGTGCAGGTTGGGCCGCCTTGGCCGCCGGTATCGGCAGCCAGACCCACTTCGCGCCGAATTCGGCGCCGCTGGCGCTGGGTCAGGGCGGCCAGGACGACGGCTTCATCTGCCCGGCACCCGCGGGCGTCTGGCTGGCCAATGTCGCGGGCGAGGCGGCGGAGCAGGCCGTTCGCATGACACTGCAAACCCTGTGGGGCATGGCGTCGGCCGATTGGCTGCAAGTGCTGCGCGCCAGCGAATCGCGCGCCGGTGTGCGTAACGGCTACCTCTCTCCCACCCAGCTCGGCAGCGATCGGTGGGCCAGCCTGATCGGCGCCCATGCTGCCTGGCCTGACGAGCATTTGCTGATCGTCACGCTGGGCACCGCAACGACGGTGGAGGCCCTTCGTGCGGATGGCGACTACCTCGGCGGACTGATTGCGCCCGGGCCCGCACTGATGCTCCAGTCGCTCGCCCAGGGCACTGCGCAACTGCCGACGCTCGATGCCACGACACCGACCGGCGGACAGGCATTTGCGCGCAGCACGACGGATGCGATTCTCCGAGGATGCGCCGCGGCACAGGCCGGGCTCGTCGAACGCAGCCACGCCCAACTGCAAACCCAGCTCGGGGCGCCCGTGCGCTGCGTTCTCTCGGGCGGCGCGCGCCAAGCGCTAGCGCAGACCCTTGCCTTGCCGTTTACCGAACACGATCAACTGGTGCCGGCCGGCTTGTACGAAGTCGCGCTTCGCACTGTCGGCGCCGCGGAATCTTCCGCATCCGCCGCATCGGCACCATCGTCGCGGTCGCGTAACAGTGGCCCCTCCCGCAGAGGTATCTGAGATGTTGCGTGCGTTGTTACTCGCTGTCTTGCTTGCCGCGAATGCGGCACTGGCCGCGGTGCAGTTCGGCTGGCTGAAATGGCGCGACCTCCTGGCGACTTCGGGGCGTGAGCCGATGCGCGTGGCCCAGCAGATCGAACCCGCGAAGATCCGCCTGTTGGGCGCCCAGCTCAGCGAGCCGGTAGCGGACGCCGCGTCCCCGACCGTCGATGCGCGCGAGGGCACCGCGTCGCTCGCCGTCGCGCCTTCGAGCGCGTCAAGCGCATCGGGCACGTCGGGCGTGGCCGTGTCGGCGGCCAGTCAGGCTGTCGCGGCAGCAGCGCCCGGCGCCACATCGGCGGAGTCGACCGCGACACAGGCGAGCGCCGCATCGTCGGCGGCCGCGGCTGCCGTGGCAACAGCGTGCCTGGATATCGGCCCGTTCTCCGCCAATGACGCGCCACAAGCGCGCGGGCTATTGCTCGCGGCCTTGCCTTCGGGTCAGGGCGACATTCAGTCGATCGCCGTCGACAAGCGCTACTGGGTGCATCTGGACGCCGTGCCGAACAAGGCGGCGGCCGACAAGCAGGTCGCCCAATTACGCGCGGCGGGCGTGACGGAGTATTTCCTGCTCAACGACGACGGATCGAATGTGGTGGTATCGCTCGGATTGTTCAACGATCGTGAGCGCGCCGTGCGGTTGATGGCTGCCGCACAGAAGAAGGGCCTCACCCCCCAGTTGAGCGAGCGGCCGAACGCTCGAAGCCGGATCATTTATCGTATCGCCGGCATTAACGGGAATGCCGCCACGCAGGTACGTGGCGTCGTCACACAACAGTGGTCGGCGCAAATGGTGCGTGCCTGCCCCGCTCCCGCCGGCAGCCCACCAACCGGGGTCCGCTAGGCGGCAGAGGCGTCGACGCCGTCAGCGCACACGCCGGAGCGCCACCACCGGCCGCACGACGCCCGTTTGAATGCCGCGTGCGTTCCTGACGACCGGAGACACCCAGGGCGCCAACCCCGTCGTCTGCGCGGATGTCACCAGGCCAAGCGCCTCCAGCACCGCGACGGCAGCGGTGTAGAGCGCGCGCATGTTGCCGTCGACCACCTTGATCGCGATACCCAATCCGGCGGACCGCACGCCGATCGTCTGCACGCCGTCGGCGCCGATCTTCGCCACCCAGTCGCCTGGCGCCGTGCGCATGAACGCCAGATCATTGCGCGCGGTACCGGACACCATCTCCGGTTGCTGCGTCATCGCGTCGAACAGTGTCGAGAGCGCCGCATCGTCGCTTGCCGCAAGGCGCGCATAGGCGCCCGCCAGCTTCTCGAGCGGCAGCGCGTAATTTGGCGCGGAGCACCCGTCGATACCCAGCGGCAAGGCATCGCCGTTCACGCCGACGACATCGCCCACACGCCCACGAATGGCCTGCTGCAATGGATGCGCCGGATCCAGATAGGTATCGAGCGGCAGGCCGTGCTGCACGCAGTACGCAAGAAAGCCGGCGTGCTTGCCTGAGCAGTTATGGTGCAGCGGTGTCGGCTTCAGATCGGCGGGCGCTCGTTTGCCGGTTGCCGAATAAAAGGTCGGCGTATGGCAACCGCATTGCAGATGCTGTTCGTCGCAGCCCGCCTTCGTCAGCAGGCTCGACACGCCTTCGACATGGAAGCTCTCGCCGGAATGGCTGGCGCAAAGCAGCGCCAACTCCGGCTGCGTCAGGCCGAAGTGCCTCACACCGTCGCCCTCGACGAAGGGCAGCGCCTGAAACGGCTTCAGGGTCGAACGCGAAAAGGTAAGGAACGACGGATCGCCGGCCGCGTAGCGCAAGTGCCCCTGCGCATCGACCACGGCCACACTGCCGTAATGAATGCACTCCACCGTATCGACGCCCTGGGCGCCGCGCGTGACCTCGACGAGTGGGGCAAGATTCATGACTGGGCCCGCACTTTCTTGAGCAACGACGTGGTGGAGCGCTGATGTTCGAACGGGATCGCCAGCGCCTTGCCGCCCCAGCGCCGCACAACGGCCGACTCGGGAAGGACGTCCATGTCGTAGTCACCGCCCTTGACCAGGATATCGGGCCGCACCACCTCGATCAGCGCCTGCGGCGTCGACTCGCCAAACGTCACCACGTAGTCCACGCTTTGCAGCGCCGCGAGCAGCGCGGCACGATCCTGTTCGTTGTTGATGGGGCGGTCGTCGCCCTTGCCAAGCGTGCGCACCGAAGCGTCGGTATTCACGCCGACGACAAGACATGCACCGAGCGCGCGCGCTTGCGCGAGGTAAGTCACGTGACCGCGGTGCAGGATGTCGAACACGCCGTTGGTGAATACCAACGGGCGCGGCAGCGTCGGCGCAACGGCGGCGAGGGCCTCGCGCGTGACGATCTTGGCCTCGAAATCGGCCGGAGGAATGACTGGGGAAGATGACATGACGATCGATCGAAGTTGACGCGCTATTGTCCCACGCCGGGCGCGAGGCAACAAAAAAGGGGCCGAAGCCCCTCTTTCGTCGATACGTTCATCGCACCTCGCCGGACCCGAGGGTCTGGAAGACGCGGCGATGCACTCACGATGCCGTCGCGACGGCCTGTGCCGCCGGTGCCGTAACGGCGGCCAGACGGCTCGTGATTTCCTTGCGGTAGCGATTCAGGTCCTGCGCTGTCGCGAACGTGCGCTCGAACAGGAGCGACATGTTGTGCAGAATGCGCTCGACCACCTTCTTCTCCCAGCTGTCGTCGAACTTGATCTGCTCGTCGAGCCAGTGCTCGAGCCACTCCGGCTCCGGCAGACGGGACTGCACCGTATCGTTCGGGAACAGGTCCTTGTTCACGTGCAGGTTGGTCGGATGCAGCGGCTTTTCGGTGCGACGTGCCGACGCCATCAGCACGCCGATCTTCGCGAACGCGGCACGCGCGTTGTCGCCGAAGCTCGTGAGCGCCTTCTTCATGTAGCGCAGGTATGCGCCGCCATGACGGGCTTCGTCACGCGAAATGATTTCGTAAATGGCCTTGATGACCGGCTCCGTGTGCCACTCGGCAGCACGGCGATACCAGTGGTTCAGGCGGATTTCACCGCAGAAGTGCAGCATGAGCGTCTCGAGCGGCGGCGCCGGATCGAACGGGAAACGGACGGCATGCAGCTCGGCTTCGGTCGGCACCAGATCCGGGCGGAAGCGGCGCAGATACTCCATGAGCACCAGCGAATGCTTTTGCTCCTCGAAGAACCACACGCTCATGAACGCGGAAAAATCGCTGTCGTCACGATTGTCGCGCAGGAACATCTCGGTGGCCGGCAACGCCGCCCATTCCGTGATGGCATTCATCTTGATGGTGCGCGCCTGATCGTCAGTGAGTTGGCTCGCGTCAAACTTGTCCCAAGGAATGTCCTTTTCCATGTTCCAACGCACTGCCTCCAGCGACTTGTAAAGTTCGGGATACAGCATTTCGTTCATTTCAATTACCCCCAAGGTCGCGAGACCTTACACCAGGACTCAAGATAGTATTGTGAAAGTTTACGCCGAATTTCGACAGACAAAACGGTGAGCGCGTCGCGGGAGGCCCCCGCCATCCCGGCTTCACGTCTTGAACCCTGCCGTCGCGGAAGGACGGCGATGTTACGCCTGTTACGTTGCTATTACGCGATTACGTGGCCGCATCCTGGCGATATGGCTTAGAGCGACCCTACTAAAATATGGGCAAACTCTTGAATCATAACATAAATCCCTTTCATTTCCCCTGCGCCTGACACTCACGTGACGGTAATGCGTCGTAATTTTGACGACCGTCAAAATGTCACGCGGAGCGCCTAAGCTTCAACGGCGGCGAGCGTCGCCGAGGTCACCGTCGATCGACTTCCCGACATTCCCCCGCACCAGTAGCCGTTGCGCGCGCATCGCCCGCCGCTGGTGGACGTCGATCCCACGTGACGTCGCCTCAGTCATCAGGGTAAGTCCTTGTGCCACGGGCCTGCGCGGGCGCCGGTCAATGGTCTACGCTGGAAACGTCGTATCGCAATGGCAGACCGAGACGCTTCCCAGAAGCTTGAGGCCGTGGGGCCGGGCGGGAACCCGCTTCCCCGGATGCCTGCGCCTTGTTTGAGGATAGTTCTCAGTCGCAATTTCGCAACAAGTCGCTAGCCGAGACTTCGACGCTACGACACGGGCCAACCTACTCGACGGAATCCTTGACCGATAAGGAGCCGAGCATGGCAACTCGTCCCGCATTCGCCATATGGCTGCGCATGGCCTGCCTGTTGACGGCAGTCGCCGTTGTCCCTCACGCCCGTGCGTTCGACGTCGGGCAACTCGCCTCGCAGGAGACGCCGGCCGTGCGCCTGGTCGGCCACGGCTCGTTCACCCGTCTGGGCTTTCATCTTTACGACGCCGAGCTGTTTTCGGGGGCCGATCGCGTGAGCGCGAACTGGAGTGCGCATCCGCTGGTGCTCGATCTGCGCTATGCGCGCAGTTTCACGTCGCATACGCTGGTGCAACGCAGCCTGATCGAGATGACCAAGCTGCAGGTCGCCACCGACGCCGAGCGACAGCACTGGGCTGAGGAACTCGCGCGCATCCTGCCGGATGTCTCGGCCGGACAGCACCTTACCGGGGTGTTCCGGCCCGGCGACGGCACACGCTTCTTTTCCGACGGCAAACTGATTGGGCGCATCGCGGGCGACGCTTTCGGACGCGCCTTCTTTGCGATCTGGCTCGACCCGCGCACCAGCGCGCCCGACCTGCGTGCGGAACTGATCAGCGACGCCCGTTGATCGGGTGCGCGATGTCGCATCGACGCCACGTCCGGCGCACCGCCGTGGTGCACGTGGCCGTGACGGCTGCTAAGTTTACTAGGGGGCCGCGCTGCCCCCAAGTCTTTGCGTTGAGCCGCGCGGGGCGAGTCGGCGAGTCGGCGGACCGAGGTCCGCAGGCGTCGCGCGTTGGCTGCGCGGACAGCCGGATGTTTCCGGCTGTCCATCGAATCGCGCTGTGACAGCGCTCACGCGAGTGTGCCCATGGATATCGATCATGCTGCGGCGCTGACGCGCCTGACGCGCTTCCTCGAGACCCTCACCCGCCAGAACATCGCGAATCTGGGCGAGTTCTATACGCCCAACGTCTATCTTCGAACGCCGTTGCACGAAGTGCGCAGCGCCGCCGAAGTCGCCGGGCTGCTCACGCAACTGTTCGAGCGCGTCGACGTACCGCGCTTCGAGATCACCGCCACGCTGCTCCAGCACAATCAGGCGATGCTGGTGTGGAATCTGCACTTTCACGCGAGGCGCTGGCTGGACGACGAACAGATCATCCATGGCGCGTCGCATCTGCGGCTCGCCGTCGACGGGCGCGTCGCCTACCAGCGCGACTATTGGGACGCCACGGAGGATCTCTATCTCAAGCTTCCGTTCATGGGCCGTCTGCTCAGATGGTTACGCCATCGCCTGCTTGGCTGAACCGTCGACACGGAATCTCGCCGCCCTTCACGCAGCGCCCCCGCTCACCCCATCGCCCCATCGCCCCATCCGGGAAACGTTTGCGCCTCGGCGGTTTCATCTGTCTATCGTCTGCCGCTCGCCCGCATCTTTTCACGCTGCCATCTATTCACGCTGTCGTTAACCGACCTCGCCCGCTCACCGAACTCGTCCAGCCCACCCTGGTGGCGTCGCCTCCCCGACCTGACCAGCGCTATCTGGCCGACTGCCGCAACGCGAATCGCATGCGCCGCCGACGGATGGCGGATGACGGCGGCGCATGCTGCCGAAGGGCAGTTTTGTTCAATACGCCGCCAGCGAATACGCCTACGCTCGGAACCTCGTTTCACTCGCATTTTTTGGCAATGAGGGCTCCGATGACACTCTTTTATTCCATGGCGGCCTTCGCACTGGCCGCCTCCATTACCCCTGGGCCGGTGAACGTCGTGGCGCTGGGCTCGGGCGCCCGTTACGGGCTCGCCGCCAGCCTGCGCCATGTGACCGGCGCGACGGTTGGCTTTGTCGCACTGCTCGTTGCCGTTGGCTTCGGCGTGTACGAGCTGCTTCAGCGCGTGCCGGGGCTCCTGCATGCGATCCAGTGGTTCGGCGTGGCGTTTCTGCTGTACATGGCGTACAAGCTGGCCGTGGACAATGGCGAACTCGGCGATTCCGACACCGCGCGCGGCCCAACCCTGTCGAATGGCGCCGTCATGCAATGGCTCAATCCAAAGGCGTGGCTTGCCGCGCTGGCTGGGATGGGTGCGTATACGGCCGGCGATCCGCTGCGCATCTGGCAGTTCGCGGCGATCTACTTCGCGGTGTGCTGGCTCTCGATCGCGTGCTGGGCAGCCGCGGGGGCAATGCTCCGCCACCATATGCGCGACGCGGTACGCGTGCGGCGTCTGAACCGCGTGATGGCCGCATTGTTGGCGGGAAGTGCGGTATATCTCGTCGCGGCGGGGTAGCGGCGGGGTAGCGGCGGGGTAGCGGCGGGGTAGCGGCGGGGTAGCGGCGGGGTGGCGTCCCGGTGGAAGCTGGACACGACGGCAATTCACCGGCAGCGCGGCAGTCCCGCGCCGCTCGTCATGCCGCGCGGGACTCCTGGACGTCACGCGACGCCGGCAACGCTGCCGCCTCGCCCGAACTGTCCAGATCGAGCGAATCCGCCAAATCGCACAAATCGCCGGAACCACGCGCGTCGAGCGCGCCTCGATAGTGCCCTGGGGTCGCGGCGAGCAGTTGTTTGAACGTTCGCTGGAAGTGGGCCTGATCGGCGAATCCCGCGTCGAGGGCCACTTCGGCAATGGCGTGGCCGCGGCGCAACCGCGCTCGGGCATACTGGATCCGCTGGTTCATCAGGAATGCGTGGGGTGTAAGGCCATACTGCGCCCGAAATGCCCGCGTGAGGTACGACGCCGACAATCCCGCCGCCGCACAGATCTGCGCAAGGCTCAGGGCCTCGCGACAGTGCGCGCGGATGAAGTCCGCGGCGTCGCGCAATTTGCGAGCGTCCTCGCGCATCGGCCGCGGGGCCGGGTTGAGACGCTCGTGCGCATCGATGAAGTACTGCTGCACCGCTGTCTCGCGTTCCAGCCGGTCGCGCGCTGCGTCCGTGCAAACGTCGTAGAGCCGATTCAGTCCGTCGTACAGCACAGGATCGGTTGACGACATCGGATCGAACAGATGCAGATCCTGGCCGTGTCCAAAACCCAGTTCGCGCTGAAGATCGCGCAACCAGACCGTGTCGACGAACAGCATGCGATACGCCCACGCTTCGTCGCCGATAGGGTTGCAGGCATGCACGGCGTCGGGATTCATCACGACGACGCTGCCCCGCCCCACGGTCTCTCGCGCGTGTCCGTTCAGATACGTGCTACGGCCGCCCGTCACCACTCCGATCGAGAACGTCTCGTGGCTATGGAGCGCGTAGCACACGCGACGGCCGTCGAGCACTTCGCGCGCTTCGATGAACGGCAATGCCGGATCGCGCCAGAACGTCGACGGATACGGACAGGGAACAGTGACTTTGGACATGAGCGAACGGAATTGTCTACTAACTCAGGCGCGGGTATTGCGGCGGTGCTGCCGTGCCGAGACTTTCGGACGGTCGGATCGTCGGCCATGAAGTCTACCAACGTCCGGGACACCGGTGCCGCTGGCACGTCGGATTCCTGAGCCGCACGGGCACCGAATCATGCCGCCGGTTTGCCGCTGTCCGCAACCGTTGCTGGCTCGTCGACGGACAGCGGCGAATTCGCGGGCATGCCCGCTCCGCCCACCGCCCCCGCTTCCACGTGATCGAGCGGGCTCGTGCCGTCGGCTTCGGCCACCAGCCATGCGGCGATGGCGTCGCGTTGTGCGTACGCATCGGCCTCGCCCAGCGCGATGAGTTCCTGCGTGTACGCGGATTCGAACAGCAAGTAGCTCGCGAACGCCGCGCCGCGGGCTTCGTCGGCGCCGATCGCGCCGAGCATCGTGCGAACCGCGCGCGGCAATTGTTGCAGGTGCCGCGACGCAATCGGTTCGATGCGCTGGCTCGGCGAGATCAGCAGCGTCTCGACCGGCCGCCATCCGCTCGATTCTCGATGCGCCTCGGGCACGTGTCGCAGTACGTTGTTAATGTGCTGGAGCCGCTCCAGATCGGCCGACAGACCGTCGATGAAAACGCTCGCCAGCGCCTGCCCCCCGATCTGCGCGAGGCTGGGGTAGCCGCCGATACGCTCGCCGCTGCTGTCGAGCCCGTACTGGCCGTGCGACGCGCCAATGATGAGAATACGCGTCGCGCCGAGATGGATCGGCGGGCTGAGCGGCGCGATCTGGCGCATCGACCCGTCGCCGAAATATTCGGGCTGTCCGTCGAGATCGAGCTCGATGGCCGGGAACAGGAACGGGATCGCGCTAGACGCGAGCAGGTGATCGACCGTCAGCGGCACGGCGCGTGCGAGCCGCAATGAACGCTTCCAGGGCTGGATCGGCGCGGCGCTTTGATAGAACGTGACGTGTTTGCCGGAGGAATACGACAGCGCCGTGACCGAGAGCGCTTCGAGCGCGCCGGACGCGAATACGTCGGGCAGTCGGTCGAGACGGATCGCGTTGCGCAGCATCTCGTTGAGCGGCGACCAGTCGAACAGTGAACGCGGCGATCGGCGCAACGCCCATCCCAGCGAGAGCGCGGCAAGCCAGCGCGCCCCGGTGCCCGCCATGCCAAGCGAGTCGGCGCGAAACACCTGCCCGGCGTGGAACTGCCGCCATACCGCATCGAGCTTCATCACGCCGTGCTGGAAATCGTCGGCGTGCGAGGCGAGCGCCGCCGCATTGATCGCCCCGGCGGACGTGCCGCAGACGATCGGAAACGGTATCGCGCGCCGCGACGGCAAGACCTCGCGCTGGATCGCCGCGATCGCCGCGAGCACGCCCACCTGATACGCCGCGCGTGCGCCCCCGCCCATCAGGACGAGACCGGTGCGTTCGCCAGAGATCATGGGGCATCCTCCTGCCTTCGTTATTGTCTGTGGCGCAAGGTGGGCGGTGGCCGTGCGGCGATGAGCGGCGGCGACACGCGTCTTCGTGCGTCACGGCCTGTGATCGCGCCCGTCGGCGTCACCACTTCCACGCCGCCTGCTTGCCGGGCGCCCTAGCAGGCCCCCCCTCCGACGCCGTCGAGGCGCCGGTGGCTTTCGCCGTCCTTGCCGACGCGCTGGTCGATGTCTTCGCGGCGGTCCTGGCCGTGGCCGACTTCGCGGGCGTCTTCTTGTCGGCGGGCGCGCGCTTGACCGCCGTTTTCGTCGCGGCCTTCCCGGCAGCAGTCCCCGCCGCCTTGCCTGCCGCGCCCGTCTTGCCGGTGGCCTTCGACGCCTTCGACGCCTTGGCCGCACCGGGGCGCGACGTCGTCGCCTGATTCGACTGGTTCGTCTGATTCGCCTTGGCAGCCGCGTCGGACATTTGCGCCGCGGCCGCTTCCGTCATTTGCGCAGCCGACAGGCCGGCGGCCTGCGCCGCCGCGGCAATCTGATCGAACTGCGCCCGCATGGCGTTGAACCAGAGCGACGGATCGAGCGCGCCATAGGCGTTACCGGCCTGCGCAAACGGCGGTGCCGCGCCGTCGACCTGGGGCGACGCCTCCTGCGAAGCGGCCGGCGGCTCAGGCTCCGGCTCCGGCTCCGGCTCGGCGGCGGCCGGCGACGACGCCTCCCCGTCCTGCGCGGCTGCCGTCGCACCAAACGGGGAGCGCCAGAAGTCGCCCACGCCCGTTTGCCCGAAGGGTGGCGTGGGCGCCTCTGCGCCTTGTGCCGAACGTGCGGCGTCGCCGGCATCGCTCGACGCGCCGAAGCTTCCCGTGCCGAACGCGCGCAGCGTGGCGTAGGTCGCGCGCTGCACCTCGAACGCCTGGATCGTCGAGCGCAGCACGTTCAGATTCAGCGTGAGCCACTGCTCGACGGCGCGCATTTCGGCAATGCGATTCTCGATCTCGTTCGGATCGAGCAACGGTGCGGCGCTCTGCATCAGCTGCGTGAGCGGTGAAGTGAAGGTCGCGGGCGGGCTGAACGCCTCCCACATCTTCTTGAGTATGTCGAAGCCATTGGGCATGGCACTCGTCGAATCGCTCATTACAGTCTCCAGTCGTGGTCCGGGACGGACGGCCTGCCGGGAAACGCCGCCGCGGCGCCGTCAAAAGGCCAGCGATGGCCGTGACGTTCCGGCGAAATCCATGCCCAATCGGGGTTCACTGCGGACAATGTGCCCGTGGCCTGCCCGCTCACCGGCACGCCATGCGCATCGAGGCCCGAGGGGCGCTTGTACCGATCATACGCCCAGCCTGCGCCCTTGGTGTGTCAGAACGGCGCGTCGCCCTTGTAGTCCGGTGCGCGGCGCTCGCGCAGCGACGCGATGCCCTCGCGAACGTCCGGCCCGGCGAAGCCCATGAATTCCAGCGCGAGCGACGCATCGAACGACGGCCCCGCGCTGCGCAGCCAGTTGTTGAGCGCGTACTTGGTCCACCGGATGGCGGTCGTCGAACCGCTGGCGAGCTTGTCCGCCACCTCGAACGCCTTGGGCAGCAGGTCGGCCTCGTCGACCGCGAGCGAGACGAGGCCGATGCGCTCGGCTTCCTCGCCTGACACCGGCTCGCACAGCAACAGGTAGTACTTCGCCTTCGCCATGCCGCACAACAGCGGCCAGACGATGGCCGCATGATCGCCGGCGGCCACCCCCAGGCGCGTGTGGCCGTCGATGATGCGCGCATTCTTCGCCGCGATCGAAATGTCCGCCAGCAGCCCGGCAACCAGGCCCGCGCCCACGGCCGGGCCGTGCATGGCCGAGACGATCGGCTTGCTGCAATTGATCACGTTGTAGACAAGATCGCGCGCCTCGCGCCACACGCGCGCGCGCACCGCGAAGTCGTCCGCCATGTCCTCGACGAGCGAGAGATCGCCACCGCCGGAGAATCCCTTGCCCTCGCCGCGAATCACGACGGCGCGCGTTTGCGCGTCGCGGTCGATGTCACGCCACACGTCGGCCAGCTCCTGATGCATGCGATGGTCGGCCGTCGACAGGCCGCTCTTGTTCGCACCGGCGCCCATGATCAGCTCGAGCACGCCGTTCGGATGCCGCTTGAATTGCAGCGACTGATAGTGTTGATAGGGGTCTTGCGACATGGATTACCGCTCCAAAAAAATATCCCCGCACAGGCGGGGATGGGAAACGGCGGTGCCGGACAATGCCGACACCGCCGACGGTCAACAGGTCGATGCGAGCGCCGTCGGGTCGCTCACACGCATGAAGGGTCCTGGGGCGTCGGGCCGCTTACGGCGCAATCACCCATTTGCCGTTTTCGATCTTCACCATCACGCGGGCACGCTGGTCGAGGCCGAGGTGATCCGTCGCACTCATGTTGATCACGCCGTTCGACACGTGCACGTTCTTGCTGCTCTCGATCGCGTCGCGCAGCGCCTTGCGGAATTCCGGCGTGCCCGGCTTGGCCGTCTTGAGCGCGATCGGAATCGCGCGCTGGAGCAGAATGCCGGCATCCCAGGCATACGAGCCGAAGGCCGCCACCTTGCCCGGGCCATACTTGGCGTCGAACTTCTTGATGTAGTCGAGCGCCACGGCCTTGGCCGGATGGTCGTTGGGCAACTGCGACGCCACGAGCACCGGGCTGGCCGGCAGGTACGTGTTGTTGCAGTCCTTGCCGCACACGCGCAGGAAGTCGTTATTGCCCACGCCGTGGTTGTGATACACGATGCCCTTGTAACCGCGCTCGGCGAGCGCCTTCGGCGGCAGCGCGGCCGGGGTGCCGGCGGCGCCCACCACCACGGCGTCGGGGTTCGTCGCCATGATTTTCAGGATCTGTCCGGTCACACTCGGATCGGTGCGCGCGAAGCGCTCGCTCGCCACCATCTTGATCTTGTGCAGCCCGGCAAACTTCGCCACTTCTTCGTAGAACGCCTCGCCCAGCGCGTCGCCCTGGCCGATGAACGCCATCGTCTTCACGCCGTGACGGCTCGCATGCTCCGCGATTGCCGATGCCATCTGCGCGTCGGTCTGCGGCGTCTTGAACATCCAGTAGCGCTTGGCGTCCACCGGCTCGATGATGCGCGCGGACGACGCCAGCGAGATCGTCGGCGTGGTGCCTGCGGCGATCACGTCGAGCATGGCCAGCGTGTTCGGCGTGATCGACGAGCCGATAATGGCGTCGACGTGGTTCTCGGAAATGAGCTTCTTGGTGTTCTGGACGGCCGTCGTGGTATCCGACGCGTCGTCGAGCACGATGTAATCGACCTTCTGCCCGCCGATTTCAGTCGGCAGCATGGCAATGGTGTCGCGCGCGGGAAGGCCGAGCGAGGCGGCGGGGCCGGTAAGCGAGATGCTCACGCCGATCTTGACCTGAGCGGCGGCGCCGCCGGCCAGCGCCAGCAACATCGCACCCAACAAGACAGTGCGCACGGGGTTTCGCATGGAAAATCTCCTGGTCTGGCCTGCGCTGCTTTTTTCTATCCGCAGGACTCCCGGAATGGGTGCCTCGCGTCGCGCCGGCAAAAATTAGGGCCGGCTCGCCCGCTAGGGGGGCGAACCGACTCAAGGAGACAAAGAATAGCGGAGCCGGAATTGCCCGCCATATCCGGGTTCACCCTATGGATACCACGCCCCGTGCGACGCAAACGCTCGCCGCGCGCGCGATGCCGGGGCTCGCACGGCGCGAACGCGCGACGTGGTGAACGCGTTGTTCGTTATTCGTCGAGCGGCGCGACCGCCTGGTCGATGGCGCCGAAGATCGATTTGCCCTGCGCGTCGAACATCTCGATGCGAACGCGATCGCCATAGCGCATGAATTCCGTCTCCGGGGCGCCCTTGTCGATCGTCTCCAGCATGCGCTTCTCGGCAATGCAAGCACTGCCGCGACTGCGATCCTTGTTCGAGATGGTGCCCGAGCCGACGATAGTGCCCGCGCGCACGTTGCGTGTCCTGCACACGTGGGCCACGAGCTGACCGAAATCGAAGACCATGTCCTCGCCGCACTCCGGCGCACCAAACTTCCTGTCGTTCCACTTCACCGTGAGAGGACGATGCACGCGTCCGTCGCGCCAGGCGTCGCCGAGTTCGTCGGGCGTGATCGCCACCGGCGAGAAGCTGCTCGCCGGCTTGCTCTGGAAGAAGCCGAAGCCCTTGGCCAGTTCGGCCGGGATCAGGTTGCGCAGGCTTACGTCGTTGACCAGCATGAGCAGACGCACGCCCTCGAGGGCACGCGCGGGGCTCGCACCCATGGGCACGTCCGAGGTCACCACCGCGACCTCGGCCTCGAAGTCGATGCCGAAGTCTTCCGACGCGCACACGATGTCGTCGGTCGGACCGAGGAAGTCGTCGCTGCCGCCCTGATACATGAGCGGATCGGTCCAGAACTCGGGCGGCATTTCCGCACCGCGCGCCTTGCGCACCAGCTCGACATGATTCACGTAGGCCGAACCGTCGGCCCACTGATACGCCCGCGGCAACGGCGCCATGCACTCGGCCGGGTCGAACGCGAAGCTGTTGCGCGCGCGATGATGATTGAGCTCGGTGTAAAGCGTTTGCAGTTGCGGCGCGTAAAAGGTCCAGTCGTCGAGCACGCGTTGCAGCGTGGGGGCGATGGCATCGGCAATGCAGGCGGTCGACAGGTCGCGCGAGACGACGATCAACTGGCCGTCACGGGTGCCGTCCTTACGAGTGGCAAGTTTCATGTGTGGGAGTCTGCGGGCGATCTCGGGCCCGATAGAATGGCGCTTGAAGCGCACGATTCTACCTGAGCGTCCTGACGCCCTGACGCCCTGACGCCCTGACGCCCCTAACGGCGACCCACGTCGCGACGACGACGGCAGTCCGCGGCGAGCGACGAACGCCGCCGAAGGAAAATGACGAAGCCGAAGACGCTTTCGCACACGACGTACACGAGAACAACGGAGACACATGACAGCGCCTGACAAAGACAACAAGCTCGATCAAGACGACACCGCGCCCGACGAGGAGAAGACCCGCTCGGGTATTCAGTCCATCGAGGTCGGCTTCCGACTCATCGAAGTCCTCACCGAGGCGTCGAACGCGATGATGCTGCGCGATCTCGCCCACGCTGCGGGCATGAATCCCGCCAAGGCGCACCGCTATCTCGTGAGTTTCCAGCGGCTGGGGCTCATCGTGCAGGATCCCGTGAGCGGCCGTTACGACCTCGGCCCCTTCACGCTGCGCATGGGCCTCGCCCATCTCGCGCGCATCGACGCCTTCAAGGCCGCCCGGTTCGCCCTGTCCGAACTGCGTGACGCCATCGATCAGACGGTCGGTCTCGCCGTCTGGGGAAACCAGGGACCGACCGTCGTGCACTGGCTGGAGTCGACGTTCCCGATGCGCGTGCCACTGCGTCTGGGCGACGTGATGCCGATGCTCGAATCGGCGGCCGGACGCCTTTTCGCCGCCTACCTGCCGGCGCGTCAGACGGCCCCGCTCATCGACGCCGCCCTGACCGCCCTGCAGCACGCCTCGCGCCACCACCTGCCGGCCACGCGCGAGCAATACGAAGCAGTGCTCGACGACGTGCGCGCTCACCGCGCGGCGCGCGTGGAAGGCACGGTGCTGCCGTCCGTCAACGCGTTCTGCATGCCGGTGTTCGACGCCACCGGGCAGCTCGTCATGGGGCTCATGGCGCTCGGCCCGGAAAGCCGCTTCGACGCGAGTTGGGGCGGACCGATCGACACCGCCTTGCGCACCCTGGCGCAAAAGCTCTCGGCGGATCTGGGCCATGCGCAGGCGCCCGGCCACCGGCCCTGATCCGCATGGTCGCGGCGCGGCATGAACGGCGGTGAGCGAGAAGTGTCGAACCGACTTCATCGCAATGTGAGATGCTGACGCTCTGACGTTCCGGCTCTCCGATTCCCGTGTCTTCGCGCGACCCACGCCTTTCTGGCCCCTCCCGTTCCGATCACTCCGATCCCCCCGGACGCTCCCGCAATGCGGCGCCGGGCGAGACCCGGTCCGGCGCGTGGCCGCCTGGCGGGCGCAGGCCATGGCTCGTCCGGACGGGCGTGCTCGCGGCGGTGCTCGTCGTGCACGGACTCCTCGCGATGTGGGTCGCCCTGCATCGCACGCCGCTCGACGACACGCCGACCCCCGTGATTCCAATCACGCTGATTCCGCTCAAACCGGTCGCGCCCCCCACCCCTGAGGCCCCGTCGCCACCGCCCCCGAAGCCGACGAAGCCCCCCGTGCGCAAGCCTGCGGCCAGGCCGGCCGCCGCCCCGTCGCGGCCCGACACGCTCGCGGCGCCCGCCACGGCCGATACGCCGGGTCCACAGGCGGCCTCCGAGACCGTCGCCGGCACCGGTGACACCCCGGATGCGGCGGCGAGCGACGCGGCGGCGCAAGCGCCGCCCGGACCGCCGCTCACGGCCGCCGCGGCCAATGGCGACAAGTTCGATCCGCCACCGTCCACCACGCTGACTTACGACGCGCTCATGAACGGTGTGCGCAACCAGACCGGCCAGCTGCAATGGGTGAACGAGAACGGGCACTACCGCCTGCGCATTGCCGTGCCCATCATCTTTTTCGGTACGTTCGAGTTCATCAGCGAAGGCGGCTTCGACGTGAATGGCATCGCGCCGTCCCGTTACGTGGAAAAGCGCGGGCGGCGGGCCGAGTACGTCACCGATTTCCTTCGCGAAGGCGCCCCGACGCTGACATTCTCGCGCTCGGGCCAATCGGCGCCGCTCGCGCCCGGCGCCCAGGACCGTTTCAGCGTGATGATGCAACTGGCGAGCTACGCGCGGGGCAACCCCGAACGCTACACACAGGTGGGCGTCACGCATGAGTTCACTGTGGTCGACACCGACAGCAGCGAAGTGTGGCCGGTGCAGTACGTGGGCAGCGAGACGCTGACCACACCGCAGGGGTATGTCGAGACGCGCCACTTCACGCGCTTGCCGCGCAAGGCGGGCGACGAGCGGCGCGTCGACATCTGGCTCGCGCCGTCGCTCGACTGGATGCCGGTGCGCGTGAAGCAGACCGAGCCGTCGGGCAACGAATTCGAGTTGATATTCACCCAGAAATCGCCGTCCTGAATTCCTTCGATTGTCGAGCGAATCATCGCAGCCCCGGCACGGACCCCACGCAGACACCGCGATCATGCGGCCGCCCGGCGAAGTGTTGCCCCACTACTACGAATCGCGCTGCACAAGTTACGTGTTCCTGACATAATCGGAAACATCCCAGTGCATCGACGCCACTTCGCCAATGTATCGACGAAATTCGGGAGGCCGGACAACATGAAAGTCAGTGCCAACGGAGCATCGCTGCATTACGTAGTGGACGGCCATGGTCCCTGGCTGACGCTGGCGCACCCGTTGGGTGCGGACCTGACGGTCTGGGACGATCTGGTGCCCGATCTGGCGGCTCACTTCCGAGTACTGCGATACGACAGCCGCGGCCACGGACGCAGCGACGTGCCCCATGGGCCCTACTCCGTCAAGCAGTTGGCCGCGGACGCCACGGCACTGCTCAGTTCGCTGGAAATCCCCCGCACCCACTTCGTGGGTATTTCGATGGGCGGCGCAGTCGCCCAGCAGGTCGCCCTAGACGCCCCCGAGCGTATCACCAGCCTCACGCTGATCGACACCACCGCCGGCTACGACGAGGCCGACGCCAAACGCTTTCGAGAGCGCGCCTCGCAAGCTCGCGACGATGGCATGAAGGCGCTGGCGGACGACACGCTGGGCCGTTGGTTGAGCGCGGGTTTCCGCAAGCGTCATCCGCATCGCGCCGAGCGGATTCGGGCACTGGTGGCCGGCGCCCATCCGGAGGGTTTTGCCGCCGCGTGCGAAGCGCTCGCCGAGTTCGACGTGCGATCGAGGTTGCACGAAATCGAGGCACCGACGCTGGTGCTAGTAGGGGAAAACGATCCCTCCACGCCGCCACCTGTCGCGCAGCGCATTGCCGACGGGATCGCCGGCGCCCGTCTGGTGGTCGTGCCCGACGCCGCGCATCTGTCGATCGTCGAGCAGAAACAGTTCGTAACCAATGCCCTTGCAACGTTTTTGCAGGGGGCCGCCTCTAACGTATGAACCCTGCAGAATGCGGGACCTGAAGCGGGACCTTTGACCAAGGAGGGCCGAAACCATTGAATTCGCCATTGAATTCGTCAGCCGGTGTGCCGATAAGCGAATCATGGGGCACTGCCTCTTGAAATCGCGCCGCGTCGCCCCTATGTGGGTACCAAGGACCATGCAGGAACACCAGGAGAGTTGCCATGCTCATGATTTACAACAGCCCGAATTACTGTGTCGTTGAGTTTGCCGCGGATAACGGCAATCACTCGCTGTCTGCCGGTGGCTATGAAATCGTGGACAAGACCGCTGGCCGCGAGATCTTTCTCGACGGCACGCTTGCCCGGCAATTCCGTGAAGAGGTGCAGAAGTTGATTGCCACCGAGCCTTCCGAAGACGAAGTCGACGAATTCCTCGGACAGTTCGACACCTTCATGACGAACCCGGTCGTGCTCCACTGACGTCGGCACCGCAAGCGGTGTAGCCACACAAAAACCCTCGCCACGGCGAGGGTTTTTTCATGGCATCAGGGCTTGACCTCGTGTCAGGCTCAGCACTGCTCCCAGGGCAAGCCCTCGAAGCGCCAGCCATTCACGGCGTTGCGGTGGTGAGTGGCGTCCAGATCGCCTTCGAAGCCGTGCAGCACACCGTAGACGTTCAGAAAACCCGCGGCCTCCAGCGCTTCGCCCGCCGCCGTGCTGCGATTCCCGCTGCGGCAGATCAGCAGCACCGGACGGTCGCCCCCCGCGCCCGCAAGCTTGCGCACGCTTTGGACAAAATGCGGGTTGATCTCCCAGTCGGGACCGTCGTTCCAGGCGACGTGGATGGCGCCCGCCGGATGCCCGACGAACAGGTATTCCATCTCGCTGCGGCAGTCGACGAACAGCGCGTTGGCGTTGGCTTGCAGAAACTGGTGGGCAGCGCCCGGCAGAAGGAATTCCATATCGTTGTCGAAATAGTGGGAAACGGCGCGTCTCGCGGGCGATTGCCGCCAAAACCATTACAATTATAGGTTTTCCGGCCACTCCAAGGCGACGTCCGTCATGACCACCGCAACCCCACCCGCCGCAAACGCCACGCCATCCACGCGCGCCTATACGCGTGGGCAGGCGCTGCCTGCGCTGCTCGAGTCGCGCATCCTGATTCTGGACGGCGCGATGGGGACCATGATCCAGCAATACAAGCTGGGCGAGGCCGAGTATCGCGGCGAGCGTTTTGCCGACTTCGCGCACGACGTCAAAGGCAACAACGAACTGCTCTCGCTGACCCGACCGGACGTGATCAGCGAGATCCACCGCAAGTATCTGGCAGCGGGCGCCGACATCATCGAGACGAACACCTTCGGCGCGACCACGATCGCCCAGAGTGACTATCACATGGAAGCGCTGGCCGACGAGATGAACCGGGAGTCCGCGCGGCTCGCGCGTGAGGCGTGCAATGCCTTCAGCACGCCCGACAAGCCGCGTTTCGCCGCCGGCGCCATCGGCCCGACACCCAAGACCGCGAGCATCAGCCCCGACGTGAACGATCCCGGTGCGCGCAACGTCGACTTCGACCAGTTGCGCGAGGCATATTACGCGCAGGCCAAATCGCTGCTCGACGGCGGTGTCGACCTGTTTCTCGTCGAGACCATCTTCGACACGCTCAACGCCAAGGCCGCGCTCTTCGCCATCGACGAACTGTTCGAAGACACCGGCGAGCTGCTGCCGATCATGATCTCGGGCACGGTGACCGACGCGTCCGGACGCATTCTGTCCGGCCAGACGGTCGAGGCGTTCTGGAACTCGCTGCGTCACGCCCGGCCGCTCACATTCGGCCTGAACTGCGCGCTGGGTGCAACGCTGATGCGCCCTTACATCGCCGAGCTGGCGAAGCTCTGCAACACCTACGTCTCGGTCTATCCGAACGCCGGCCTGCCCAATCCGATGAGCGACACCGGCTTCGACGAGACGCCCGACGTGACGTCCGGCCTGCTCAGGGAGTTTGCCCAGGCCGGGTTGGTGAATCTGGCAGGCGGTTGTTGTGGCACGACGCCGGAGCATATCGCCGAGATCGCCAAGGCGCTGGCCGACGTGAAGCCGCGCCGCTGGCCGTCGCAATACCGCAGCGCCGACGCCTGAGCGCCGCCCCGCCGTCGCCGGCGTGTCCGGCGACGGCACGTCCGATAGATCGACAGGTCTGAAAGCAAGACACCCGGCGCGTCGCCCCGAAGCCGCGATGCGCCACCCACTGAACGGATCCGCCCCATGAGCCAAACGTCCCTCGTACCGCCGATGCGCCTGTCCGGCCTCGAGCCTTTCAACATCGGCGAAGGCACGCTGTTCGTGAACGTCGGCGAGCGCACCAATGTCACGGGCTCGAAAGCGTTCGCGCGCATGATTCTGAACGGCCAGTTCGACGAAGCGCTCGCGGTCGCCCGCCAGCAGGTCGAGAACGGCGCGCAGGTCATCGACATCAACATGGACGAGGCCATGCTCGACTCGAAGGCGGCAATGGTTCGCTTCATGAACCTGATCGCCTCCGAGCCGGACATCGCGCGCGTGCCGATCATGATCGATTCGTCGAAGTGGGAAGTGATCGAGGCGGGCCTGAAGTGCGTGCAGGGCAAGGCAATCGTCAACTCGATCTCGCTCAAGGAAGGCAAGGACGCGTTCGTGCAACATGCCAAGCGCATCCGCCGCTACGGCGCCGCCGCGGTGGTCATGGCCTTCGACGAACAGGGACAGGCCGATACCTACCAGCGCAAGATCGAGATCTGCGAGCGCAGCTACCGCGTACTCGTCGACGAAGTGGGCTTCCCCCCCGAGGACATCATCTTCGACCCCAATATCTTCGCGGTTGCGACCGGCATCGAGGAACACAACAACTACGCGGTCGACTTCATCAACGCCACGCGCTGGATCAAGCAGCACCTGCCCGGCGCAAAGATCAGCGGCGGCGTGTCGAACGTGTCGTTCTCATTTCGCGGCAACGACATCGTTCGCGAGGCGATCCACACCGTGTTCCTGTACCACGCGATTCAGGCGGGCATGGACATGGGCATCGTCAACGCCGGCCAGCTCGGCGTGTACGAGAATCTCGATCCCGAACTGCGCGAGCGCGTGGAAGACGTGGTACTCAACCGGCGCGACGACAGCACCGAGCGTCTGCTGGAAATCGCCGACCGCTTCAAGGGCGGGGCGCAAAAGCGTGAGGAAAACCTGGAGTGGCGCAACCAGCCGGTCGAGGCGCGTCTGTCGCACGCGCTGGTGCACGGTATCACCACGTTCATCGTGGAAGACACCGAGGAAGTGCGCCAGAAGATCGCCGCGGCGGGCGGGCGTCCGATTCAGGTCATCGAAGGCCCGCTCATGGACGGCATGAATGTCGTGGGCGATCTGTTCGGCGCGGGCAAGATGTTCCTGCCGCAGGTTGTGAAGAGCGCGCGCGTGATGAAGCAGGCCGTCGCGCATCTGGTACCGTTCATCGAGGAAGAAAAGGCACGCATGGCGGCCGCCGGCGAGGATGTGCGCTCCAAGGGCAAGATCGTGATCGCCACGGTCAAGGGGGACGTGCACGATATCGGCAAGAACATCGTCACGGTGGTGCTCCAGTGCAACAACTTCGAGGTCGTCAACATGGGCGTGATGGTGCCCTGCGCCGAGATCCTCGCCAAGGCGAAGGAAGAAGGCGCCGACATCATCGGCCTGTCAGGCCTCATCACGCCCAGCCTCGAGGAAATGGCCTACGTGGCCTCGGAAATGCAGCGCGATGACTATTTCCGGCTGCGTAACATCCCGTTGCTCATTGGCGGCGCCACGACATCGCGCGTGCATACGGCCGTGAAGATCGCACCGAATTACGACGGCCCGGTGATCTACGTGCCCGACGCCTCGCGTTCGGTCTCGGTGGCATCGAACCTGCTCTCCGACGACGCCGCCGAGCGGTATCTGGAAGAGGTGAAGACGGATTACGAACGCGTGCGCGCCCAACACGCCAACCGCAAGGCCACGCCAATGGTGTCGCTCGCCACCGCGCGCGAGAACAAGTTCAAGGTCGACTGGTCGTCCTACGTGCCGCCGAGGCCCAAGTTCATCGGCCGGCGCGTGTTCAAGAACTACGACCTCGCCGAGCTGGCGGACTTCATCGATTGGGGCCCCTTCTTCCAGACGTGGGATCTCGCCGGACCGTTCCCCGCGATTCTGAACGACGAGATCGTCGGCGAATCGGCGCAGCGCGTGTTCGCCGACGGCAAGGACATGCTCGATCGCCTGATCAAGGGTCGCTGGCTCACCGCCAACGGCGTGATCGCCATGCTGCCCGCGAACGTGGTGAACGACGACGACATCGAGATCTACACCGACGAATCTCGCACGGAAGTCGCTTTCACGTGGCACAACCTGCGCCAGCAAAGCGAGCGCCCGGTGGTCGACGGCGTGCGTCGCCCGAACCGGTCGCTGGCCGACTTCGTCGCGCCGAAGGACAGCGGCGTGGCCGACTACATCGGCGTGTTCGCGGTGACGGCAGGCCTCGGCGTGGACGCCAGGGAGGCGGGGTTCCTCGCCACCCACGACGACTACAGCGCGATCATGCTCAAGGCGCTGGCGGATCGTCTGGCCGAAGCCTTCGCCGAATGCATGCACGCCCGTGTGCGCCGCGACTTCTGGGGCTACGCGAGCGACGAAAAACTCGATAACGACGCCCTAATCAAGGAGCAATACGTCGGCATTCGTCCGGCACCGGGGTACCCGGCGTGTCCGGAGCACTCGGTGAAAGGGCCGATGTTCCACTACCTCCAGGCACACGAGATCGGCATGAGCGTGACGGAATCGCTGGCCATGTTGCCCGCGGCGAGCGTATCCGGCTTCTACCTGTCGCACCCGGACAGCACGTACTTCAGCGTCGGCAAGATCGGCCCCGATCAGGTCGAAGACTTCATGGAACGCACGGGCGTGGACGAGGCGACGGCACGACGTCTGCTCGCGCCGCAACTGTCGTGACCAAGATCGCGGAACCCATGTCCTCTTGCATGCCCCCGCGCCTGCCGTAACGCATTTCGTCACGAACTGGAGGCATAATTGCGGCGGCTCCTCGGGTCGCCGCTTTCCTCTGCGCGATGGCCCGTGGTGCCATGCTGTTCCCTGTTGTACCCCTGTTGTGCCCCTGTTGTGCACGACGCGCAGGCCTTGCGCGCCCGAGCGCGCCTCGACCTGCGCTTGCGCTTGTTCCGACCTCCCTCGCCTGCCGGCGCCGACCGAGACGTTCCATGCACGCACTGCAAAGCCTCCAGAATTTCCAGCTCCTGCCGTTGCTCAACACGGCCATCTCCCTGTTCGTGGCCTTCGTGCTCGGCACGATCATCGGCGTGGAGCGGCAAGTCCGCCAGCGCACGGCCGGTCTGCGCACCAACGTGCTGGTCGCCGTGGGCGCCGCCGCCTTCGTCGACCTCTCGATGCGACTCATGCCAGGCGACACTCGCGTGATCGCCTACGTCGTTTCGGGGGTGGGTTTCCTCGGGGCGGGTGCCATCATGAAAGACGGCGCGTCCGTGCGCGGCCTGAACACGGCGGCCACGCTGTGGGGCTCGGCAGCCGTGGGCGCCGCCGCGGGCGCGAGCCTGATCGTCGAAGCGGTCGTGGTCGCGGCATTCGTGCTCGCGGCCAACACGCTGCTGCGACCGGTCGTCAACCGCATCAACCGGGCGCCGATCAACGAAGCCACGTCCGAAGCGACCTACGCGCTGTCGGTCATCTGCGCGCGCACCGTCCAGCGCGATGTGCTCGACAAGGTCGAAGCGTGGCTCGAAGCCTCGAATTACCCGGTGCGTGCGCTGGACATCCACCCATTCGGCGAATCCGAAGTCGAAATCGAGGCACTGCTGCTGCCGACCGCCGTCAAGGCCGGCGAACTCGACGCACTGACCGATCACCTCGAAACCTTGCCCGGCGTGAATCAGGTCTTCTGGTCAAGTCGTTCGGATGACTAACCGATAAAGCCGAATTACAATCCATTACAAAGGCTTACAGCACCATTGCACGCGACTTCTTAGACTGGAATCTCACTAACGCAAGTGATGCCTGCACGACAGACGTTCCTTAGGTGTGCAGCGCAAAGTAAAGGAGTCCATCTGATGAAGAAGCTGATTATTTCGGTTGCCGCCCTGACCCTCGCCGGCGCTTCGGCGCTGAGTTTCGCCCAAGGCTCGGCAGGCGGCGGCGCGGCCGGGCCCGGCGGCGGCACGACGACCGATCCGTCGGTGCCGATGCCCAGCCAGGCCTCGCCGACTTCGCCGCAGACCCCCACGCCCGGCGCCCAGACCATGACGCCGTCGAACCCGCACCCGACGTCGAAGACGCAAAAGCCGCATCACAGTACCAAGAAGACGCCGAACAACGGCAATACCGGCAACGGCAGCACCAACGCGCCGGATAATGCACCGGGCAAGGCGCAGTAATCCACGCCTGGCCTGACCCCACAGGAAGCGGTGCCGCCGCTGCTCAGCCCCTCCCCCTCGCCCGGGGCGGCCCCTTCCTGATATCGGCAAAAAAAAGCAGGCGCGCACATTGCGGCCTGCTTTTTCGATTTTTGCTGTCCGAAACGCATCGGGCGAGACCGCCTCGCTCCCCGTTGGCCCGGGGGCAAGTTCCGGCGGCTTAACGCTCGCTCGTCTCCCACGTCACCGCGCAGCCTTCGTTCTTCGCTTCGCGCAACATGTTGAGCAGCGGATAGGCGCGTTGCGCCAGACGAACGCGATCGTTCTCGTCACGCTCTTCCGACTTCTTCCCTTCGTTCTGCTTCTGTTCCACGGCCTTGTCTTCGGCAATGGCGGCCTCGAGCTTCTTGACGGCGGCGTCCGTTTCGTCGTCGCCGATCGCACCCCTTACGCCCACCTGTTTGCCGACGATTCCCAGCAAATACTGCGCCAGATTTTCCAGCATCGTGATGTTTGGCGAGGCGTGCGACTTGAACGTTACCAGCATGGTTGGCTCCCTATTCGAGTTATCACCACCCCCGTCCCCGACATGTCACGCAACGAGGGGACCGGCGGGTACCGTGACTTCATCATACACCTGTTAAAATCCGGTGCTGACGATTCAATTGCCTGTCCGGACACGTCCGGGCGCACCCGAAACACCCGCCAATGCTACCCGCCCAAAAGAATGCTCTCGTCGCGCTGATCGGCGATGTCGTCGCCGGCCTGATGCCCGCGGACGGTACCGCGCCCGCCGCGCCCACGATCTCGCTCGAACGCCCGAAAGTCGCCGCGCACGGCGACCTGTCCTGCAACGTCGCGATGCAGCTTGCCAAGCCGCTGCGCGCCAACCCGCGCGAACTGGCGCAGAAGATCGCCGACGCGATCCTCGCCGACGCGCGTGCCAAAGGTCTGGTGGACGCCGTCGAGATCGCCGGTCCCGGCTTCATCAACCTGCGTCTGGCCAACACGGCCAAGCAGTCGGTCGCCCGCGCGATCCTGACCGAAGGCGCGGCCTTCGGCCGACGCGCCGCCGAAGGCAATGCCGCCCCGGTGCTCGTGGAGTTCGTCTCGGCCAACCCGACCGGTCCGCTGCACGTGGGTCACGGCCGACAGGCCGCGCTCGGCGACACGATCTCGGCGCTGCTCGATACGCAGGGCCGCCCGGTGCATCGCGAGTTCTACTACAACGATGCGGGCGTGCAGATCCAGACGCTCGCCACGTCGGTGCAGGCCCGGGCCCGCGGCCTGAAGCCGGGCGACGCCGAGTGGCCCGAGTCCGCCTACAACGGCGACTATATCGGCGACATCGCGCAGGACTTCCTCGCGCGCAAGACCGTCCAGGCCTCCGACGGCGCCCCCGTCACCGGCAGCGGCGACATCGGTGACATCGACTCGATCCGCGCATTCGCCGTGGCGTACCTGCGTCGCGAGCAGGATATCGATCTGCAGACGTTCGGCGTGATCTTCGATCAGTACTATCTCGAATCGTCGCTGTACGCGGACGGCAGCGTCGAGCGCACGGTGCAGGCACTCGTCGACGCCGGCGTGACGTACGAACAGGAAGGCGCGCTCTGGCTGCGCACGACCGATTACGGCGACGACAAGGACCGCGTGATGCGCAAGTCCGACGGCACCTACACGTACTTCGTGCCGGACGTCGCCTATCACACGCGCAAGTGGGAGCGAGGCTTCCATCAGGTCATCAACGTGCAGGGCTCCGACCACCACGGCACCATCGCCCGCGTGCGGGCCGGCCTGCAGGCGCTGGGCATCGGCATTCCGAAGGGCTATCCCGACTACGTGCTGCACAAGATGGTCACCGTCATGCGCAACGGCGAAGAGGTGAAGATCTCCAAGCGTGCAGGCAGCTACGTGACCGTGCGCGACCTGATCGAGTGGTCGGGCGGCATCACGGCCGAAACGCCGGTCACGGACCCGGTCCAGCGTGAAGACGCGCTGCGCCGTGGCCGCGACGCCGTGCGCTTTTTCCTGATTTCGCGCAAGGCCGATACCGAATTCGTGTTCGATGTGGACCTCGCGCTGAAGCAGAACGACGAGAACCCCGTGTACTACGTGCAGTATGCGCACGCCCGCATCTGCTCGATCCTCACGCAATGGGGTGGCGACGAAGCGCAACTCGCGCACGCCGACCTCGCCCCGCTCGACAGCGAACGCGCACTCGCGCTGCTGCAACTGCTGGCCGAGTATCCGGACATGCTCACGCGCGCCGCCGAGGAACTTGCGCCGCATGCCGTGGCCTTCTATCTGCGGGATCTGGCAAGCGCGTTCCATTCGTTCTACAACGCCGATCGCGTGCTGGTCGACGACGAAACCGTCAAGCATGCGCGACTCGCGTTGCTGGCGGCCACGCGTCAGGTGCTGCGCAACGGTCTTGCCGTGCTGGGCGTGTCCGCCCCGGCCAAGATGTAAGCTTTCCAACCCACTCCGAACGGCAATCGCATCGGAACTCTGTAAGGACGGACTCGACTCGATGGCAAACAAACGTCGACCACCCCGCCAACGGGGCGGTACTTTCCTGGGCATCGTGCTCGGCCTGATCGTCGGGCTGGCCGTTGCCGTCGTCGTCGCGCTCTACATCACGAAGACGCCAACCCCGTTCGTCGAAAAGACGCCGCCGCGCCCCGCCGAGAATTCGCCGGCCGCACAGGCGCCGGATCCGAACAAGTCGTTGCAGCCGCGCACGCCGCTGCCGGGCGCCGCTTCGGGTCCCGCGGCGACGGAGCCGTCCCCGCAGGCCACCTCGCCGCTCGTGCCAGGCACGCCGGTGGAGCCGACCACGCCGCCGGTGGCCTCATCGCCCACCGCGCCGGCCACCTCGCCCGCTCACACGAAACCGTCGCCGGCGGACATCCTCAACGGCAAGTCGACGGTGCCCGTCGCTCCGCCGACCACGCCGCCGGCGAGCGCGACCGACAACGCCAACACCGGCTACTACCTGCAGGTCGGGGCGTTCAAGTCGCAAAACGACGCGGAGCAACTGCGCGCCAAGCTGGCCCTCTCGGGCTTCGAGGCGAAGGTCACGCAGCGCGACGCGAACGGTCTCACGCTCTATCGCGTGCGCCTCGGTCCGTACGGCAAGCTCGACGAGATGAATCACGTGCGTCAGCGGTTGCAGGACGGCGGCTACGACACGGCGGTAATTCGCTTCACGAAGCAGTAAGCGCCCCGTGGCAAAAGGCGTTGCGCCGAAAGGGCAACGCCTTTTGCGTCTCTTCCCATTGCCCCATTCAATCCCACGCCGGCTGAGCAGAATGTTGAAAAACGCTGCATTATTCGGGGGGAACCGGTGTCGGCGGCGTGTTGAACCCGGCAGTGCATCGACTGTCATACGCACTGGCGATTCAATTGCCTGACTTCGGGATATGGTTTCGCGGGAACGCCACGCAAACGATGGCTGGCGCGTCCGCCTCACTCCTCAATAACGATCATGAAAAAACTTCTTGGTGCCGTTCTGATTTCTTTCGGTTTCCTCTCCGGTGCGGCCTCGGCGTCGCCCGAAGCACCGGTCGCGGGGACCGACTACCTGGTGTTGCCGCAGGCACAGCCGACGTCGTCGGGCCCGGGCAAGATCGAGGTGACGGAGTTCTTCTGGTACGGCTGCCCGCACTGCAATGCGCTGGAGCCATCGCTCGAAGCGTGGGTCAAGAAGCAAGGCAAGGATGTCGTGTTCAAGCGCGTACCGGTGGCCTTCCAGAGCCGCTTCGAGCCGCACACGCGCATGTTCATCGCGCTGACCGCGCTGGGCAAGGAAGCCGAGCTCACGCCGAAGGTCTTCAATGAGATCCACGTCAAGCACAACTATCTGCTGACGAAGGATACGCAGGCCGATTTCCTCTCGAAGTTCGGCATCGACAAGGCCGCCTACGGCGCCGCGTACGACGCTGCCGGCAAGCCGGCCATGGCGCGCAAGGAATCCCCGGTGGAAATCGCCAACAAGACGTGGCAGGACTACAAGATCGACGGCGTGCCGACGATTGCGATCCAGGGCAAGTATCTCGTTTCGCCGGCAACCTCGGGCGACGCATTGCAAAAGGCCGGCAAGCCGGCGACCACCGAGCAGCAAACGTTCGATGCGGCGTTGAAGACGGCCGACTCGATCATCAATCAGATCCGCGCGAAGAAGATGTAAGCTTCGCCGCCGACAAAGCCCGGCTCCGGCCGGGCTTTTGCGTTACATGGTCACACATACGACATCACCGAAGGTCTTTATTACCGGTGCCTCGAGCGGATTGGGCGAGGCGCTCGCACGTCATTACGCGGCGCAGGGCGCCATTCTCGGCCTGGTCGGGCGTCGCGGCGACAAGCTCACCGATCTGGCGGCCACGCTGCCGCATCCGCACGCCGTGCATTGCTACGCCGTCGACGTGCGCGATGCGCTGGCGCTGCGGGCGGCGGCGGACGACTTCATGGCGCGCCACGGGGTACCCGATATCGTCATTGCGAACGCGGGCATCAGCCACGGCGTGAATACGGAAGATGCAGCGGATCTGCCGCATTTCGCCTCCGTCATGGACACCAACTGGATGGCCATGGTCGCTACCTTCAGCCCGTTCGTGGCACCCATGCGCGCGCGCAAACGCGGCACGCTCGTGGGAATCGGCAGCGTGGCGGGAGTGCGCGGTCTGCCGGGTCATGGCGCTTACAGCGCCTCCAAGGCGGCGGCGATGACCTACCTTGAGAGCCTGCGCGTGGAACTGCGGGCCGACAAGGTCGCGGTGGTCACGATCGCGCCAGGGTACATTCGCACGCCGATGACCGACGGCAATCCGTTTCCGATGCCCTTCCTGATGGATGCGGACAAGTTCGCGCGAAAGGCCGCGGCGGCGATCGCGCGCGGCCGGCGCTTCGTCGTGCTGCCCTGGCCGATGGGTTTCGTGGCCTGCGCGATGCGACACCTGCCGCGCTGGCTCTATGACAGGCTTTTCGCGCGGGCGCCGCGCAAGCCGACGATGTCGCAACGCCAGGCGCGCGAGGCCGAGGCGCTTAAGGCGGACGGCCCGCAACAGGCCATGAAGGACACGAAGGACGACACAACCGGCAAGACGTCCGGCACGCCTTAGGGCGACGCGCCCCGAGCCCGGGCGCGTCATCGCGGTGCGCCGTGCGTCATCTGCCTAATCTGCTTCACCCGCGACGCCCGCCGCCGTCGCGCCGAGACTCCATTCGGACATCCCCCAAAATGCGCCGCGACCGCGCGGGATGCCGGGCATTGCGCGTTAGAGTGCCTCGCTCCGCTCACCCTGCGATGTCCCATGAACGCCCTGTCCCTGCAAGGCGCACCGCGCGCTTGCCCTCCGCGCGGCGTCACCCTCGTCTCGTCCGAGCCTCTTTGCCAGGTCATCACCGGCATTCGCCCCGTCTCGAACGCGGTCTCGCACTTGCGCGTCATCGTGAAAGCGAGCGTCGGCAAGTGCTACCGCGCACTGCGCTGGCTCGAATCTCTCGCCGCACTCGCGGCACTCGCGGCACTCGCCGGATGTGCGGCACTGGATGCCGGCAACTGGCAAGTGTTCGGCGCGCCGGGCGCCTACGTAAGCCCGCCGCCAGCCGTTGTCGCACCGACGCCCCTGATCGTGACACCGCCGCCGCGCATCGTCACGCCGGCGCCCACCCTCATCACGCCGCCCGCCGCCATCATCGCCCCGCCGCCCGTGGTGGTCGCCCCGGTGACGCCGCCGTACGTCGTGGTGCCGCCGTGGTTGCCGCGCAGCTCGCGTGACGCCGCCCACTTTCTGCGTGAGCGCTGCTACCGGCAGAAAGGCGGGTGCTACACCACGGAGCATCGGGGTGGCTACGTGTTCGACCCCTATACCGGCGCGTGGGACTGGGTCGACCAGCGGCACTATCGCTGGAAAGGGCATCGGAAACGACGCTAGAGCAGCAGGTTTGTCAGCGGTGCAGTGTTCCATGCGGAAAATCCGCTGTTCGACGCAAGATCCTGCGATATTTTTGACCCATTGTGGTGCATTCCAAACCTGCGCTAGAGTGGGCATGCAACTGGCATGAGGTATACACGACGTTAAACCGGCATTGCCGCCAAAGAGCGGACGCGTGTCGACGGCCCATGGCCGCGTACCGATCCGACTGCGGCAGGCCCAACCACGCAGGAGAGGCACATGCAGACAACCCCCACCGGCGCGCCGGCCATCGATCCTGCTCTGCGACGCAAGGCAGTGATCGGGTCCACGCTGGGCAATGCATTCGAATGGTTCGACTTCACGGTGTACGGGCTGTTTGCCGTTGTCATCGCGAAGCTGTTCTTCCCCGCGGAAAACGACACGAACTCGTTGCTTGCGAGCGTGGCCTCGCTCGGCGTGGCGTTCTTCTTCCGTCCCATTGGCGGGCTCGCGTTCGGTTTGTACGCCGACCGCGCCGGTCGCAAGTCCGCGCTCTCGGTCATGGTGTTGCTCATGGCGCTGGGCACGGGGCTCATCGGTATCGCGCCGACATACGCGACCATTGGCTTCGCGGCGCCGCTGCTGATCCTGCTCGCGCGCGTGATCCAGGGCTTTTCGGCCGGCGGGGAATTCGGCGGGTCGACGGCCATGCTCATCGAGTTTTCTCCGCCGCATCTGCGTGGCTTCTACGGCAGTTTCCAGATGTGCTCGCAGGCCCTTGCCGTGGCGCTCGCCGGGCTGTGCGCATATGTGCTCAACACGAGCCTCACGAAAGAAGCCCTCGAATCGTGGGGTTGGCGTCTGCCGTTCCTGTTCGGGATTCTGATCGGTCCGGTCGGTTTCTACATTCGTCGCCGCATGACCGAATCGCCGGAGTTCCTGGCGTACGCGGCCGCACGCGAGCCGACGCGTCGCACGCCGCTCACTGACGTGTTCTCCAGGCACTACCGCCCGCTCATCGCGGGCTTCGGCCTGACCGTGGCCGCGACCACGTCGTTCTACGTCACGCTCATTTACACGCCGATTTATGCCGTCAAGCAACTCGGCCTGACGCAGGGCGCCGCCAGCCTGTCGACGTTCGTCGCCGCCATGCTCATCGCGGCGCTGTGCCCGCTGACCGGGTGGATCTCGGATCGCGTGGGACGCAAGCCGCTGATCCTGATGTTCGTGCTGCTCTACGGCCTGACGTCGTTCTGGATGTTCACGCGCCTGCATAACGCGCCGTCGATGGGCAACCTTCTGCTTGCCCAGATTCTGCCTGCCGTGTGCATGGGTTTCGTATGGGGTGCGTTCCCGACGGCCGTCACGGAAGTGTTCCCGGTGGGCGTGCGCTCGACGGGCGTCTCGATCCTGTACAACGTCTCGGTGATGCTGTTCGGCGGCCTTGCCCCGTTCTGGATCACGTACATGATCAAGGCGACACAGAATCCGCTCGCGCCCGCGTATTACATTCTGCTCACCGTGGCGATCAGCCTGGTGACCTACGGCCTGCTCGGCCGCGACGGACGGCACCTGCCGGCGGCGGCACAACACGCCTGACACCGACGGCGTCACACCAGGCAAAAACGCCCCGCGGGCTTCGGCCTGCGGGGCGTTTTTGCTTTCGACTCGGCGCGGTAATCAGACCGGGCTGAAGCGCCAGACGCCCTTCTCGTCACGCGTGCGCCGGAGTTCACCGGCGTGCCACAAAAGATGCAGGTGTGCGAGCGCCTCGCCCATGGCGAAAGTCGTCTGGTGCGCGTCGAGCTTGCGGTGGAACATGATCGGCACGATGTCGCCGGCGCTTTGCGGCGCGCGCGCGCAGGCGTCGCGCACTTCCTGCAATCGCGCCGCGTGGTGGTCGCGCAATTGGTGAATGCGCGTGTGCAACCCGGTGAACGGCCTGCCGTGCGAGGGCAGTACCAGGCAATCGGCGGGCAGCTCGAGATAGACACCGAGCGAGTCGAGGAACAGTTGCAGCGAATTCGCCTCCGGCTCGATGTCGAACACACTCACGTTGGTCGAAATGCGCGGCAACACCATGTCCCCGGAGATCAGTACATTGTGCTGCGCCGAGTACAGCGCCATGTGCTCGGGCGAGTGTCCATAGCCGGCGATCAGCCGCCAGTCGTTGCCGCCGATGCGCAGCGTGCCGCCATCGCGCAGGCGATAGAAGCGCGACGGTACCTCCGGCACGAGATCGCTGAAGTAGGTCTTGCGGTTGCGGATCTGGTCGATCATCCGTTCGTCGGCCAGCCCGTGCGCGATGAAGTGCGCCACCGCGAATTCACCACCGGCGTTCGCGGCGTTGTTGTTGTCGCCCTCCGACATGAGACGCCCCCATGCGTAGTCGCCCAGCGACATGGCGAGCCGGGCGTCCCAGCGCGACTTGTCGCCGCCCTTGCAGATCCAGTGCGCGAGCCCCAGGTGATCGGGATGACAGTGCGTGACCACCACACGCAACACCGGCTCGCCGCCGAGCGCGCTGTCGAACACCTGCTCCCAATAGGCTTTGATCTGCGGATGGGTAATGCCGCAATCGACGATGGTCCAGCCTTTCACGCCGTCGACTTCGTCGCGCAACAGCCACAGGTTGATGTGGTCGAGCACGAACGGCAGCGGCATGCGCACCCAGAATACGCCGGGCACCACTTCGTGCACCGTGCCGCCGTCAGGCAGAAAGTCGCCAAGGGGATAGTTCAGTTGTTGTTCGAGGGCATTCACGGGGGGCCACGCTCCAGAAGGGCTTGTTCTCTCGTTGTGAGGTTGACGCCGTCACCGATTGCATACGGTGCAAGTTGACGCTAACGTAAACGGCAATTCTATCTGCAATGGTAAGCACCCGCTTAACCCGATGCTCACATACACGATCACCGATCTCGCCCGCGAGTTCGACATCACGCCCCGAGCGATCCGATTCTATGAGGATCAGGGGCTGCTCACACCCGCCCGGGAAGGCCCAGGTGGACGCCATCGCGTCTACACCGGGCAGGATCGCACGCGCCTGAAGCTCACGCTTCGCGGCAAACGCCTCGGCCTCACGCTCTCGGAAATCAAGACGATCCTCGATCTTTACGAGTCGCCCAAGGACACGGTGCCGCAGCTCAAGGTGTTCCTCGACACCCTCGCGCAGCATCGCGAGGTACTCGAGCAGCAGCTCGAAGATCTTCACGCCACGCTCGACGAAGTCTCGCAGCACGAAGCCCAGTGCCTCGCCCTGCTCGAAGCCGCGGGCGAGGCGGTGCCCACGACACCTGCCCGGCGCGGCAAGGCGAACGCCGCTCACTGAATCGGCCCGACCTGACGGCGCTCGCCCGGCGGCGCCGATCACGCAAGGCCCGCCAACATCTCGATGGCGAGCGTCGCCCGGCGCGGCGAGCCAGCCGCGGGGCGGCCACGCCGAATCCAGGAGACCCTCAGGAAACCCCTGACTTTACGTTTACGTAAACGTAAAGTAGTATCTCCGAACCTGGTACCCCGGCCCTTTCGACGCGCCCCTTCTGATCATGGCAAACGTCCCTGTCTCCCACGCCGCACCGCTCGACGACGCCGTCGCCGCGAAAATCCGCGCGAGCTTCGACCAACAGGGCGTCATGACGCATTGGGGCGCGCGCATTTCGCATCTGGCTGACGGTCACTGCGAGATCACGCTGCCCTTCTCCGACAGGGTCAATCAGCAGCACGGCTTCTTTCATGGCGGGGTCATCGGCGCGATCGCCGATTCGGCGGGCGGCTACGCCGGTTACACGCGCCTCTCGCCGGAGCAGGAGCTGGTCACGGCCGAATACAAATTGAACATTCTGGCGCCCGGCAGGGGGGATACACTGATCGGACGCGGTCAGGTCGTCAAAGCCGGACGCTCGCTCATCGTCACCACCGCCGAACTGTTCGTCATCGACGAAGGCCAGTGGACGCTTTGCGCACTGATGCAGCAAACGCTTTTCCCGCTGCCCGGGAACCCGGCAGCGAGAACGCCTGTCACGGCGCGCTGAGCCGCGCTCGCGCGCACGTCAACGCACCATCGCCGCAAGCGAAGCGACCCACTCAACGATTTCGAAGCCTTATCGAACACGCGCGCGGGCGAGCCGCCACGCGCCACCCTCTGGAGACTGTGTCATGACCCTGTTGCCCGGCCTCAACTTCATGCTTGGTGAAGACCTCGACATGCTGCGCCAATCGGTGGCGAACTTCGCCGCGAAGGAAATCGCACCGCGCGCCGCCGAAGTCGACCGCACCGACCAGTTCCCGATGGACCTATGGCGCAAGATGGGCGATCTCGGCGTGCTCGGCATGACCGTCTCGGAGGCGTATGGCGGCGCGAACATGGGCTACCTGGCGCACATGATCGCGATGGAGGAGATCTCGCGCGCGTCGGCCTCGATCGGCCTGTCGTACGGCGCGCATTCGAACCTGTGCGTCAACCAGATCCATCGCAACGGCACGGCCGCACAGAAAGAGAAGTACCTGCCCAAGCTGGTGTCGGGCGAACACATCGGCGCACTGGCGATGAGCGAGCCCAATGCCGGTTCGGATGTCGTGAGCATGAAGCTGCGTGCCGAGAAGCGCGGCGACCGCTACGTGCTCAACGGCACCAAGATGTGGATCACCAACGGCCCGGACTGCGACACGCTGGTCGTCTATGGCAAGACCGATCCGGAAGCGGGCGCGCGCGGCATGACGGCCTTCCTCGTCGAGAAGGGCATGAAGGGCTTCTCCGTGGCGCAAAAGCTCGACAAGCTCGGCATGCGTGGCTCGCACACGGGCGAGCTGGTGTTCGAGAACGTGGAAGTGCCCGAGGAGAACGTGCTGGGCCAGGTCGGCGGCGGCGTGAAGGTGCTCATGAGCGGGCTGGACTACGAGCGCGCCGTGCTCGCCGGCGGTCCGCTGGGAATCATGCAGGCGGCCATGGACGTGGTCGTGCCGTATATCCACGACCGCAAGCAATTCGGCCAGTCGATCGGTGAATTCCAGCTCATTCAGGGCAAGGTCGCCGACATGTATACGATCCTGCAGGCCAGCCGGGCGTACCTTTATGCCGTGGGCCGCCAGCTGGACTCGCTGGGCAGCGACCACGTGCGCCAGGTGCGCAAGGACTGCGCGGGCGTGATCCTTTACACCGCCGAAAAGGCCACGTGGATGGCCGGCGAGGCCATCCAGATCCTGGGAGGCAACGGTTACATCAACGAATACCCGGTCGGCCGACTGTGGCGCGATGCCAAGCTCTACGAGATCGGCGCCGGTACATCCGAGATCCGTCGCATGCTGATCGGCCGCGAACTGTTCGCGGAAACGATGTAAGCCAGCAAACGACCTCGGCAAGACGACCCACATGCAGGCGCGGGCAGCGGCGCTACAATCCATTCAGCCAGCAAGGAAAACGCGCCTGCGCCCGTCCCGACCGGTATGAATCACTTCCCGAAACTCCTGTCGTCGCAGTTTGCTTTCGACGTCGCCCGCACGATGCTGGACGGCTTCGACAAGCACTACCGCATTTTCCGCGAGGTGTGTGTCGCGGCGCGGGCATGTTTCGAGGCGGGTGACTTCATGGGCATCCAGAAACTCCAGCGCGACCGCATCGCCTATTACGACGAGCGCGTGCGCGAATGCGTCGTCACGCTGGAAGACGAGTTCGACGCCCAGTCGCTCGACGACGACGTCTGGCAGCAGGTGAAGCTGCACTACATCGGTCTGCTCACCGAGCATCGTCAGCCCGAGCTGGCGGAGACGTTCTTCAACTCGGTGTGCTGCAAGATCCTGCACCGCTCGTACTTCAACAACCGCTTCATCTTCGTGCGCCCGGCCGTGGCGACGGAGTACATCGAGAACGACGCGCCGGCCGCCAAGCCGACGTACCGCGTCTACTACCCGGCGCAGGACGGGATGCACGCCACGCTCACGCGAATCGTCACGAATTTTCAGCTCGGGCGGGCATTCGCCGATCTGCCGCGTGACATCGGCTACGTGATGCGCGCCATCGACGAGGCACTCGGCGCATTCCAGCCCGCACCGAATTTCCAGATTCACGTGCTCTCGTCGCTGTTCTTCCGCAACAAGGCGGCCTACATCGTTGGCCGTATCGTGAACGGCGACACGACCACGCCGCTCGCCATCTCGATCATGCACGACGATGACGGCAAGCTGGCGCTCGATGCCGCGCTGCTTCGCCGCGACGAATTGCGGGTGGTATTCGGCTTCACCCATGCCTACTTCATGGTCGACATGGAAGTGCCGTCGGCCTACGTGCATTTTCTGCGCACGATCATGCCGGGCAAGCCCAAGGCCGAAATCTACACGTCGGTCGGCCTGCAAAAGCATGGCAAGAACCTGTTCTACCGCGACTTCCTGCATCACCTGAAGCATTCGAGCGACAAGTTCGTCAGCGCGCCCGGCATTCGCGGGCTGGTGATGCTCGTATTCACGCTGCCATCGTATCCGTACGTGTTCAAGCTGATTCGCGAGCGCTTCGCGCCGCCCAAGGAAACCACGCGCGAACAGGTCAAGGCGAAGTACCTGATGGTCAAGCAGCACGATCGCGTGGGCCGCATGGCCGACACGCTGGAGTTCTCGAGCGTGGCCTTCCCGCTCTCGCGCTTCGACGACGCCCTGCTCGCGGAACTCCAGGCCGAAGTGCCCTCGCTGCTCGAATACGACCGCGACGCACTCGTGATTCGTCATTGCTATATCGAGCGCCGCATGACGCCGCTCAACCTCTGGCTGCAAACGGCTACCGATGCCCAGGTCGATCACGCCATGCGCGAGTATGGCAACGCGGTCAAGGAACTGATGGCGGCCAACATCTTTCCGGGAGACATGCTGTACAAGAATTTCGGCGTGACGCGTCACGGCCGGGTGGTTTTCTACGACTACGACGAGCTCGAATACCTGACGGATTGCCACATCCGCCGGGTGCCCGAGCCCCGTAACGAAGAAGAGGCGATGTCGGGGGAAGTCTGGTACCGTGTAGGCCCGCACGACGTGTTTCCGCAGACGTTCGAAACGTTTCTGACGGGCGACACGCGCGTGCGTCACTATCTGAGCCAGCATCATCCGGATTTCTTCGACCCGCGCCTGTGGCAGGACTTTCAGGACCGGGTACGGGCCGGACAGATGCACGACTTCTATCCGTACGATGTCGCGCTGCGTTTCGTCAATCGCTACGGTGCCGCGAGCGGTGCCGCAAGCGCTCCGCCCCGCGCGGTGGCCGCTTGAGCGCCCGACGTTTCCCAGCCCACGACGCGCCCGCCGGATGACACGATCATGACCGAAGACAAAGACCAGCCCCTCATCCACCTGCTCGACAACAACCGCGCCTGGGTTGCCGGCGTGAACGCGGAAGACCCCGCGTTTTTCGAGCGGCTGTCCAAGCAACAGGCCCCCGAATATCTCTGGATCGGCTGCTCCGACTCGCGCGTGCCTGCCAACCAGATCACGGGCCTGGCGCCGGGCGAGGTGTTCGTGCACCGCAACATCGCCAATGTGGTCGTCCACAGCGATCTCAACTGTCTGTCGGTATTGCAGTTCGCGGTCGAAGTGCTGAAGGTCCGCCACATCATGGTGGTCGGCCACTACGGCTGCGGCGGCGTGGGCGCCGCACTCGACGGAGACAGGATGGGCCTGGTCGACAACTGGCTGCGGCACGTGCGCGACGTCTACGAGCGCCACGTCGACCAGATCGATGCGCTGCCCTCGCGCGACGCGCGTCACGACCGCCTGTGCGAGCTCAATGCCATCGAACAGGTCGTCAACATTTGCCATACGACGGTGCTGCGCGATGCCTGGGCACGCAATCAGCCGGTCACGGTGCATGGTTGGGTGTACGGCCTGCGCGACGGGCTGGTGCGCGACCTGCGCATGTCCGTCAACAGCCTCGAGAGCCTGCCGCGGATCTATGACCGCTGCGTGGCCGCGATGGCAGAACTACGTCAACCGCGCGCCTGAACGGCAGACGCTGTCCGGCTCGCGCCGGACACGCCCGGGGCTGATCCGCGATCGGGCGCGTGGACGATGGAGCGATTGAAGCATTGGATATTCCGGTGCCGCTGAATCCGCCGCGAGGCGGGTCGCCGGCGCCGCCACCGATTACAGGAGATTGCCATGCAACAAGACCCGATCGTCATCGTTTCCGCCGCCCGCACGCCGATGGGCGGCCTGCAAGGGGTGTTCGGCGACGTCACCGCCCCGCAACTCGGTGCCGCCGCCATTCGCGCGGCCGTCGAACGTGCCGGCCTCAAGCCGGAGCAGGTCGACGAAGTCGTCATGGGATGCGTGCTGCCCGCCGGGCAGGGCCAGGCCCCGGCGCGTCAGGCCACACTCGGCGCCGGTCTGCCGCTTGCGGCCGGCGCCACCACGGTCAACAAGATGTGCGGTTCGGGCATGCGCGCCGCGATGTTCGCGCACGACATGCTCGTGGCCGGCAGCGTCGACGTGATCGTCGCGGGCGGCATGGAGAGCATGAGCAATGCGCCGTACCTGCTGCCCAAGGCGCGCGCCGGCATGCGCATGGGTCACGGCCAGGTCATCGATCATATGTTCTTCGACGGCCTGGAAGACGCCTACGACAAGGGCCGTCTGATGGGGACCTTCGCCGAAGAATGCGCCGACCGCTACGCCTTTACCCGCGAAGCGCAGGACGCGTTCGCGATCGCCTCCCTCGAGCGCGCGCAAAACGCGACGAAGGACGGCTCGTTCGCGTGGGAAATCACACCCGTCACGGTACCCGGCCGCAAGGGCGACACCGTCGCCGACCAGGACGAACAACCGTTTAAGGCCAACCCCGAAAAGATTCCCACGCTCAAGGCGGCATTCCGCAAGGACGGCACGGTCACGGCCGCGAATTCGTCCTCGATCTCCGACGGCGCCGCCGCGCTGGTGCTCATGCGCGAGTCGACGGCGAAACGTCTTGGACTCGCGCCGCTCGCTCGCATCGTCGGGCACAGCACGTTTGCCCAGGCACCGGGCCTGTTCACCACCGCACCGGTCGGCGCCATGCGCAAACTCTTCGAGAAGACCGGCTGGTCGGCGAACGACGTCGATCTGTACGAAATCAACGAAGCGTTCGCCGTCGTCACGATGGCCGCCATGCACGAGTTCGACCTGCCGCACGAGAAGGTCAACATTCATGGCGGCGCGTGCGCGCTCGGCCACCCCATCGGCGCGTCCGGTGCGCGCATTCTCGTGACGCTGATCGGCGCGTTGCGCAAGACCGGGGGCAAGCGCGGCGTGGCCAGCCTGTGTATCGGTGGCGGAGAAGCGACGGCGATGGCCGTTGAACTCGTCTGAGCCCGCTGACGGCTCTCTCAAGGCTCTTCGGAACCCACTCCTCATGAAAACAGCACTCATCATCGGCGCCTCGCGCGGCATCGGCATGGAGTTCGTGCGGCAATACCGGGAAGACGGCTGGCGCGTGTTCGCCACCGCCCGCAACGACGACGGACTGGCGGCCCTGCGCGAACTGGGCGCCGAGCCGCTCAAGCTCGACGTCACGCGTATCGAATCGATCTCCGGCCTGTCGTGGCAACTGGACGGCGTGACACTCGACGTTGCGGTCTACAACGCGGGCGTGAATTCCGAGCGCACGACGGGCCTCGCGCCGGTCACAACGGCGGAATTCGACCGCGTGTTTCACACGAACGTGCTCGGTGCCATGCATGCCGCGCCGCTCGTGCTTCCGCTGGTCGAGGCCGCCGGCGGCGCCTTCGGGTTCCTGTCGAGTCGCATGGGCAGCGTGGCGCTCATGGATTCGAACGGCAGCTGGCTGTATCGCGCCAGCAAGGCGGCCGTGAATTCGATTGTGAAAGCGACGTCGCTCGAAGCGCGGCGCGCCACATGCGTGGCCATGCACCCCGGCTGGGTGCGCACGGACATGGGCGGCGAGCACGCCGACATCGACGTGCAGACGAGCGTCGCCGGCATGCGCCGCGTACTCGCCCGTGCACCGGGCGAGCGCGCCACGCACAACGGCGGCTTCTTCAACTACGACGGCAACGCGCTCACCTGGTAAGCCGGGCGGGCAGCAAGAATTGCATCGACGGAACATCGATGGGCGGCGACCGGGCGAACATGGCCCGGCGCACAACCGAATAACAAGCTGTATGCATCAGTGGTTGCCACACCGCCGTATCTTTTGATTCGCGGGCCAGAAACGTCACTCGGAACGGGAGCCAACATGACGTCCGCTATCGACTTTTATTTCGACTTCGCATCCCCGTATGGGTATTTTGCGAGCACCTGCATCGATGACATCGCTTCGAAGAACGGGCGCGGTGTCGCGTGGCATCCGATCCTGCTCGACATCGTCTACAAAGTGAATGGCACGGGTGCGCCGGTGCAGCATCCGATCAAGACCGAGTATCTGCGGCACGACGTGGAGCGCACCGCGCGCTTTCACAAGATTCCGTACAAACGGCCAACGCATTTCCCGATTCCCACCCAGGCGGCCGAGCGCGCCGTGCTTTGGGTGCAGGACCATCGCGGCGGCGACCTGTCCGCGGAATTTGCCAAGTCGATCTTCACGGCGCTGTACGTCGACGACGTGAACATCGGAGATCCGGCGGAACTCGTGCGTATTGGCGAGTCGCTGGGCATCGACGGCGCGGCACTCGACGCGGGCATGCATTCCCCGGCGGCGAAGGATCATCTCAAGGCCGAGATCGATCTGGCGATGGCGCGCGGCGTGTTCGGTTCGCCGTTCGTCATCGTGGACGGCGAGCCGTTCTGGGGGTTCGACCGCTTCGCACAGGTCGAGGCCTGCCTGAAGCACGGCAAGCTCTGACAACAAGGCACGACAACATCATGGCAAGACCCCAACCGTCGCGCGACGACACGACACAGGACACCGGACGCGAAGCCTGCCCCTGCGGCGGTCTCGCGTTCGACGACTGTTGCGCACGCTATCTCGAACGAGGCGACATCGCGCCCACGGCCGAGACGCTGATGCGCTCGCGCTATACGGCATTCGTGCGCCACGACGCGGCGTATCTGCTCGACACCTGGGCGGCGCGCACGCGCCCCGCCTCGCTCGAGTTCGACGACGCGCCCCAATGGCTTGGCCTCCAGGTCAAGGCGCACCTGCAACGCGACGACGCGCATGCGGAAGTCGAATTCGTCGCCCGCTACAAGGTCGGCGGCCGCGCGCACCGGCTGCACGAGCGCAGCCGCTTCGAGCGCACCGACGACGGACGCTGGCGTTACGTCGACGGCGATCTGTACGACTGACAACGCGCGCGAAGCGTCCGCGCGACGGTTCGCATCGCCCAAGCCACGCATTTCACGACAACTCACCCTCCACCGGATTTCGTCACATGCCGATTCTCGAGAGCAAACTCAACCCGCGCGGCGAAGACTTTGCACGCAACGCGGCCACGATGCAGACCCTGGTCGACGACCTGCGCGCGCGTATCGCGCAACTGGCCGGTGGCGGCGGCGAGGCCGCGCGCAAGAAGCACATCGCCCGCGGCAAGCTGCTGCCGCGCGAGCGCGTTCAACAACTGCTCGATCCGGGCTCGCCGTTTCTCGAGCTCTCGCAGCTCGCCGCCATCGGCATGTATCACGACGACGCCCCGGGCGCGGGCGTGATCACCGGCATCGGCCGCGTATCGGGCCAGGAATGCGTGATCGTGTGCAACGACGCCACGGTCAAGGGCGGCACCTATTACCCGATGACGGTCAAGAAGCACCTGCGCGCGCAGGAGATCGCCGAGCAGAATCATCTGCCCTGCATTTATCTGGTCGACTCGGGCGGGGCCAACCTGCCGAATCAGGACGACGTGTTCCCCGACCGAGATCACTTCGGACGCATCTTCTACAACCAGGCGCAGATGTCCGCGAAGGGCATTCCGCAAATTGCCGTGGTGATGGGCTCGTGCACGGCCGGTGGCGCGTATGTGCCTGCCATGAGCGACGAGTCGGTCATCGTCAAGGAACAGGGCACGATTTTCCTCGGCGGCCCGCCGCTGGTGAAAGCCGCCACCGGCGAGGAAGTGAGTGCGGAAGATCTCGGTGGCGCCGACGTGCACACGCGCCTGTCAGGCGTGGCCGACCATTTCGCCCAGAACGACGCGCATGCGCTTGCCATCGCGCGCAGCATCGCCGCGAACCTGAACCGGCGCAAGCCCGCGACCGTCGCCGTACGCCCCCCGGTCGAGCCGAAGTACGACGCACGCGAGCTTTACGGCGTGATTCCCGCCGATACGAAGAAGCCGTTCGACGTGCGCGAAGTGATCGCGCGTCTGGTCGACGGCTCCGAGTTCGACGAGTTCAAGGCACGCTACGGCACCACGCTCGTGTGCGGCTTCGCGCATCTGTGGGGCTACCCGGTGGGCATCGTGGCGAACAACGGCATTCTGTTCTCGGAGTCGGCGCAGAAGGGCGCGCACTTCATCGAGCTGTGCTGCCAGCGCAAGATCCCGCTGATCTTCCTGCAGAACATCACGGGCTTCATGGTCGGTCGCAAGTACGAGAACGAAGGCATCGCCAAGCACGGCGCCAAGATGGTGACGGCCGTGGCCACGGCCAACGTGCCAAAGTTCACCGTGATCATCGGTGGGTCGTTCGGGGCAGGCAACTATGGCATGTGCGGTCGTGCATACTCGCCCCGCTTCCTGTGGATGTGGCCGAACGCCCGCATCTCGGTGATGGGCGGCGAGCAGGCCGCATCGGTGCTCGCCACGGTCAAGCGCGACGGCATCGAGGCCAAGGGCGGTCAATGGAGCGCCGAGGAGGAAGACGCCTTCAAGCAACCGATCCGCGATCAGTACGAGCGTCAGGGACATCCGTATTACGCGAGCGCCCGCCTGTGGGACGACGGCGTGATCGACCCGGCCGATACGCGCACGGTGCTCGGACTGGGCCTGTCGGCCTCGCTGAACGCACCGATTCCGGATTCGCGTTTCGGCCTGTTCCGCATGTAATCGCCCCGATCGACACGCCCGGCCACTCGAGGATTTCCACGTCATGAATCTTGCCACGCTCAAATTCGGCGTCGACGCGCATGTCGCCACCGTCACGCTCAATCGTCCCGATGTTCGCAATGCGTTCAACGAGACGGTCATCGAAGAACTCACAGGTGCGTTTCGCGCGCTCGCCACGAACGACGACGTGCGCGTCATCGTGCTCGCGGCAGAAGGCGTCGCCTTCTGCGCCGGCGCCGACCTGAACTGGATGAAGAAGATGGCCGGTTACTCGGACGCCGAGAACCGTGCCGACGCCATGACGCTTGCCGTCATGCTCAACACCATCTACCGCTGCCCGAAGCCGGTGATCGCACGCGTGCAAGGCGACGCATACGCCGGGGGCGTCGGTCTGGCGGCCGTGGCCGACGTCGTCGTCGCCGTCGACACGGCGCATTTCTGCCTGTCGGAGGCAAAGCTCGGCCTGATTCCGGCGACGATCGGGCCGTACGTCATTCGCGCCTTGGGCGAACAGGCTTCGCGCCGATACTTCCTCACGGCTGAGCGCTTCACGGCGTCGACGGCGCAACGGCACGGGCTCGTGCACGAGGTCGTGAGCGCCGACGCGCTCGACGGCACCGTGCACGCGCTGGCCAAGGCATTGGCCGAGAACAGTCCCAACGCCGTCAAGGAATGCAAACGCCTCGTGCAGGATTTCGCGAGTCGCGCCGTCGACGACAGCGCGATCGCGGACACCGCGGAGCGTATTGCGAAGATCCGCGCGTCGGAGGAAGGCCGCGAGGGCGTGCGTTCGTTCCTCGAGAAGCGCGCGCCGTCGTGGCGCAGCGCGGACTGAGCGAGAACTGAGCGCGCGCTGTGCCCGCGCGCGCCTGACGGCCGCCCGAACGGTTACAAATATTTTTGGGGAGACGCAACGACGGAGATGCCGCAACGTTATCGGCGGGTTTTGAGGAATTATCGATAACGTCTTCCTATGGCACGCAAAACCTCACGTTTTTGCCACATTTCCGCCTATTGCCCTGCCAAATCGCTTTGCCTACCATGCGCCCATCCCCCACCTCCGGCCCCATGCGACACCGCTGCGCGCGATGCCTGCCGCGGGCCAGCCGGACAATCGACCACCGCCTTCGGGCGGGCGTCGTGCGTCGCGGCCAACCAAGGAGTCAATGATGGACGCCTTCCCGCGCCCCCCCGCCGGTCCCGGCAATCTCGCCGCGCGAAGTCTGCGACAGGTCTGGCACCCCTGTACGCAGATGAAGCAACAGGCAAAGCTGCCACTCGTCGCGCTGTCGCACGGCGAGGGCCCCTGGCTCGTCGATACCGACGGCGAGCGCTACCTCGATGCCATCAGTTCCTGGTGGGTCAACCTTTTCGGTCACGCCAACCCGCGCATCAACGCCGCGCTCGTCGACCAGCTCGGCCGTCTGGAGCACGCCATGCTGGCCGGCTTCACGCACGAGCCGGTCGTGGCGCTGGCAGAGCGCCTGTCGGCGCTGACCGGCGGCGTGCTCGGCCATGCCTTCTTTGCGTCCGACGGCGCTTCGGCCGTCGAGATCGCGCTCAAGATGAGCTTTCATGCGTGGCGCAACCAGGGGCATGACGACAAGCGCGAATTCGTTTGCGTGCGTCACGGTTATCACGGTGAGACGCTGGGCGCACTGGCCGTGACCGACGTCGCGTTGTTTCGCGACGCCTACGACCCGTTGCTGCGCCACGCGCATGTCGTGGCGTCGCCGGACGCGCGCAACGCGCGCGACGGCGAATCGGGCGTCGATGTCGCGCATCGTGCGGCCGCCGAACTCGAGGCATTGCTGGTACGCCGCGAGGGACGCATTGCCGCCGTCATCGTCGAGCCGCTCGTGCAGTGCGCGGCCGGCATGGCGATGCACGACCCCGAGTATCTGCGCCGGGTGCGCGCGCTGTGCGACCGACACGGTGCGCACCTGATCGCCGACGAGATCGCCGTGGGATGCGGGCGCACGGGCACGTTCTTCGCCTGTGAACACGCCGGCATCTGGCCTGATCTGCTGACGTTGTCCAAGGGCATCAGTGGCGGATACCTGCCGCTCTCGCTCGTGCTTTCGCGCGACGCCATCTTCGACGCGTTCTACGACGACGACACCGCGCGCGGCTTCCTGCATTCGCATTCGTACACGGGCAATCCTCTGGCGTGCCGCGCCGCGTTGGCCACGCTCGACATCTTCGCGGACGACGACGTCCTCGCCGTCAATGCGTTGCGTGCCAGGCGTCTGTCCGATGCGCTCGCGCCGCTGGCCAACGACCCGCGCGCGAAGCATTTCCGCCAGCGCGGCATGATCTGGGCGTTCGACGCCGAGGTGCCGCAGGCGGCGGAGGCGGTCCGTGCGTTCTCACTACGCTTCTACACCGAAGCGCGCGCGCGCGGCGTGCTGCTGCGCCCGATCGGCAATACCGTCTACCTGATGCCGCCGTACGTGCTCGACGACGCGACGATCGACTGGCTCGCCAGCCGCACGATGGCCGCGTTCGATGCCACGATGCGCGACCTCGGCAGCCACAGGCACGGCGGGACAGCCGTGAAGTTCGGGAAGGAGCAGGCAGCATGACCGCGCACACCCTTCCCCCGCTCTTCGACCGTCTCGACGCGGGCCTCGCAGAGATCGACCGCGCGCATCTGCGCCGCCGTCATCGCGTGGTTTCCACACCGTGCCAGCCGCACGTATGCGCTGACGGCCGCGACGTCCTCGCCTTCACGAGCAACGACTATCTCGGACTCGCGGCACATCCGAAGGTCGTGGCCGCGCTGATCGACGGCGCGCAGCGATACGGTGCGGGCAGCGGAGCCTCGCACCTCATCAGCGGTCATTTCCGGGCCCATGCCGAACTTGAAGACGCGCTTGCGCAATTCATGTCGCCGCATCTGGTCGAAGCCCGCGCACTGTACTTCTGCACGGGATACATGGCTAACCTGGCGACGATCTCGGCACTCGCGGGCAAGGACGCCGAGATCTTCTCCGAGGCGCTCAATCACGCGTCACTCATCGACGGTGCGCGACTGTCGCGCGCACGCACGCAGATCTACCCGCACGGCGACGTCGACGCGCTGGGCGCGTTGCTCGCCGCCAGCACGGCCGAGACGAAGCTGATCGTGACCGACGGCGTGTTCTCCATGGACGGCGACATTGCGCCGCTGCCGCAACTGCTCGCGCTGGCCGAACGCCACAATGCGTGGCTGATCGTGGACGATGCGCACGGATTCGGTGTCGTGGGCGAAAACGGACGCGGCGTGTTCGAGCATTTCGCGTTGCGCTCGCCCAACCTCGTCATCATCGGCACGCTCGGCAAGGCGGCGGGCGTGGGCGGCGCGTACGTGGCCGCGAACCGGCGCGTGATCGAATGGCTCGTCAATCGCGCGCGTCCGTACATCTTCACCACGGCGGCCGCGCCGTCGCAGGCGCATGCGCTGCTCACGAGCCTGGCGATCATCGCCGGCGACGAGGGGCGGGAGCGCCGCGCCACGCTGCAAGCACGCATCGCCCAACTGCGCGACACCCTCACGTTGCGCCACTGGCGGCACATGGCCTCGCCCACGGGTGTGCAACCGATCATCCTCGGCGAGAACGCCGCGGCGCTGCACGCCCAGGCCGGTCTGGCCGAGGCGGGACTGTGGGTACCCGCGATTCGTCCGCCGACCGTCGCTCCCGGCACATCGCGACTGCGCGTCACGCTCAGCGCCGCACACACGGAAGACGACATCGCCCGCCTGGCAGCGGCCATCAACCAGCTCGACCGCGACTGGACGGCGCACGACCATGACTGATCAAACGCTTACGATCGCCGAGCGCGCCACGCCCGCGCGCCATGCATTCTTCGTCACCGGCACCGACACCGAGATCGGCAAGACGCTCGTGTCGTCGGCGCTACTGCAGGCCGCCGCGCGGCGCGGTCTGGTGTGTGCCGGCCTCAAGTCCGTGGCCGCCGGGGCATCGGAGCATAACGGCCGGTTCGTCAACGACGACGTCGAGCAGCTGCACGCCGCGAGCAATCTGAAACTGCCCGACGACTGGTATTGCCCGTATGTGCTCAAGGATGCCGCCGCGCCGCACATTGCCGCCGCGGCCGAAGGCATCGATCTCGACTGCCGCGTGATTCGCGATGGCTACGCGCGTATCGCCGCGCGCGCCGACCTGGTGATCGTGGAAGGCGTGGGCGGGTTCCGCGTGCCGCTCGGCCCCGATGCGAGCGCGCCCGACACCGCGGACCTCGCGCGTCAGCTCGGCCTGCCGGTCGTGCTCGTCGTCGGACTGCGCCTGGGCTGCATCAGCCACGCGCTGCTCACGGCCGAGGCGATTGCCGCTCGCGGCCTGACGCTTGCCGGCTGGGTCGCCAATCACGTCGATCCGGACATGCGTCATGTGGACGCCAACGTCGACGCCATTGCCGCGCGCATCGGTGCCCCACTGCTCGGCCGCGTGCCGCACCTGCCGCATCCCGACGCCGCGACGGCCTCGGGTTATCTCGACATTGCACCGCTCGTGGATTCGGCGCCGCATCGCCATGCGCAAGCCCCGCTTGCCTCGCGATTGCCCGACGCGCCCCGATCGTGACGATACGACACACGACGGCCCCCCGATATCAAAGCATTCAAGGAATCTCACCATGCAAGTTCACGCTCACACCGCCGCACACGGACACGACGAAGCCCTGCGCCGCAACGACACGCCCTGGACCGTCGACGCGATCGAGGCGTTGTTCGCACTGCCGTTCAACGATCTGATCTTCCGTGCGCAACAGGTGCATCGCGAACACTTCGACGCCAACGCCGTGCAGCTCTCCACGCTGCTCTCGATCAAGACCGGTGGCTGCCCGGAAGACTGCTCGTACTGCCCGCAGTCGGCCAGGTATGACACTGGCGTGCAAGCCGAGAAGCTCATGCCGGTCGACGAAGTCGTCGCGGCCGCGAAGCGCGCGAAGGAAGCCGGGGCCACCCGCTTCTGCATGGGGGCCGCCTGGCGCAGCCCGAAGCCGCATCAGGTCGACGCCGTGGGCGAAATCGTGCGCGAAGTGAAGGCGCTCGGTCTCGAGACCTGCGTGACGCTCGGTATGTTGCGCGACGGTCAGGCCGAGCAGTTGCGCGACGCCGGTCTCGACTACTACAACCACAATCTCGATACGTCGCCGGAGTTCTACGGGCAGATCATCACCACGCGCACGTATCAGGATCGCCTCGATACGCTCGCCCGGGTGCGCGAAGCCGGCCTGAAGGTCTGCTGCGGCGGCATCGTCGGCCTGGGCGAGACGCAGCGCGAGCGCGCCGGCCTGATCGCGCAGCTCGCCAACATGTCGCCGTATCCCGAGTCAGTGCCCATCAATAACCTGATGAAGATCGAAGGCACGCCGCTCGAACACAACGAGAGCGTCGATCCGTTCGACTTCGTACGCATGATCGCCGTGGCGCGAATCACCATGCCGCGCGCGATGGTGCGCCTGTCGGCCGGACGCGAGATGATGGACGACGCGTTGCAATCGTTGTGCTTTCTCGCCGGCGCGAACTCGATGTTCTACGGCGAGAAGCTCCTCGTCACGCAAAACCCGCAAGCCGAGCACGATCGCGCGCTGCTCGCGCGCCTGGGCATGCGCACGTCGACCGAGGACAAGCTGAGCCCGGCTGGCGGGCCGGACGACTGCGGCGCGACGTCGGCCTGCGCCACGCATTGAGCGCTGGCAGCCCGAGGTGCCGACGGGCGGTGAGGAGGTATTGAAAAGTCATGCGCCGCACCGGCGGTGAGATCGCGAAGACGATCCGCCGTGGCGGCGAAGCTGCACAGCAATAAAGACGGGTGCGCATGCATCGTTGCTTCGTCACAAGCGGGGCAATGGCGTGGGTACCGCCCCAATCGATCATTTTCCGGAGGCAATATGTTCGACAAAATCCTCATCGCCAACCGTGGCGAAATCGCCTGCCGCGTGGCAGCCACGGCCGCAAGGCTGGGCATCCGCACGGTGGCCGTCTATTCCGACGCCGACGCGCACGCCAAGCATGTGGCCGTGTGCGACGAAGCCGTGCATGTCGGCGGGGCCGCAGCGCGCGACAGTTATCTGCGCATCGAAGCCATCATCGATGCCGCCAGGGCCACGGGCGCGCAGGCGATCCATCCGGGGTACGGCTTCCTGTCCGAGAACGAGGCCTTCGCGGCCGCGTGCCAGGCGGCGGGCATCGTCTTCATCGGCCCGCCGGTGAGCGCCATCCGGGCCATGGGTAGCAAGAGCGCCGCGAAGACGCTCATGGAAGGCGCGGCCGTGCCGCTCGTTCCGGGCTATCACGGCGACAACCAGGATACGGCGTTCCTGCACGCGCGCGCCGACGAGATCGGCTACCCGGTATTGCTCAAGGCCAGCGCCGGCGGCGGCGGCAAGGGCATGCGCGTGGTCGAGCGCAGCGAGGAGTTTCGCGCCGCACTCGCGTCTTGCCAGCGCGAGGCGTCGAGCAGCTTCGGAGACGAACGCGTGCTGGTGGAGAAGTACCTGACGCGTCCGCGCCACATCGAAATCCAGGTGTTCGCCGACACCCATGGCAACTGCGTGTATCTCTTCGAGCGCGACTGCTCGGTGCAGCGCCGTCACCAGAAGGTGCTGGAGGAGGCGCCCGCGCCAGGCATGACCGAAGGGCGCCGCCGCGCGATGGGCGAAGCCGCTTGCAACGCCGCGCGCGCCGTGGGCTACGTCGGTGCGGGCACGGTCGAGTTCATCGCCAATCAGGACGGCTCGTTCTACTTCATGGAGATGAACACCCGCCTGCAGGTCGAACACCCGGTCACGGAGATGATCACCGGCCTCGATCTCGTGGAGTGGCAATTGCGCGTGGCGGCCGGAGAAGCGCTACCGCGCAAGCAGGATGAACTGCGCATTCACGGTCACGCGCTCGAGGCGCGGATCTATGCGGAGAATCCCGACAACAACTTCCTGCCGTCGACCGGCACGCTCTCGACGCTACGTCCGCCCGCGTCGGTGCAGTTCGAGATCGGCAGCGGCGCCACCCCGGCCGCCGTGCGCATCGATTCGGGCGTGCGCGAAGGCGATACGATTTCGCCGTTCTACGATCCGATGATCGCCAAGCTCATTGTTTGGGGCCAGGACCGCGACGAAGCGCTCGCCCGCATGCGCCGCGCCCTCGGACAGTACCGCGTGGTCGGCGTGCAGACGAACATCGCGTTCCTCGGGCGTCTGGTCGCGAGCGAGCCGTTTGCCGGCGCCGACCTGGACACCGGTCTGATCGAGCGGCACCGCGATACGCTGTTCCCGGCCGCCGCCGCGGCGCCGGCAACGGCGTTGGCGCTGGCCGTGGCCGCGCAGCTCTCGCGCGAAACGGTGACTGGACGTCGCAAGTATCAGGACAGCATCGACCACCATTCGCCATGGCAGCTCGCCACCGGCTGGCGCTTGAACGGCGATTACCAGCGCACCATGTCCTTCGATCATGGCGAGACGCGCCGCGACGTCGTGCTCACGAGCGGCGCGCAGGCGAGCACCCTCACGGTCGACGGTCAGACCTATCCGTACCGCTATGCCCACGACGGTGGCGTGTATCGCGTGACGCTGGGCGAGCGGCGCGTGCAGGGCCACGTCGATTTCGAGCAGGAAACGGCGCACGTGTTCGCCGACGGTCAGTCGTGGACGCTGCGCTGGCACGACCCGCTGGCCCAGGCCGGCGGGCAGGAAGGCGGCGAAGGCCGCCTGACCGCGCCGATGCCGGGCAAGGTCATCGCCGTACTTGCGCAGGTCGGCGCGAAGGTCGAGAAAGGCGCGCCGCTGCTCGTGATGGAAGCGATGAAGATGGAGCACACCATCAGCGCCCCCGCCGACGGCGAAATCGAGGAAGTGCTGTACGCGGTGGGCGATCAGGTGCCCGAAGGCGCGCAATTGCTCGCGTTCAAGCGGTGAAGGTCACGCCGTAGCGTGAGCGGGGCACGTTCGCGGCAGCCATGACAGGGGCCGGGTGCGGATGGGGGCGCGGGCGGGTTCAGACGGAATCGTCCGCGCCCTCTCCCCGAATCGTCCGGCGCCGGAATTGCTCGGGCGTGCACCCCGATTCGCGCGCGAACATGTCGATGAACGCCGAAGGCGTGGCGTAGCCGAGATCGAAGGCGATCGACTTCACGGTTCGACCTGCCTCCAACCCCTCGATGGCGCGCATGAACCGCATGCGCTGCCGCCACTGCCCCAGCGTCATCCCGAGCTCTGTGATGCAATGACGCGCCAGCGTACGCTCCGTCATGGAAATCGTTCGCGCCCATTGCGCGAGCGTGCGATTGTCGCCAGGCTCGCTCTGCAGCGCGTCGAGCACGCGAATCAGCGACGGTGAGCGCGCCTGCGGCAGGAAGCGCGGCTCGGCCGGCGCCAGCGCCAGTTGATCGACCAGCACGTGCGCGAGCCGCCGGTCCGCTTCGGTCTGCGGACACGCCACCCCGCGCTCCGCGAAGTCCGACAGAATCGCGCGCAACAGGCCGCTCATCTGCAATGTGGCGGCCGTGGCTGGAAGCGCCACAGCAAGTGAAGCGTCGATATAGACGGAGCGATAAACCACCGCGTGCGCGTTGAAGCTGGCGTGTGCCGCCTTCGGCGGAATCCAAACCGCATATTGCGGTGGCGACAGAAAGCGTGCGCCCTCGATTTCCAACTGCATCACGCCGTTGGCAACGTAATTCAATTGCCCCCAATCGTGGCGATGCGGCACCCACGCCGTTTGCGCCGCGAACTCGTCGTAGCGGAAGTACACCGGATATGGCAACGCCTTGAAGCTCGGCCAGTTGTTGCGAACGGTCATGACGGGGTCGGAGCGATGTGGATCGGAAAAAATTCCGCGAGTTCGGCACATTCGCGGCACTCGCGGCGGCAATTGGCACAATCGGCACAGTTGGCACAGTTGGCACAATCGAGGCTTGTCGGCGGCTGCCCTCCCGGCAAGCGCGGACGTCACGCGTGCGTCGCACACCACTCACCGCGCACCGCGCCTCGCGACACGCCATAGCCCGCATCTTACCGCCGCCCGGCCGGCACGCCGGGGATAGCCGAAGGCATCGGCAGCGCCGGGGCGACACCGCACGATGGCGGGTCGATACCCCCCGATGTATGGGCGGCGTGTAGGCGACGTGTGGGCTCCGGCTGAGCGATGGGTGGACGACAGGTGAGCATTGGCAGACGACGGCTGCACGGTATCGAGCCGATCGCCGGACAAGCGCAACAGGATGCCTGCACGAAACCGGCGCCCGCCGCCTATCACGAAATCGATCTCCTCTCGTCTTCTCTGCGGCAACGCGCGTTCGGTGTCATGCTGTCGCTCACGCAGCCGACTCAGGACGGGCGCTCCCCTTGCGCAACGTCCTTCCCCGGCGCGGCAACGACACTTTTGACATCGGGAGCATTGATGAACATCGGATTTCTGGGACTTGGCACCATGGGCGCCCCCATGGCTCGCAATCTGGTCAGGGCAGGCTTCTCCGTGCGTGTGTGGAACCGCTCGCACGGCCCTGTCGACGCCCTGAGCGCAGAGGGCGCCACGCCGGCGTCGAGTGCCGCGCAGGCCGCGCACGGCGTCGACGTGCTCATCGCCATGCTGGCCGACGACGACACCACACGCACCGTGCTGCTCGACGGCGGTGCGCTGAATGTCCTGACACGCAATGCCGTCGTGGTGAACATGGCTACCGTATCGCTCGATTTCGCGCGCGAAACGCGTTCGACGTGCGAATCGCTCGGCCTGCGCTACGTCGCCGCTCCCGTGCTCGGCCGCGTGAACGTCGCCGAGGCCGGCAAGCTCAACATCCTGGCGGCAGGCGACGCCGCCGCGCTCGATGTCGTGCAGCCGATATTCGATGTACTCGGACAACGCACCTGGCGGTTCGGCGACGTGCCTGAGCAGGCCAACGTCGTGAAGCTCGGCGCGAATTTCATGATCGCGAGTGCCATCGAAGCCATGAGCGAAGCGGCCGCGCTCGCCGAGGGGCATGGGGTGTCCGGCGCCGATTTCCTCGACATGATCACGAGCACGGTCTTCGCGACTCCCGCATACACCGGCTACGGTGGCGCGATCGCCCGACAGGTCTTCGAACCGGCCGGCTTCAAACTTTCGCTCGGCGCCAAGGACGTGCGTCTGGCGCTGCTCGCTGGCGAGGCGGCAAACGTGCCGATGCCGTTCGGCAGCGTGTTGCGCGACAACCATCTGGACAGCCTGGCGCATGGCGAAGGGCATCTCGACTGGGCGGCCTTGTCGCGTGTGGCCGCGCGACGCGCGGGCCACGTGAAAGCGACGGATTGACGCTGGCCGCCCTCCTTTGTCAGCGGCGCCGCGAGTTGCGGCGTTCTGTCGAAATGAGCGAGGACGGTTCCTAGAAAATTCGACAGCGACCTCGGATGACGTTTGCTGTCATGTGGACTTCACCGCTTTCGGAATTTTCATAAGGAATCCGAATAGGTGATCGGAAATATTCTCGGTGTCGATTTCAACCATGCGCGGCAAAGCGCTCGACATCATGAACCAACGTCCACACTCGAACACCGGCCTGCGCGCCCTTGCGCTCGCCGCGGCACTCACGGCGCTCGGCCTGCCGGCTGGCGCCCACGCCCAAAACAACGTCACGCTCTACGGCACGATCGATTCCGGATTCGTGCACGCCAATCACACGGCGACCGACAATGGCGCCCAACCGCTCTCCGGCATCACCAGCAACATCATCGGTGGCAGTCGCTGGGGTCTGCGCGGCACGGAATCGCTGGGTCGCGGCCTTACCGCACTGTGGCAGATCGAGAGCGGGTTCAACGGGGTCACCGGCGCGCTCGGCAATGGCGGTCTGGCATTCGGCCGCAAGGCGATCGTCGGCTTGCGCGGCAACGAATGGGGCGAAGTCACGATCGGCCGGCAATACGACCCCGTGGTCAATCTCGTGCAGGGCCTGACCGCCGACGGCTACTTCGGCGGCTTCTTCGCCACACCGGGCGACGTCGACAACTACGACAACGGTGCGCGCATCAACAATGCGATCCGATACGCCACGCCGAATTTCGGCGGCCTGCAGTTCGAAGGCATGTACGCAACGGGAGGTGTCGCGGGGAAGACTGGCGCGGGGCGTTCGTTCGGCCTCGCGGGTGCCTACAGCAATGGGCCGGTTGCCCTCGCGGCAGGTTACTTCTTCGCGGATGGCGGCTATCAGCGCGAACGACTGGCCAGCGACGCGCCGGAGGCTCCGGCAAGCGGGCCTCGTGAGTGGGCGGGCAGCGCCGGTTCGTTGTTCAACTCGCCGATCAACGATGGTTTCCGCACGGCCAGCAAGGTGCGCATCGCGCGCGCCGGGGCAAAGTACACCGTCGGCCCGGCAATCCTCGGAGTCTCGCTGTCCAATGCCCAGTATTCGAGCGACGCGCTCTCCGCGTTCCGTGGCGTGGCGAAGTTCGATACCGTCAACGCCTTCGCCACGTACGCACTGACGCCCGCGCTCAACACCGGCGTCGGCTATAGCTACACGCGCATGCGCGCGGACGGCGTGGGCGCCCACTACAACCAGTTCAACGCGGGGGTGACGTACGCCTTGTCCAAGCGCACATCGACGTATGTGATCGGCGGCTATCAACAGGCGGTAGGCACGACGCTCCGTCAGGGACGGACCGTGGAGGCGAATGCGTCCGTCGGTTCGTATGGCATCGACGCGGGCGCGCGCACGCAATTGCTCGTCGGCATGGGTCTGAAGCACACGTTCTGATCTCTCCGAGTGTTCGACCAAATTGACCCGAACGCGCGGATCCATGCGGGTTCGGGTCGATTTTTTCCGCGTTTTTACCGACTTACATTTCAAACGATTGTTTGGAAATTTCGTGGCATTTCGTCTAAAAACGACACCAATTCCCAAATTAAGGGTTTACCCCATTAGGGATTATCATTAGAATTCGTTTCCATTGAGGTTTGTTGCAGACGCAACCAGCGGCATTCACGCTTTTTGATTTCCCTCCGAATTGGATGCGCGCCGACGAAAGGTTGCGCGACTGTCATTCAAGGGAGAAGGTCCGTGATTTTTGTCAGTTGGTTGTGTGTCGCTATCGTTGCCATCGGCATTTCGGCGGCGAGGGTGCGGTACCTGCATCGTCAGGCCGCACGTACGGCGGCGGCAAGTCACGTTGACCGGGTCCTGCGCTATCGCCGCAGTCACCGCCGCACAGTGTGTACCCGCGTCCGGTTCAAGGACGCCGCGTAGGTCAACGTTATCCCGCCGTAGAGGTCGCAATTCCGCTTCATCCGCAATTGCAGTTCAGCAAGTCGCAGTTTCCGTCGTTCCAGGTCTGCATCGCTGTACACGCATCACCGGCAGCCCTGAGTTTCAAAGGTCTCGCATCACCGCAATTCGAAGTACGCGTTATTGACGTCGAATGACGTCGGTTGTCGAAGTGAATCCAAACACCCCCGCAGTTGGCAGTTATTCGTAGTTGCTGTTCGTAGTTGCTGTTCGTAGTTGCTGTTCGTAGTTGCTGTTCGTAGTTGCTGTTCGTAGTTGCTGTTCGTAGTTGCT